>JANLYQ010000119.1:0-25463 GCA_031365725.1 Sporichthyaceae bacterium | reverse complement strand
ACCTGCCTGCTGCTGCAGCTCGAAGACATCACCGGGCGCAAGACCGCCGAGCAGCGGCTGACCCGCTCGGCCCTGCACGACAGCCTCACCGACCTACCCAACCGGGCCATGCTGCTGGACCGGACCGGTCGGGCACTGGCCCGTCTGGCCCGCCGTCCCAACGACGGGCTGATGGCCATGCTGTTCTGCGACCTGGACGGGTTCAAGGCCGTCAACGACACCCACGGCCACGCCGCAGGCGACGAGCTGCTCGTCGAGGTCGCCCGCCGGCTGTCCCAGGTCATGCGCCCAACCGACACCGTGGCCCGCCTAGGCGGCGACGAGTTCGTCGTACTCTGCGAGAACCTACCGACCACCGCCGAAGCCACCCGCATCGCAGTCCGCGTCGAGCAGGCCATCAGCCGCCCCGTGCCATGGCGCGGTCAACCCCTGACGGTCACCGCCAGCGTCGGGATCGCCTACGGCTCGGCCACCGTCAGCGCGCAAGAGCTCGTCCGCAACGCCGACACGGCCATGTACCAAGCCAAAACCTTAGGCAAAAACCGCCACGAGGTGTTCGACGAAGACCTACGGGCCCGCTCCACCAGCCGCGTCCGGGTCGAGAACGACCTACGGACCGCGCTTCGCACCGCAAACGTCGAGGTGCACTACCAGCCCATCGTCGAGCTCCCCACCCGGCGAGTCACAGGAGTCGAGGCCCTGGCCCGGCTACGGCTCCCCGACGGCACCCTGGCCATGCCCGCGGAGTTCATCCCCGTCGCCGAAGACACCGGCCTGATCGTCGAGCTCGGCGCCCACGTCCTGCGGTCGGCCTGCCAGCAGCTGGCCGCCTGGCGCGAACACGCCCCCGACCTACACCTGGCCGTGAACCTGTCGGCCCGACAAGCCGCCCGAGCCGACCTGTGCGACGTCGTCCAGGCCGCTCTAGCCGACGCTGGACTACCCGCACACGCACTGGCACTGGAGCTGACCGAGTCCGTGCTGCTGGAGTCGGCGCGCTCCACCCTCGGCAAGCTCGGCGAGCTCCGCGAATCCGGAGTCCAGATCGGCATCGACGACTTCGGCACCGGGTACGCCTCCCTGCGCTACCTACGTGACTTGCCCGTCACCTTCCTCAAAGTCGACCGGTCCTTCGTCGCAGGGATGACCCACAACCACCACGACGCCGTCATCGTGCAGACCGTCACCCGCCTCGCCTTCGACCTAGGACTGGGCTGCATCGTCGAAGGCGTCGAAACCGAAGCCCAGCTAGGACGCATCCTCGACACCGGAGCCCATGCCCAGGGCTACCTCTTCGGACGACCCGTCCCGGCCACGGACTTCGAGCGCCAGATGTCCTGGGCGACCCCGTAAGCACATCGCCTTCCGCGAATTCGCGCAGAAGAGATGGGGTCCCGGCGACAACTGGTGGACACGCGACTTTGCCAGGGCCCGTGGGGGGTCGGTGCAGGGTGAGGCGGCGGGCGGAGGTGGCGGCTCGGGCGGGGACACAGGGACGGCCGACCCCCACAACCCGAGCCGGGTGATCGACCTAACGAACCTGCGTCATTCGCGACGAGCCTGATCCCCAAGGTCGGCTACCGCCCGGTGCTGCTCGCCGGGATCGCCCTGACCATCGTGGGGGCGGTGCTGTTCACCCGCATCAGCGCCGACGGCTCCCATGTCTCGCAGCTCCTTCCGGCCTCCGTCCTGTTCGCCCTCGGGTCCGGTCTGACCCTGCCGACGCTGGGCAACGCGGCCGTCCACAACGTCACCGAGGACGACGCCGGCCTGGCCTCGGGCATCCAGCAGGCGCTGCAGCAGATCGGCGGGGCCATCGGGCTCGCGGTCCTGGTGACCCTTGCTCTGCGCTCGGCCGGCGACGCCGTGCAGAGCGGGACCAACCCGGGAGTGGCCATCACGCACGGCTATGTGCTGGCGCTCCGGGTCGGCGCGGTCGTCCTTGCCGCGGCCGGCGTGCTGGCCGGCGTGCTGCTGCGCAAGGGCACAGGGGTGGTCGCGAAAGACGGCATCGCCTGACCTGCCGAGCTCAGTCGGGACCGAGGTTGCTGGCGAGGTGCCGGCCGCTATGGCTCGTCGGGTGGGCCGCAAGCTCCGCCGGGGTGCCGGTGAAGACGACGGTGCCGCCGTCGTGCCCGGCGCCCGGGCCCATGTCGATGAACCAGTCGGCGTGGGCGGCGACGTCGAGGTCGTGCTCGATGACGACGACGTTCCTCGGTCGCGATGAAGATGACGTACTCGCCCTCCAGAACGTGGAAGGCCTCGGCCGCATCGTCGTGAACGTGCAGCGGCGGTCCGAACCCGGGGGGCCCGTCGGCCTCCAGCAACGTGAAGCCGTACGACGTCTGTCAGGCGTCCGCTCTCACGCGCATCCGTAGTGGCCCCATGTCCAAGATGCGCCCTTCATCAGGCATCTGAAGAAAATGGCCTTCAGCCATGGCTGCTCCTCGTTTGGCGGATCACGAAAGCCGAAGGTAGGTCCGGTTCCCCCTCGTTGGGCTTCTTTCCGTAAGCAGCCGCGCCAGGAGTGGTCGTTGCCCATCTCGGTTGCCTCGCCGACCCGGGCCAGTGCGCGCCACGGCCTCGGTCCAGACGTCGACCTCTAGACGGGCACCGACCAATTCGCGGCGGTGGACGAGACCCCTCCGCCGGCGGGACAGGTCTCACGGCTTCGTCAGGTGGGGTCTGGACTGCCGCTTCTGTTCTAGCGTCGGGGACCCCGTGTCCAGCGCCTCCTAAGGAGGCCGGTATCCCGCACCAAGATCTCCGTCGCCGAGGAGGGCCCGACCATCGCCGACGTGGTCTGCTGCTACCTCGTGTACGGCGGTCACGACGGTCACGACGTCGAGCACGTAGCCGACGTGACGACGTTCCCTGACCGAGCGCTGTCAGCAAGCTCTGATCTGGTCGTGCTCGACGTCCGGCTGCCGGGGATGAACGGTTTCGCGGTCCGCCGGCGCATGCGGTGCTCGGTCAGGGGCCCGGTCGTCCTCCTGACGGTGCTCGGCTCGGAGAGTGACCGCATCGCCGGGCTCGAGATCGGCGCGGACGATTACGTCAGCAAGCCGTTCAGCCCGCGCGAGCTGACCCTGCGGGTGTACGTCGTGCTGGGAAGTTCCACGGGTCGATGCGATGACGGTCACCCGTTACCACCGCCGGCTGTGCTGGAGGTCGACCGGGTCGCGTAGATGTTGGCCGACTTGTTCTAGCTCTTGTGCGTGCAGAACCGATGGGGCTCCACCTCGAGCGGGTAGCCGCAGGTGTCCTCGTCCTGGAGGCACTAGCCAGCGCGGACCCCGTGGCGCGTTCCGAATGGTGGGGCGGAGGCCCCGATCCTGCAGGTCGGCGTCGATCCGGACGAGTTCGGCCGGGTGATCGCAACCTCTTGCTCAATGAGATCCGGCATCCGCTGTCCCTGCGCGCAATCGCCGTGAGCGCCCACGGTGGCGCCGCCGGCTAGGTCCGCCTCGCCGTGGCCGACTGCTGCGAAGGCATTCTGGAGGAGAACCTGCCGAGGCTGTTTGACACGCCTTCCGCGGCAGTGCTGCCCGGCGGCTCGGAAGACTGCGAGGGCGGCGGCTACGGCCTGGCGATCGCTCGGGGCATCGTCGAGGCGCACCGAGGTACGAACTCGGGCTTCAACCAGCACCCCGGCTGTCGCTTCGAGGTGTGCCTTCCTCTCGCGAGCGACTGACGCCGGGCCCGCCGTCACGTCCCAGTAAGGATTTGTCCCCACGCCGGGGGGAGAGTCACCTTGTGAGCGCCGAGGTGTTGCCACCCTCCCTGGACGAGGCGGAGGCGCGTCACTGGGTGCTCGAGCCGATGCCGGTTGCCTCCCGGCCGATCGTGGTGGACGACGGATCGGTCGACAGGCCCGCTGCGATCGCCTCGGCATGGGGTGCGACGGTCGCCTCGGCCGAGCAGCGCGGCCGCGGCGCTGCCTTCCACGCTGGCCCGCTGGCCGCGACCAGCGACGTCGTCTGCGTAAGGGATGCCGACGCGAGGCTTGACGCCGCTAAGCTTTCCAGAGGTGGCCGGTTCGGTGCTCGCCGAAGCTACCGACCCAGTGCTGGGCCATCGGACCAGCCGATCGATGCGGACCTTTCCGGTGTCGCCCCGGCTGGCGAACCTCGCGCTGGCCCGAGCCGTCCGACGGCAGACAGGGATGGGCCTTCGCGACCTCGGCCCGGTGCGCGTCTTCCGCTGCGCAGACCTGCTCGCTCTCGACCTTACCGATCGCCGGTGGGGCGATCCTCTGCAGACCGTTCTCGCTGCTCACGACGCCAGCTGGCGGTGGACGAGGGGCTGGTTCGTTACCTCACGCGGGTGAGCAGGCCGTGGGTGACCGGCACCGCGTCGGGCTCTCGGGGCGGTCCGGGACTCCTCGGCCGTGCTCGCCCGATGACGGGCACTGAGCCGGGGTCGGAGCCGACGGTCGGGATCGGTGGTGTGCCCGTGGTCTTGTGGCGGGGGCCAACGAGCTGCTTGCCCCTGGTGGCCGCGTTCTCGTCGAGGTCGAGGGCCCGCAAGCGCACAGCGGCCGAACCCGGTTGCGACTCGTCAGCGGCGATCACGTCTCGCGTCCCTTCGCCTGGGCCCACCTCGCACTCCGCGAGGCCGGCAGCGCCGCCGCACTGGCCGGACTCACTGTCGATTACTGCCGGCAGGGCTCCTGCCGATGGATCGTCACCTTGTCCCGGGCCTGACCCAGCCGACCGAGAGGCATTAGGCCATGCTCCCGAGCTTCGTGATCGACAAGCCCGCGTTCTGGCCGCGGTTCTCCAGTCCTGTCCGCTCGACCGCGGTGACTGCACGTCTTGGCAGTGTCCTGGGGATCATGTTCCTGGTCTGCTTCGTGACCGGGATGCTCAGCAGCTACCAGTACCGGCCCTACGCCTGGCTGCCTGAGCCGGCCAACCCGGTCTGGCTCTACCGAGTCACCCAGGGGACCCACGTCATCACCGGGATCGCGTGCATCCCGCTGATCCTGGTCAAGCTCTGGTCGGTCTATCCCAACCTCTTCCGATGGCCCGCGGTTCGTTCGGTCGCACACGTGCTGGAACGGCTCTCGGTGCTGGTCCTTGTCTCCTCGTCCTTGGTGCAGCTGGCCACCGGCTTCATCAACATCCTTGGCTGGTATCCCTGGCCGTGGTCCTTCGTGGGCGTGCACCACTACCTCGCCTATGTCGTGATCGGCTCTGCACTGCTGCACATCGCCGTCAAGCTCCCGGACATCGTCTACGGCCTCCGCGTCCGCGTGGCCGACGGTGACGTGCTCACCGAGATCCCCTGGAGCGACAACCCTTTGTCGCACAGCAATGCCGGTGACCTCGCCGCTGCTCCGGCCACCCCGGCCCTCAGCCGCCGAGGTCTGCTGACCGTGTCGGGGCTCGGGGTCGGGCTGGTGGTCGCGACGACCGTCGGGCAGACCCTCACCCCGCTACGACCGCTGGGTCTGCTCGCCGCCCGTGACCCGGGTCAGGGACCGCAGGGAGTGCCGGTGAACCGGACGGCTCTACAGGCCCGAGTGACCGAGACCGCGCAGGCCCAGGACTGGAGGCTCGAGGTGCTCGGTCCCAAGCCGTACCAGATCGAGCTGGCCGAGCTCGAGACGCTCGCGGTGTCCGAGGCGAGCCTGCCGATCACGTGCGTCGAAGGGTGGAGCGTCGGGGCCCACTGGCGCGGCATCAGGTTGCTGGACGTTGTCCGGCGGGCAGGTGGCGACACCCAGTCGCGCGTGCGGGTCGTGTCGCTGCAGAACGGCGGGTCGTATGCCGGGAGCACCGTTGAGGGCCCTCAGGTCTCCCACGCCCTGCTCGCGACACATCTCAACGGCGAACGGCTGCACCTTGACCACGGCTACCCGCTGCGACTCATCGCCCCGAACCGGGCAGGTGTCCTGAACACCAAGTGGCTCACGAAGATCGTGGTGAGCTGAGTGCGGTGGTGTCGGCGGGCACTGGGTCTCGTTGGCGTGCTGATGCTCGGCTACGGCGGCTGGAAGATCCTCGGAGGCGTTCCGTTGGACGACCTCCGGGCGCTGGCCATCTGGATGACTGCCGCGGTGGTCATCCACGACGGCCTGGTGGCACCGGCCTTGCTCGGGGCCGGCTGGCTGCTGGGCCGGGTCCCGCCACGTCCCCGCCGGTTCGCCCAGGCGGGCCTGGTGGTCGGCGGGATGCTCGTCGTGGTCGCGGCGCCGCTCATCTACCGACAGGGGAGCCAAACCTCCAGCAAGGCGCTGCTGCTGCGCGACTACACCGCGAACCTCGGACTGCTCCTGGTGGCGGTGGCCCTCGTCAGCGTCGGCGGCTACCTGTGGTCGCTCCTGCGGAGCAGGCCTGGCCCGGTCGCAAGTGATGTCTCGCCGGGCCCGGCGCTGCGGTGACCCGCCCCGCGGTCATCGGGACCGAGAGTGCGGGCAACGGCAGATGGCGTCCGGGCCGTGCTGTAACGGTGCTGGTCCTGTGGCTTGCCCTGCTCGTCGTCGCGGTGCTGTGGGGACGCCATCTGCAGCCCCAGGGCTACCTCAACACGTTTGCGGCGCCGTTCCTGGGCAGTTTTCGGTGGGCGCCGGCCGCGCAGCTTCCCGCGCTCGCGGTCGGGGCCGCCGGGGTCCTGGTCCTGCCCGACCTGGTCGCCCGATTGCCGTGGCGGCTCGTGCTGGCCCTCGCCTGGGCGGCTGCCGCGACCTGGGCCGTCGCCCTCGGCGTCGGCGACGGGCATCCCACGCTCGGTGGGGTGCTCAACCAGTCCGCGGAGTACCTCCCCGCCGTGCGGCGCGTCGCCGATCCGGGCGACTTCCTCCGAGGGTTCGCCAACGCGGTCTCCCATCGTCGGTACCCGACGCACGTCAACGGCCATCCGCCACTCATGGTCCTCGTCCTGTGGGCGTGGGACCGGCTCGGCGCTGCCGGGCCGGACTGGGCCGGCGCCTTGGTGATCGGAGTCGGGGCCTCGGCAGTGATGGCGGTGGCGATGACGATCCGGACGATCGTCGACGAGGCAGCGGCGCGACGAGCACTGCCCTTCCTCGTGCTCGGACCCTTCGCGATCACGGTCGCCACGAGCGCTGACGCCTTCTTCCTCGGGGTGACGGCCTGGGCGGCCGCTTGCCTAGCGGTCGGGATCCACCGGCGGTCGTATGCCGGCCTCGCGCTGGCGGGGCTGCTTGCTGGCGCGGTGCCCTACCTCAGCTACGGACTGGTCCCGTTCGCTGCTGTGCTTGCAGCCGTTGCCGTCCTCGGTGGTCAACGAGAAGGCCTGCCCCCCGGCCGCACCGTGGTGGCGATGACGGCGTGGTTCGGAGCGGGACTGCTCCTCGTGCCGCTGGCGACGACCAATGCTGGCTTCTGGTGGTGGGACGGCGTACGCGCGACCCATGCAGCCTGGGCCGCAGGTCACGGCAACAACCGCCCCTACTTCTACTCCTTCCTGGCCGACTTCGCCGTGCTCGCCGTCCTCACCGGACCGGCGACGGCCGTCGCGGCCGCGCGAAGAGCCGCCGGGTCGACGGCGCTGCTCCCGGCCTCAGCCCTCGTCGCCGTGCTGTCCTTGGCCGCGGCTGGCGTCACCCGACTCGAGGTCGAGCGGATCTGGCTCCCCTTCGCACCATGGCTCCTCGTCCTCACCCTGTCTCTCACCACTCGTGTGCGCGGCTGGCTGGCGGTGAACGCGGCGGTGGCACTGGTGTTCCAGACGGCTGTACTCGGCGGCTGGTAGGTCGGCCCCGCAGTGCCGGTTCAGATTCAGTGCCCACACGAGCCTTCTCCCCGCGCCGGATGCGGTCGTACGCTCCCTCGGTGAGCTCCGATCCGGTATCCCTCGACCGGCCCGGACACCGACGCTGGGACCCAGACCCCGACTCCGAGGCATGGGTCGCGGGCCCGCCAGCTCGCTCGAGGTCACCCCGGCTGGTCACCGCCATCGACATCGGCCTGGACCACCCAGCGGCGCACCGTCTCACGGCCCAGCCCCAGCTGCTTGCCCACCGCCTCACACGCAGCGGTCACCACGGGTAGTCACCTTGATGATCAACCACCATCCGCAACGCCCGGGCCTTGACCTCCGGCCTGATCTTCTTCGGCGGGACGTCATCCTCCTGGACTCAGAAAGAGACGGCACTAAACCCGTAACGGTTCAGTGCACGCCGGGCCCGAGGAAACCCTGCATGACATCAGCGAAGGGTGCGCTGTGGCCCGCGGCCGCGTTGGCCTGGCCAACACCGGTAGCAGGCAATGGTTGCCGGAGCGATCAGCCATCGGGGTCAGGTCGGACACAGTCCCCATCCACTGTCCGGACTCGTCCGGTTGCGGTCCTTGGCGATGGTCACGTCACCCCCTCGGCGAGAACACCTATGCGCCTGCGCCGACGTTGTGGCGGAGCAGCACGGCGGTGAACTGCTGCGTACCGCCCCACGGGGTCTGATGCTCTTCGCCGCTGGTGTCGACGAGATCGAACCCGGGGAACTCGTCGACCAGTTCCTGGTGGGTGTAGCGCACGATCGGCAGGCCGCTGCAGGTTGTCGGGCCGTCGGGCCCGAAGGTCGCCACGACGACCCAACCGCCGGGCTGGAGGCAACGCCGCAACGAGACGAGGTAGTCCTCGCGTTCGTCGGGCTCGGTGAGGAAGTGAAAGACGGCCCGGTCGTGCCACAGCGCGTACCGCCGGCCCAGGCGCAGATCAAGTACGTCGGCCACAGTCAGGACCACGCCGGCTCCGGCCGGGCCGAGCCTGTCGCGCACGGT
Organism: Sporichthyaceae bacterium; assembly: GCA_031365725.1. Taxonomy (GTDB): domain Bacteria; phylum Actinomycetota; class Actinomycetes; order JACCUZ01; family JACCUZ01; genus JANLYQ01. Next base: position 16,716 of record JANLYQ010000119.1, on the reverse strand, counting down.
GTTCAGGGCAGTGATCGAGAGGTCTACGGCCGTGAGGTCGGTGTATCCGCGCTCGAGGAGGTGGTCGACCAAAGTCGACCAGCCGGCTCCGACATCGATGACGGAATCCGAGAGCTCTATCCCGGTGGAGTCCACCAGCCCGAGCGAGAGCCCGGGCACGGACTGCCACCAGGAGACCCCGTCGACGTTCTTGGTGTCGTGCACGCCTTCCCAGAAGTCCGAGCGCGCCTCGGCATCCTCAGGTCGCCACAGGGGTGCGCCGACACTCGCTTCAGGCTTATCCACGAAGTCGATGGTAGTGAGAGCACGTCACTCCGCGCCCGGAATGTCACGAGTCGGTAAGGCCCGGCAGGTCGAGGGACGATCAACTCGGACGTAGGGTCGGCACCATGGCATCTGACGGAGTTCCGGCGCTCATCGCCGCAGGGCCAACCCGCGATACGCCGGTCGGCGACGTCGACGCCTTGATCGACGGTGGCGAGATGGACTGCGGCAGCGGCCTGCTGCTGATGATCACGCGCTCGATGCGGCGCCTCGAGGACGGGCAGCTGCTGGCGATCCGCAGCGCCGAGCCGTCGGTGGCCGACGACCTGCCGGTGTGGGCCGACCTGGTCGGCCATCAGGTGCACGCCCAGGTCGCGACGACGAGTGCAGGCCCGTGGTGGTTCGCCGTCCGCAAGGTGTCAGCCGAGGCGCGGCCAGGCACGGTGTTCAGCCTGGGCGAGCGCACTCCGATCGGCCAGCGACTGTGGGTCTACAGCAACTTCGACTGCAACCTGGCGTGCGCCTACTGCTGCGCCGAGTCCTCGCCCAAGGCTGCCGCTCGCAGGCTGTCGCTAGACGTGGCGACAGCGGCATTCGACGAGATGCGAGACCTGGGTGGTCGAGAGGTGTTCTTCACCGGGGGTGAACCGTTCCTGCACCCCGAGCTGGACCAGATGGTTGCCGCGGCGAACGGGTTGGAGCGGACGATCCTGACCAACGCGATGATCTTTGGCCGGGGACGTCGCCGCGAGATGCTCGAGCATCTGGACCGCACCGTCGTACTGCAGGTGAGCCTGGACTCGGCCACCGCCGAGTTACACGACAAGCAGCGCGGCGCGGGCTCCTGGGCGCGGGCGCTGACGGGCATCGGGCAGGCCCGCGAGCTGGGTTTCCGGGTGCGCGTCGCCGCGACTCTCTACCGCGAAGACGAAGCCGGCGTTCATGAGCTGCACGAACGGCTGGACGCCGAGGGCATCGCGCCCGAGGACCGGGTGATCCGCCCGGTGGCCCAGGAAGGGTTCGGCGATCAGGGTCTGCACGTGTCGATCGACTCGGTCGAGCCGGAGCCGACGATCACCGCGGATGGCGCGTGGTGGCACCCGGTGGCAGTGACCAACCCGAACATGCGCATCGCCGACGCACCGCTCCCGTTGGCCGAGGTGTTCGGCGTCGTGCAGGACACCGTGGCCGTCAGTGACGCCGCGGCTCGCGCCGGGCGAGAGGTGTTCCGCTGCGCCTGAGGAGCAGCCCGACCCGTTTTTCCTGATGCGGCAACGCCGAATTGATGTCTGTGCGCCCCAACTACGACCAGAACGAGGATCTTCCATGGACAGCCCCACCCGCCGCAGCGTGCTGCTCGGCGCCTTTGCCACCACCGTCCTGGCCGCCTGCGGCGGGTCGAGCTCGCCCAGCGCCGGCTCCGGAGGGTCCAAGGCCGCGGTGGCGCAGTTCACGCTGTCGGCGATCCCGGACCAGGACCCGGAGAAGCTGAACCGGCTCTATCCGGCGGTGGCACAGCGTTTCGCTTCGGCCACGAAACTGGACGTGAAGTACCAGCCGGTGACCGACTACCCGGCCGTCGTGCGCGCCTTCCAGATCGGCGACATCCACCTGGCCTGGATGGGCGGCCTGACGGGTGTCCAGGCACGGGCGTTGGTGCCCGGAGCAGAGGCGATCGCCCAGCGCGACATCGATGCTGCCTTCCACAGTCTGTTCATCGCCACCAAGAAGTCGGGCCTCAAGCCGTTCAAGGACGTCGGCGGTTTGACGGAGCTGGCCGGTCACAGCCTCACCTTCGGCAGTGAGACGTCGACCTCGGGCCGGCTGATGCCGCAGTACTTCCTGAAGCAGGCCGGTCTGGCGGACAGCCAGCTGAAGGGCACACCCGGCTTCTCCGGATCGCATGACGCGACGATCGAGGCGGTTGCCTCGGGCAGCTTCGAGGTTGGTGCCGTGAACGAGCAGGTGTGGAAGACGACGGTCGCCGCCGGCAAGGTCGACTTGTCCTCGGTCGTCGTGCTGTGGCAGACGCCGGGCTACGCGGACTATCACTGGCTGGCGCGCCCGGACATCGACAAGAAGTTCGGGGCCGGGACCCTCGACAAGGTCAAGGGGCTGTTGCTGGGTCTCGACAGCGCCAAGCCCGAGGACAAGACCATCCTCGACCTGTTCGGCGCAGCGAAGTTCATCCCGACTATGAACAGCAACTACGACCAGATCGAGAAAGTGGCTAAGGAAGAAGGGCTTCTTGCCTGACCAGTCGTACGCCGATCCGCCGGTGGTGGTGCGATTGCGTGCCGCCAGCCGGCGATTCGGTGGGCAGGCGGCTTTGAGCGAGGTCGACTTGACTATCCGTGCGGGGGAGCGCGTCGCAGTGCTCGGGTCCAGCGGAGCGGGCAAGAGCACGCTGCTGTCTCTGTTGAACGGCTCGCTTCTCCCGTCCGCCGGCGCGGTCGAGGTGCTCGGCGCGGACCTGCCCAGCCTGTCGCCTGGCAGCCTGCGCGCGGTGCAGCGGCGGATCGGAACGGTGACCCAGCGCCTTGATCTCATCGAGCAGGTCCGGGTGCTGCACAACGTCAACGCCGGGCGGCTCGGCGGCTGGTCGACGGCACGGGGAATGGCCGCCCTCGCCTGGCCGCGCCCGGACCGGACCGTCCTGAACGCGCTGCGCTGGGTCGACCTGGAGTGGGCAGTGCACGAACGCACGGAACGGCTGTCCGGCGGGGAACGGCAACGGGTCGCGATCGCTCGGCTGCTGATTCAGGAGCCGGAGCTGGTGCTGGCCGACGAGCCCGTGTCCAGCTTGGATCCGCCGCGAGCGGCCGAGGTGCTCCGACTGCTGCGTGGGCCGACGGGTCGAACCACGATGGTGGTGACCCTGCATCAGCCGGACCTAGCCCGCCGCCACTGCACTCGCGTGATCGGGCTGCGTGACGGTCGGATCGTGCTCGACCGACCGGTTGGCGAGTTGATCGACGCTCATCTGGACGATCTGTACCAGTCCGCATGACCCTGGATCAGCTGGAGCATCCCGGCTCGGCGTCGTTGCTCGCACCTCTCGCGCGAATGCGCCGCACCACGTTCGGCACGGTGCTGACCCGGCGGGCGGTCGGGTTGGCGTTAGTGGTCGGCCCGGTGGCCTGGGCGGCGACGCGGGCCGTTCCTGCATCCGGTGACGTGGTGAACACCGGCGGGCTCCCCCTGCTCGGCGGTCTGCTCAGGTCGGCCCTGCACCCCGCGCTTTCGCCCGACTTCCTCCTGATCGTGCTGCGCGGTGTTTTCGTCACTCTCGTTTTCGCGGCCCTGGGAACGGCCGGCGCCCTACTCATCGGGGCCGTCGGAGGCCTTGTGCTCAGCGATGTGGCCTGGAGTGGGCTTCCGTCCTTGCCCGTCCGCGTGGTGCGACTGGCGCTGCGCGGCATCCTGGTGGCGATCCGGTCCATCCATGAGTTGATTTGGGCCCTGCTGCTGGTCAGCGTGCTCGGCTTGGACCCGCTGGTGGCGGTATTGGCGATCGCGCTGCCGTTCGGTGCGCAGACGGCCAAGGTGTTCGCCGAGACACTCGACGCCGTGCCGCCCGGGCCACTGGCGACGCTGCGACTGACCGGTGCGCCACCGGCGACGGCGATCGGGTATGCGTTACTCCCGGCCGCTGCGCCATTGCTGTTGTCCTACTCGTTCTACCGCTTCGAGTGCGCCATCCGGTCCGTGGTCGTGCTCGGAGCGGTCGGCGTGGGTGGTCTGGGCCAAGAGCTCGTCGTCAGCCTGTCCTCGCGCAACTGGGACGAGGTCTGGACGCTGATCGCGGCCGTCCTGCTGCTGTCGGCCGCCACGGACCTGTGGAGCAGTCTGCTGCGGGCTGACCTCGCCGTAGCCAGCTGCTCGGACTGGTCGAGCGGGACGGCTCGAGGCAGCCGATCGGCACGGAGCCGGGCGCGTTCTGGTTCCCCGGACACGGCTCGCTGGGTGCGGTGGTCGGCGGCGCTCGTGGTCCCCGGGTTGGTCGTGGCCGCCGTAGCGTCCGGCGCGTCGGGGTCGAGTCTGACGTCGGACCGGACCCGGCAGCTGACCGGGCGGCTGCTCGGCGACCTGTGGCCGCCGCAAGTTCCGCCCGGTGGCTGGGGCGCTCTGCTGACCGGCGTACTCGACACCCTCGCGATGGCAGTGCTGGCGATGGCGGTCGCTGTGGTGATCACCCTGCTCGTCGGTCCGTGGGCGGCCCGGCGCCGACGGGTGTCTTCGGACCGGCCCCTGCCGTGGCTGGTCGCCCTCCCGCGCCGCCTGGGATGGGTCCTCGCTCGGCTGATCCTGCTCGTGTTGCGTTCGGTGCCACCGACCGTGTGGGCAGTGATCGCCCTGCTGGCCCTGTTCCCCGGTGTTCTGCCCGGTGCGCTGGCCCTCGGGATATACACCGGCGGCATCTTGGGTCGGCTGGTCGCCGAGGCGTGGGAGAGCGTCGACACAAGGTCGCGCGAGACGCTTGTCGCCACCGGGACGCCCCGCTGGCTGGCCGGCCTGGCAGCCACAGTCCCGCCGTCGGCCGGTCATTTGGTGGCCTACACGCTCTACAGGTTCGAGATCTGCGTGCGCGACACCGCCGTCGTGGGGGTCGTCGGGGCGGCCGGCCTGGGCCGTCTGTTCGCCGAGAACATCGCCGTCTTCCGGTTTCCCGCGTTGACCACGTTGCTCGCTGCCTCGTTCGCTCTCAGCGTTGCCAGCGAACTGTTCGGTCGACGACTCCGGGCAGCCCTACGTCCTTGACGACCCAGCCGGCCGCACCCTACCGACGTCGAGCGCGGACCCCGCAAGATCGGTGCGCGTACTCATGCGCTGGGCGCCCGGGTCTGACAGGTTTCGGCATGGTCGCAGGAACTGCACGTCGACACGATCCCGATCGGCGATCGTTCACATCCAGGCCGGGTGGGTGTTGCTCGCCGCCACCGTGCTCGGGCTACGCACGGAGCGGTAGCAACCGGCGGACACTCGTTGCGGACCACGGGCTGGCAGCCGTGACATCACCCACTCATTATGCTCGCCGCTGACCTGCGCCCGTGCGTTGGCGTACCGACCGGCTAGGAGGATTCATGGGCGCGGACGCGGATGGCTGCCGCATCGACGCGCACCTTGCCGAGGTGCGCGCTGACCTCGACCGGACACAGCCGGGCGACCTCGCCGCTGAGATGGCAGCCGGCGCCCTCATCGTCGACACCCGTCCCGTCGACCAGCGCGAGCGCGATGGAGCCCTGCCGGGTGCCGTCGTCATCGACCGAAACGTCCTCGAGTGGCGCCTCGACCCGACCAGCCCGCACCGCATCCCGGAGATGTCCGACCCGGACCGGCGGGTCATCGTCGTGTGCAACGAGGGGTACAGCTCCAGTCTCGCCGCTGCGACGCTGCGTCGCCTCGGCCTGCCGCGGGCCACCGATCTGGTCGGTGGCTTTCAGGCGTGGCAACAGCCGGCCTCAGGTGCTGCCGACTAGCGCGAGATGCCACGCCAGGTGGAGCGCTGCCAGGGCGCCATTCGCCTCGCCCTTCTCGAAGTCGTCGCCGTCAACGGCCATCGAGTTTGTCACGTGCGCCAGGCAGATGACGTCCCGCTTGGTGGCCTCCGCGTAGGCGTAAAGGGCTGCGGCTTCCATCTCGACGCAGACGCAACCGGCGTCCGTCGCGGCAGCAACAGCCGCCGCGGTCTCCCGGTAGGGCGCGTCGGTCGTCCACGAGGCATTGGCGAACACCGGCTCACCGAGACCCGCGAACGACCCGGCAACGGCGGATGCCAGGTGGGCCGGCAGGTGGCTCCACGGCCCGGGTGGCAGGTAGTGCGCGCTGGTCCCCTCGTCGCGCCACGCATGGTCGATGAGCACGAAGTACGGCGGATCGGCCAGCGGAGTCAGCTGCCCGGCGGACGTGATGCTGATGACGAGGTCGGCGCCGCTGACGTGCAACTGCTCAGCGACCAGCACAGCGAACGGCGCACCGACCGCCATACCGACCACGCCGAGATCCGTTCCGTCGGACTCGGTGACCCACATGTCGGTGTGGTAGCAAGCCCAGCCGGGGTGGCGATGCCCGTTGCCGGTAGCGGCGAGGTAACGAACGATGTCCCCGTCCGGGTCCAGTACACACACCCGCGGGACGGGAAGGTCCGGGAGCTGCTTCTGTCGACGTGCCTCACGCAGCAGGTTCGCCGGCTGGAACACCGACGGCTCGTCGTACCGCTTGTTGCTCACCAGCGGCGATCTGTTCCCGTCGATGCTCACCCGGGTCATCCTTTCGTGACGGTGTCACGTCACGTTGGTACGACACAGGGCTTGTCGGCGTAGAGCTTGGCCTCCTCGATGACGCGGCCGAGTGTCCGGTGCAACAGATCCTGGTCGGAGTCCAGCCGCCGGAATCGTGGGACGACACTTGTCTCCAGCCAACGCCAACGGTCGTCGAAGCGCGTGATCATCGGAACGGAACGTGTCTTAAACGCCGCGGCGAGTCCGCCAGTCAACGAGAAGGCCGAGAACGATGTGAGGTACCGGAGCTCCTGCCGCAGGCCACGCACCTCGAAGGTCGTGGTCGAGCCCATCGACATCATCCGTGCGAAGGGGCCGGACAGCCGGTCGAAGAGCGGCTGTACGACAGTGCGCTGTTCGTGTTCGAGCAGAGCAAGGTTGCCGGCCCAGATCGTGTCGGCTGCCTCCCGTCGTGCCTCCTCGGACGAACCCTCGTCGGCCAGGATCAGTCGGCCCCGTTCGATGGTCTCGAAGCCGGCCAGCAGGCCGGCGTACTCGGGATGGGGTTGCAGCAACTGCGGGAGGTCCACCTCGCCGTCGGCGGCGGCAAGGAACACGAGGTGGACCCAGAAGATGTCAGCAAAGATCGCATTGTTGACTTCACGCATCCTGTTGGCGTCTTCCGTCAGCAGCCGCCGGCGAGTCAGGCTGCGCGGGAGGTCCACGTAGCCATTGCGGTCGGCGTCCAGCCGGAAGGGGAACAGCACCAGGCGCGCGTGGTGCGAGGCGATCGCCGCCATGCCCGCCCATTTGAAGCAGGTCGGCTGCTGCGCGTGCAGCCAGGCATAGCGGGAGGAGATCTCCATGTTGCGGTGGAATGCGCAGCACGGCGGACTCAGCAGGGCGTCCGCCGCGGCACGCCATCCCGCCACGGTGTCCGGCCCTCCGTTCGGGAGTGCGTGCTCCAGAGTTCCCATGGTCGCCCACCTCCCTCGCCGGCCGGTCGCGGTGTGCGGGCGGCAAGACGTCGGACTCAGTGTTTACCCTGCCGGCCCCGGCGCCCCGCGACCGACTTACATATGTCGACGCCTGCCGACGGGGGCGGCGCATCTCGCCTCACCGATGAGACAAGACCCTAGTAGGTGCAACCCAGAGCGATTGAGAACATCGCCCCGTATCGGGTCCAGAGGTGCAGCCGGGAAGCCGGTGGAGCTGGCGCATGAGACTGGATCATTTGTGCGACGTGAGTTGGAGCTACGACTCGCACCATGAGGTCGAGCCCACGCGGGGCGACGGCCGAATCTACGGCCAGGGCACAGCGACCCTGGCGGGACGTCTTTCTGGTTCCCGCAGTGGTCGAACTTCCCTCGGCTCCATCGTGGACCTGCCCTCCCCGACGCACGGGGGTCATCCATGTCACGGAGGGCGGCGAGGTGTTGTTTGCACTCACCGGGATGTCCTCCCATGCTGACGGATTGGGCGTGACGCTGCACCCGCTGAGTCGTGGGCCGCGGCCACCACCGGATACCCCTGGGCTCTGCCATCGACGTGTTTCTTCCCTGACGGAGGTCAAGGTGCGAGCTACCCGATCCGCCCTCCTGCTCGCACCGGTCTTAGCAAATGTCGACCGGGTGGGGGCTCCGCCGGCGCTGGCCGGTATCAGCGGACCACCCCGGCACACCGGCTGCAGCTGCTCGCCGCAGGACTCGAAGGCACTCTCGGCAGCGCCGTTGGGCCGGACGGCGCCCGCTATCTCGTCGACGGCGTCAAGGCGAGGTGCTTCGCGTCGATCCGTGGTCGGGCAACATGTCGACCTTTGCCACTGGTCTCCCGAGGCGGGTCGGCGGCCTCGGCGGCGCGATGGATGTCGCCTTCCGTCAGGGCAGGGCGCATGTGCTCGTGACCCTGGTCAGCCCGGACGTGGGCGGAACGAGCGTCGATGGCGTCTATCGGAAGGACGGCGAGGACGTTTCTCGGTAGTCGCTGACATCGGGACGTGGTCACTGGCTCACCCCCCAGTCCCCAAGTCCTTCGTTCCGACCGGGGTCCAGTTCGCCTTGCAGCCGTGCGAGGGCTCCTTCCTCGTCACCGACGAACACCACAATCGCGTGCTGCAGGTCAGGCTCGACGGTCAGATCACGGAAGCAATCGCCTTCGACGACATGGTCCCGACCGGGACGGCCGTCAAGGGTCGTACCGTCTACATGGCCGAGGCCGGCCCCGTGCGGCACCTATCGGTTGACGGCCGCATCGTGAGTTTCCGTCCGGGGCGGATCTCAAGGACCGCTGTGGCGCCAGCGCCGTGGCCGAGGCCGGGCCCGACACCGCGGTGTTGCAGCAGACCGCCGACGACCCGGACCCTCGGGGCGGTCCCGACCCGGTCCAGCACCCGTGGGCGTTGGGTGCGAGGCGACCGGAACGAATGCCTGGGTGGCTCACCCCAGCCGGATGAGCACCTCGTCCAAGGGCTTTCGGCTCAGGTCCGGCACCTCGGCCTTCGTCGCCGGGTAGCCGACCGGCACGACGATGAAAGGACGCTCCTCCCGCGGCCGTCCGAGCACCTCGGTGAGGAACCGCATCGGGCTTGGCGTGTGTGTCAGCGTCGATAGTCCCGCCTCGTGTAGCGCAGCCAGCAGGAAGCCGACCGCGATGCCGACCGACTCCTTGACGTAGTACGGCTTTTGGCTGGTCGGACCTTGGTGCACCTCCATCACGACGATGACGTATGGCGCGTCCTCGAGGAACGGCTTGCGCCAGTCGGTGCCCAGCGGTGCGATCGCCTCCAGCCACTCCGCCGACGCACGGCTGTCGTAGAAGGCGTGCTCCTCGACCTCTGCCGCCGCCCGCATCGCCCGCTTCACCGCCGGGTCAGACACGACGACAAAGCGCCACGGCTGGACGTGGGCACCACTCGGCGCAGTCGCCGCGACCCGCACCGCTTGCTCGATCAGCTGATACGGAACCGGCTTGGCGGAGAAGTCGCGCACCGTGCGGCGGGCCGTCATCAGCTCGACGAAGCGCCGTTGGTCGGCGCGGGCGCCGGCAGCGCTGCGGCTGTCGCGCGGCGCCGGCACCGTGTGGTGGCGGGGGTGGCAGCTCATCCGGGATCCTCCCGTGGGCGGAACCGTCATTCTGCCCGCTCCGACAAGCCCCCGGTCGATGACGCCACGAGTCGCGTCCCGGGCGGCCCAGCACGCGACATCTGTTCCCCGCTGCCGCGCGGCGCGAGGCTCGCCGGTGGCGACCAACCCGTCGAGGACCTGCTTGGGCAGCCACTACGGCCGCCCGGTCGGCGTCGCGCCGCTCACCGCGACGACGCTGCCGACTCCCACCTCGGACAGCGCGTCAAGTTTGCTGTTCAGCTCCATCAGCTGGTTCTTGCACCGAGGGCAGTGCAGGCCGCGGTAGAAGACCACCAGTGTGTAGCCGGTCGGCCGCTGCTGGTCGAGCCGCCAGCGTCCGCCGCCGACCAGCGGCAGGTCCAACGGAGGTGCTGATTCGCAGGTCTTCAGCGTGGTCATGGGCAGCGTCCTCCACGCGGACTCGTCGTCCTGCAGTCATGCGCCCCGGCTCGTGGGTCAAGCAGGGTGGGTAGGCCTGTCTCCCGAGTCCTGCGGTCTGGCCGGCTGGTCATGAGCTGCCGCTACCCCGAGGAACCCCATACCGAGACCGGCGAACAACGCTGCTGTGGAGATACCGCCACCGATCAGGCCTTTGCCGTGGCCGGCACTGACAAGCCCGACAGCGCCGAGCAGCAGCAGGACCGACCCGACGCCCAGCAGCAGCAGTCGTTGTTCCAGCATCGCACCCAGTGCGCCGAGACCAGCGAGCACCAGCAGGATCACCGCGATGCGGGTGTCGACCACCGCGAAGTTCAACGGGGTGTAGTCGAAGGTCGCGAAGAGGCTGCCGGCGGCGGTGCACAGGCTCACCCCCAGGCCGCGGCGCCGGAGGGACCCCATCTGAGCGGCCGTCGTTCCCACTCCCGGCCGGCTCATGACGCCTTCAGTGCCAGCGCGGCCAGCCGGCTTGACGATTGCCGCCACCGAGGCCGGAGCAGCCCGTCGAGTCCGCCCACCCGGCCGGCCGCTGTGGCCAGCAGGACTATGTGTGCCGCGAACATGAGGTAGTAGGACCACTGCCATTCGTTCGGCGTATTCAGCACCGACAGCGTAATGGCGGTGGTCTGGGCCAACCCGACGACCGCCCAGAACCGGGTCAGCAGCCCTGCCAGCAAGAAAGCGCCGAGGCCGAACTCGGTGATCAGGGTGAGGTAGCCGAACAGCGCGAAGTGTGGGAGCACGATGTGCTTGACGAACCAGGTGAATGGCGCCACCACCGGATGCAGCACCGCGTCGTTGGTGAACCTGTACAGCCCCCCCTTGTTGTGCTGGCCGAAGTCCGGCGGCCGCTTCCAGTTGACGTTCTGGATCCAGAGCAGCGCTACTGCGATCCGGACCGCGGCGACAGCAGCACGGGCCCCGGTGCTGTTGGTGTCCAGGGGCTCGCGGATCGATGCGCCAGTCGCAACAGGCATCTCGGGCGTGTCGACAGTGTGCGGTGCGGACGTGTCAGGCACAGCGGAACACCGACCTTCCTTGTTGGTGGGACGCGTCCTGCAGTCGCAGGCTGTCTCCGATTGTGGCGGACACCTTGGTGACCGGAAGGCGAGTCGGTGACGTGCACGTTCGGGTCGGTGGTGATGAGCCGGACGAGGGTGCCGGCGGGCACGTCAGGCAGATGCGAATGCAGCAGGATGAGCACCTCGCCGCAGCCGCGGTCCTCACCGTAGATGACGATCTGGGCTGCCTCCGTCACCTGTCACACTAGCGGTGGCGCCGTCGCTGTCTCTTACGTGGCGATGACGCCGTTTCACGCCGGTTATGTCACCCGCCGGGTGGTCGGCTGCGGTCCCACGGTGCTTGCCGCGGACCTCGTGCACCCGGCGACCGCCAGCAGCAGCCGACGCCGCGCGAGGTCCGGGGGCTGCAGTCTCACGGTGGCGGCACCTTGCCTCGTCGGCCGGTCAGGGCCAGCGCGGTCACGAGCAGCACCATTGCGCCCACCACTACCGCCAGCACGCTCGGCCCGAGATCCGCCACAGCCTGCGTGGCGCGGGCCTGCAGCCGGGTCGCGGCAGCGACGACGGGGTCGGCGGCCACCCCGCCGGTCTGGAGCCGGATCTCGTACCAGGCGTACCAGGCGACGTAGCCGCCGGCAGCCAGGAGCAAGAGTCCGCTGAAGCGCTCGATGAGCGGCGTAGCGCGGCGAATGTGCGCGACCATCGAGCCGCGGGCCAGCGCGACCCCGATGGCGAGGGTTGTCACTACTGCCCCCATGCCGGCTGCGAACGTCAGGTAGGTGAGAACGACACCGGCTGCGTCTCCGGTGCGCGCGGCGGTAGTGGTGATGGCCAGAAAAGGACCCACGGCGCAGGACAACGACGCAGCTGCGAACCCGACCCCGTAGAGCACCTGCGATCCGACGCCCATCCCCGGCGCGCGACCCACCCGTCGTAACGCGGGTACGCCTGATAGGTGCCTCCCGAGTGCCAGCCAGACACCCATTCCGATCAGCACGATGCCGATGCCGAGCGTGACGCCCGGCAGGTACTGCTGGATGGACACGCTGAGCCTGGCGACGGCGAGGCCGAACGCGCCGAACACCGCAGCGAACCCGCTGGTCATCGCCAGGCTCAACGTGGCCGCCCGTTGCACCTGGACCCGGCGCGGAGCTTGGGCCCCCTCAGGGCCTGGCCCGGACACGAGCAGCGCCAGGTACGCGGGCAGCATCGCGAAACCGCACGGGTTGACCGCCGCTACCGCCCCCGCGACCAGTGCGAGGGCCAGCGGGAACTGCGCGGAACCCACCGGCTCAGGCCGTCAGCGCGCGGGCGGCCGACTCCAACTCGGCGCGGGTCAGTGCGCCACTGACGACTTTGACAGAGCCAGCGGCGTCAATAAAGGCGAACGCCGGCTGCGCCACCACGCCGAACGCGCTCCAGATCGCACCGTCGCTGTCGACCACCTGCGGGAAGCCGCCGATGCCGGTGTCTGTGACGAACCGTTTCATCGCCGCCGGTTCACCGAGTCCGGGCACTCCGAGGAATGTCACCGCCGGGCCGACGTCGGCAGCCACCCGGGCCACCGACGGCGCCTCGGCGCGGCAGATGGTGCACCACGGGGCCCAGAACCAGATCACGGTCGGGTGGCCGTGCAGGTTGGCGAAGTCGAAGGCCGCTCCTTCAAGCGTGCGCCCACGCAGGCTGGCAGCCGGGGTCGTAGCGCTTGAACCGCGACCCTCGGTGCTGTCGGTGGCCGATAGGCCCCCGACGTCCGCCCGAGTCGCGGTGGCGGTGTCGTCGGTGCCGCAGGCGGCCACGATTAGGCCGGCGATGACGATCGCGGCCAGTCGGCTGCCGATGGGCATGCGCTCCTCCAGAGGGGCTCAGATCGTGGGAACCCGGTCCGCAACGATAACCTTCCCATCCGTGCGGTAACCGGGCGGGAATCGCTGCCACGTTCGACCATCCCGACGGCGTGTCGTGCGCTGGTTGATCCGCACCGGGTTTCCTGGAGTCCATGGTGGCCCGGCTTCAGCGTAGTCAAGATTTCTGGATTCTGGTGCCTGACATCAGGAGGTCCAATGGGACGACGTGGCTACCCGGCCGAGTTTCGACGCAAGATCCTGGACCTGCCCCGTGACGGCAAGAGCGTCGCTAGCATCGCCCACGATCTGGACGTCAGCGACCGGACGATTGACAGCTGGCGCCGCCAGGACCGGATCGACAGAGGTCTGCAACCGGGTCTGAAGACGGCGGAGAACGCTGAGCTGGCGAAGGCACGCGGCCATCGAAGTGATGGCCGCTGAGGGGCTCTCCGTCCAGGCTTCCTGCAGGGTGTTGGATCTTACAGTCCGGCTTCTACGAGCAACGCAGGAGATCGCCGAGCGAACGCTCCGCCGCGCAGCCGCGCTGTCGTGCATTTTCCGGGCAACATTTCGGGAAACCCATCCGGCAGCTTGCGGGCGCCATGTAGCCGGTCCCGGACCAAGATCGTGGGGCCGGCGTGGGGCCGGCGTGGGGCCGGACTGTCCGGCATCGGACGTCATCGCTCGGCACGGTCCGGCATGGCCTTGACTGGACCTTGAATCCGCGGGTTGCGGGTTCGATCCCCGCGGGGCCCACCCCTCGTGACCTGACCATTTGCGACTTCGTCTTCGAAGCCGGAGTCGGTTTGAATGTCGCGTGGGGCCGCGGTGGGGCCGGTCGGTCCGAGGAGTGTTTTCAGCTCCCTCGGTTGGTCTTCGGTTGAGTACGTAAGCTGAGGCGTGCAGCCGGACGGGCCAACCCTGCGGGCGGGGAAGTCACAGTCCGCAGCATCCCAAAGTGGTACCGTCGTGGAATGAGCACTCAGATCGCGGTCCGTCTCCCAGACGAGCTGGTCGCTTACGTCGACCACGCGGTGGCTCAGGGTCGGGTCAAGAGTCGTGCCGAGTTGGTCGCCCGCCTCATTGAGCGCGATGCACGCCGACAGCGCGCCGAAGACGATCTGGCGCTGCTCACTCAGAAGGGCGCGGCACGCGACCCGGAGGCGCTGGCCATCGCGCGCGCGACAGCCGCCACGACCGTGGCGGAATGACGGTGCGTCCCTTCCATGTGGCCACTCTGGACAAGCGACGGCCCGTGCTCGTGCTGACCAGGGAACTGATGGTGGGAAGGATGTCGACGGTCACCATCGCCCCCGTCACCAGCACCGTGCACGGGATCGCCACCGAGGTCAGCGTCGGCGCCCGCAACGGACTGGACCACGAAGGCGTGGTGAAGTGCGACCACATCGTCAGCATCCCGATCGACCAGCTTCACGAGCAGTGCGGTTGGTTGTTCGACGCCCAAGAGTTCGAGCTGCACGAGGCGATCCGAGCAGCCTTCGACTTGGTCTAGTCGGCCAGCGCGAACTGTCCGGCGTTCTGGCCCGACCTGACGACTTGGTCGGCGAGGAAGACCCTTCAGGCTCACCGGTGCGCACGCTGTCACCGCCGATCCACCGTTGCGGGGGCCGCCATCGAGAGTCCTAGGTCAGGAAGACGGTTGCGGCAGGACCCACGGTGCGATGTGGTTCCACGGTGGCTCCAGCTCTCCATGACGACGAGATCCCGATCGACGTCGCACTGGTCCGCTCTCTGGTGGGCCGGGTGATGCCTGAGTACGCCGAGTTATCACTTAGCCGGCTGGCTTCGAGTGGCTCGACCAACGCGTTGTTCCGGCTCGGTGCGGATCTGCTGGTGCGGCTGCCTCGCCAACCTGGAGGATCGGCGACCATCTCGAAGGAGGCCACCTGGCTGCCGGTACTTGGGCCATTGCTGCCCGTGTGTGTGCCTGAGGTGGTGGCTGTGTTCGAGCCTGACCTCGGTTACCCGGAGCGCTGGTCGGTCGTGCGCTGGATCGAGGGTTCACACCCAGCGGTCGTAGGTCCGGACACATCCGTGGACCCGCGCCGCGAAAACCTGGCGGTTGAGCTGGTCCTGGTGCTGGACTCCCTGAGGCAGGCGGAGGTCCCGGCGGGGGCGACTTACGACTCGGACCTGCAGTCCTACCGGGGTCAGCCGCTGGTCACCATGGATGAGGCGACCCGAGAGAACATCGTGCGGTGCCGGGCATTGGCGGACTTCGATCTCGACCTTGGCGCCGCGGAGCAGATCTGGACCGGCGCGATGAAGCTGCCCGGAGCAGCAGACCGGGCGGCGCAGCGCTGGTACCACGGAGACCTGGCGGCCGAGAACCTGTTGGTCCGCAATGGGAGCCTGGCCGCAGTCTTGGATTTCGGGGGCTTGTCGGTCGGGGACCCGACCGTTGACCTCGTGGTGGCATGGGAGGTTCTCGATCCCCCGGCCAGGGAGCTGTTCCGGAGGCGGATCGGCGTTGACGATGCCACCTGGCTACGCGGCCGAGCTTGGGCGCTCGCGATCACCGTGATGATTTGGTACTACTGGACGACCATGCCGGAGCGAAGGTCGAGGTGCATGGCAGTCGGTCGCAACATCCTTGCTGACGCGGGGTACCCCGTGTGACCGGTGCCACAACGCTGGCGTCCACGTTCCTCCGCCACCGGAGATCTCGTTGATGGTTGGTCAGTGGCGCATTGCAGATCCGGATCCGCGTGCCCCGATCCGGACGGAGTGGCTCGTGTTCGTGAGTCAGTGCGTCAGACCGTGTGACTGGGGCAGGTCAGCGGCTACGCACTGGACTGTGAGCGGTACCTGGCCGAGGACAGCGGCCGCGAAAGCGCGTAACTCGTCGTCGCTGATGCGTGTCGCCACGCTGATGAGACGGTGCACCCGATCAAACAACGGACGCCGTTCTGCCTCGAGGGCGTCGAGGTAGGCGGTCACTTCTTCTTTCATCAGCGAATCTCCAATGGCAATCGCTGCTCGCAGGACAGAGGAGCACGGCCAGTCGCACGCTGACTAGTGTCGCCTGCGGCGCGGCCCGCCAGATCGGCTCCAGTCGCATGTCTCGGCGCGGCTCGCGGCGAGTGTGACGGAGTCGATGGTCGATGTCGAAGGACGGGTCGGCCGTTCGACGTACGTGCGAGAAGCAGCTCCCCCGCAACCAGTAGGAGTGATTGAGATGCCGCGATTCATGGGATTCGTCAGAATGGAAGAAGGCGTCGGGACCCCGCCGCAGGCCTTGTTCGACGCGATGGACGCGCACATCGGCGAACGGGCCGCCAAGGGTGTGTTCCTCGACGGCGGCGGACTGTTCGGGACGGAGGACGCCGTGAACTTCGTGGTCCGCAAGGGC
The DNA here is from genome assembly GCA_031365725.1 of Sporichthyaceae bacterium. Taxonomy (GTDB): domain Bacteria; phylum Actinomycetota; class Actinomycetes; order JACCUZ01; family JACCUZ01; genus JANLYQ01. The sequence continues at coordinate 429 of JANLYQ010000119.1, read as the reverse complement.
GAGGTCAGTCGGGTCGATGGCCCATATGCCGAGGCCAAAGAGGTCGTCGGCGGCTGGGCCATCATGCAGTACGACACCCTCGAGGAGGCCGTAGCCGACCAGCAGGAGTTCGCGCAGCTGCACGCGACGCACTGGCCCGAGGTCACCGTGATCTCGACCCTGCGTCAGATCTCGACAGGCCCGGAGGCCCCCGGCAGCTGAGCAGGAGTTACTACGCTGGCATCGTGCCGGCAGAGCCCCGTGCAGATGACTCACCTGACTGCCCCGGGACGTGGAGCGGCCAGTCCAGGCCGGATCAGCATCTGAGTACGACGATCGCGCCAGCCGTGTGACTCGTCGCAAAAGCCGCATAACTGAAACGTCAGTCGCCCTCAGCCGATGTGCGGGCCACCTCCGCCGAGCGGCTTGAGGTCGGGGAAGTCGCCGCAC
>JANLYQ010000109.1:0-33121 GCA_031365725.1 Sporichthyaceae bacterium | reverse complement strand
CAGGATCCGCACGACTCCCCACGCGCCCTGCTGGGTGCGCGTCTCGTTGCCGTTGGCGTAGAGGTAGTCGCCGGGGCGCATCCGCATCGCGGCCGCCGACCCGTTGAAGACCAGCGTGTACTTCTCGCTGATGCCGTAGTGCACCGCGTCGATGATGGTGCCCTCCGGCTCGACCGTGCCACCGGGTCCGGTGCGGGTGTAGCGGGGTTCGAGCAGGGTCCGGCCGCCTTGGAGGTGCAGGGTGTCGATGGAGGGCGAGACGCTGATCGTGCGGACGACCAGCGGGTCCTCGGGGTAGAGCCTCGGTAGTGGCGTCACCGGATCGCCGTACGTCCACGAGCTGAACTGATCGGCCTTGTCCAGGCGCGTGGCCAGGGGGTTGGCTTTGAGGTTGAGCGTCGAGTAGGCACCCTGGTCGTTGTCGTTGATCGTCCAGAGCGCGAGCTCCCGGAAGCTTCCGTCGACCAGGCCCGGCGACAGTGGCGTGCTCGTGTGGATGTCGACCAGCGTCCCCGAGTCGACCTCGGCGCCGCTGACGGGGTCGTGGTAGGTGGAGCCGGCCGGCTCGACGATGAGCTGCCCCACCAGGCCGTGACCCCAGCCGTGGATGCCGTCGACGTGGTCGTGCCAGAAGATGTTGTCCAGCGTGACGTCTGGGTACCACCGGTACTGGATGAACTCGGTTCCGGCGAACTCCCCGGTCGCGTGGGCGCTGGTGAGGCCCGCCGTGAGCGTCACCGTCTTGGCCGCGACGTCGACGGCGGCGATCTGCTTGATGTCGATCGACTCCGTGCCCTCACCGGCGGCGATCCAAGGCCTGATCGCGTTGCCGTTGGCATCGGTGCCGACGAATGCCGTGACGCTGGACAGGTGCAGCACCGTGTCGCCGACCGCCGCCGGACTCGTCAGCGTCGGGTCGATGACCTTGTAGGGCCGCACGCTGTGCTCGTAGGCGAAGCCGGCGCTGACACCGTCAGAGCCCTGGACGTCGAACTGAACGTGGTGGATGTGCATGGTGGTCTTAGAGAACTTGTCGAACGCCGCGGCATCCGGGATCTCGTTGGTCAGGGTGACAGCGATGCAGTCACCCTGGTTGGCACGGATCGCCAGCGGGTCCGAGCGCCTGGGGTCGGCCAACACGGCGGCCTTGTCGTGGGCCAGGACGAAGAGCTTGCCGTCGGGGTCCACCGTGGTCGCGGTGCGCTGGATCGGCTTGGCGATCGCGACGACGTTGAACGTGCGCAGCGCTCGACCCGAGGGGCACAGGCCGTCGCGCCGTCCCGCCCAAGGGTCGGTCGTGCCGAAAGCCGTCTGGTCGGTGTTGGCACCCAGCCACGGTGTGCCGGTGTGGCCGTTGCCGGTGAACGGTGGCCGCTTCCCGATGGTGGTGCGCAGCAGCGGGTAGGCCGGGCGGCCGTTATCGGGGTTGAACAGGATCGCCGGCCGGTTGCCGACGAGGTGACCGGCGTCGATGGCCAACAGGTTCGGCTGACCCGGGAGCCCGTTGGGTGAGTCGGCGAAGACCGTCGGGTCGGCCGGGGCGCCGAGGTAGACGGGGGCTGTCGCGGTGCCTGCGACCATCCAGTTCCACACCGTCGCGTCCTGGCCGCTGCGCGGTACACCGGCAGCGGGCAGCTGCGGACGGATCCAGCCGTCGAGGTTCGCGGCCGTGATCGCGGTGCCGCTGATGGTCCGCCCGATCAGACCGGTCGAGTCGACGGCAGTCGGTGGCACAGCGCGGTCCGGCAGCGGCACGAGGTCGGGCTGACGAGTGTCATAGGTCCGCCACACCGACCACATGCCCGAGACGTAGTGCTTGGCGATGTGGCAGTGGAACAAGAAGTCACCGGCCGACTGCTGGACACCGCCGGCGCCACCCTCGATCTCGAGGTTGTAGGACTCACCCGGCCCGATCGACTGTGAGTCGAGACGCTGCGACGCGGACTCCACGACGGGGGGGTCCTTTTCCAGCCCCGTCTCGGCGTAGTCGGCGGAGCGGTCGGCCACCGGGTTGAAGCGCCACCGGTCGCCGCCACCGTGCAGGTGGAAGACGTGGAACTTCTCCGCACCGGCGTGCATCAGCCGGATCTTCGTCGGGTCGGCGAGGTAACCGCGCATCATCGGCGTCGCCGGCTCACCGAAGGTGTAGGAGCTGTAGCCGTGCGACTTCTCCTTCGGGAAGGCCAGCAGCCGGTTGCGGAACGGCTCGGACCTGTAGTTCAGCGCAAAGCCACCCGGGCGGTAGGAGCCGGTCGTTGCGTCGACCAGGGGGATGTCCACCCCGGCCTTGTTCTTGAGCAGCTCGTTGTCGTTGCCGATCTCGTGGTGCAGCAGCGCCGCTTCGCGGAAGGCGCAGGTCGGCTCGACCGAACGCGGGGTGCACCACGGGTCGAGGTTGCCCGGCTTGATGATGGCCTCCCACCCGGACTCCAGCGGCAGGCCGGGGGTGGCGGCATCCCAGTAGGTCGAGCCGGGCGGCTCGACGACCAGCGAGCCGAACAGCCCGTGGTCGACCGCGGCGCGATAGCCGGGCCCGGGGTGGATGTAGTGGCCACCCTCGAGCGTCGGGTCCAGCGGGACGAAGAAGCGGTAGGTCCGTGACGTGCCGGCCGGCACCGCCGAGCTCGCGTTAGCACCCAGGGAGTCACCCGACGACGAGACGTCGTACTCCAGGCCGTCGATGTGCAGGCCGAAGTCGCCGCCCGATGCCGTGTTCGTGTAGGTGATCTCGACGCAGTCACCCTCGTTGGCCCGGATCACCAACGGCTGGATCGGGTCGTCGTGCAGCCCGACCGACACCTGCTGACTCGCGGCTTCGTCACGTACGGCGGCAAGGTGGCTGGTGAGGGCGTACATCTTCCCCCGCGGGTCGTGGTCACCGAAGCGGTTGACGGGGATGTCGACGTCGAGCGCGGTGACGTCGAAGGTGACGTTTGCGGTGCCGCCGGAGAGGCAGTCGGTGGTGGCAGTGGATGCGGTGCCGGCGGCCGGCAGCGGGGCCAGCGTCGTGCCCAGCACCGTCGCCACGGACGCCGCCAGGACCAGTCCGCGACGGGACAGGCGCGACGCCCGCAACGGTCGGCGGCCCACCTCGCGCACCAGTCTGGCGACCACTGCGAGGGGGAGCAGGACGACCAGGACGTCGAGGGACCCGCCGGCCACGGCCATGACCGGCAGCCCGGTGCTGCCGGCGCCGCCGACGGTCGTGCGTGCCAGCTGCGCGATCGCCACCGAGCCCGAGCAGGCGACGGCGCCGAGCATCGCCGAGAGCAGCCACGGGGCGCGGCGGGACCGCAGCGTGGCCGAGAGCGTCGGGAGCAGCACGGCCAGCAGAGGCAGGGCGATCGCAGCGAGCACCAGAGTGGATATCGACCACGCGGCAAGGTCGTCTCCGGACGCGTGCTGGCGTCGGGCTGCCAGCCAGGTGGACCAGCCGGAGCCCACGACCGCGCACAGCGCGGCCACGACGAGGTCGCTGCGCACGGTGGCCGGCGCGCCTGTCTGCAGCCGCGGTCGTGGATCCCCCGTCGTGGTGATCATCTCGTCGCCTCTCTCGTTCGCGCGCATCGGTGCAGCCGGCGTCAGTGCGTGTGGGTGTCGTCGGCGTGGTCGGGGTGCTCGGTGCTGCTGGGTGCGGCCCGGCCGACACGCAGCAACGGGATCTCGCGGCCCCCGTGGCCCAGCCGCAGCCGGAAGGCCGCTCCGTTGCGTGGCACGACGTAGGACACGGTGCCCTCGACCCGGCCGTGCGCCGCGAGGGTGCCGCGGGCGAGCGTCCCGCCCACCGGCCGTACGCCGGTCGTGGAACCCGCCTGCACCGCCTCGAGGGCGGTGGTGTCGTAGTGCGTCGCGCGGCTGCCGCCCCGGAGCACGAGGCTGACCTGCACGAGCGCGCGACCGCGAGTGACGAGACCCTGCACCCCGTGCGCCATGCCGCCGAGGTCGTGGTCGCTCAAGCCGGTGATCGAGCGCGCGTCGACGACGGTGACCGTCATCCCACCGCCCGCCAGGCTGCGGCTGCCGGGAGTCGAGGCGAGAGCGCCGGAGACCCGCCACGCGCCGAGGGTCGCTGCGCCCAGCACGACGAGGGCCACGAGAGCCACCCGCGCGAGACCCATGGGTCGCTGCGCTGGGGGCATTTCCTGCCGCGGCGGGCGTCGCTGCATCACGGGCCGATCGTGCTCGTTCGACCTTGGGCTGCCCTTGGGCCGCCTAGACTCTCGGCGCATGTCGCAGGCGCTGCGCCACCGGGTCTCGACGGCGGGGGTCGTCGCGCTGCTGTGCGCCGTCGGTCTGCTCGTGCTGCTGGGTCGCCCTGGCCGGGCGCTGGCTCATGCCGAGCTCGAGAACAGCAACCCCGCCAAGGGATCCGTGCTCTCGACCGCGCCGTCGGTGGTCACCTTGACGTTCGGTGAGCCGGTCGAGGTGGCCCGCGGTGCGGTGCGGGTCTTCGACGACGCGTTCGCGCCGGTAGACCGTGGCGACGTGAGCTCGCCGCCCGGCCGCCCGGAGCAGCTGCGCGTGCACCTGCAGCGAGACCTCCGGCGGGGGACCTACGTCGTCGTCTACCAGGTCAGCTCCTCGGACACCCATCCGGTCAACGGGTCGTTCCGGTTCGCGGTCGGTGCACGGTCGACGGTGCGGGGGACTGCGCCCGGGACAGGACACAACGACCCGGCCGGTGTGTTGCTCGGTGTGCTGCGGTGGTCCGGCTTCGCCGGACTGGCGCTCGGGCCCGGACTGCTCCTCGCGGCGCTGCTGCTCTGGCCGGACGCTCTCGCCGCGGCCGCAACCCGCCGGATGCTCTGGCTGGGCCTCGGCTTGCTCGTGGCGAGCACGGTCGCCGGACCCGCGATGCAAGGCGTCTGGGCGGGCAACCGGCCGTTCAGCGCTCTCGTGACCGACCCGGGGTCCCTGGACTCCCACTCCCGCCGCTTCGACCAGGTCTATGCCCTGCGGATCTATCTGGTGCTCGGCTTCGCCGGCGTGCTCGCGGCGGTCCTGCGCACCGTGCCGCGTGGACCGCGTGCGCCACAGCGGCTCGTGCTCGTCGTGTCCGTCGTCGCTCTCGCACTCGTTGCCACCTGGCCGGTGGTCGGGCATGCCGCGACCGGTGCGCGGGTGCCCCTGGAGCTTGCGCTGAACCTCGTCCACACGGCCGCAATGACGCTTTGGCTCGGTGGTCTCGCCCTGGTGCTGCCTTCCCTACGTCGCAGTGGCACCGAGGTGGCGCGAGTGCTGCCGGGCCTCTCCCGGCTCGCCTTTGCCTCGGTGACCACGTTGGTGGTCACCGGTTCCGCGATGAGCCTGCGCGAGGTCGGCTCCGTGCAGGCGCTCGGCTCCACGACGTACGGCCGGGTGCTTGTGGTCAAGCTCGTCGTCGTCGTTGCCCTGCTGCTGCTGGGCAACCAGGCCCGGACCCTGGTACGGCGGGCCACGGCTGAGGCGTCGGCTCGCACACCGAAGGGCCTGGCTGCCGGGGTGGCCGCTGAGCTGGGGCTCGCGGTAGGGGTGCTGGCTCTGACCTCGGCCCTGGTCGTGCTGGTGCCGGCACAGCAGGCCCTCAACCGCTGACACCCTCGCATGATCGCACGCCGGACCACCCGGACACAGCGGTGCCCCGAACCCGTGGCGCGGGTTCGGGGCACCGAACACAGGGTGCGCTGCCTCGCAGCGCTGGTCGGCCTAGAGGGCCGCCACCGGGACCGACCGGGCCGACGGGTCACTGACGCCGATCGCGTTGATCGCGCTCACGTCGAAAGTGAACGGACCAGCGACGGTGAAGGTGAGCACCCGCGATCGGGAGCTCGCGCTGACATCGATCCGCTGGACCACGGCGTTGGCACCGTCGAAGGCCGAGACGCGGTACCCGGTGATGGCCGACCCGCCGTTGCTGGCCGGTGCGTTCCACGTGACCGTCACGGTACGGGCGCCACCTGCAGCACCCGAGGTGACCGTCGCCAGCGTCGGTGCTCCCGGCAGGGTCGCCGGAGTGACGTTCGCGGACGAAGCGGAGGCGGCGCCCGTGCCGAGGGCGTTCACCGCCTGCACCCGGAAGTTGTACGAGGTGCCGTTGGTCAGACCGGTGATCGTCGCGATGGTCGCCGTACCGACGAGGGTGTCGGTGCGCACCAGGGTGGCTCCCTGGCGCACCTGGACCTTGTAGCCGGTGATCGGCGAGCCCCCGTCACTGACGGGTGCCGTCCAGGTGAGGTCGACCGTGGTGTTGCCACGCGTCGCCAACACCGTGGTCGGTGCCCCTGGCAGCCCCGTCGGGGTCACCGGGGCGGACGGTGCCGAGAGCGCACCCTGGCCGAAGACGTTCACGGCGCGCACCTGGAGGGTGTAGGTCACACCGTTGACCAGGTTGGTCACCGTGCCGGTCGTCGCGGTCCGACCAAGACCCGTGCGGGTCACGACCGGTGCGGTGCCCGACGTCGGGGTGGCGACGATCTCGAAGCTCGTGATCGCCGGACCGCCGTTCGCCGCCGGAGCGGTGAAGGTCACCGTGGCCTGTCCTGTGGTCGTGGCCCCAGCAGTGGCGGTCGCGGTCAGCAGGGTGGGTGCGCCCGGGGTGCGGACGAACACCGTCTGGTCAGAGAACTTCAGGCCCTCGATGTTGCGCAGGGTGTCGATGCCGTCGGAGATCTTCTGGCCGACCACGTTGGCGCCGACCTGGGTGACGGTGATGCGAGCGAGCGTGGTGCCACTCGCCGCGAGCGACGCGATGCGGTAGTTGGACAGCGGCCCGGCGAAGACCGCCGTGTCGCAGTTGACCGGAGCCGCGGTGCCGCAGTCAGCCGGTGCCGTGACGGTGCTGGTGATCTCCCGGACCGTGACCAGGTTGCCCGGGTCGACGGTGCCGGCGAAGACCGCCGCCTGCAGGGTCGGGCCGGTGAGGGCGCCCGAGCTGTCCCGCAGGTACTGGTGCTCCATGAGGTCGGTGGACCCGATCTCGGTGGTGGCGTCGGCCGGGTTGGTCCGCACGCTGATGCGCACGCCCAGTGCCCGGTCGCCGTCGATGATGTCGTCCGCGCCGCGACCGGTGATCGCGTCGTTGCCGGCACCGCCGAGCAGGATGTCGCCGTCGCCCCAGATGGGACCGGTGACCGGGCAGAACCCGGCCGCCGAGGCGGCGATAACGGGAGCTGAGTTACCCGTAAGGGTCGGCAGCAGCTGACCGAGGCCTGCGATCCGGTTCACCCCGGTCTGGTCGAGGACGTCGCAGCCGGTGAAGCCTGCGCCACCGATGGCCGACGGGGCCACCGAGGTGCCCTTGATGATGTCGTTGAACGCGGAGCCGGAGTCGGCCTCCGTCTCCTGCCAACGGTCCCGGTTGACGACCACCTGGATCGGCACTCCGACCAGGTTGTTGTTGATCTCCATGTCATCATCTGCACCCACCGTGTCGTACTGGTGGATGGCCCAGTCGAACCCTGCTGCGCCGGCGTTGCGGTCGACAGCTGCGTTCTGGGCCATGATGTCGTCGCCGCCCTCGGCGTCGTAGTCGTTCTCACCGACCTGACCGATGAAGACGTCGTTGCCAGGTGCGGTCTGTGCCGGGTCGTCGAAGAACGGCGCGGCGTGGTCGCCCTGGAGCAGGTCCTGCCCGGAGCCACCCTGGATCCAGTCGTCGCCGCCGTCACCGAAGACGGCGTCCGCACCCTGCCCGGCGATGATGAAGTCGTTGCCGGGACCGGCGAAGGTCTCGTTGTCGTTCGACCCGCCGTTGATGAAGTCGGACCCATCGCCACCGATATTGATGTCGTTCCCGATGCCGGAGTCGATGGCGTCGTTGCCGGGACCACCCTTGAGCACATCGGCTCCGGAGAGGTCGGTGATGATGTCGTTGCCGTCACCACCCAGGGCCACGTCGTCGCCGCCGTTGCCCTCGATGATGTCGTTGCCCGCCCCACCCCAGAAGGTGTCGTTGTCGTTGCCGCCGAAGATCCGGTCGACCCCGTTGGTGCCGTTGTAGACCGACTGGCCGTTGATGCCGGACGGGTTCACGGTGTTGAACTGGCGGTACTGGATCGTGCCGTCCGGCTTGCGGAGCAGCAGCTTGCTCTCGTCGCAGTCGGTCGTGGTCGGGTCGTCCGCCACCGTCGAGCCGAATGCGGTGAAGCCGGGTGCCGTACCAGACAGGTTGGCCAGCTGGAACTTGCAGTCAGCAGTGCCGAACGAGTCTGCCTTTAGGGTGTTGGTGCCATCGGTGTTGCGCTGCACCAGCTCGGCGAAGGAGTTGCCCTCCAGCTGGCTGCGGAGGTTCATGCCAGGCGTGCGCAGGAGGTAGTAGAACCGGTCTCCGTCCTGCAGGTTCTCCATCGTGTTCTGGAACACGTAGTTGAACGTGCTGCCCAGCAGGCCACCGAACAGGTTGGTCACCTCGGCCAGTCCGCCGACCCAGAGGTCGACGCTGTCGAGGCCGGTGGTGGTCTTACCGGCTGCGTCGGCCCAGGTGCCGTTGCCGAACATGAAGTCCGCAGCGTCGGTGGGGATGTTGAGATCGGTGGGGTCCGCCGGGTCGACGATGAGCTTGGCCGCGGCCCGCTTGCCCGCGATCGTGCTCTCCGACGTGATCGTCGGGTGCGTGCCGTACGCCGCCACGAAGTTGATCAGCGACGCGGGGTGCTTGAGGTGCTGCCCGAAGTCTGACCAGCTGGTGTAGGGCGCCATCTGGCCGTCGTTCGTCGCCGCGAGGATCTGGCGACGCACCTCGTTCAACGGTGGCACACCCGCATCCCGGGCCCGCGTCAGGTTCAGTGTCGGCAGGTCCAGCGGGAGGCCGAGCAGGTTGTTGCGCAGGACCTCGGTGACGAACTCGTCGAGCTCGTTGCCGACCTGGTTGGACGACCCCATCACGACGGCGCCGGCTGCCTGCTCCGGGGTGAGGGTGCCGCCGTGCCCGTCGTTGAAGAACTCCGGCGGGTTGAGGAAGGCCTTGAGCAACGGCAACGAGTTGTCGGTGCCGTCCGGGTTGGTGCGCGCGACCTGGTCGTCCAGCATGGAGTGCCCGAAGCGGTAGACCGCGTGCGCGAACTCGGCCGGGATGGCGGAGTTGATGTCGGGGGAGTAGACGTGGAACGGCCGGATCGCCGGCTGCACCTTGCGCCCGAACTCCTCGAACACCGTGTGCTGGTACTCCATCTCGGTGACGAACCGAGCCACCTGGAACAGCCGCTCACCGTAGGTGAATGTGCGCAGCGTCGGGTCGGCGTTGGTCGTGTCGATTGCTTGGTACGACGCCAGCAGTGCCGGGTTGGCGTTCAGCGTGGCCTGGACGTCGTTGACCAGCCGGTCGTGCTCCGAGTGGAAGACCTGGTGGATCGTGGTGAGCGCGATGTTCTCGTTGACGCGACCGTCACCGGCGGTGAAGTGCGCGTTGAGCATCTCGTCGTCGTAGGTCCCCGCCGGCTGGTTGGCGAAGTCCGCCGACGCGACGTTGTCCAGGTCGGGCGTCGGCGCGACCGGCGGCGTAGCCGGGTTGTGGTCGGTATCCACCGGGCTGGGGTCTGCGTTGTGCGCGATGTCGGTGAGGAACGGCGTGTGGAAGTGCACGGCGTCGGCCGGCACCAGCACCGGGGTGGTCAGGTTGCCCTCGACCAGGCCCGAGGCGGTCACGTACTGCGGCAGCCCGTTCGGGCCCGGTAGGAAGTTGCCGTACGGGTCGGCGGCCAGCATCGGGATGTCGGTCACGTCGGTGTCGACGAGCTGGAGCCCGAGCTTCTCCGCGGCCTGCTTCTTCAGCGAGGCCCAGGTGGCCATGCCGGTGGCACCGTTGCCCGGCAGTCCGCCGAGCAGCATGCCGGTCGCCTGCGGCTTGCCGCCGACGAGGGTGTACTCCCGCAGGAAGACCTGGTGGGAGGAGTGCGAGGTGTAGGTCTGGCTCTGGTCCACCCACGGGGTGTCGGTGTTGGTCGCGTCCTTGATGTCATCGGCGGTGCCGAGGACCCCGTCCGGGCCGGGCTGGTTCGTCGCCCGGGTGAGGACCATGAACTGCTGCGAGGCCGGCAGGTTGTCCGCGCAGGCAGGAGTGGCGTCCACCGTGCCGCAGCCGGTGCCGAGGTCGTGGTCCGGTCCCGCGATCAGCGGGTCGTCGGCGCGCAGGGGCACGAAGACCGTGCCGCCGCCCTTGACGGTCTGGTCGACGCCGTGGTCGAAGAACTGACCGAAGAACGTGAACAGCGAGTTGTAGGGCGGCGAGAGCCCCACGTCGGTGGTGACGTTGGGGATGAACAGGGTCTGGTGGCTGGGCACGCAGTTGGCGGGGATGCCGCCGGTGCCGTCGGGAGCCGGGTCGGTGGTGCACGGGAACAGCCCAGGGTTGCCCTGGGTCCGCACCGGGAACGCCGCGGCTACGAGGGCGGCCGGGTTCGTCGAGGTCTGGTCGACGATCAGGTTGCTGATCAGGCGCGGTTGTGAGTCGATGACCGAGCCCGAGTTCTGCTTGTAGCTCGTGGGTCCGGGCGGCCCGACCGGGAAGGCCGGCGTGATCGGCTCGGCGTCGCGGAAGACGGGGGTGGTGAGCCGCGGGAACCTCTCGTCTGCCGCAGCCCAGCGGTCGCGGTTCGGGAAGAGGTTGTTGCAGGACCCGTCGACCGTGCGCAGGCCGTAGGCCGTGAGCCGGTCCGGGATCTGGTTGGCGGCGGAGCCCACCAGGGTGCCGCAGGGGTTAGCCGGTGTCAGCGTTGCTGCATGCCGCTCGGCGATCTTGATCTGCTTGAGGATGAAGGCGATGTCCGAGGCGGTGACGGTGAATCCCGAGCCTACCGGGCCGACCACCGCCTGCGCCGGAGTGACCACCGGGCTCGCCGTCAGGATGGTGAGGGCGAGGGCCGTGACTCCGGCCATCGCGCGGCCGGGTCGGGCGAGGAAGGACCTCGTCATCCCCCGGGTCTTGCCTGCTGCGCTGGGCAGCCTGTGGATTCGGTTCATGGCACACCTGTCTCGCGTGGGTTCTCACGGTCTGAGTCAGCCCACCGTGCGGCGTGCGCCTTGGGAAAACCTTGTCCGGTCTAGTACGCCTCAGGCATCGGCGTGGCGACGTCGAGCCGGATGACGGAGAAGGACGCGGTCAGCACCGAGCCTGCGACCTCACCGGGGGACAACGCGAGCTCGCCCCCGGCGTCGTTCACCGTGTCCGCCAGCAGGCGAAGTCCGAGATGCGGCTGGCCGCCGACGGCGATCTGCGGTCCACGCCCGTCATCCTCGACCCGCACCTGGACCACGCCGTTGGTGAGGCTGGCGTGCACGCGCGCATGGGTTGCGTCGGCGTGCTTGACGACGTTGCGCAACCCCTCACGCACCACCTGGTAGGTCAGCTGCACGACGCTGACCGCTGCGTCGACGATCTCACCATCCAGATGTACGTCGACCACGAGGCCGGTCGCAGACGCCCGGTGCGCCAGTCCGGCGACCGCGTCGGACAGGCCACCGGTGGCGAGGTCCGCAGGGTAGACGTCGGTGAGCAGCTCCCGCAGGGCCGCCATGTCGCGCTCCACCACGGCGGCCGCCTCGGTGATCACGGTGCGGGCGTGGTGCGCCTCGGGAGGCAGCTGGGCCCCTACCGAGGGCAGCGCGTAACCCAGGCCGGCGAGATCCTGCAGCAGACCGTCGTGCAGGTCCTGGGCCAGTCGGCGTCGTTCGCGCTGTGCGGAGGACAGGGCATGACGCAGCACCGCGCTCCGTTCGGCCCGTCCGCGGTCGACCCGGCGGGCGAGAGTCAGTGCCAGCGGCAGGATCGTCAGCTCGAAGAGCACGAGCGCGCCGAGCACCAACGGCACCAGCCGGTGGCGGATCGCCACTTGGTCCCCGTGCAACTGGTCGGTCGACCAGTAGGTCTCGAAGACGAAGGCCACGCCGTCTGCGTCGTACGCCCCCGTGTAGACCTCGAGCAGCTCCCCCTCAGGCTGCTCGCCGACGTTGTCCCCGCCCTTGAGCGACGAGAAGGACGCGACCGAGTCGGTCGTGCCGAACAGGGCGAACACCTCCGGCAGCATCGGGAACTGCTTGCCGACGAGCGATCGTTCATCGGCCCAGATGACGCGTCCGGCGCTGTCCCAGATCTTGATGTGCACGATCGACCCGTCGGTGAGACGACTGCGCAGCACTGAATCGAGCACCACACGCCGGGCCGACGGGCCGGCGCGGACGGTGCGGTCCACCAACGGTGCGGCCACGCTGTGACCGAACGTGGAGCTGCGCAGCGTGGCCTCCCGCAGGGCGCCGTCCTTGGCGAGGTCGTTGGCGATCGCGAGACTGCCCAGGCCCACCGCAACCAGCGCCAGCAGGCTCCAGCACAGAAACCACAGGAGGGCGCGCGAGACGACCGAGCGCGGCCCTCGCCGTCGGGCGCCGCGCTCAGTCCGCAGGTGCATCGATCAGCCCGTGCCGCTGGGCCATGATGACGGCTTCGAGCTGGGTGTGCGCGCCGAGCTTGGCGAGCAGTGCCTTGATGTAGCCGCGGCAGGTCGACACCGAGATGCCCAGCTCGCGTGCGATGCGTCGGGTGTCCAGAGCGGCGGCCAGCAGCTGCAGGACCTGCCGCTCGCGCCCGGTGAGCGAGGGCACGACCGGCGGAGCGTCGCTGCGCACCAGCTCCATCAACAGGCCCGGGTGGATCTGGAAGCCGTTGCGCTGCGCGGTGCGCACGGCACGCAACATCTCCTGCAAGGCCCCGTCCTTGGGCAGCAGTGCGCAGGCTCCGGCATCGACCGCCCGCCGCATCAGGGCAGGGGTGACGAAGGCCGTCAGCACGACGACCCGAAGGGTCGGGAACGCGGCGGTCAGTGCGGCGGTGGCGGCCAAGCCGTCACCGTCGCCGAGCTGCACGTCCATCAGCACGAGATCCGGCTGCAAGGCCTCGACCATGCCGGTGGCTTCGCCGACGGAGTGCGCCGTGCCCACGCACTCGAGGTCGGGTTCAGCGCTGAGCGCCAGCGCCAGGAGGTCGGCGAACGTGCGGTGGTCGTCGACGACGACCACGCGTGTTGTCGTTGCGGACACGGACCCAAGTGAGAACACAGTGACACCCCCCCACCGCGTGACCGCGGCCCCAGGGTCACTATGAACGCGCCCGCGCACTCCCCGCCATAGCTACTTAGGGTCACACCACCCGGTCGGCGGTCAGCCCGTCACCCACAGCCGACAACAGGTTCGCGATGGGTCACGGAGCCGCTCTCTGCGCGCACGAGCTCACGCGACCCGCGCGCGCCCCCCGCCGGCGAGCTCAGGGATGCTGAGGCCGATGGCCGCCCCGGGTGCCGCGGCCAGCGCCTGCCGTAACAGCCGGACCAGCGTCGAGACCTCGGCCGAGCCGGCTGCCTGGTCGGCTGCGCTGCCCGGACCGCGCAACACCTCGAGATAGAGGCTGTAGCAGGCCGAACCCGGTTCGGCGCCGAACTCGTCGATCATGCGAGCCCGCAGCTCGGCGAACACCCGAAGGGCCTCGCACCGCCGGCCGCCGTTCGACAGTGCCGTCATCAGTGCGGTGACCGCGTCCTCCGACACGGGGTCAGCCGCTGTCGCCGCCCGGGCCAGCCGCTCGGCAGTCCGGTGGTTGCCCAGCCCCGAGGCGAGACGTGACCCGTGCACCGCAGCCGTCAGCAGGTCTCGCTGGAAACAGCCGCGGGCCCGCACCGCCCACTCGGCGTACGGCTCGTCGGCGAGCAGGTCGCCGGACGCAAGCCCGATCGCCTTCTCGATGGCCCCCACCGCTGCGCCCGGCCGGGCTGTGAGCGCGGCCCGGGTGAGCCGCCGGAAGTCCGCGATGTCGACGTTGACGCCCTCGGGCCCGAGCCGGTAGCCACCTGGAGTGGTGGCGAGCAACGACGACCGCCCGCTGCCCAGCCGCAGGTGGCGTCGCAGGACGCAGATGTAGCTGTCCAACGTGCCTGTCCATGACGCCGGCGGCCGGCCGTCCCAAAGCAGGTCGGCCAGCCGGTCCTTTGCCACCGGCGAACCGGCCTCGAGGGCCAGCAGCTCGAGGATCTGCCTCGGCTTGGCCCCGCCCATGTCGGCACTCGTGATGACGTGTCCCCCCACGTGCACCGACGTCGCCCCAAAAACTGTGATGCGCACCATCGCGCCCCCTCCCCTTGTCGTCGATGGTGCGACTCATCGAGGGGAGGGTGGAGCCCTGGCTGCGGGGAGGGCATCCCCCCAATGTGAAGTGGGTGACTCATGCGTCCGGCATGACCCGCTGATGCCATGCAGATACGGGCAGGGGTATACGCTCCCGTCATGTGCCAGCGCGTCATGTGTCGTTCCTGCGGCAAGCCCGGCTATCGCGGTTGTGGCCAGCACGTCGAGGAGGTCCTCGCGGGTGTCGCGCCGCGAGACCGCTGCACCTGCGCCCGACCGAAGGGTCTGCTGGCTCGGCTGCTCGGCCGCTAGGTCCGCTCCCGGGGCAGCAACAGGGTGAAGCGCGTCTGCGGATCGGTGCGGGCGTGCAACAGCCGACCGCCCTGGGCCTCGATGAGCGAGCGAGCCAGAGCAAGACCGAGGTGGCGGTCGGGCGGGTCGTCGGCACCCTGCGCGCTCTCACCGGCGACAGGCACGAGCAGGTGGCCCTGGGTCGACCCCTCGTCGGCGACGTCGATCGCGACTGCCGTGTCGAGGCTGCGCACTCTCACGGTGACCACACCTGCCCCATGCAGCATCGCGTTGTCCAGCAGCACATCCAGGGCCTGACGGACGGCGGCGGGCGAGCCGGCTGCCGTGCTCGGGGAGTCGCTGTCGTCCGTCCGCAGCGGTCGCCCCGCAGCGGCTAGCGGTCCGTGCCACCGGGACCGCACGTCGCCCAGGACGGTGGTCAGGTCGACGGTGGTGACGGCCGGTCCGCCGCGGGCGAGGGCGAGGACGTCGTCGACGGTGCGAGCAAGCTCCTCGGCCGCAGCGACTGCCGCCCGGCCCGCCTCGGCCAGGTCGGCACCGGGCGTGGCCAACGCCGACTCCAGCCCGAGGCGCAACGACGTCAGCGGCGTGCGCAGCTGGTGGGACGCCCGGCCGGTGAAGGCCCGTTCTCTTGCGACGAGAGCATCGAGCTGGTGCCCCGTGCTGGCGAGTGCGGCGCCGGCCCGATCCAGCTCGGCAACGCCGCTGTGCGCCGGCGCGATCCTTGTTGTGCCGTCACCGAGGGAGCGCGCCATGGCGACCAGGTGCTCCAGCGGCCGGGTCACCCGCCGGGCAGCCGCAGCCGCCAGCAACACCGCGCAGCCCGTCGCGAGCAGAGCCAGCCCCAGCATGGCGGCCCAGGTCTGCGCCACCCGCCGGCGTACGACACCGCGGGACGAGCTCGCCCGCGCCACCGCGACGATGCGTTCGCCCGACGCGACGGGCACTGCGGCCACCAGTCGGTCGGTGGTGGTGCTCTCGGTCACGCGACCGGCAAGAGCACCGCGGACCGCGGTGTCGGCCCGGCGAGGACCGTGGCCGGCAGTCCGGCGACCCTGAGGGTCATAGATGCCGAGCTGCACGCCGTTCTCCGGGGACGGCAGCTCGACCGGGTCACCGGCGGCTGCGTCGGCCGAGACTGCCGCGGCCCCGCGCAACGCGAGCCGTTCGAGCTCGCTGCCCTCGTCGGCGTACAGCAGGGCACGGCCGGCGAGCGCCAACGGCACACCGAGCAAGGTGACCGCGAGCAGCACCGCCAGCACCGCGACGCCGAGGATCCGCCTACGCATCCGCGTCGCGCTTGCCCGACTGGGTCACGGGGGGCACTGGGGGCACTGGGGTCACGGAGGACACGCCCGCAGCGTCCCACGGGTGGTCGCCGGTCACGGGAGTCCCGCCGCTCTTTACCGTCTGCTCACCTGACGCGCCCATGCCGCTGTGCTGCTGCTGCCTACCGTCGAGGGCATGGCCACTCGTCTCGCGCGTCCCACCGGCGTCATCAGCAGCAGCGTGCTCCTCCTTGCCGTCTTGACGGCGTGCGGCGGCTCCTCGACTCCCGCCGGCGGCGGGAGCTCGATCCCGACCACTGCCGCGACCGGCTCACCCGGCTCAGCCGGCTCGAGCACGCCGGCCGGTGCAGGGTCGACGTCGGCGGCACCCGCACCGAACGCGACCGAGTCCAACCCGCCCGGTGACATCCCCGACAACCAGGCTTTCGTCGCCTACTCCCCGCCGGGAGCGCCGTTCGGCGTGACGGTGCCGGAGGGCTGGGCGCGCGCAACCGAGGGCTCTGCAACGACGTTCACCGACAAGCTCAACAGCATCCGGATGGAGACGGTCAAAGCCGCGGTGGCGGCAACCGTGGTGAGCGCAACCGCGCAGGACGTGCCGACCATCACCGCCGCCGTCCCGCAGATCGGCGCCGTCAAGGTCTCGACGGTCAAGCGGAAGGCCGGCACCGCGGTGCTCATCACCTACCTTGCCGACTCCGCGCCCAACCCGGTCACCGACAAGGTGGTGCGCAACGCGGTCGAGCGTTACGAGTTCTGGCGTGGCGGCACCGAAGTGATCCTCACCCTCACCGGCGCCAAGAACGCCGACAACGTCGACCCGTGGCGCATCGTGACCGACTCGCTGGTCTGGAAGTGATCGCCGCGACCGCTCTGCGGGCCACCTCCCTGTACCGCTTCTTCCGGGCCGGCGAGGAGGAAACCCTTGCTCTGCAGGGTGTTTCGCTGATTGTCGAGGCCGGCGAGCTGGTCGCCGTCAGTGGACCCTCCGGCTCCGGCAAGTCCACCCTGCTCGCGTGCCTGGCCGGTCTTGACGAGCCGTCGGGGGGCACGGTGCACGTGGTCGGCGAACGGATGAGCCACCAGCCCGAGAGCGTGCGGTCCCGACTGCGGGCCGATCACGTCGGCGTGCTCTCCCAGGGCGGCAACCTGTTCGAGCACCTGACCGTGCGGGGCAACGTCCGGCTGGCGCAGTCGTTGACGAAGGGGCGTCCCCCGGTCGCCGTAGGCGTGCTGCTGGACTCCCTCGGCCTTGCCGCCCGCGGAGATGCCTATCCCAGCCAGCTCTCCGGCGGCGAGCTCGCCCGGGCCGGTCTGGCGGTCGCAGTGGCCAACGATCCGGCAGTGCTGCTGGCCGACGAGCCGAGCGGCGAGCTCGACACCGAGACCGAACAGCGGCTGCTCGACCTGCTGACCGCGCGGGCTCGCGCGGGCTGCGCCGTTGTCGTTGCCAGCCACAGCCCGGCTGTCGTCGCTGTCGCTGACCGCCTCATCACCCTCACCGACGGACGGATCGCTGCATGAGCACCGCATGGCTCGTCGAGACCACCGACCTCGCCAAGACCTACGGTGCCGGGCCGCAGGCGGTCGTCGCACTGCATGGCGTCACGTGTCACGTGTCCCCGCAGGCCCGCATCGCCATTACCGGCGCGTCCGGTTCGGGCAAGTCCACGTTGCTGCACCTCATGGCAGGGCTCGAGAAGCCGACGGCGGGCCGGGTCGCCTGGCCGGCCCTGGGTGCGGACCCGGCGCGGCGGCCGGGCGTCATCGGCATGGTCTTCCAAGGGCCGAGCCTGCTGCCGCCGCTCGACGTGGTCGAGAACGTCGCCCTCCCACTGGTGCTGGCCGGCGTCGCCGATCGGGTTGCCCAGGAACGCGCCCGCGAGGCATTGCGCAGCCTCGACATCGACGACCTGGCGGGCAAGCTGCCGGAGGAGCTCTCCGGCGGGCAGGCGCAACGGGTGGCGATCGCGCGCGTGCTCGCTTCACGACCCGCGCTCATCGTCGCCGACGAGCCTACCGGCCAGCTCGACCACGACACCGCGTCCCACGTGATGTCCGTGATGCTCGCGGCAGCTGACGAGCTCGGCGCTGCGCTCGTGGTCGCGACCCACGACCCCGCGGTGTCTGCTCTCCTGCCCACCCGGTGGTCGGTCCGTGACGGCGCTCTCACGGCTGGGGTCCTCGCATGAGTCTCGTCTGGCTGGCTGGCTTGTTGCGTAGGCGTGCCGGCCGGCTGACCGCTGCCGCCGCTGGGGTCGCGGTCGCGGTCGCACTGCTCGCGAGCCTCGGCAGCTTTCTCACCTCGTCGAAGGCGAGCATGACCCGGCGCGCACTCGCGACTGTCGCGGTCGACTGGCAGGTCGAGGTGCAGCCAGGGGCCGATGCCGCAGCGGTGCTCGCCACGACGAAGGCAGCGCCTGGTGTTCGTACGGCGGTGCCGGTGCGCTTTGCCAGCACCACCGGCCTGGAAGCCACCGCCGGCGGCACCACCCAGACCACCGGGCCGGGGGTCGTGCTCGGTCTGCCACCGGGATATCGCAGTCTCTTCCGCCGACAGGTGCGCACCCTCACGGGGGCGAGTGCCGGCGTCCTGGTCGCTCAGCAGACCGCGGCGAACCTGCACGTGGCACCCGGCGACACGATGACCATCAACCGGCAGGGTCTCCCGCCGCGCCAGGTGCACGTCGACGGCATCATCGACCTCCCGCAGGCCGACACGCTGTTCCAGAAGGTCGGCGCTCCGCCGCAGTCGCAGCCGCAAGCTCCGCCGGACAACGTGATCCTGCTGCCGCAGTCGGCCTTCGACACGACATTCGCGGACCTGGTCGCCGCGCGACCGGACCTGGTCACCACCCAGGTGCATGTGCTGCGCAGCCACGCACTCGCTCCTGATCCCAGTGTCGCGTTCACCCAGGTGACCACCGCCGCCAACAACCTCGAGGCGCGACTCACCGGCGCCGGCCGGGTCGGCAACAACCTCGGCGCGACCCTCGACGCCGCACGCGGCGACGCTCTCTACTCCCAGGTGCTGTTCCTCTTCCTCGGCCTACCGGGTGCGATCCTCGCCGGTCTGCTCACTGCCGCGATCGCCGGCGCCGGCGCAACCCGACGGCGTCGCGAGCAAGGGCTGCTGCGCACCCGCGGCTCGTCGCGCCGGCGCTTGCTGCGCCTCGTCGTCCTGGAAGCCGTCGTCATCGGTGCCGTCGGCGGCCTCGTCGGTCTCGGTCTCGCGGCGTTGATCGGCAAGGTCGCCTTCGGATCCGCACGCTTCGGGGCCACCACCGCCAGCGCACTCGGGTGGACGCTCACGGCGTTCGGGCTGGGACTCCTCGTCGCTCTCGCGACCCTCGTCCTGCCGGCCCGACGCGACCTGCGCGAGGCCACCGCCGCGTCCGGACGGGCAGCGGTCGGCCGACAGTCAGCACCCCGTTGGCAGCGCTACGGCCTCGACCTCATCCTGCTCGCGGGGTCGCTCACGGTCTTCTGGCTCACTAGTCGCAACAACTACACCCTGGTGCTGGCGCCCGAGGGCGTGCCGACCATCTCGGTCAGCTACTGGGCGTTCCTCGGTCCGGCACTGCTGTGGGCGGGCAGCGGCCTGCTCGCGTGGCGGTTAGCTGACCTGCTGCTGACCCGCGGTCGGCGGGTGCTGGGTCGCACGCTGCGACCGGTGGCCGGCAACCTCTCGTCCACGGTGGCCGCGAGCATGAGTCGTGACCGGCGGACGGTCGCACGGGCCGTCGTGCTCGTCGCACTCGCCATCTCCTTCGCGGCCTCAACCGCGACGTTCAACGCGACCTACCGCCAGCAGGCGGAAGCAGACGCGCGCCTCACCAACGGGTCCGATGTCACAGTCACCGAGTCGCCGGGCGTCGCCGTAGGCCCCGATGCGGCAGCCGCGCTGCGGAAGATCAAGGGAGTGCAGGCGGTCGAGCCGGTGCAGCACCGTTTCGCGTACGTCGGTTCGGATCTGCAGGACCTGTACGGCGTCCGCCCCGGCACGATCGCTGCCTCCACGTCGCTGCAGGACTCCTACTTCCAGGGCGGCACCACTGCCGCGCTGATGGCGACGCTGGCGGCCAGGCCGGACTCGGTGCTCGTGAGCGCCGAGACCGTGCACGACTTCCAGCTCTCGCCCGGCGACCTCGTCAACCTGCGCCTCCAGGACAGCGCGAGCAAGGCGCTGGTGACGGTGCCGTTCCACTACGCCGGCATCGTAAGTGAGTTCCCGACTGCGCCGCACGACAGCTTCTTCATCACCAACGCTGACTACGTCGCCGCCAAGACCGGCAGTGCGGCAGTGGGCGCCTTCCTCGTCGACACCGGCGGCACGGATGTCCACGGCACGGCGCAGCGCATCCAACGCGCGCTGGGCCAGACGGCCACCGTCACAGACATCACCCAGAGCCGCGCGGTCATCGGCTCCAGCCTCACTGCGGTGGACCTCGCCGGCCTTACCAGGGTCGAGCTGAGCTTTGCCCTCGTGCTCGTCGCGGCGGCGGGTGGGCTGGTGCTCTCGCTCGGGCTGGCTGAGCGGCGGAGGACCTTTGCCATCGCGGCGGCTCTCGGTGCGAACCGGGCACAGCTGCGGGGCTTTGTCGTGGCCGAGGCAGCGGTGGTGACGGTGGGTGGCTTGCTGGCCGGCAGCCTCGCCGGCTGGGCGCTGTCCGAGATGCTGGTGCGGGTGCTCAAGAACGTCTTCGACCCGCCGCCGGCCCACCTCGCGGTGCCGTGGGGCTACTTGCTCATCGTCGTCGTCAGCTCGGTCGGTGCGATAGCGGTCGCAGTTGCACTGGCGACCCGCACCGCCCGTCAATCCGCCGTGGAACGCCTGCGCGAGCTGTAGTCGACGGGACGTCTGGCGGAGTTGTCCACCGGGAGGCGTTACCGCGGTATCGCTCCCGGGTGCGTGCCGGTAGCCGGGGTTTCCTCCCCGTGTACCAACGAACACACAGAAGCCGCTCAGCGTCGCCGCAGTGAGCGTGGGGCAGACGGCTGGCCGTCACTGCTGTGTGTTGGTTGGTACATCGCGTCCCGGCAGCCGGGGTACGCCCGCGTCACCGTGGCCTCACTCGGACTCGCAGCGGATGCGGCTCACCAACGTGGGGTCCGCTTGCCTCCGCGGGGTCTAGCCGCGCTGCTCCGGAGAGGAATTGGTCGGCGGAACGTGCCGAATTGTCTCCGGAGGACGTTGGGGCATGCGGTGAGTCCTAGGCTCACCATGTGGCGCACCTGCTCGTGGTCGAGGACGACGAGAGCATCGGGCGGCTGCTCCAGGGCGCACTGACCGCCAACGGACACTCGGTGATCTGGCAGCGCACCGGCGGTAGCGCGCTGGCCGAGGCGGCGCGGCAGACCTTCGACCTCGTGCTGCTCGACCTCGGGCTGCCCGACGTCGACGGTGTCGAGGTGTGCCGCGATCTGCGCATGCGTCAGCCGCACACCGTCATCGTGATGTTGACTGCCCGACGCGAGGAGATGGACGTGGTGGTCGGGCTCGAGGCCGGCGCCGACGACTACCTCAGCAAGCCTTTCGGTCGCACCGAGCTGTTGGCCCGGGTGCGGGCCCACCTGCGTCGCCGTGGGGTCGAGCTCGACGACGAGACGACCCGCGCACCGGTCTTCGAGTCCGGCGACCTGCGGGTCGATCCGGCTGCCCGTCGAGTCAGTGTGCGGGGTGTCGAGCTGGCGCTGCGTGCTCGGGAGTTCGACCTGCTGGAGAGGTTGGTCGCCGACGCCGGGCAGGCCGTGAGCCGCGAGACCCTCATGGCCGAGGTGTGGGACGAGCACTGGTCCGGCGCTAGCAAGACCCTGGACGTCCACATCGCCGCTGTCCGCCGCCGGCTCGGGGAGGCCGGCGACGGCCTGGAACCGCCGGCCCGGCTGCCGACGATCGCCACCCTGCGGGGGCACGGCTACCGGCTCGACCGGGTGCCGTGAGAGTCCTCGTCGTGGAGGACGAGGCGCCGCTTGCGCGCACCGTCCAGCGGGGACTGGTCGCAGCCGGTTTCGCGGTCGACCTCGCGCCTGACGGCGACGAGGCGTTGTGGGCGGCGGGCGAGACGGCGTACGACGTCATCGTCCTGGACCTCATGCTGCCCACCATCGACGGCCACCGGGTCATCGAGCTCCTGCGCGAGCGCGCCGTGTGGACACCGGTCCTCGTGCTGACGGCCCGACCGGGCACGGGCAGCCAGGTCAGTGCCCTGGACTCCGGTGCCGACGACTACCTCACCAAGCCGTTCGACTTCCCGGTGCTGGTGGCTCGGCTGCGCGCTCTGGTACGCCGGGGGGCACCCGCTCGACCGCACGTGCTGATGGTGGGGGCACTCCGGCTGGACCCGGCTCGGCGCACCGTGACCCGTGCAGACGTCGACATCAGGCTGACCGCTCGCGAGTTCGAGGTTCTCGAGTTCTTGATGCGGCGTAAGGGCGAGGTCGTGTCCAAGACGGAGATCATGACAAACGTGTGGGACGCGCACTATGAGGGTGACCCCAACATCGTTGAGGTCTATGTACGGCATCTCCGCAGGAAGATCGACCTGCCCTTCGGTGCCGACTCGATCCGCACGGTCCGCGGGGCTGGCTACCTGCTCGACGAGCCGGGAGTCGCGCCCTCGGACTGACGCCTCAGATCAGACCTGGCGCGGCAGCACCACCCGCACCAGCACGCCGCCAGCCGGGGAGGCGGTCACGGTGACCGTGCCGCCGTGGCGCTGCACGACGTCGTCGACGATGGCGAGGCCGAGCCCGGTGCCGCCGGATGCGCGGTCCCGGCCGGCGTCGAGGCGGACGAACCGCTCCAGCACTCGACGTCGGTCGGCGACCGGGATCCCTGGTCCGTCGTCACCGACCTCGAGGACCGCATGATCGAGGTCCACGGCGAGAGTGATGTCGATCCGATGGCTCGCATGGACTGCTGCATTGTCGGCGAGGTTGCGCAGGACCTGGGAGAGCTGGTGGGCATCGCCCGTGACGCGGACCGCGCTGCCCGCCGAGACGACCACGTCGAGAGTCGTGGTGCGACGCAGGTGCTCCACCTCGGCGAACACGATCTCCTCGAGGTCGACGTCCTCGTACGCGACGCCCGCCTCGGCGTCACCGTGGGCGAGCAGCAGGAGATCGCTGACGATGCGCTCCAGCCGCTCGGTCTCGACCAGCATCATCGCGTGCGCCTCGGACCAGTCCGGGTCGGTGCCGTCACGGGTGAGCTGGAGGTTCGCCTTGACCGTGGCCAACGGGCTGCGCAGCTCGTGGCTCGCATCAGCGACGAAGCGACGCTGCCTGTCCTGGGCAGCCTCGAGCCGGGCGAGCATCTCGTTCATCGTGCTGCCGAGATCGTGCACCTCGTCATGGGTCGCGGGCAGCGGAAGCCGCTGGGTGAGGTCGGTGGCCGAGATCTTCGCTACCTGCCGGCGCATCGCAGCAACCGGCTGCAAGGCACGGCCGACGAACACAAAGGTGGCCAGACCAGACGCTGCGGTGAGCAGGGGCAGCCCGATCAGCAGCAACGTCCCCACGGTGCGCACGCTGCTCGCCGTGGTGGCGAGCGACTGCGCCACGACGACCTGGTAGTCCGCGCCCTCGTGACGGACGCCGCGGCTCACCACGACGTACGCCGCCCCGTCGCCGACCGGGAGGTTCGTCAGGCGCTCGCTGGACACGACGCCCGGCCCGACCACGAGCGTGGTCAACGGCTTCTCGTTCCTGACCTGCGGTGAGCTGGCCACCACGCGATGACCCCGTCCGAGCACCTGGGTGCTGGTGCTCTCGCCGCCGACGCCGGTGAGGACCGAGACGACGGCCGGCAGGCCGCCACGAGTGAGCAGCGCCGCAACTTCCTGCGCCCGCTGGCTCGCCCGGGTGGACGCGGTGGCATCCAACGACCTGCCCAGCAGCACGAGGAGCAGCAGGCCGGCGAGACCCACGGTGACAGCGGCCAGGAGGGTGGCTGCCACCGTCAGCCGGAGGCGCACACCCGCGCGCGCCGACCACCAGCCGCGAATGCTCACGGCTCGGCGCTCAGCATCGTGAAGCCACTGCCTGCCATGACGAGCAGGATGCCAGCGATCGGGGCGACGGGCGTTCCGACGACGACGAGTGCGCTGGATCAGAGCCAGCCGTTGCGGCGGAACAGCACGTAGAGCACCGTGCAGGCGGAGACCATCACCCCGAGTGCCATGTAGTAGCCGTAGTACCAGTGCAGCTCGGGCATGTTGTCGAAGTTCTGGCCGTAGATGCCGGCGATCGCAGTGGGCACCAGCGCGATCGCGGCCCACGCCGAGATCTTGCGCATGTCCTCGTTCTGCCGGACGGAGGTGCGGTTCTGCCGCACGCTGACCTGTGCGAGGTCAGCGGTGAGGACGTCGGTGAGCATCCGGTCGTGACCTTCGATGGCGTCGGCGGCACGCAGCACGTGGTCGTGCACGTCCCGGAAGTACGGCGCGGTGCTCGGCGCGATGTTGGGTACGTTGCCTTCCGCCAGGCGGTGCATCGGGTTGGTGAGTGGCACGACGGCCCGACGGAACTCGAGCACCTCGCGCTTGAGCTTGTAGATGCGCTGCGCATGGTCGATGTCGTCACCGCCGAAGACCTGCCCCTCGATGTCCTCGACGTCGACGTTGATGTCGTCGACGACGTCCTCGTAGCCGTCGACGATGCGGTCCGCTGCGCGGTAGAGCACCGCGCTGGGTCCCAACCCCAGCAGCTCTGGTCCGGCGGCGTCGAGCTCCCGGCGTACGGCGGTGAGCACGTCGCTCTCACCGTGCCGCACGGTCACCACGAAGTCCGGCCCGATGAAGAAGGCGATCTCACTGATGTCGACGACCTCGTCGTGGTCGACGTAGCGCACCGGCTTGAGCACCATGAAGGTGACGTCGTCGTAGCTCTCGAGCTTGGGACGTTGGTGGGCAACCACCGCGTCGTCGACCGCCAGCGGCGGCAGGTGGAAAGCCGTGGCGATGCGGGCGAACTCCTCGGCCGTCGGCTGCTGCAGCCCGATCCACACGAAGCCGTGCGCAGCGCGCGCTGCGGCTACGGCGCGGTCGAAGGGGATGCTGCCGGGCTGTCGACCGCCCAGTGCGTAGACACCGCAGTCACCAATCACCGCGGCGAGGTCGCGCTGCCGGGCGCTGGTCTCTTCACGGGTCGTGCCGGCGTAGACCCCGACGCGCGCAGGTCGACGCGACAGAGTGGCGCTGCGCAGGGCTGCGGCTGCGCGGGTGGCTCGCTCCCGAGCAGTCATGCCGCGCTCGTCGTCGGCAGCCGCCATCGACAGCCTCCTCGCCTCGTGACCCGGCCCGGCGACGGCGGCTCCTGGTGGAGTGCCATCGGCCGGCCAGGTCGATGCTAGGCGACGCTCAGGCGCTGCGGCGGCGCAGCACGACGGCCACAGCGCCGAGCAGGCCGACGACCCAGAGGGCGAAGACCGCCGCCCCGGCTCCGACTCCGACTCCGACTCTTGTCGGGTCGCCGCGCACCGAGGTGAACGACATCGCGGCGTTGGACGGCGGCAGCTGCAGGACGTGGTCCCGCCAGCTCGCCGAGCTCGGCGACATCCTCGGACTGTTACGCCAACCGGGTGAACCTGACCACCCGACCGCGCCGGCCCCGGGGCTCGCCCCGCTGCCCGGGCTGGTGGCGGCCACGGGCGCTGCCGGCCTGGCGGTCGACTGGTCGGTGCGGAGTCACCAACGGGCGTCGGGACCGGTTGTCGATCTCGTCGCCTATCGGGTGCCGCAGGAGGCGCTGACCAACGCGCACAAGCATGGCACTGGCACAGCGGCCGTCATCGTCGACCACGGCGAGACCCCGTTGTCGCTGACGGCGCTCACCGACCGTGAGCGTGAGGTGGTCGCTCAGGTGGCGCACGGACTCACCGACATCGACATCGCGGCGCGGCTGTTCCTGTCGCCGCTGACGATCAAGCCGCACAACAGCCGAGCGATGACGACGGTCGATGCACGGGATCGGGCGCAGCTGGTCGTGGCTGCGTTCCAGAGTGGTCTGGTGCGGCCCCGGACGGGTTGACCGCGCCGATCCGGGGCAGGTGTTCCGGGTGGGGCCACGGTGCTCCAGGTGACGTGGGGCCCGGACCGGCGTAGCGTGTCGCCCGATCTTTGGTCGCTTCCGGTTACCCGTTCCCCTCGTTGTTCTGGATGTCAGGAGATCTCGCCATGACCGCACAGCTGCCCGGCACCCAGCGCGCCGACCTTCAGGTCGTCCGTGACGCGCCCCCTGCCGGCGACGTGACCGTCCAGGCGTTGGGCCTGCTGGAGAACGCCCGCCGCGTCGCCGACTCGACCGTCGACGAGGCGCGGGCCGAGGCGGAGCGTCTGCTCGGCGCTGCCCGTGAGCGCGCCGCCCAGGTGCAGCGCGAAGCCAAGGAGATAGGGCAACGTCTGCGGGCCGACGCCGAGCGCGAGACCGCGCAGGCCCGGCACCAGGCGCACGGCGAGGCCGAGCGCATCGTCGCTGATGCCCGGTCCGAGGTGAGCAGCCTCAAGAGCTCGCTCGAGGGCTTGCACAACGAGCACTCCGCAGCCGAGACCGCGCTGCGTCGCCTGGCCGACAGCGTGCACGGCACGCTCGCCCAGCACGGTCGCCAGGGCGACCAGCAGCGGGACCACCAGGGCTGACGCGCTGGCCGTCTCGTGACGGTCGGTGCGACGCTCCGAGAAATGACCATCGAGGACCCGGCAGCCGTCGTCGATCGCCGCTACCGCCCCGTCGTCACTCAGCGTGAGACTGGCTCGACGGGTTGACGTGGTCGCCACACCAGGTGTTCCCTAGCGAGTCTGTTGTGACTCGAGTGATGTCCCGTGACTGTTGTGGTCGACGTGAGCTGTGGCTCAGGTGAGCCCACGGCCTGCCGAGACATCTAGAGAAGCCCCGTCCTGGTCGGCCGCGCCGCGGTCCTCCCTCCGGTCGGGCTGGTGCGCGAGAGGAGACGCCGGTGACCCGGGCTGTCCGCGCGCGCGCCTCGCGTCCCGCCCGCGCCTCGATCGTGGCCGTGGCTGCTCTGTGCGCCCTCGCTCTTGCCGCCTCGGGTGCCGCCGGCAGTGCCTCAGCCGCGGTCGGCGTACAGGACGCGACTGGTGTTCCTCTCCCCAGCGCAGCCCAGGTCCAGGCCAGCCGCGCCACCGCCGCCACGACCGCCGGCCGCGTCGGGGCGCTGGAGGCGCAACTGGCCGCGGCGGGAGTGCGTGCCGACCGCTTGATGCAGGTGGTCGGCCAGGCAGTCGAGGCGTACGACGGTGCGCGGGTCAGTCTCGACACGGCTCGCAGCACGGCCGCTGCCGCCCGCGCAGCCGCTGCCGATGCCCGCGCCCAGGCTGCCGAGTCCCGCCGGGCGCTGGGGCGGTTCGCTGCAGCCGCCTACCGCTCCGGTGGCGACCTCAGCAGCCTCTCGATGGTGCTCATCGCGCAGGGCCCACGGGACCTCATCGCGCGCGCCGCCGCTCTGCAGTCGATCGGTGACTCGCGCGCCCGCACGGTCGAGAGCATGCGCGCTGCCCAGACCTACGCCTCGCTGATGGACCGCCGCGCGGCCAAGGCCGTCGTCACCGAGCAGCGCGCGGCGACCCAGGTCGCCGCCGCCAAGTCCCACGCCGAGTCGCGGCTGGCGTTCCAGCAGCAGCAGGTCGCAGCGATCGCGTCGCAGCGCGAGACCCTCGTGCGGGCGCTGGCCACCGCGCGGCACACCACCGTCGCCCTCGAGCGAGCGCGGCAGGCCGGCCTCGAGGCAGCCAGGGTTGCCGCCGTCCGACGGGTCGCCGAGCGGGCTGCTGCAGCCGCTGCCGCCAAGGCCGAGGCCGACCGCGTGGCTGCCGCCGCGAAGGCCGCAGAGGACGCCCGCGCCGCGCAGCTGGCCCGCGACAAGGCCGCCCAGGACAAGGCGACTGCGGACAAGGCGGCGCAGGACAAGGCGGCGCAGGACAAGGCGGCCCAGGACAAGGCGGCCCAGGACAGGGCGGCTGCGGACAAGGCGGCAGCCGGCAAGGCCGGATCCGACAAGCCGTCGGCGGATCCGACCCCATCACCGACCCCGAGTCAAACCGCGTCGCGGAGCCCCAGCCCGACCCCGACGCCGTCTGCGTCGACACCACCGCCGGCCCCCGCGCCCGGCCCCGTCCCGCCGGCTGCCGGCGCCGACGCAGCGATCGCCTACGCGCGCGCTCAGATCGGCAAGCCTTACGAGTGGGGCGCGGACGGCCCGTCGACGTTCGACTGCTCGGGGCTGACGATGCGGGCCTGGCAGCAGGCCGGCGTCTCGCTCGCTCACTACACGGTCTCGCAGTACTCCGAGACCACCCGGGTCGCGATCACCGACATGCGCCCGGGCGACCTCGTGTTCTTCTCCAGCAGCCCCGACATCCGCACGATCTACCACGTGGGTCTCTACATCGGCGGCGGCATGATGATCGAGGCTCCTTACACCGGCGAGAACGTGCGCATCTCCAGCATCTGGCGCAGCAGCCTGTTCGCTGCCGGCCGGCCGTGACCGAGCTCGAACTGATCCCGGCCGTGGTCGGGTCTCGCTGTCGATGAGTGCCTCGACCATGGGCGCCGGTGGCTCCTACGGCGAGCGACACGGCCGCGCCTTCGGCGGCTGGCTGGTGTTCCTGGCGGTCGGCTATGCCGTCCTGCACCACGCCGGCGTCCTGTTCGCCGGGTTCGGGGAGCTCGGCTCGACCAGCACCCGGTGGGCCGACTGGATCGACGTGCTCACGCCGTACGTCGTGACCGGCGCGGTCGCCGGGGCGCTGCGTGGCGGCGGGGCCAGTCGCGCGGTGTGGACGCTGTTCTGGTTCGCCAGCATCGTCTACACCCAGGGGCAAGGCATCCATCTCGCCGCCAACAGCATCGGGAACGCCACCGCCCACGGCTCACAGCCGACCTATCTCTGGGATGAGCAGGTCGGGCACTACCTCTGGTACGTCGGCTTCTACCTTCTCGTCGTCGCACTCGCCCGTGCGCTGGCGGACCGGCGGATGCGCGGCGGGCCGGCCGCGCACCTGCTCGCGGTGCTCGTCGGCGTCACCACGTTCACCAACGCGGTCGAGGGCCAGACGGCCTACCTCGGCCTCGGTGCCGCTGCGGTCTTCACGTTCTGGGGACTGCTCACCCGCGACGGCATGGGCCGCCTGCTCATCACGGCGTACGGCACCGCGCTCCTGCTGTTGAGCGCCTTCGGAGTGTGGCAGGGCGGCTTCCCGGAGTTCAGCGCCCTCGGCTGGATCTGAAGCACACCAACGCAACACGCTCTAGTGGGCGCCGCCGCCGTGCTCGGTGTAGGTGCCGTCGGCGACAGCCCGGACGAGTCGCTCGCGCGAGGCGACGATCTCTGACTCGGCCTCCACGCGACCGCACCAGGACGCGCCCTCGACCGACTTGCCGGGCTCGAGGTCCTTGTAGACCTCGAAGAAGTGCTGGATCTCCAGACGGTCGAACTCCGACACGTCGTTGATGTCACGCAGGTGCTCCTGCCGCGGGTCGGTGGCCGGCACGCAGAGCACCTTGTCGTCACCGCCGGCCTCGTCGGTCATGCGGAACATGCCCAGCGCCCGGGCCCTGATGAGGCAGCCGGGGAACGTCGGTTCCTCGAGCAGCACCAACGCGTCCAGCGGGTCGCCGTCCTCGCCGAGGGTCCCCTCGATGAAGCCGTAGTCGGCCGGATAGCGGGTCGAGGTGAACAGCATCCGGTCCAGCCGCATCCGACCGGTGGCGTGGTCGACCTCGTACTTGTTGCGGTGTCCCTTGGGGATCTCGATCAGGACGTCGAAGTCCATGTCGCGCCTCCACTGCTCGCCAGGGTCGATAGTGTCGCGCACCGCGGCCGGCGAGCGGCCCCAGGGGGTGATGGACGTGCGGGCGGTTCACACCGTACGTCGGGGCGTGGCGGCTGTCGTCGTCGCCGTGCTGGGAGTCGCGCTTGCCGTCGTCGTGGTGGTCGACCTCACCGGATCGCCGGAGAAGCAGGCGCCGACCGACGCCGCCTCATCGACAAAGCCAACCGCATCGAAGGGCGCGACACCCACCGGCACGGCGTCATCGCCAGCACCCGCCCCCAGCGCGCCTGTCGACCCGAGCCGGATCGCGGCACCACCGGTCCTGACCCCGGCCACCGGCGCCGCGCCCTCGATCGACCAGGTCGCCCTCGACCGGGTGCTCGCCGGCAAGGCGCTCGGCCCGGACGTCCGCGCCATGGTCGTGAACGTCGCCGACGGCGCGGTGCTGCTGGACAGGGACGCGGCGACGGCTCGCACCCCGGCCTCGGTCGCCAAGCTCGCGACGGCTGCTGCAGTCCTGTCGTCCTGGCCGGCCGGGCAGCAGTTCGCCACCCGGGTCGTCATCGGGTCGACCCCGGACACCCTCGTGCTCGTCGGTGGTGGTGACGCCTCGTTGTCCTCGGTCCGCACCCGTGTCGGCGACACACCGCGGCGGGCGTCGCTGGCGGCCCTCGCCGACCAGGTTGCCCGATCGCGAGCAGCAGCAGCGACCGGCGGCCCAGCCGCGATCCGTCTCCAGGTCGACGACTCGCTGTTCACCGGACCGGCGGTCTCGCGGCTGTGGCGGTCGTCCTACGTCGCGGCCGGCATCGTCGCGCCGGTCAGCGCGCTGTCGGTCGATGAGGGGCGCGTCACCCCCACCGCCATGGCGCGCGAGCGCGACCCGGCGCTCGCCGCCGGCCGTGACCTCGCCCGGCTACTGACCCGGCGCGGGTTGAGGGTCAACGGCACCGTCACCCGCACCACGGCATCGGCAACCGCACCTGTCCTCGCGCAGGTCTGGTCGCCGACCGTCGCGGAGCTTGTCGAGCTCACGTTGCAGACCTCCGACAACGACCTGGCCGAAGCCCTCCTGAGACTGGCCGCGATCGGCAGCAAGCAACCCGCGA
This sequence comes from Sporichthyaceae bacterium, assembly GCA_031365725.1. Taxonomy (GTDB): domain Bacteria; phylum Actinomycetota; class Actinomycetes; order JACCUZ01; family JACCUZ01; genus JANLYQ01. The sequence goes on along the minus strand of JANLYQ010000109.1, from coordinate 2,536 downwards.
CCTTCGCCGGCGGCGCGGCGACCGTCACGAACACTCTCACCACTCTCGCGGTCCCTGTCACCGGGCTGCGGTTGCTCGACGGCAGCGGTCTCGCCCGTGGTGACGCCGTCTCCGCGCGGACCTTGGCCACCCTGCTGCGCCTCGCCGCCGACGGCAGCCACCCCGAGCTCGCGCCGATCCTCGAGGGTCTGCCGGTCGCCGGCTTCAGCGGCACGCTGGCCGACCGCTTCGGCACGGGCCCGACCCGCGGCGCGGCGGGTGTCGCCCGCGCCAAGACCGGCACCCTGACCGGCGTCAGCACCCTCGCGGGCGTGACGACTGTCGACGGCGCACCCGTGGTCTTCGTCGTGCTGGCCGACCGGGTGCCGACCGCCGCCACCCTGCAGGCGCGGGCCGACCTCGACCGCGTGGTCGCGCTGCTCGGCTCCAGCAGCCGTCCCTGACGACGTACGGTGAAGGGGTGACCTCCTCCATGATCGACTGGGACCTCGCAGTCGCGACCGGGCGTCGGCTCGTCAAGCCCGGGCCCGCCGTCACCCCGGACGAGGCGCGGGCCGCGGTGACCCAGCTCAAGGCGTTCGCGGTCGAGTCGCACGGGCACGTCGAGGGCTTCACCGGCCTCCGTGCGCCGACCATCGGCGATCCGACGGCCGCGGTCGTGGTCGTCGACCGGCCTGGCTGGATCCAGGCCAACGCCTCAGGTTTCCGCACCGTGCTCGAGCCGTTGACCGCCAAGATCGCGGCGAAGCGCAGCCAGCCGGCTGCCCCGCTGACCGACGCCGTGGGCGCGAAGGTCACCGGCGTGCAGACCGGCACGCTCTTGGCCTTTCTTGCCACCAAGGTGCTCGGGCAGTACGAGCTCTTCCCGCCGTACGGCCGCCCGCTCGACGACCCCGACCTGCCCCCGGGTCGGCTGCTGCTCGTGGCGCCCAACATCGTCGCGGCCGAGCGGGAGATGGGTGTCGACCCGCGCGACTTCCGGCTGTGGGTCTGCCTGCACGAGGAGACCCACCGGGTGCAGTTCGGTGCGGTGCCGTGGCTGCGCGGCCACCTCATGCAGGAGATGGCGGCCTTCGTCGACGCGACCGAGGTCGATGCCTCAGCACTTGCCGAGCGGCTCAAGGCCGCGGCCTCGGCGGCTTACGGCGCGGTGCGGGAGGGTTTCGACCCGGGCTATGACAGCGACGCTGACGGTGACCCCGGTGGCAGCCGCGGTGGCTCTCTGGTCGAGGCGGTCCAGACGCCGGCCCAGCGCGGGATCCTCGACCGCATCACGGCGTTGATGTCGCTGCTCGAAGGCCACGCCGACTTCGTCATGGACGGCGTCGGGCCTTCGGTCATCCCCTCGGTGGCCGACATCCGCGCCCGCTTCCAGACCAGGCGCAAGGAGGTGTCGCGCGTCGAAGCCGTGCTGCGCCGGCTGCTCGGGGTCGACGCCAAGCTGAGGCAGTACCGCGACGGCGAGCGGTTCGTGCGAGGGGTCGTCGAGCGCGTCGGCATGGACGGATTCAACCAGGTGTGGACCGACGCCGAGCACCTGCCGACCCGCGCCGAGATCGCCGACCCGGCCGCGTGGGTCACCCGCCACCACGGCTGAGGGTCCCGAGCCGAGGCCTGCCACTAGCGTCTCGTCCATGGGTCCGCCGCCGGAGGTTGCTGCCGTGCGCCGGGCCGTGCGTCGTGTCCTGGCCGATCTGTCGCCGGGCGACCTGGTGCTGGTGGCCTGCAGCGGTGGTGCCGACTCGGTCGCCCTCGCGGTGGCGGTGGCCGTCGAGGCACCGCGGGCCGGGCTGCGGGCCGGAGCCGTCACCATCGACCACGGCCTGCAGGACGGCTCAGGCGAACGGGCCGATCAGGTCGCCCGGCAGCTGACCAGCCTCGGCCTCGACCCGGTCGAGGTCCTGCGTGTCGAGGTCGCCGAGACAGGTGGTCCCGAGGCCGCCGCCCGCACCGCGCGCTACGCCGCGCTCGACGCCAGCGCCGACCGGCTCGGCGCCGTCGCGGTGCTGCTCGGCCACACCCGCGATGACCAGGCCGAGACCGTGCTGCTCGGTCTCGCCCGTGGGTCGGGTGCGCGGTCGCTGTCGGGCATGCGCCCGGTGCGCGACCGGCTGCGCCGTCCGTTGCTGGGCGTCGACCGCGGGGTCGTACGCCGGTCAGCAGCGGGCCACGAGACGTGGGAGGACCCGCACAACGACGACCACCGTTTTACCCGGGCGCGGGTCCGACGCGAGGTGCTGCCGGCCCTCGAGGCCTCCCTCGGCCCGGGAGTCGCGGCAGCGCTCGCGCGCACCGCCGACCTGCTGCGGGCCGACGCCGACGCTCTCGATGCCTGGGCCGCATCGTCGTACAGCCAGGTGCTGGTGTCGCCCGAGCACGACACGGTGGGTCTGGACGTGGCGGCACTCGCGGCCCTGCCGGCGGCGGTGCGCACCCGGGTGCTGCGGCGCGCCGCCATCGCCGCCGGCGCGCCGCCGAGCGACCTCGCTGCGGTCCATGTGGGAGAGCTCGACCGCCTGGTCACCGACTGGCACGG
>JANLYQ010000071.1:0-39839 GCA_031365725.1 Sporichthyaceae bacterium | reverse complement strand
CGCCGGGCCAGCGCGACCTGGGCGCCGATCCCTTGCCCGACCCGATCCGCCGGCACCCGGCCTGCCCGCTGCTCCGCGCGTTGGGACACCGCGAAGTCCGCAGTCACCACCGCCTGCGCCGCGGCGGCGGCGGACTTCAGGCGTTCCAGCAGCTCGAGCTGGGTGACCCGCTCCGCATCCCCCACCGCCCGGTCCAACCCGGTCAACGCCGCGATCCACCCCGCCACCGACTCGGTGGACAGCTCCGCACGAGAGGGTGCCGCGGCTGATGCGGCCGCGGGGGCAGGCGCCGCGGCGGTGGGCGCGGGCGTCGCGGAGCCACGTGCTGGCGCCGCACCGTTGTCGAACATGTGTTCGAGTCTACACCTGTCGGCGCGCTCAATTAAGACCGACGCGCGATCTGTGCACGGGTAGTTGCGAGCGCAGGTCGGACTCCCGGCAGTCCCCGACGAGTCAGGACTCGAGCACGGCAGATACTGCTTACCGTCGGGGTCCGTCGGGGTCCGTCGGGGTCCGTCGGGGTCCGTCGGGGTCAGTGGTGCTGTGGCGGACGCGGCTCGGCGGAGTCGGGGTCCCCGACCGCCTCACCCAGGTGTGCCCCCGCCTGCGCCTGATGTGACATCGACTCCAGCTCGGCGAGCACAGCACCGTGCTTGTCCACGCACAGCACCACCAAGTCGCCAGGGTTGGCCCGCGCCATCGCGTGGTGCACGGCTGGGATCTCCTCGAGCACGATCTCGACCTGCTTGCAGCGGGCACCCTCGGCCATCCGCGCGTGCGCACCCTCGGCCACCAGACCGGCGACGACGCCCCTGTCCCGGCCGCGCAGTGCCGCGTCCTCACGCACCACCAGCACATCGAAGTGCTCGGCCGCCACAGCACCGAGCTCGCGCATGTCCTCGTCCCGGCGGTCGCCCGCCGTCGCCACCACGCCGATCCGCTGCGGCTTCGCGAGCTCCGAGGTCTGCTGGGCGCTGCCGGCCATCTGCTCGACGAAGTCGCCGAGCATGCGCATGCCCGGTGCGTTGTGGCAGTAGTCGACGATGACCGTCGCACCGGCCACGTCGATCTGGTTGAGCCGGCCGGGGGACAGGTAGTACGACGTGGTGAAGGTCCGCAGGCCCTGACGGATGTCATGCAGGTGCGCGCCGGCGGCGAAGGCAGCACCGGCAGCGGCCAGGGAGTTCTGCACGTTCATCTTGGCCCGGCCGTTGAAGGTGGCGGGCAGCAGGTGCGTCCACGCCAGCTGCATCGACCGGCGGCCGTGTCGGATCACGATCATCTCGCCGAGGTCGCTGCGTTCAAGCAGCACTGCCCGGCCGCCGCGCCGGCAGTGGTCCTCGACCATCTCGTGCACCTCGCTGCCGGCCTCGGACATGGTGAACCACACGACCTCCCCGGAGCAGCGCCGCCGCATGCCGCGCACCAGCTCGTCGTCGGCGTTGAGCACGGCAAAGCCGTCGCGCGGCACCGCCTCGACGATGACCTGCTTGACCTCGGCGAGCTGCTCGAGGGTGTCGATGCCGCGCATGCCCAAGTGGTCCGGGGCGATGTTGAGCACGACAGCGACGTCGTTGCGCTGGTAGCCCAGTCCCTCGCGCAGGATCCCACCGCGGGCGACCTCGAAGACCGCGAAGTCGACCCGTGGGTTCTGCAGCACCATGCGTGCCGACTTCGGCCCGCTGGCGTCGGACCGGATGACGAGTCGTTCGTCGATGACGATGCCGTCGGTCGAGGTCATGCCGACCTTGCGGCCCATCCCCTTGAAGACGTGGGCGATCATGCGCGATGTGGTGGTCTTGCCGTTGGTGCCGGTCACCGCGACGATCGGGATCCGGCTCGGGGTGCCGGGCGGGAACAGCGAGTCGACGACCGGCTTGGCGACGTACTGCGCATCGCCAACGGTCGGGTGGGTGTGCATCCGGAAGCCTGGCGCTGCGTTGACCTCGCAGATCGCACCGCCCGTCTCACGAACCGGCTCGGCGATGTCCGGGGAGATGAAGTCGATGCCGGCGACGTCGAGGCCGACGACACGGGCCGCTTCCTCAGCGATCTCCACGTTGTCGGGGTGCGCCTCCAGTGTGCGGTCGATGGAGATACCGCCGGTGGACATGTTGCCGGTGAGGGTGAGCTTGACCATCGTGCCGGCGGGGGGCACGTCGCTCGTGTCGTAGCCCTGTTCGCGGACAAGTGCGATCGCCGCATCGTCGACGGTGATGCGGGTGAGCACCTTCTCGTGTCCGACGCCGCGACGCGGGTCAGCGTTGGTCTCCTCGACCAGCTCACGCACCGTGCGTACGCCGTCCCCGACGACGTGTGCGGGCACTCGCTCGGCGAGAGCGACCATGCGCCCGCCGATGATGAGCACCCGGTAGTCGCGCCCGGTCACCATCGTCTCCACCACGATCGTGCCGCGGCGCGATTCTCCTTGCGCGGTCGGGAAGGCGGCCCGCACCGCATCAGAGTCGCGCAGGTCGAGCATGACGCCGCGGCCGTGGTTGCCGTCGAGGGGCTTGCACACCACGGGATAGCCGATGCGGTCGGCGACCCGCACGGCTTGGTCCGCGGTGCGTACCGCCTCAGAGCGTGGGACGGGCAGCCCGGCAGAGGCGAGCAGACGGGTGGTCAGCTCCTTGTCGCCGGCGATGTCGACCGCCAGCGCCGAGGTGTTGGACGTCATGGTGGCGCGGATCCGTTGCTGGTGAACGCCCTGCCCGAGCTGCACGAGAGAGTGCTGGTTGAGCCGCAGCCACGGGATGTCGCGTGACACGGCCTCGTCGAGGATCGCCTGGGTCGACGGGCCGAACGCCGTGCGCTGCGCCTGAAGCAGGAAGGATTCGAGCTCGGCGGCAAAGTCGAACTCGGGGTCCGCGCGCACCAGGTGGTTCACCAGCCGCACTGCCAAGATGCCGGCGGCGAGACCGACCTGCTCATCGACGTACCCGTAGATGACGTTGTACTGGCCCGCCACCCCCGTCCCGCGGGTCTTGCCGCGGCGGATGTCGTGACCTGCCTCCTGCTGCAGCTGCAGGGCGGTGTGCTCCGCGACGTGCCCGAGCCAGGTGCCTTCGCGCAGCCGCTCGAGGAAGCCACCGCGACGGCCCCGGGAGCAGGAGTGCCGGCTGAGTCCGGGCAGCACGGCGATCAGCCCGTCGACGAAGCCGGGCAGCGTGTTGGTCGGGTGCTCCTCCAGCGAACCCAGGTCGACGACCAGGTGCACCGAGGGCTCGTAGGACCACAGGTTGGGGCCGCGGTAGACCCTGCTCTGGAGGATCGCGAGGTCCGGGTGCGCAGTCACTGGTCGTCCCTCACTGGTCGTCGTCCTCCGGGGGTCGCTGGTGCAGCTGCTGAGCGAGGTTGCTCTCGTGGAAGTCGAGCAGCCGCCGCTGGCGCAGGTCGAACCTGGCCCCGGCCGGCAGCGTGTGCACCACGACGCCGGAGACGAGCAGTGGCGCGCCGAGCTCGGCCAGGTGCGCATCGCTGACCGAGGCCGACCCGTCGGCGACGAACACACAGCCGTTGCCGACGACCTCGAGCAGGTGGCCACCGCGGATGACTGCCGCCGTGTCCTCGTCGACACCGAGGCCGAGCAGCCGCGGTGACCGGGCCACGAGGGACAACAGCCGGCCGTAACGGTTGCGCTGGGAGAAGTGCTGGTCGACGATCACGTCGGGCAACAGGCCCAGGCCGGCCGCCGACGCCGTGACGCCCTGGCGCGGGGTGTCCGACTCGTCGCCGAAGGCGATCATGTGCTCGCTGACCGCGCTGGCCCCTGCGGAGGTGCCGCCGACGAGCGCTCCCCGGGCGTACGCCGCCCGCACCGCGTCGCCGAACCTCGTACCCCCCACGATCTGGGTGAGCTTGAGCTGGTTGCCGCCGGTCATGAAGATCGCGTCGACATCGGCCAGGGCCGCTGCCGGGCCGTCGGCGCTGTCGTCGTCGGCCTCCGCGCGGCTGCTTGGACACAGGCGCAAGATCCGCCCCGCCCCCAGGTCGCTGAAGACGGCGTCGTACTCGTCGAGGATCGCCTCGCCGAGAGCCGAGGCGGTCGCCACCACGGCGATGGTGGCGCCGTTGCCACCGGCGAGCTCGACGAACTCCCGCAGCACGGTGCGCGCCCCCGAGCGATCCTCGGCGCCCCCGATGACGCACAAGGCCCCTGCAGCGACTCGGCTCACGGGGCGCTGGGGCACGGGGGCGAGCGTAGACGCCGCAGGGCGGCGCGGCACGATGGCTGGCATGCATGTCGCGCCCGAGTCCGTCGGGACTGCACCTCGTCGGGTCGCGATCGTGCGCCACGGCAAGGCCGAGAGCGGCGAGGAGGGCAGTGACCACGCGCGCCGGCTCACCTCGCGGGGCCGGGCGGATGCGGCGGCCACCGGGCGCTGGTTGGCCGGGCAGGTGGCTCGCGTGGACCTCGCCTGGGTGTCCAGCGCGGCCCGGGCCACGGCCACCTGGGACGCCATGGCCGCCGCACTGCCCCCGGTGGGCGTGGTGGTCGTGGAGCGCGAGCTCTACCTGGCCGGCCCTCGGGAGGTCCGGGACCGCGTGCTCGGGTCCGACGAGGTGCCCGTCCTGGTGGTGGTCGCGCACAACCCGACCCTCGAGCAGGTGGTGCGCGCCCTCACCGGCGAGCTGCACGGGTTGCGTCCGGGTGCCGGTGCGCTCATCGAGCTCAGCGCCGGCGGTCCGGCGCGGCTGCTCGACCTGCACCAGCCCGGCTCCTGAGCTCGCCGTACCCATCGCGCGGCTGACGACCAGCCGTCAGGTCGGGGGCGTCTCGGGGTCGATGCCCTCGGCGGCGTCGGCCTCCTCGACCTCCTCACGAGAGATGCCGAGCAGGAACAGGATCGCATCGAGGTAGGGGACGTTGAGCGCAGCATCGGCGGCGACCCGCACGACGGGCTTGGCGTTGTAGGCGATGCCTAGGCCCGCGACAGCGAGCATGTCGAGGTCGTTGGCGCCGTCGCCGATGGCCACGGTCTGCGACACCGCGATCCCGGCTTCGGCCGCAAACCGTTGCAGAGCCTCAGCTTTCCCGGCCCGGTCGACCACGGGCCCGACAAGCTCCCCGGTGAGGCGGCCGTCGACGATCTCGAGGGTGTTGGCGGCGGAGTAGTCGATGCCGAGCTCCTGGACCAGCGCATCGGTCACCTGGGTGAACCCGCCGCTGACGATGGCGATGCGGTAGTCCAGCCGCTTGAGGGTGCGGACGAACGTGCGAGCCCCGCGAGCGAGCACCAGATCACGACGTACGTCGGTCAGCGCAGCAGCATCGAGACCGGCGAGCAGCCGCACCCGGGCCCGCAGCGACTCGGCAAAGTCCAGCTCGCCGCGCATCGCTGCCTCGGTCACCACGGCCACCTCGTCGAGGCAGCCGGCGTGCGCCGCCAGCATCTCGATCACCTCGCCCTGCACGAGGGTCGAGTCGACGTCCAGCACGACGAGCCGCTTGGCCCGTCGGTGCAGGCCGGAGCGTTAGACGGCGACGTCGACGCCGAGCGAGGCTGCGGTGCGGGCGAGCCGGCCCCGCAGCTGGTCGGGGTCGGCGCCAGACACCTCCAGCTCGACGGCGGTGACGGGATAGCGGGCGATGCGCACGATGCGGTCGATGTTGCCGCCGTAGTCGGCGATGCAGCCCGCGATCGCCGCCATGGCTCCGGGTCGCAACGGGTGACCCAGGACAGTGACGTGGCTGCGGTCGCGCCTGGCGGGGGAGTCCTCGGCGGGACCGGCCTGCACCTCGACGTCCATGCCTAGCGGGTGCAGCGCGGCCTCCAACGTGGAGCGCAGCCGACCCTCGGAGGCGGCTGCGGCCCGCAGCAGCACGCCGAGCACGAGCCGGCCCCGGATCACGACCTGCTCCACGTCGAGCACCGCGGTGTCGGGCATCCCTGCGCCCGCAAGGGCGTCGAACAGGGTCGAGGTGACGCCGGGCCGGTCGTGCCCGGTCACGGTCACCAGCACGGCCCCCGGACCGCCGGTGGGGGATGACGTCACGACTCAGCTGACCCGCTGGCCCTTACCGACCACAGTGATGCCGCCCTCGGACACGACGAAACCGCGAGCCCGGTCCTCGTCCGGATCCACCCCGACCCGGGCGCGCTCGGGCACGATGACGTTCTTGTCCAGGATCGCGTTGCGGACGATGGCGTGGCGACCGATCACCACGTTGTTCATCAGGACGCTGCCGGTCACCTCGGCCCACGAGTGCACGGTCACCCAGGGCGAGAGCACTGAGCGCTCGACGCGTCCGCCGGACACCACCGCGCCGCTGGAGACGAACGAGTTGACGGCGTGACCGACCCGACCGGCCTCGTCGTGCACGAACTTCGCCGGGGGCAGCGGGTCGTGCGAGGTGTAGATCGGCCATTCCTTGTTGTAGAGGTTGAACACCGGGTGTACGGCGATCAGGTCGGTGTGCGCGTCGTAGAAGGCATCGAGGGTCCCGACGTCGCGCCAGTAGTCCTTGTCGCGCTCGTTGGAGCCGGGCACGTCGTTGTCCTGGAAGTCATAGACCTGTGCCTCCCCGGTGGCCACCAGCATGGGGATGATGTTGCCGCCCATGTCGTGCTTGCTGCTGGGGTCGAGGGCGTCGCGACGCAGCGCGTCGAGCAGCACGTCGGTGCTGAAGACGTAATTGCCCATCGAGGCATAGACGTGGGTGGGGTCGTCGGCGAGGCCGACGGCGTCGGTCGGCTTCTCGCGGAAAGCGGCGATGAGGCGACGGTCGTTGGCCGTCTCGATGACCCCGAACTGGTCGGCCAGCTCGATCGGCTGCCGGATCGCCGCGACCGTGACACCGGCGCCGTTCGCGACGTGCTGGGCCACCATCTGGCTGGGGTCCATGCGGTAGATGTGGTCAGCGCCGAAAACGATGACGTGACTGGGCTGCTCATCGCCGATCAGGTTGAGGCTCTGCCAGATCGCGTCGGCGGACCCGGCGAACCACCGCGGACCGAGCCGCTGCTGCGCTGGCACGGGCGCGATGTAGTTGCCCAGCATCGTCGAGAGCCGCCAGGTGCCGGCCACGTGGCGGTCCAGGCTGTGGCTCTTGTATTGAGTCAGCACCACGATCTTGCGGTAGCCGCCGTTGACCAGGTTCGACAGCACGAAGTCGATCAACCGGTAGATGCCGCCGAAGGGCACGGCCGGCTTGGCGCGGTCAGCGGTCAGCGGCATGAGGCGCTTGCCCTCGCCGCCAGCGAGGACGATGGACAGGATCTTGTCCGGCATGGTGGGCACGCTATCCCCGACGGGGCGAACCGACCAGAATCAGTCCATGCGCGTCGACCTGCTCACCCGTGAATATCCGCCCGAGGTCTATGGCGGTGCCGGAGTCCATGTCGAGTACCTCGCCCGCGAGCTCCGCCGACTGGTCGAGGTCCGGGTGCACTGCATGGGTGTGCCCCGCGACCCGATCGAGCACCCCGGTGTCACGGCGTACGGCGTCCCGGCCGAGCTCGTCGGTGCCAACGCTGCGTTGCGCACGCTCGGCACGGATCTCGCCATGGTGGTCGGCTGCGAGGGGACTGACCTCGTCCACTCGCACACCTGGTACGCCAACACCGCCGGGCACCTGGCCAAGCTGCTGCACGGCGTGCCGCACGTCATGAGCGCACACAGCCTCGAGCCGCTGCGGCCCTGGAAGGCCGAGCAGCTCGGAGGCGGCTACGCCCTCTCGTCATGGGCCGAGCGCACCGCTGTCGAGGCGGCCGACGCCGTGATCGCGGTGTCGGCCGGCATGCGCGACGACGTCCTGCGCTGCTATCCGGCGGTCGACCCCGAGCGGGTGCGCGTCATCCACAACGGCATCGACACCCAGGAGTACCAGCCCGACCAGCGCACGGATGTCCTCACCCGACACAGCATCGACCCCGACCGGCCGTCCGTCGTCTTCGTCGGCCGGATCACCCGGCAGAAGGGGCTGCCGCACCTGCTGCGTGCCGCGCTGTCCCTCGACCCGACCGTGCAGATCGTGCTGTGTGCCGGGGCGCCGGACACCGACGAGATCCTTGCCGAGGTGACGGTGCTCGTGGAAGCGCTGCGCGCCGACCGGGACGGCGTCGTGTGGATCCAGCAGATGCTGCCCAAGCCCGACGTCATCCAGATCCTGAGCCACGCCAGCGTCTTCGCCTGCCCATCGATCTATGAACCGATGGGCATCGTCAACCTGGAGGCGATGGCGTGCGAGGTGCCGGTCGTCGCGACCGCCACCGGCGGCATCCCCGATGTCGTCGTCGACGGCGAGACCGGTCTGCTGGTGCCGATCGAGCAGGTCACCGACGGCAGCGGCACACCCCTGGACCCCTCGCGTTTCGAGGCCGACCTGGCCGCTGCCTTGAACGCCGTGGTCGCGGACCCGGCCCGGGCGCGCGAGATGGGTCTGGCCGGTCGCCGTCGCGCGGTCGAGGCGTTCTCCTGGGTGGCGCTCGCCACCCGCACCCTCGATCTGTACCGCACCCTGCTCTGAGCCGCGACGCCGGCACGAGTGACCTACGCGACACCGGCGGAGGACTTTCGTCCCTGCCGCGTCGGGCCGGGGACCGTCGAGACTGCAGTATGCGCATCGTGACCCGTTCCCTGGCAGTCGTGGGCCCTGTGCTCGCGCTGCCCCTGCTCGCCGCCCAACCCGCTGCCGCCCACGAGCGCTGGTTCGTCGCAGATACCCCCGGCGGTGACTGGGGCTTCTTCTTCTCCCCCCCTGCCGCTGCTGCTCGTCGCGGCCGTCGTGGCCGTGACGCTGGCCTGGCGCTGGGTGGCGTTTCGACTCGTTCCCATCCCCGAACTGGGGGTCCTGAAGCCGCTGGCCCGCCTGACGCCGTACGTGCCTCGGCTGCTCGCCATCCACCTCGGGGTCAGCCTGCTGGCACTCGCGGCGACCGGTGACTTCCTGGCGCACTCGCTGGCGCTACGCAGCGTGCCCGGCGGCCAGGCAGTAGGCCTCCTCGAGGCGGCGCTGGGGGTGTGGTTCATCACTGGGGTGCGCCTGCGCCCGGCCGCGGTGGCCCTGTCCCTCCTCGGCCCGCTGGCGCTGCTTGCCGGTGGCCCGGTGGCCGTGCTGGAGAGCGCGCACCTGCTCGGGGTCGCCGTCTTCGTGGCGTTGCTGCCGCCCTCCGACGGCACTTTCGGACGCGTCGATCTGGACCTCGCCAGGCTGCGGCCGGCACTGCTGGCCCTCCGCCTGGGGGCTGGGACCGCGCTGGTCACCTTGGCGTTCTCGGAGAAGTTCACCAACCCTGAGCTGGCCCACGCGACGCTCGCGCGCTACCCGGCGCTCAATGTCGCCGACACCATCGGCATCTCGCTGTCGAACGACGCCTTCACCGCCGTGGCCGGGGCGACCGAGCTGCTCTTCGGGTTGCTCGTGCTGTTGGGCGCACTGCCCCAGGTGGCCGTGCTGGTTGCTGCTGTGCCCTTCAACGCCACGTTGCTCCTGTTCGGTCAGACCGAGCTGGTCGGGCACCTACCGGTCTACGGCATCTTCCTCGCGCTGATCGTCTACGGCTCCGACGCGGCGACCGCGGGCGCTGTGCGGTGGCTCCCGTCCCCGTCCTTGCTGCGCCACGTCTCACGTCGACGGGACGGGGTTCCGCTCCCGCTGGGCTGACCGGGCTGCCCTCAGTCCGGCGCTGTGCTGCACGTGGCTTCGACCACGCGGCGGGCAGCGGCAGCGAGGCCGTCCAGCACACGGGTCCGCGTGGCCATCTCGGCGGCGCTGACGGCGGCTCCGTCGACCGAGCGGGCGACGGTCACGACGGAGGCGATCCTCAAGGCCTGCTGGAGAAGGGTGTGCGACGACGCCGGCACCGAGTCCGGCAGAGCAGGTCGCACTGACCGGGAGCGGTGGGCAAGGGCATCCGCGGCCGCGGGGTCCCACCGAGCGAGGTCGAGCCGGGTCAGCAGGGCGGCCGCGTCGCGGATCACCGCGCCCAGCTGGCGGCCAGCGTCTTCAGGCTGCATCGGTGTGCGCGGGTCGAGCTCCACCTCGTGCACCGACCACGTGCCTCGGCTGGCAGGAAGCAGCGCCAACGGCGCGCAGCCGACCGTCAGGACAGCTTCGCCGGCCTCGACCGCGCGTTCGTTGAAGGCGGGCGGCCCGGGCAGTCCGGCGACGTCGCCGGGGCGGGGGAGGACCAGCCGCAGCCCGGTGGCCCCCAGGGTGCCCAACCGGGCCAGGGCGTAGGCCAGGTTCACCGCGGCTGCCTCGCCCGGCAGGCCGACTACGCGGTGCGCCGGGTCGTGGGTGCCGCAGACCTCGTCGGCTGCATCGTCGGGGCTGACCGCGCCGGTGAGTGCAGCGCCACCCCACGCCGCTAGCCGAGCGGCGCTGCTGAGCTCTCGCACACCGCTCAGCGTAGGTCGGCACTCGAGCGTCTCGTCGCGCTGGATAGGTTGACCGACATGTCCGAAGTTCTTCACCTGGCCCAGGTCAGCGTGCTGCGCGAGGGCGCCACGCTGCTCGACCGGGTGGACTGGGACGTCGACGAGGGCGAGCGCTGGGTGGTCCTCGGACCCAACGGCGCCGGCAAGACGACGTTGCTGCAGCTGGCGTCGGCGCACCTGCACCCCAGCCGCGGTGAGGTGGCGATCCTCGGCGAGTGGCTCGGGCTGGTCGACGTCTTCGAGCTGCGACCGCGCATCGGCCTGTCAAGTGCCGCGCTGGCCGAGCGGTTACCCCCACGAGAGACCGTGCGGGACGTCGTCATCACGGCGTCGTACGCCGTGGTGGGTCGGTGGCGGGAGTCCTACGAGGTGATGGACACCGCACGTGCCGACGAGCTGCTCGGCGCCCTCGGGGTGGCGCACCTTGCGGAACGGCGCTTCGGCACGCTGTCCGAGGGGGAGCGCAAGCGGGTCCAGATCGCCCGGGCCCTGATGACCGACCCCGAACTGATGCTGCTCGACGAGCCGGCTGCCGGTCTCGACCTCGGCGGTCGAGAGGACCTGGTGCGCCGGCTCGGGGCTATCGCCGCCGACGAGGACGCGCCAGCACTCGTCCTGGTCACCCACCACGTCGAGGAGATCCCGCCGGGCTTCACCCACGTGCTGCTGCTGCGCGGCGGTCAGGTCGTGGCCGCCGGGCCGATCGAGGCGACCCTGACAGCCGCGGCCCTGGGCGACACCTTCGGCCTTGCACTGGACCTGACCCACATCGGTGACCGCTGGGCGGCACGGGCCCGCTAGCCGTCCCGGCTGGCATGCCGCCACCCGCTGCGCCCCGATCGGAACCGCCCCCTCCTCCTGCGCGTTGCACGGGGCGACGGGAGATCGCCTCCCTAGGATGGCGGACGTGCACGGCTTAGGTGGCTACGACTGGGTCGCCTGGCTGGGCCTTGCCGTGGTGCTCGGCATCGTCGAGATCGCCACCCTCGACCTCGTCTTCGCGATGTTGGCCGCCGGCGCTATCGCCGCCGCAGTGACGGGCCTCGTCACCGATTCGCTGGTCGCCGAGGTGCTGGTCGCGCTCGCTGTCTCGGTTGCCATGCTGGGTGTCGTCCGCCCGATCGCGTTGCGTCACCTGCAGGTGCCGCACACCTTGCGCACCGGAGTCGAGGCGCTGATCGGCGAGCCTGGCACGGTGCTCGAGACCGTGACTGGTGGCGACGGCCGGGTGCGCATCAAGGGCGAGGTCTGGTCTGCTCGTACGTTCGATCCCGGCACGACGATCGCGCCCGGTGCACACGTCGAGGTCATCTCGATCGACGGCGCCACCGCCGTCGTCTATCCCACGGAGGTCTAGATGGGCTCGCTGATCGCTCTTGGAGTGGTCGTCTTCCTCGTGCTGCTCGTCATCGTGCTGCTGGCACGCACGGTGCGCATCGTGCCGCAGGCACGCGCGGGAGTCGTCGAGCGGCTGGGTCGCTACTCGCGCACACTGTCCCCGGGCCTGTCCATCCTGGTGCCGTTCATCGACAAGCTGAGGCCGCTGATCGACCTGCGCGAGCAGGTGGTGTCCTTCCCGCCGCAGCCGGTCATCACCGCCGACAACCTCGTGGTGGGCATCGACACGGTCATCTACTTCCAGGTCACCGATGCCAAGTCCGCGACCTATGAGATCGCGAACTACATCCAGGGCATCGAGCAGCTCACGGTCACGACGTTGCGCAACGTGGTCGGCAACCTCAACCTCGAGGAGACGCTGACTTCGCGCGACCACATCAACGCCGCCTTGCGCGGAGTGCTCGACGAGGCCACCGGCAAGTGGGGCGTCCGGGTCAACCGGGTCGAGATCAAGGCGATCGACCCGCCCACCTCGATCCAGGACTCGATGGAGAAGCAGATGCGCGCCGACCGGGAGAAGCGCGCCACGATCCTCACCGCTGAGGGCTTCAAGCAGTCCCAGATCCTCACCGCGGAAGGTGAGCGGCAGGCTGCGATCCTCAAGGCTGAGGGCGATGCGCAGGCCGCGGTCCTGCGTGCCGACGGTGAGGCCCAGGCCATCCAGAAGGTCTTCGACGCGATCCACCGCGGCGACCCCGACCCCAAGCTGCTGGCCTACCAGTACCTCCAGATGCTGCCCAAGATTGCCCAGGGGGACGCCAACAAGCTGTGGATCGTCCCGAGCGAGCTCGGTGAAGCACTCAAGGGCATCGGCGGCATGCTCGGCGGAGGCACCACGACTCCGCCGTCCTGACCGCTCGGCCGCTCAACCCCCGGCGGGCACGTCCGCAGCCGCGTACTGGCCGGCCAGCTTGATGACCAGGGCGACGTACCAGTCGGCGTGATTGTAGTGCCAGACGGCCCGGGCGGTCGATTTGTCGTCGCGCCCGGCGCCGTTGGCACACAGGTAGTGCGCCGCGGTGAAGATCGCGTCAGCCGGGCTCTGGATGTCGGTCGCGCCGTCGTGGTCGCCGTCCACCGCATAGGAGTCGAAGGTCGCCGGCAGGAACTGCATCGGGCCTTGCGCACCGGCGTACGACGACGAGGTGTTGGCGCCGTGTCCCGACTCGACCTGGCCGATTGCCGCGAGCAACGTCCACGACATCCCCGGACAGGTGCGCGCAGCGGAGTGATACAGCGTCAGGTAGTCGGCGGGCACCACGTCGCTGGCGTGTGCGGTCGACACCCGCGCGGCACCGGCGGCGTCGACCTGCGCGTTGAGGGCGGCGATGCGCGCCGCGGCCGACTGCGCCTCGGCGAGACCGCGCGCGCGTGAGCTGAGTCGTGCCAGCCGGGTCGTCGCCGTCGCCAGCGCCGTAGCCAGAGCGTCATAGCGGCGCTGCACCTCCGCGACGGTCGTGGTCGTCGCGGCGGCTGCCTCCTGCAACTCGGCGGCGCGGGCGCGCAGGTCGTCGGTGCGCGCCTGACCGGCTGCTGCGTCGGCCATGCCGACACTGACAAGCCGCTGGACGTAGGCCATGCGCCGTAAGGCGTCGGTGGCACCGTCGGCGCCGAGCACGCTGGCGACGAGCGCGGTGCTGCCGCCCGCCATGTAGAGCGCGCGGATCCGCGTCCCTGCGGTACGGCGATCAGCCGCGGCCCGCGCGGCAGCCAGGTCGGCAGCCTGCTCGGCACTGATGCTGCGACTGACCCCGCTGCCGAGCTCGGCCATCGCCGCGTCCCAGCGCCGCAGCGCCTTCTCGACCTCGGGGGCGACGGCGTCGACCTGAGCAGCCGCGGCATGGGCCTGGGCGCGAGCTCGGTCCAGCTCGGTGTCGGCGTGGGCCGAGGAGAGAGGCAGTCCCGCAAGGCAGAGCGCCAGAGCGGAGCTGCTCGCGAGGGCAAGGGTCCGTGGGACTGCGCGCAGGCATGCCGGACGGTCCACCCCTGTGTCGTCGGCGCGCCCGCGTCGCGGCTTGACCACTGGGGCGTCACCGTTCGTGAGGCCGGCGACCCAGCCGAGACCTCGAGGCGCCGTCCTGCTCACATAGGGTCGTCGGGTGCCGTGTCCACCCCACCCCGTCGTCGCGTGACGCCGGGGGAGGCCCTGGCGGTGGCCGCTGCCGGCCTCGGCGCGGGCGCCATCAACGCCGTCGTGGGGTCGGGCACCCTCATCACGTTTCCGGTGCTGCTCGCGGTGGGCTATCCGCCGGTGCTCGCCAACGTCAGCAACAACGTCGGGCTCGTGCCGGGCGGGGTCAGCACGGTCGTGGCCAATCGTCCCGAGCTGGCCGGGCAACGGCCGCGGCTGATACGGCTCGGCGTCGCCTCGGCTGCCGGTGGCATCACCGGCGCCGTGGCCCTGCTCGTGCTGCCGACTGATGCCTTCCGGGCCGTCGTACCGGTGCTCATCGCCGTCGCCTGCGTGCTCGTGCTGCTGCAGCCACGACTCTCGGCGCGGCTCGGCGACCGGGCCGAGCACAGGTCCGAGATCGGCCCGCTCCTGCTGCTCGGCGTCTACGCCGCGGGGGTCTACGGCGGGTTCTTCGGCGCCGCGCAAGGTGTGCTGCTCATCGCCATCCTCGGCGTGCTGCTGGATGAGTCGCTGCCACGCGTCAACGCGGCCAAGAACCTGCTGTCACTGATCGTCAACGCTGTCGCCGCCACCGTCTTCGTGCTCGTCTCGCACGTCGCCTGGGAGGCGGCGGCTCTGATCGCGATCGGCTCGATCATCGGCGGTCAGCTGGGCGCTCGACTCGGCCGACGGGTGCCCGCCCCTGTGCTCCGGGGGCTCGTCGTGATCGTCGGTGTGGTCGCCATCGTCGCGCTGCTGGTCAGCTGAGAGCGGCGAGCGGCAAGCGGTATGGCGAGCATCCGACGCGTCACCGGATCCGACGACCCCGCGTTGCGTGATTACGTCGGTCTCACCGACGTGGCCCTGCGCACCCGCCGCGAGCCCGCCGAGGGCATGTTCATCGCCGAGGGGGAGAAGGTCATCCGTCGCGCGCTCGCGGCCGGCTATCCGATGCGGTCTCTGCTGCTGGAGGACAAGTGGCTCGACGGGCTCGCCGATGTGATCGACACCGTCGATGTGCCCGTGCTGGTCGCCGACCTCGCGCTCCTCGAACAGGTCACCGGCTACTTGGTGCATCGCGGGGCCCTCGCGGCGATGTCCCGGTTGCCGCTGCCCGACGCACTCGACCTGGCCGCAGGTGCCCGTCGCCTCGTCGTCCTCGAGGAGGTCAACAACCACACCAACATCGGCGCGATCCTGCGCGCCGCTGCCGGTCTCGGTGTCGATGCCGTGCTGTTGGACCCCCGCAGCGCCGACCCGCTCTACCGACGGTCGGTCAAGGTGTCCATGGGCGCAGTGTTCGCGGTCCCCTGGGCGAGGCTGGACCCGTGGCCGGGCGTGCTGACCGACATCCGCGGGCTCGGTTTCACCCTGATGGCGCTCACGCCGGACCCCGATGCGGTGTCACTGGCGGACCTCTCAGTCGATCAGGTTGCGCGACCCGCTCTGCTGCTCGGCGCCGAGGGACCGGGACTGACCAGCGGCGCCCTCGCGGCGGGTGACCTGCGAGTGCGCATCCCGATGGCTGCGGGCGTCGACTCGCTCAACGTGGCCGCCGCCGCGGCCGTCGCGATGTACGCCGTGGGCGACGGCGCTCAGAGCCGGCGGTAGCGCGCCTCTGCCACGCAGTAGAGGCCGAAGCAGATCAGACCGAGGGCGGCCAGCACGAGCAGGATCTGGCCGAACGGTCCGCTGGCCAGCGTCTTCAGCGCCACGTCGAAGCCAGCGGCCTTGCCCGGCTGGTTGTCCATCGCGGCCTTGATGATGAGGCCGCCGATGAGGAAGAAGACCAGCCCGCGAGCGACGTAGCCCACCTGGCCCAGTCGACGTACGACGGCAAAGGTCGTGCGGCTCATCTGACCGGTGTCCAGGTGCTTCTCGAAATCCGTCTTCAGGCCGCGCCAGGTCAGAGCGACGGCGATGCCCAGCACCACGATGCCGGCGAGACCGACGATGATCTGCCCGCCGCTCATCTTCAGCGCCTTGGCAGTGATGTCGGCGCTGCCGCCACCCGAGGACGACGACGCGGTCACGGTGCGGTAGGCGAGCACGGCGAAGAACGCGTAGACCAAGCCGTTGAGCAGCGACCCGACGCGCTTGACGGTGCGCTTTTTCACGTCGGTCTCGTCGCGTCGGCCCCAGGCTGCCTCGCTGAACCGCCACAGGGCGTAGGCAGCAAAGCCGATCACCATCAGCCACAGCACAAGGGTGCCGCCGGGCCTGCCGGCGATGGACTGCAGGGCGCCCTTCTGGTCGGCCTTGCCGCCACCACCGGTTGCGATCTGCAGCGCCAGCAGCCCGATCAGGGCATAGACCAGTCCCTTGGCCACGAAGCCGAGCCTTGCTGCGCGGTCCAGCCACGGGCTGTTGGCGGCGCGTCGAGCCTGCCCCTGCGCAGACGATGCGGCGCTACGTGCGGCGGTGGGCATGCTCATGGCGACCTCCAGCAGGTGTCAGGACGAAGAGGTCCTACCCCGTTGCGAGCTTTCGGAAGCGTGCCAGGCCGCAAGCACCCGCTTCTCGTCCGTGGGAGTCAGCCCCGTCCCGTCCGGCGGCGGGGCGGTCCGGGTCCAGGCCAACGTGTCGCGGACCGTGTCGGCGAGCGGCCGTGGACGCAGACCGCTGCCGAATGCACGCGCCGGGTCCATGGCCATCATCCAGACGTCGGGGTCGTCACCGCTCCAGAGCGGCAGCGACTCCTGACCGACGCCTTCGACCGCGAGGACGTCCCGGTCGACCCAGGTGAGGGTCGTGCCGGCCGGGGCGACAGCAGCCGCGATCGCGTCCAGCTGCTCGCCCCAGGTGAACGTGCCGGTCGGTCCCACGGCGTGGAAGGCTCCCGATGCGTCCTGCTCGAGCAGGCCGACCATCCAGGAGGCCATGTCGCGGGCATCGATCAGCTGCGCCGGCGCTTCGCGAGGCCCCGGTGCCAGCACCTCGCCCCCGCGCGCGATGCGGGCGACCCACCAGGGGAACCGCCAGGTGTAGTCCGCCGGCCCGACGACGTACGTCGGGCGTACCAGCAGCGTCCTCGGCCCGTGCAGGCGCCTGGCCTCGCGCTCACAGAGAACCTTCAGCCCGCCGTAGGTCTGGTCGGTGACCTCCTCGACCGACGCGTCGGCGAGCTCGGCCAAGGGCGAGTCCTCGTCCCCGCCAGGCCCGGTCGGGTCGGCGTAGGCCGAGACGCTGGAGATCAGCAGGTGATGCCCCCCACGCCCACCCAGAGCCTCGGCCAGAGAGGTCACCTGCCGCGGCAGATAGGCACAGGTGTCGACAGTGGCGTCCCACTCGCCGTCGGCCAGGGCAGCCAAGCCGGCCGGGTCGTCACGGTCGCCGGTGCGGTGCTCGGCGTCGGGAAAGAGGTCGGGACCGGTCCGGCCCCGGTGGAAGACGGTCACGGCGTGCCCGCCGGCGAGCGCCGCGTCCACAAGGTGCCGTCCGACGAACCGGGTCCCGCCGATGACGAGGATGCGCATGACCTCACCGTACGACGATGAGTCAGCGCACCAGCTGGGCCACCCCGGCGCAGGCCGATGCCCAGAGCAGGCTGGTCAGGGTGCCGATGATGAACTCCTCCGGAGCATCGGCGTTGCCACGGGCGCTGCCCGAGTCGCGCAGCTCGGGATAGCGACCGACGCCCTTGATCGCGAGCACGAGGGCCAGACCCTCGGGGAAGCTGGCCAGCAGGCTGCCGGTGACGGCGGCGCGCTCGAGGTACCCGATCCAGGCGCCGCCGCGCAGCACCGAGCCGGGCGCCTCGAGCAGCAGGTCGTCGGCGCTGTCGTCGGTGCCGTCGTGGGGATGGTGCTGGCCCGCACGACGGCCGGTGCGGGCGTCCGGCACCGGCCGCGGCACGACCTCACCTCGGGTCAGTCGGAACAAGCCTCGGACCACGTGGCTGCCGGCGGCCACCGACGTGAGCAGCCCGAGCACCACGGCAACCCCGGGTCCCCATGAGCCGCTGCCCACGCCGCCCTCGTCGAGGGCCGTAGCCACGGCGGCGAGACCGAGGAGACCGGCGGACGTGGCAGCGACGGTGACGACCGGGTCGATCACCACTCGGCGCAGTGGCCGGTCGAGCAGGGGACTGAGCGCACAGAGCAGGAGCAACACGAGTGCAGCCCCGCTGAGGCCTGACGGGGTCGTCAGCGGGAGCAGGCCAGTGGTCATGATGGGTCTACGTTGCCAGGCACCTCGGACAGAAGGCGCGCGGCCAACCGACGACCGGGGACCTCGAGGTGCCAGTCGGCGGCCAGCAGCCGCTGGGACACGGCTTGCTTGGTGATGCCGAGCTTGACCGCGATGTCGACCTGGCTGAGTCCCTGGGTGGCCAGCGCTGCCGCCTCGATCCCGCGCTCGGTGCGTCGCTGCAACAGCGCCGCCACGAGGTCGAGAGCGGTCTGCGCACTGCGTGCGGCCTCGGCGTCGTCGGCCACGACACAGAGGTGAGTCGGTCGGGACTTGGCCGCGGTGACCGCCGTACGGGCGTGGGAGAACGCGGGTCCGGACCCGGCTCTGGTCATGGCGGGCAGCGGGCGGACGACCGCGCCGATCCCGATGCCGACGCTCCACCACCTGGTGGCGACCATCCGGAGGACGAGGTCGGTCACCGCTTCTGCTGAGGCGACCACCCCCTGCACCTCGTCGCCCGCGGTGCGTTCGAACGGGCGCACCAGGTCGGTGCGGGCATTCAGGTCGGTCACTAGGGCAGCGACCCGATCGGCGCCGCGTCGGCTTCGCTTCTGGTCGACAGTAAGAACGAACACAAGACAAGGCTAGAGGCTTGAATACTACGAGTCAAGGTACTGATGCTGACAGGTACCGGGCAACCATGACCACGACGTGGGCTGGCGCCGGGCGGCGGGTCCTCGACAAGCTCAGTAACGTCCGCCTGTGACTCCACGCCCCGCGCCGTCATCAGCAGGAAGCTCGCGATCCACCGAGCGCCCTCGCGGCCGATTGATCATCCCCATGGCTGCCCGTTCGGTGCACGAGGAACACCGGGTCTCCACCCCGCTCGAGCTGCTCTTCGATCTCACGTTCGTGGTGGCGGTGTCCCGGGTGGCTGCCGAGCTCGCCAGCTCGATCGCCCATGACCGCGTTGCGACGGCCCTACCTGGTTACCTCATGGTGTTCTTCGCCATCTGGTGGGCCTGGATGAACTTCACCTGGTTCGCCTCGGCCTTCGACACCGACGATGTGCCCTACCGGCTGCTGACCCTCGTCCAGATGGCCGGGGTGCTCGTGCTCGCTGCGGGGGTGCATCAAGCGTTCTCCTCCGCAGACTTCACGGCGGTGACGGTCGGCTACCTGGTCATGCGCACCGCCCTGTTGCTGCAGTGGGCCCGAGCCGCCCGTCAGGCCCCCGCGCACCGACGGACCGCTCTGCGCTTCGTGCTCGGCGTTGGACTCGTGCAGATCGGGTGGGTGGCCCGGTTGTGGCTGCCGGGGTCACTGGCGATGGTGTCGTTCCTGGTGCTGGTGACTGCCGAGCTGTGCGTTCCGCCGTGGGCCGAGCACGTCGAGCCGACGAGCTGGCACCCGCACCACATCGCCGAAAGGTATGGCCTCTTCACGATCATCGTGCTCGGTGAGTGTGTGCTCGCCGCGACAACCGCGATGCAGGCGGGCGTGGAGAACGGCGGGTGGGCCCCACGACTGGTCGTGGTCGGGGCCGGATCGCTCGTCCTGCTCTACGCCCTGTGGTGGCTCTATTTCCTGACCCCGGCGGGCGAAGGCCTGTCCCGGCGCCGTGAGCTCGGCTTCGTCTGGGGCTACGGGCACTACGGGGTGTTCGCCTCGCTGGCCGCTCTCGGCGCGGGACTCGAAGTCACTGTCGAGGCAGTGGGACACCGCATCGAGGCGGCCGACTCGCTCGTCGGTCTTGCCGTCGCGGTGCCGGTCGCGATCTACCTCGTGCTCCTCTGGGCGCTGCACGCGCCACTGTCAAGATCATCGGAGACACCGATGTCGGCTGCGGTGCCCAGCCTGGTGGCAGCTGTCGCGGTGCTGTCGGTCTCCGCTCTTGTGGCTGCCGGCCTCGGCATCATCTGGCTGGTGCCGCTCGTCGCAGTGCCACCGTCGCTGCTCGTAGCTGCGCGGTGCCTGCGCCCTTACCTGCCCGGTGTGGAGGTCTGAGAGACCAGCGGACCTCTTGCTCCGGTCCTGGTCCGCGGATGGCGTGCCGATCGCGCGACGAGTCCGAGAGTTCAGAGGGCTGCCTTTGACCATGCCTGCCGAGGTGTCATGCCGAGATCTCTCATGCCGCCAGGAGCTGTCGTGAGCTGGGCAGACGACGCCACGGCGGCACTCCCGCGCTTGCTATCGCAGGACACCTTTTCGAGGACGCCATGCCCCTGCTGCCAAAGTTCGTGTCGCTGGCTGCGGACCACAATGGGCTGCCGGTCGTTTCGCCGGACGACCACACTGAAGCCATGGCACCTCCGACCCCACGCAGCAGTCGCCAGGTCGAGGTCGCGGCGAGCAGGCTCACGGGCTGGTTCGAGCGCTTCGCGGCCAGTCACGGCACCTGCACCGCCGACCAGATGGACGACGACGTCCTTCTCACCGCTGAAGACGGCGCGACTGCCCGGATCGCCGTGCCTTTTCCTCCCCTGCATCCCACGGATCCCGGGAGCGATGCCGGCGTCCTCGTGGCCGAGCTTGCCGCTCATGTCCTTCGGCCGCGACGGATCGGCGTCCTGCTGGTCCGGCTCGGTGGTCACGCAGCAGGCATCGTGGATGACGGCCGGATCCTGACATCCAAGGTCGGGTCCCGCCAGGTACACGGCCGCAGCGCGGCGGGCGGCTGGTCGCAGCAGCGCTTCGCCCGGAGGCGCGAGGGCCAGGTGCGCGTCGCGCACGCGGCGGCATCCGAGGTTGCGGTCGTGCACCTGCTGCCCGACATCGATCGCCTCGACGCTGTCGTCGTCGGCGGCGACCGTCGTGCCATCGAGGCAGTTCTGGCCGACCCGCGACTGGCTCCACTGCGACGCCTCGTGACACCCGGTCTTCTCGATGTGCCCGACCCGCGCAAGGCAGTCCTGGACGCTGTGGTGCCGCGGCTCGGCGCCGTGCGCATCACCGTGGTGGATCCCCCGACGTCAGCGAGAGCGTCCCGTCGACCGGGGCGACGGTGTCCTTGATGGGCCGAATGGGTGACATCGTCACGTATCGTTGCAAGTCACTGTGCTCGGTGCCACTGGTTGCATAGCGTGACCCCCAGCCGCAGGCGAGAGGACGGATACATGTCCATGCAGGTCATGCAGGTCGTGCACGGGGACGTTCTCGAGAAGGCGTGGAAGCTGTACTCGCGCTCCTTCGACGAACTGCGCCACCTCGCTGTCCAGCGGCATGTGATGTACGACGACGAGTTCGACGCGGTGATGGCCGACAGTCGCGTCGACAAGTACCTGCTCTGGGGCGACGACGGCGAGCTGCGTGGGGTCGGCACCATGACCAACCAGCTGGAGTCGATGACCCTCATCTCACCGGACTACTTCGCCCATCGCTGGCCGGAGCGCTACGCCGCGGGCCTGGTGTTCTACATCGGCTTCGTCGGTGTCGACCCGGACAGTCACGGCACCGGCGCGTTCAGCGAGATCGTGCGGGCCATGACCGAACCGGTAGCAGCCCTGGAGGGCGTCGCGATCCTGGATGTCTGCAGCCACAACAAGAACCGCCTCCACCTCACGAGGGCAATCCGTTGGCTCGCCTCGAGCTGGGCGCCAGCGGTGGAGATGACCGATCTGGACGCTCAGACCTACGTCGCCTACGACTTCACACTGGCCGGCTGAGCGCCGACACCCCGGCCAGCGTCGGGGCCGCCGTCACGAACGTGCACTGCTCGGCGGGGGCGGGCCGGCCGAAGTGCCAGCCCTGACCGAGCTGCACACCCAGTCGGTGCAGCAGGTCGCGCTGACCCTCGGTCTCGATGCCCTCGGCCACCACCTCGAGGCGCATCGCCAACGACATGGCGACGACCGCTCGCACGATCTCGGCGTCGTCAGCATCGTGCTCGATGCCGTTGACGAAAGCGCGGTCGATCTTCACCTTGGACACCGGGAAGCGCCGCAAGTGCCCGAGGGACGAGTAGCCGGTGCCGAAGTCGTCGACCGCCAGCGTCACGCCGAGGCCGCGCAGGCGGTGCAGCAGACCTGAGGCGAGGTCGGTGTCGGACATCATCGCCGACTCGGTGATCTCCAGGATGAGCAGCTCGGCCGGGACGTCGTGCCGCACCAGCTCGGCGGCAACGTGATCGACGACGGACTCGTCCCGCAGCTGGCGGGCCGAGACGTTCACCGACACCCACAGGTCGGGGCCGTGAGGACGCAGGCTGCGCCAACGAGCAGCTTGACGCAAGGACTCGGAGATGACCCACTGGCCTATCTCGACGATGAGCCCGGTCTCCTCCGCGATCGGGATGAAGTCCAGCGGAGACACCAGGCCGCGCGACGGGTGCGCCCACCGCAGCAGCGCCTCGGCACCGACGACCTCGCCGGTGTCGAGGGCGACGATCGGCTGGTAGTGCAGCTCGAACTCACGGCGCTCGAGTGCGTGCCGCAGGGCAAGCTCTGTCTCGACGCGGTGTCGCACGGAGTCGTGCATCGCCGGGTCGAAGACGACGCAGCGGCTCCGGCCGGCGGCTTTGGCGCGGTACATCGCGGTGTCGGCGTCGCGCAGCAGGCTCTCGGCGCTGACAGACCCGGGCATGCCGGGGTGGCGGGCCGAGCCCGCGAGGCCGACGGACACACTCGTGACGAGCGCATCGTCGCCGGGCAGGGCAGCGCGGAATGCGTCGACGATCCTCGCTGCCAGATCCTCACCGGACGCGCCGCCGTGCAGACCGACGTATCGAGCGACGACAAACTCGTCGCCCCCGATGCGGGCCACCGTGTCGGTGTCGTAGGTGACCTCCAGCAGCCGGGCCGCCGACGAACGCAGCAGCCGGTCACCGACCTGGTGTCCCCACGTGTCGTTGACCAGCTTGAAGGAGTCGAGGTCCAGGAAGAGCACATCGACGGTGCCGCCGTCGCGTCGGCTGCGCATCAGAAGTGCGTCGACGACCTCGACGAGTCGCGACCGGTTGGCCAGCCCGGTGAGTTGGTCGTGGCTGGCCTGGTGACGCAGCCCTTCCGCCGCCTGCGCATGATCCCGTACGGCGGTCAGCGCACGCATCAGCAGCAGCAGCGTGGTCACCACCATGGCCAGCACACCGACCCAGCCGGCGACCGAGTGATTACCCAGCAGTGCGACGAGCGCCGGGACCAGCATGAGGGGGACCAGGATGGCCATGCGTCCGAACGACCACGCCTGGACCGGTCGCTGCTGCACCGACGACAGCTCGCGCATCGAGGGATGGAGGGCAGCCGCGCCGAAGAACGTGAAGCCGACCACGAAGGGCAGGTCGAGCAACGGCGACCCGACCAGCTGCCCTCGAGTGGCGATGATCGCGTAGCCGACGTCCCCGACCAGCACCGCGCCGATCGACAGGCCGAGCAGCCAGAACGACGTCATCCGGCGCGCGGAGGTCCACGACAGCAGGATGACGACGAAGACGAGCACCGAGTCGACGACGGGGTAGGCGCCCTGCACGACGGAGTACAGCGACAGCCCTTGCCGCTCGACGGTGGGGATGGCGAACCACGCGATGGCCACTGCTCCGACGGCCACGAGCACGATCCCCGCATCGACGGTCTCGTGCACGCTGTTACTGCGGGACTGGCGACAACGCAGCAGCCCGACGAAGCCGATGCTCGTGGCGACGTAGCCCGACATGCTGGCGACGTCCGCGAGCGGCTCGAGCGCGCCGCCGGACAGCACCTGGCGCAGCATCGCGCCCGCGATGAAGGCCGTGCACGCGAATGCGAACATCGCCCAGGGGAGCGTGACCTGAGGCCGATTGAGACGCAGCCCGACCACCGAGGCGATCGCGGCGGCGATGCCTGTCACCGCCACCGGTGCGGCCGCCAGCGGCACGTGCCGCAGGAGCACCAGTGTGATGGCCATGAGGCCACCGAACGCGTAGAAGACCCGCGCGGCGAGGGGAGGCAGCGCGGGTCGAGCGTCCATCTGGTTCGGTGCGGTCACAGCGGGGAGCCACCTCCTGTCGTCACCACGAGTCATCGGTGCGAGGGCACGAGAGGTTGAGGCCGACCGGGTGACCGCTTCGGCAGACTTCAGACAAAACGGATGGTGCTGAGGCTGGCCGGGCGCGCGGACGGGGGCCAGGATGGCTACACCCACGACCGGAGGCAGCAGCATGATCTTCATCACGGCCAAGTTCCCCGTCCTGCCGGAGCACGCGGACGCGTTCCCTGACCTCGCCAGGGACTTCACCCTTGCGACGCGCGCGGAGCCCGGCTGCCTGTGGTTCGAATGGTCCCGCTCCCTGGACGACCCCCACATCTACGTCCTCGTCGAGGCGTTCCGGGACGGTGCGGCAGGCGGCGAGCACGTTGCCTCCGCGCACTTTGCCGAAGCGACGGCCACCCTCCCGGCCTACCTCGCGGAGACACCGTGGATCGTGAACTTCGACATCCCGCAGGACGACTGGTCGCGGCTGGGGGAGATGGCCGTGGGCGAGAGCGCATGAGCTCGGCGGTCTCGCAGACGGACACTGCGACCTCGACGTCCTTGCTGCCGCGAGGCGTGACGCCGGCGATGGTGGCCGAACACCTGGCGCGGGTTCTGCCGGTCGACCGGATGGTCGTCGATCCCGATGTCCTGGTCGGACTGTCCCAGGACAAGGCCGGCCTCACGACGTACGGCCTGCCGGCGGTCGCGGTGCGCCCACGCACGACAGCCGAGGTGTCAGCCGCGCTCCGGGTGGGTGCCGGGCTGGGTCTGACTGTGGTGCCGCGGGGTGCGGGCTCCGGGCTGGCCGGAGGGGCCAATGCCCTCGAGGGATCGATGCTGCTGTGCCTGGACCGGATGACCTCCGTGGTCGAGATCGACCCGGTCGAGCGGCTGGCGGTCGTCGAGCCGGGCGTCATCAACGCCGACCTCAAGGCAGCGGTCGCGACAGAGGGCCTGTGGTACCCGCCCGACCCGGCGAGCCAGGCCTTCTGCTCGATCGGTGGCAACGTCAACACCAACGCCGGCGGCCTCTGTTGCGTGCGCTGGGGTGTGACCTCGCAGTACGTCCTCGGCCTGACTCTGGTGCTGGCCGACGGTCGGGTGACGACGTTGGGACGGCGTACGGCGAAGGGGGTGGCCGGCTACGACCTCACCCGGCTGGTGGTCGGCTCGGAGGGCACCCTCGGTGTGGTCACCCAGGCGACGCTGCGACTGCTGCCGGCCCGCCCGCCGGTCTGGACGATGGCCGCGACGTTCGGCTCCGTCGAGGCGTGCGGTGACGCGGTGGTGGCCCTGCGCCGTGCCGGGGTCGACGTGGGCCTGCTCGAGATCATGGACCGTACGACGATGCGCACGGTAGACGCGTGGCGGCCCACTGGGCTCGACGACGCCGCAGCCTTCCTGCTGGCGCAGATCGACTGCTCGCCGGCCGGGCTGGACGCCGACCCGGCCGTCGTCGCCTTCCGCTCGGCGGCGACTGCCGCTGGCGCGGTCGATGTGATGGTGGCCGCAGACGCCGACGAGGCGGCGTGGTTGCTGGACCTGCGGAAGATCGCCTATCCGGCCTTCGAGCGGCTCGGGGTCGCGCTGCTCGACGACGTGTGTGTGCCGATCAGTGCGCTCACGGCACTCATCGCCGGGGTGGCGGAGATCGGGCGACGCACCGGGCTGCTGATCGGCACCTACGGGCACGCCGGTGACGGCAACCTGCACCCGACGATCTCGGTCCCGCCCGGTGGCGACGACGCAGCGCGGCAGGCGTTCGGCGACATCGTCGTGCTCGCGCAGCAGCTGGGTGGCACGAGCACCGGTGAGCACGGGGTCGGCCAGCTCAAGGTGGCCTACCTCGGCGGCGAGCTCGACGACGTGTCGCGCGAGCTGATGGCGTCGGTGAAGACGGCGTTCGACCCCGACGGGCGCCTCAACCCCGGCCGTGCCATCGGCTAGGCACCTCCCGATCGTGGAGCGGGCGTGGTTACGGTCCCGGCCGCCTTACGACGGACGGCGCCGGTCCCGGCGGGGCCGGGCCCGTGGCGGCTGCTCCTGCAGCAGTCGTACGACCAGCACCGCCATGTCGTCGTGCGGTTCGACGCCACCGTGGACGATGCCTGCATCCTCGACGAGTGCGGCCAGCGATCGGGCATCCGCTTCGACCGGCGCCGACTCCACCGCAGCACTCACACCTTCGTCACCGAGCATCACATTGTCCCGCCGCGCTTCGGACACACCGTCGGTGTAGAGCACGAGCGCATCGCCGGGGCGCAGCACGGTGTTCACCGTCTGCAGCTGGGGGTCGGGGAACCAGCCGAGCGGCATGCCAGAGGTGGAAAGCACCTCGACCGCGCCGCCGGCTCGACGCACCAGAGTGGGGCAGTGGCCGGCGCTCGACACGCGCGCCACCGCGCCACCGTCACACTGGCGCAGCTGGGCGTAGGTCGCCGTGAGGAACCGCGGCTCCGACCCGTTCTGCGGCGCCTCCTGCCCTAGTAGGGCGAGGTTCAGCGCCTCGAGGACCGAGTGTGGTCGCGCCCCGGTCATCGCTGTTGCCCTGATCGTGTGCCGGGCCAGCGCCGTGACCTTGGCTGCCTCCACCCCGTGGCCGGAGACGTCACCGATGGCGAGGGCGCAGTGCCGCGGGCCTGGGAGGCGGAAGACGTCGTAGAAGTCCCCACTGACCTGCACCCCGCGCCCCGCCGGCACGAACCGCGTGGCGATGTCGAGGCCTGGCACATCCGGTGGCAGCGCAGGAAGCAGACTTTGCTGCAGGGTGAGGGCAAGTTCGGTGGCGACATGCTCGGACGCGCGCAGCGCGGCCATGGCCGCCATCGATGCGTATTCGGCGGCAGCAGCATGCGCCAGCAGCGTGAGGACCTCCAGATCGCGATCGGTCCACCGTCGGGGCACCACGTCGGCCACGGACATGGCCCCGAGGACTGCTCCGGTCGCGTCGAAGAACGGGATGCTGACCCAGGAGGCGCTGGCGCCAGGATCGAGCGGGTCTGGCGAATGACGCAGGTCGGAGGCATCGCCCACGATGTCGGGCACCTTGGTCCTGACGACTGTGCGCCAGAAGCCGTCGGGGATCAGGTCGAGACGTTGAGCGGGCAGCACGAGTCGCGCCGCGGCCCTACGGAGCCAGAGAATCGGTGCCTCGTCCACGACGTTGACGGACGCCTTCGGGACGTCGAGCAGAGTCGTGGCGAGCGTCACCAGCCGCTCGAACGGCTCCTCCTCGTTCGGGGGGAGCGCGGCGGTCGGCCTTACGACGGTCAGTCGAGCTGCCGTGTTGCCGAGGGGGACGCGGTTGAGCTCGTGGGTGCTCATGGCACGAAGGACATGGTGGTCCACCATCTGGGGAACACAGGCCCGGGTACTGCCGTCGTGCGGGGATCCCGCGAGGGCGCGGCCGGAGCGGCGGTCCCTCTTTCGGCGAGCTGGTGTCCAGCAGAAATAACGGTAGCAACGATGGCCGGACGTGTGACTGGTCCATGAGGACCAGGCGACAGTGACCCGAACTTCCCAGGCCAACTGACCTGACCGGGTGTTCCGTCGATATGAGATGCTCAACGAAGCGCTGGCAGTCTGAGCGCGGTTGCTGGTGAGCTTGGGAGTCGGCCATGCACGATGACACTGATCTGACCGACAGCCTCGCCGATCTGTCCGGCCTGCTCATCGGTCATGCAGCCCTGGAGCAGACGCTGGTGCGGGTTGCCGAGCTCGCCGTGAACGCCATCCCCGGTGCCGAGGGTGCAGGGCTGACGCTGCTGCAGGAGGATCGTCCGCAGACAGTCGTAGCCACGACCGATCTGGTGCGCGCCGTCGACAATGTCCAGTACAGCCTCGATGAAGGTCCGTGCGTCAGCGCTGTGGAGCACGGGACGACGTTCACGTCGGGCAACCTCGGTGGCGAGCCGCAATGGCCCCGGTTCGGACCTCGGGTGGGCCGCCTCGGTGTGCACAGTGCGCTCTCGTTGCCGCTCCTGCTCACCGACCGGGTGCTCGGCGCGCTCAACATCTACTCGCGCGAGCGGAGTGCTTTCGACAGCGTGGACGTCCGCCTGGGCGAGGCCTTCGCCGGGCCAGCCGCGGTGAGCGTCGCGAACGCGCAGATGCTCGACCAGGCTGAGCGCCTGGTCGCCAACCTGCGGGCAGCCATGGCAAGTCGCGGCGCGATCGACCAGGCCGTCGGCATCATCATGAGCAGGTCGGGGGGCACTGCCTCGGTCGCTTTCGACAAGCTGCGAGCGCAGAGCCAGACGCGCTCGTTGAAGCTCGCCGATGTGGCCGGTGAGCTTGTCGGTGACGCGGTCAAAAGGGCCCGGGCACGTCACGACGCGGATCCCGCGCAGGGACCGGGCAGCCCCACCACCCCGCCTCGTTGAGGGCACCGGGCACACAAGAGTGCCCGGTCGCCGCTTACGTCCGTGCATGTCCGTGCATGTCCGCGCACGTCAGGGATCAGGAGCAACCTCGATGGGGCTGCCCGCCGAGTTGACCGGGGGACTGCGTCGTCTCACCGCCGGCGGCAGCATCGGCGATCTCGCCTCGGCGCTCGACCAGCTGCTCGCGCTCGCCATGGAGGCGGTCCCGTCCTGCCTTGCGGTGACTCTCGTCCTGCGTGACGAGGAGCAACCCGTCTCCCTGACCGCGCTGGTCGAGGGTCCAGCCCAGCCGGTCCGGAGCTCGGTCGCGTTGGCCATGCCGCGCTATCTCGGCTCCGACGAGGCGGCCGAGCAGACCCACCCCGCGCTCCTGGTGATCTACGCCTCGAAGGGAGACGGGCTGCGCAAGACCGGTCGCGAGATCACTGCTCTGCTGGACCTGGACCCGAGACTGGTCACCTGGGACGAACACCTTCGGCTGCCCCTCCCGAGCGACGTGGCCGCCGGGCTTGCGGAGTCACTCGACGACTTCTCGGCGGTGCAGCGGGCTCTCGGAGTCCTGCTGGATAGGGGCTGGCTTCCCGACGAGGGTCGAGTCGAGCTCACGCGGCTGGCGGCGCTGTCCGGCGCCTCGACCGGCGACGCCGCGAGGGCCCTGCTCGCGGACGTGCCCGATACGGAGGAGACCGACGAGGATGACCGCAGCGCCTGAGTGCCCGCCTGCCCGCGGAGCGCAGGTCCAACGGCCCTACCCTCGGCTGCGACCGGGTCCCTGAATGGGAGGGTGGCCCTTCCTCGCGCTCACAGGGATCCTCCCGCCCTGTCGACGATGAACGCACCGGTTGTCCCGCGTCGTGCAACGCGTGACTATCGCGGGATCGTGCAGGCGGCGACCGGAGACATCGGGGGACTGCTTCTGTACCTGGATGCTGGCGTCGAGGGTCTCAGCAGTGTCGAGGCAGCCAATCGCCTGGCGCGGATCGGTTCCAACGCTGTCGCCTCGCACAAAGTTCGCGTGCTTGCGGTGCTCTGGAGACAGGTGCGCTCGCCTCTGCTCGGCCTGCTGATCGGAGCAGCCACTGCGTCCTTCTTCGTCGGCGAACGAGGAAGCGCCGTCATCATCGGCACGATCGTGTGCCTCTCGGTGGGGCTGGGGTTCGTGAACGAGCTGAAGGCAGAGCGGGCCGCTGAGTCGTTGCACTCCCAGATCAAGCACGTGTCCCTGGTGCTGCGTGACGGCAAAGAGGCAGCCATCGACGTCCTGTCGTTGGTGCCGGGTGATGTCCTCGACCTCAGGCTCGGCGACGTCGTCCCCGCCGACCTTCGACTTCTGTCGGTCGCCGGGTTGGAGTGCGACGAGGCGATCCTGACGGGGGAGTCGTTGCCGGTCGCGAAAGCTGTGGAGGCGGTGCCCGTCGGGACGGCGCTGGGGGATCTCACCTGTGCCGCCCTGATGGGCACGGTGGTCCACGCAGGAAGCGGACGCGGACTTGTCGTATCCACCGGGCCGCGGACGGAGCTCGGCGCGATCGCGGCGGGGCTCGACACCGCCCCGATGGAGACCGAGTTCCAGGCAGGGCTGCGTCGATTCTCGCTGCTCCTCGTCTACGTCGCCGGGACCCTGACGACCGCGATCTTCGTCCTCAACGTGATCCTCCAGCGACCCGTGCTCGAGGCGTTGCTGTTCTCATTGGCGATCGCCGTCGGCATCACCCCGCAGCTGCTCCCCGCTGTGGTCTCGTCGAGCCTTGCGACCGGCTCGGGGCGGATGCGTCGCAAGCGGGTGCTCGTGAAGCGGCTCGTCTGCATCGAGGACCTCGGTGACATCGACGTCCTCTTCACCGACAAGACCGGGACGCTGACCGAAGGGAAGATCGACTTCTCCCACGCCATCCCTTCAAGCTCGAACGATGTCGTCCTCTGGGGTCTGCTCTGTACGGAGCATGCTGGTGGGAACGGCGGGGCCGTGGGGGCGAACCCCCTCGACGCTGCGCTCTGGGCGCGCCCGGCCTCGGCCGAGTTCGAGCACCTTCTGTCGTCGTACGAGCGGCTCGCGGTGCTGCCCTTCGATCACGACCGGCGTCGGGTCTCTGTGGTCGTCAAGGACGATCGGGAGCTGCTGACCCTGGTGACCAAGGGAGCTCCGGAGGGTTTGCTGGAGCTCTGCCGGGACGTGCCCGAGGCGGCCCGGACGGCACTCGCGAAGGAGTTCGCGGCGGGCAACCGTGTGGTGGCCGTGGCCAGCCGCCCGGTGACGTCCGACACGGTGTCGACGGCGGACGAGCACGACCTCCGCCTCATCGGCTTGCTTGTCTTTCTCGACCCGCCGAAAGCGGGTGCCGCTGAGGCCCTGCGACGTCTGGCCGGACTGGGGATCGCCGTCAAGGTCGTCACCGGCGACAACGCCGCGGTCGCCGTCAAGGTGTGCAGCGAGCTGGGACTTGCCGGGAACGCAGCGCTCACCGGTGCGCAGATCGATGCCCTGGCGGATGACGAGCTGGGGCATGCGTTGCCGCTGACCACCGTCTTTGCGCGCGTCACCCCGGAGCACAAAGCCAGGATCGTGCGGCTGCAGCGGCGTAGCGGCGGCGGTGTCGCCTTCCTCGGCGACGGGGTCAACGACGCCCTGGCGATGCACGCGGCCGATGTCGGGATCTCGGTGGACTCCGCGACCGACGTCGCCAAGGACGCCGCAGATGTCATCCTGCTGGACAAGGACCTCAACGTCCTGGCCGACGGGGTTGCGGAGGGTCGGCGGATCTTCGCCAACACCATCAAGTACGTGCTCATGGGGACGTCGAGCAACTTCGGCAACATGTTCTCCGCCGCGGGTGCGTCGCTGTTCCTGTCCTTCCTGCCCATGCTCCCGTCACAGATCTTGTTGAACAACATGCTGTACGACGCCAGTCAGTTGGCCATCCCGACTGACAACGTGGATGACGAGCAGCTGCGGGCACCCTCGCACTGGGACATCGCGTTCATCCGCCGCTTCATGCTGTTCTTCGGTCCGCTGAGCTCGGTCTTCGACTTCGCGACCTTTGCGGTCATGCTATGGGTCTTCCACTCAGGACCGCCGCAGTTCCGGTCCGGCTGGTTCATCGAGTCCCTGGCCACCCAGACGCTGATCATCTTCGCGATCCGGACCCGCCGGGTCCCCTTCTTCCGCAGCCGTCCGAGCGTGGCCCTGAGCATCTCAGCGGTGGGCGCCGTCCTGATCGGTGCCGTCCTGCCGAGCACACCGATCGCTCACGCGCTCGGATTTCATCCGCTGCCACTGGGCTTCTTCGTGGCTCTGGTCGCCATGGTGGTCTGCTACCTGGCGCTGATCGAGGCGGGCAAGCGCTGGTTCTACGGCGTACAGCCGGCGCACACCACTCGCCGGCCACGTTCCCCGCAGCGCCATCTCCGTCGACGCATCACGCGCTTCAGCACAGAAAAGGCTCTGACGAGGACGGCGGCGCACACGCGGCGAGCGTGATCACCTGGTCCATCGCCTCGAGACCCACCATGTCGTGGGTGATCCAGACAACCGCGCGTCCGTGCGTGGCACCGAGCAGGTCGCGGGCCACCGCGTGCGCGGTCATGGTGTCGAGGTGCGCAGTGGGTTCGTCGAGGACCAGCACCCGATGGTCGCCGAGCAGGGACCTGGCGAGACCGAGCCGGGCGCGTTCGCCACCGGACACGGCGTCATGGCCCTCCCCGACGAGGGTGTCGAGTCCGTGCGGCAGCTCGTCCAGCCACGGCCCGAGTGACACCTGTCGGAGCACGCTGGCCACGTCGGCGCGCGTAGCGCCGGGACGGGCCAGCCGGACGTTCTCCAACACCGAGGAGGCGAAGACGTGCGGGTCGTCGTCGAGGAGCCCGACGGCTCGGTGCACATCGTCCAGAGTGAGAGTGCGCAGGTCGGTGCCGTCCAAGGACACGTGTCCACCGGTCGGGTCCAGGAATCGCACGAGCATCGCGGCCAGGGTCGACTTCCCACTGCCGGAGGGGCCTACCACGCCCACGCGGCTGCCGGCACTGACATCGAGACTCAGCCCGTCGAAGGCGGGCTGTCCCCAACCCCCCGCGAGATCCTCGACC
This sequence comes from Sporichthyaceae bacterium, assembly GCA_031365725.1. Lineage (GTDB taxonomy): Bacteria > Actinomycetota > Actinomycetes > JACCUZ01 > JACCUZ01 > JANLYQ01. Next base: position 7,400 of record JANLYQ010000071.1, on the reverse strand, counting down.
TGCAGGCGTCGCGGACGGCGGCCGGCGCTCGTGGACAACGGCGGGTCGCTGACAGCGGGCGGCGTGGCTGCCAGTGCGGCGAGTCGTCCCTTGGCGGCTGCGGTCCGGACCGAGGTCGCGGCCGCGTCGGGTGCGACCACGAGCACCTCGAGCAGCGCCAGCGGGACGAGCAGCAGTGCTGCAGCTGCGGGGCCGGACAGCCGGCCGGCAGCGACCTCAGGTGCGATGACTGAGGCGAGCACGGCGAGGCACGCCCCGGCGGACAGCAGGATCGCTGCGCGTCCGAGCGCGACTCTGTCCGCGGACCCTCGCGTCGACCTGGCAAGGCGATCACCGGCCCGCTCGACCTCGTCGATGGCCGCCCCGTCGGCCTGCCACATCGCGAGGTTGCGCGCTCCCTGCACGACCCCGAGGACGCAGTCGGAGAGCAGGGATCGCGCCGCCACGAGGTCGCGCTCGGCCCGGCCAACCGACCAGCGGACCAGTGCCGCGATCATCAGCACGGCCAGCACGAGGGCCGCGACCACAGCGGACGCAGCGGGCAGCACGACCGAGCTCACGGCCGCGGTGAGGGTGCCGACGCCGACGAGAGTGAGCAGCGGACCGTGCACCCGCAGCCGGTCGTCGAGAAGGGCGTCGACGTCGTCCACGACGCTGGACAACACCTCACCCCGCCGCCGGCCGAGGGCACCGGGGGTCAGTGGGACGACGACGTCGTAGACACTCGCTCGACGCTCCGCCAGCAGATGCAGAGCACTGTCGTGGCCGACGAGGCGTTCGGCGTAGCGCAGCATCGGCCGGGCGATGCCAAACGCGCGGACACCGACGATGGCGACCATCAGGATCATCAGCGGCGGGTGCTCGGCCGCTCGGGTGATCAGCCACCCGGAGGTGACGGTGAGGGCGATGCCCGAGACGGCGGCGAGGATGCCGAGCCCCACCGCCGCGGGCCACTGCCACCGAGTCGAGGCGGTAGGCCGCAACCCGATCGGGGCCGCGGGTGCCGACGTGTCGCCCGGGTCGGTGTGGTGCGAAAGATCCTCCCGTACGTCGGCGGGAGGCGTGGTCGGACCGGTGGGCACGGCAAGCGCGACGACGTGATCGGCCGCGGCGACCACTCGGTCCGAATGGGTGACCACCACAACAGTGGCGCGTCGGGCGAGCCAGCGCAGGACATCGACGACAGTGCGCTCGGTGGCGGCATCGAGGTGGCTCGATGGCTCGTCGACGAGAACCAGCCGACGTTCCGCCAGCACGGCGCGAGCCAGGGTGAGTCGGGCCCGTTGACCGGCGGAGAGGCGCTGTCCCTCCTCACCGACGGGGCAGTCGAGGCCACCCGCGAGCCCAGCCACCAGATCGGTGAGCCCGACCCGGCGCAATGCGGTCCACAGCTCGTCGTCGGTGGCGTCCGGACGGGCGACGAGCAGCTCCTCGCGCACGGTCCCGCCGCGAAGCCACGGCCGTTGCGGCAGCCAGGAGACCTGCGCTCGAGGGATCGACAGCGGCGGCACGACCGACTGTGCGCGGTCACCGTCGCCATCGATCCGGGCGGTGACCTCGCCGCCGATCAGGGCCAGCAGGGTGGACTTGCCGGAGCCGGAGGGTCCGGTCACGGCCACCAAGGAGCACGGCTCGAGGTGGACTGCCGCCGGCAAGGTGAGGGCAGGGATGCTGCGCCCCGGGTAGGTGACCCGCAGCGGCGACACGGTCAGCCCCGACCACGACGACGTACGGTCGACGTCGACAGGTGTGGGGTCGGGCACTGAATCGAGAAGGTTCTGGGTCGCGGTCAGGGTGGCGGTGCCCTCGGCTGCGGCATGAAACTCCGCGCCCACCCGTCGCAGTGGCCAGTACGCCTCCGGGGCAAGCAGCAGCACCACCACGGCTGTGCGCAGGTCGAGCGAGCCACCAGCCAGGCGCAGCCCGACCGTCACGGCGACGAGGGCCACCGACAAGGTCGCCACCAGCTCGAGCACGGCCGAGGAGGCGAAGGCGATCCGGAGCGTGGCCACACTTGCGCGGCGGTAGTCGTCGGTGACCCGGCGGATCGTGGCGGCCTGGGCGGTCGCCCGTCGATGGACGACGAGGGTCGGCAAGCCGGTCATCACGTCGACGAAGTGGCCGGCGAGGCTGCCCAGGAGCCGCCACTGGGTCGCCGCCCGGTCGCGGGTGGCGAGACCGACCAGGGCGGCGAACACCGGGATCAACGGAAGCGTGGCGGCGACGACGGCGGCAGCAGTGAGGTCTTGGGTTCCGATCGCCACCAGGGTGAGCGGGGGCAGCACTAGGGCGAGCACGAGGGCAGGAAGGTAGCGGGTCAGGTAGGGGTCGACGGCAGCCACGCCGCGGGTCGCCAGGAGCGACAGCTCCCCGCTGCGGCGTCCCGACAAGTCCTCGGCCGACAGCGCGAGGGTCGCTGTCATGACCCGTCGGCGCAGGTGCCGCGTCACCGTGACGGACGCACGAGCGGCGCAGAGGTCGCCGATCAGGCCGGCCGCGGCCCGGCCGACCACGGCGCCCAGCAGGAGTCCCACCGCCGGCGGGAGCTGGCTGACCCGACCGGCAACCACAAGGACCAGAACGTTCGCGACCGCGAAGACCTGCGCGACCAGCAGGCCGGAGCCGAGGACACCGGCGGCCAGCAAGCCCGTCAGCGCGCGCGCAGCGGGGCGAAGCAGGGGACGGAGCCGTGGGTCCCGGGGCCTCATCGCCCGGCCGGTGCAGAGTCCCGCGGGCGCTCTACGGGCCGCACCGGGATGTGCTGCGTGGCGATCCGCTGGCGGAACACCCAGTAGGTCCAGCCCTGATAGACCACCACGATCGGGGTGATGAGGACCGCCACCCAGGTCATCACCGTCAGCGTGTAGTGGGTCGCCGCCGCGTTGCTCGTGGTCAGCGACCACGCCGGGTTGGTCGAGGAGGGCATCACGTCGGGGAAGAGCGCCACGAAGAGGCCGGCGATCGCCAGGGCGATGGTGGCCATGGTTCCCGTGAACGCCCATCCCTCACGGCCCCGCTGGGCGGCGACCAGACCGGCCACCAGGGCGAGTGCAGCAACTACGAAGAGCACTGCGGAGCCGGCGTTCCCGGTCAGCACCTGGGTCCACACCAGGAAGGCCACGGCAACGACGGCGGCGGCCAGACCGATCCGTTGGCCCAGCGCCCGGGCTCGGTGCCGGATCGGCCCGTCGGTCTTGAGGGACAGGAAGATCGCGCCGTGGGTGAGGAACAGCAGCAGCGTCGTCACTCCACCGAGCAGCGCGTAGGGGTTCAGCAGCGTGAACAGGTCGCCGGTGAACTCTTTGTTCCGGTCGATCGGCACGCCGCGCAGGATGTTGGCGAACGCGACACCCCACAGCATCGCCGGCAGGAACGAACCGCCGACCAGGATGAGGTCCCAGCGTCGTCGCCAGGTCTCATCGTCTCGCTTGCCGCGGTACTCGAAGCCCAAGTTGCGCACGATGAGTGCCAGCAGGATCAGCAGCAGGGGGAGGTAGAAGCCACTGAACAGCGTGGCGTACCACTCGGGGAAGGCGGCAAACGTCGCTCCGCCGGCTACCAGGACCCACACCTCGTTGCCGTCCCAGACCGGCCCGATCGTGTTGATCATCACGCGACGCTCGGTGTCGTCGCGTCCCAGCACGGGGAGCAGCATCCCGACGCCGAAGTCGAACCCCTCCAGGCAGAAGTAGCCGACCCAGAGCAGGGCGATCAGGCCGAACCACAGGGTGGTCAGCTCCATAGCGGTCTCCTCGAGCTCTCGTGCCGTGTCAGTAGGCGTGGGCGAGCGGCCGGTCGGCCAGCGGCAGGTCCTCGTCCTGGGCGACTGGCACCGCAGGTGCTCCGGCCCGCGCCGTACGGAGGATCAGCGTGATCTCGACCACCGCCAGGACGCCGTACAGCAGGGTGAAGGTCACCAACGACGTGAGCACGAGAGCCGTGCCGACGCCGGGGGAGTCTGCGCTCGCCGTGGTCATCAGCCCGAAGACGGCCCAGGGTTGTCGACCCATCTCGGTGAACACCCAGCCGAACGAATTCGCGAAGACGGGCAGCAAGGGCATTGCCACGCCGATCCAGACCCAGCGCCGGCCGACGGGCACGCGACCGCGGCGGGTGACCCAGAGGACGAAGGCGGCGAGCGCAGCCGCGGCGACACCGAGACCGATCATCAACCGGAACGCCCAGTAGGTCACGGGGATGTTCGGCACGTAGCCGCCGGCAGAGTAGTAGGTCTTCCCGGGGTCCTTGCCGTAGGTGGCGGTGTACTGCGCCCGCAGCTCGTTGACGCCCTGGACCTTGCCGCTGGTGCTGCCGGTGGCCAGGAACGACAGCAGCCCGGGCACTCGGAGGGCGAACTTCTCCCGGCTCCCGTCGAGCGAGCCGATGGTGAACAGCGAGAACGACGCCGGCTCCTCGGTGTGGTACAGCGCCTCGGCAGCTGCCATCTTCATCGGCTGCACGTCGGTCATCACCTTGCCGGAGATGTCTCCCGACACGGCCACGCCCAACCCGGACACCAGCATGACGGTGGCCGAGAGCCGCATCGCCCGGTGGTACATCGCGCGGTCGTCGGTCGAGGTGTCCGCCCGGACGTACAGGTAGAGCCCGACGCCGAGCATGAACCCTGCTCCAGTCATGTAGGCGGCCAGAACGGTGTGCGGGAAGGTCACCAGCTGGACCTTGTTGACCAGCACAGCCGCGAAGTCGTGCAGCTCGGCCCGCCCCGTGACGGGGTTGTAGCGGTAGCCGACCGGATGCTGCATCCACGAGTTGGCCGCCAGGATGAAGTAGGCGGACAGGAGGGTCCCGATGTGGACGGCCCAGATGCACCCTGCGTGCACCTTGCGGGGCAGCCGGTCCCAGCCGAAGATCCACAGACCCAGGAAGGTGGACTCGAGGAAGAATGCGGCCAGGCCCTCGATGGCGAGCGGAGCCCCGAAGATGTCACCGACGAATCGCGAGTAGTCGCTCCAGTTCATGCCGAACTGGAACTCCTGGACGATGCCGGTCGCCACTCCGATCGCGAAGTTGATCAGGAACAGCTTTCCGAAGAACTTCGTGAGCCGCAGCCAGTGGTCGTGGTCGGTGCGTACCCACTGGGTCTCGCACACGGCAACGAGAGCGGACAGCCCGATCGTGATCGGGACGAAAAGGTAGTGATAGACGGTGACGATGCCGAACTGCCATCTGGCGAGATCCAGAGAATCCACGCCCCTGCCTTCCCTCAGCCGGTTGGTTCCCGGCAATCGTCTGAGAAGGAGGCCGTCGTGGACAGGGACTTTCGACCCTGATGTGGCTGATTGTCTCCAACGAGCTAGACGCGGTACTCGGGGTTCGGGTGGTCGGGCTGAGACAGGTCCCAGTTGGACGTCTTGTTGCCGTATGCCGGCACCCCGCCGCCGTCGACCAGCCGGCGCGCCGAGTGCAGCAGGTTCCACGCGGCAAAGACGGTGTTGCGCGTCGTCCAATGGTTGCGCGCACCCTGGTGGTCCTCGTCGAGGTAGGACGGTCCAGGACCTGCCTCACCCACCCAGTAGGCGTCGGCCTGCGGCGGGATCGTGAAGCCGATATGGGACAACGCGTAGAGCACCTGGGCGGCGCAGTGCTTGCCGCCGTCCTCGTTGCCGGTGACGAGGACACCACCGGACTTGCCGTAGTAGGACCACTGGCTGTGCTCGTTGAGCTCGCTCGACCAGCCGTACAGGCGTTCCACCATCAGGCGGGTCATCGACGACTGGTCGCCCAGCCAGATCGGCGTCGCCAGGACCACGATGTGCGCCGGCTCGATCAGCTCGCGATAGATCGCCGGGAAGTCGTCGATCGGCCAGCCCTGCTCACGCATGTCGGGGTAGACGCCCGGCGGGATCGTGTGGTCGACAGTCCGGACCACATCGACCCGGGCGCCGACGCCGCGCATGATGTGCGCGCTGATGTCGATGAGCGCATCGGTGTGGCTGACCTCGGGCGAGCGCTTGAGCGAGCCGTTGAGGAACACCGCCCGAAGGTCGGAGAAATCAGTCGGGCTCGCCGCGATCTCGGCGTCGATGAATCTCTGGACGGATGCAGGCAGCATGACAGGCGCTTCCCCTTCGGCGGACGTACGACGACGCCCGAGGCAACCACGTGACCACGCTCCCGTCGACCCCTCGCAGGCTTACCTGTTGGTGACGTGCCGTCTCCGGAAGAGCGCATCGCCCACCCAGCCAGTCGTGCTCCTGCACGGAGATGCGTTCCACAGCTTGCCCGGTCACGGCGGCGATCAGCTCGAAGTCCTTGTCGCAGTGCAGGACCGCGAGTCCGGCCAGCTCACAGGAGAGCGACGGGAGCTGCTGCGCAGGTCAATCAAGTCATACGAGCCGCGAAGTCTGGCCCCGGTGCGTGGCACACAGCCGCGGCGGTATCGCGAAAGAACCTTCAGTACCGCTCGCCTGGTTCCGGCAGGATCACCGTGTGGCTGACCAGGAGAACGGGCCCTCGCTGCCCGCCCGTGACGCCAGCGCCCTCTATGCGGCTTTCACCGGGGGTGGCATTCGCTGTTGGGTGATGGGCGGCTGGGGAGTCGATGCCCTACTCGGCGTCGAGACTCGCCTCCACCATGACCTCGACCTGTTGGTGGCCGTCGAGGACCTACCTGAGTTCCTCGACCTGTCGGCTGACCTCGGCTTCTCGCAGAAACACATCTGGGAGGAGGAGAACCGCTGGATCGAGGTTCGGAGCGTGCTACGCCCAACAGCCTTCGTCCAAGTGGACAAGGCAGGTCGCGAGGTGGACGTCCACCTAGTCGCCTGCCCGGACGACGGCCCACCGGTCGCCTTGTGCGATGTTCCTTGGCGTTTCGGTCAAGGCTCGCTTACGGCTGTTGGCCGTATCGCTGGCACCCAGGTGCGTTGCGTGTCAGCCGAGACGCAGTTAAAGATGCACTCCGGATACGACCTACCTGCTCAGCACGAGCGAGATGTGGAACGTCTTCGCCGCTTCCTCGGGCCCTTTGGCGCCGATGTCTAGTGCCGTTGCGTAGCGGTCCTGGGGGGAGCCCTCGACCCTGGAACGGTCGCTGCCCTTTGTCTCGACATCTACAGCCACGTCTTGCCGTCGATGGAGACCGACGCAGCCGACTGGGTCGCGGCCGTGATTCTCGGCGTGCAGCCGGTCGCCAGAGAGCGGCGAAACCGTCGAGCCGCTTCAGGACCTATGAACCAAGGCGCGACCAATCCCGGCGATCTTGGTCGGTCTCAGCGGCCGTATACCTCGCGACGGTGCGGACATTGATGACGAGAACCAGCAGCACGTCGTCCTCGATGCTGTAGACGACCCGGTAGTCGCCGGTGCGCACTCGCCAGAGCCGCGGCGCGTCGTCGCCGGTGAGCATCTTCGCCGCCGGCGGTCGCGGTTCGTCGGCC
>JANLYQ010000110.1:0-1753 GCA_031365725.1 Sporichthyaceae bacterium | reverse complement strand
TGTGGTGGTTCATGCGAGAGCGCATCCGACGGTGGCCACTTCCAGCGGTCTTTGCGTACTACGCCATCACCTTCGGCTCCCTTAGCCTGATCCTCGACGCTCTGTTCGGCGTGTGGGGAGGCCCCGCCTGGGCTGTCTCTGCAGGCGTCTTGTTCGCCGCGGTCATGACGCCGGTTACATCGTGGCAGCGGAAACGGGACATGAGGGCCTAACACTCATGGGACATTCCCGGACTCAATGTCAGACTCGGGTCGGCGGCGGCTGACTCGATTCCCGGATGTCGACTGTTTGCCGACTTGCCAGCGTTGTGTCGCCGCCGCCTTCCCGAGACCGTCGAGTGTGACCTGATAGGAGCGTGGCTTCGCCCCGATTGAGGCCTGTCCACTCGCCGGTCGCCCCCGCGTTGGAGGAGGCGATCTGAATGATCGTGATCGGAGTGGACGTACACAAGCACTCGCTGACGGCGACTGCCGTTGACGAGCTCGGCTGTGCGCTTGCTGAGTGGAGCGGGCCGATCGATGGTGAGGTGGTGGTCTGGGCGCGGGCGCTCGGCGAGGAGCGCCTTTGGGCTGTTGAGGACTGCCGGCACGTCACGCGTCGGCTTGAGCAGACACTGGTTGGTGAGGGTGAGCGGCTGGTGCGGGTGCCGCCACGGCTGACCGCACCGCAGCGTCGACGCGGCCGCGTGCGCGGCAAGTCCGATTCGATCGACGCGCTCGCTGTCGCCCGAGCGGCGCTGCAGGAGCCCGAGCTCGACAGTCCCCGCCCCGGCGAGGAGACGTTGCGGGAGCTGAAGCTGCTGGTCGACCACCGCGACGATCTGGTGGCCGAGCGGCGCCGCTGCCAGCAACGGCTGCGCTGGCACCTACACGAGCTCGACCCGACACTCGCAGTGCCGCTGGGCGCGCTCGACCGGACGGTCTGGATGGAGCGGCTCACGCGCTGGCTGGCCCGCCGAGAGCAGACAACACAGGTGCGGATCGCCCGCGACCTGCTCGGCCGCTGCCGCACCCTGACCCGCTCGATCAGCGAACTCGACCGGGAGCTACAGACACGGACGCAGACGCTCGCGCCAGGCCTGCTCGAGCTGGCCGGCTGCGGACCGTTGAGCGCCGCCAAGCTGCTCTGCGAGATCGGACCGATCGACCGCTTCCCCTCCGATGCCCAACTCGCCCGCCACGCCGGCGTCGCCCCACTCGACGCCAGCTCCGGCAAACACCAACGCCACCGTCTCGACCGCGGCGGCAACCGCCAACTCAACTGCGCCCTCCACCGCATCGCCGTCACCCAGGGCCGCGTCCACCCACCCGCACGTGCCTACCTCGAGCGCAAACAGAGCGAAGGCAAAACACGACGCGAAGCAATCCGCTGCCTCAAACGACAACTCGCCCGCACCGTCTACACCACACTCAAAAACGAGCCGCTATTGACATAGGAGCAACGCTGGCCCAAGTGACGGGCGCCGTTAGCAACGTGGTTGGACGGGAATGAAAGAAGGAAGTGTTTGATCTTCTTCTTGGCCTGGCGATAGGACTGTTGTTCGTGGTGGTCGGCCTTCCGCTTGTCTATGTCGGATGGTCGCTTTACCGCGAACGAGGCGTTCCGGATCGTTTCGGTAATGGCCGTGTCCTCGGGATGCTTTTCACGCAGCAATGGCTACCGCCGGAGATGAGGGTCCGTGAGTGGTTCGACGGCGGCATGCCGCAGTCTTGATGTCACGCGTTCGAGCAGCGGGACGTCGAGGACGTCGGCC
>JANLYQ010000036.1:0-10249 GCA_031365725.1 Sporichthyaceae bacterium | reverse complement strand
CGGCCGCTATGAGGGAAGCAACGAGCGGATCGAGATCGATTCAGCTGAGGGAGGCCATCGGCCGCAGGCCGGAGGTGCGGTGCTCGACGTACCGGCGGATACCAAGGGCGACGGCCGCGCCCTCCCCAGCCGCCGAGGCCGCCTGCTTGGTCGACCCGGCGCGGACGTCACCGGCAGCGAAAACACCTGGCACGGACGTCTGCAGACCCGCGTCGGTGACGATGAAGCCCATGTCGTCGACGTTGACCAGACCCGACACGACCTCGCTGTTAGGGCTCAGGCCGATGAAGACGAAGACCCCGTCGAACGGCTCCTCGGTCAGCTCTCCGGACACGGTGTCCTGCAGCACGACCGACGTCAGTGTCTGCGAGCCCTTGAACTCAGCAACCGTCGTGTGCGGGCGGACGGTGAGCGCCTGGCTTTCCTCCACCTTCGCCACGACGACCTTGCTGGCCGTCAGCGCCTCGCCGCTGGTCGCGATCGTGATGTCCTGGGAGAACCTCGTGAGGAAGATGCTCTCCTCCCCCGCCGAGTTGCCGCCACCGACGACGAGCAGCTTCTTGCCCTTGTAGAAGGCGCCATCGCAGGTGGCGCAGAAGTGCACCCCCGCACCGATGAAGTCCTCCTCACCCGGCACGCCCAACCGGCGGTACGTCGAGCCCAGCGCCAGCAGGACCACGGTCGAGCGCAGCTCCTGGCCGGACGCGGTGCGCACCCCGCGGTACTCACCGTCCACGACGATCTCGATGACGTCCTGCGCCGTGTGAACCTCGACCCCGAAACGCTCTGCCTGCAGCCGCAGCCGCGAGGCGAAGTCGGCACCGGTCACTCCCTCAGGGAAGCCGGGGAAGTTGTCGAGTCGCTCGGTCACCCCGGCCTGGCCGCCGACGCCCGCGCGCTCCACGACTAGGACGCTCATGCCCTCCCGCGCTGCGTACAGCGCAGCCGTCAGCCCCGACGGGCCCGACCCGACGACGATGAGGTCGTAGAACGCGCTCTTGGCCTCGGTCGTGATGCCGAGCTTCGCAGCGAGCTCGGCGTTGCTCGGCTCCACCAGCGTCGAGCCGTCCTCGAACAGGACGACCGGGATGATGCTCTTGCCTTCGTTCACCTGCTGGACATAGGCCAGACCGTCTTCATCGCTGTCGATGTCGATGAAGACGTACGGGATGCGCTGCTCCCCCAACAGCTGCTTCGTCCTCTTGCAGTCACTGCACCAGCTCGTCCCGTACACCGTCAGATCGCCCATGAACGAAACGCTAGGCGCTCCGCCTCTGCCGAGCCAGCGATGGCTCATGACGATTCGCTGACGGCACCTACCGGGTCGCCTCAGGTCTACCACTGGCAGCGTGGCGGTCCATCCGGACGCTCCGACGGTTCAGCAGCAACGGGCCGGTAGGTCGCTCGCCCGCTGCCCGGTCCACGGCGCGGCTGACCGCCTGCGGCAGCGGAACAAGCACGACCCTGCCGTCAGTGGCCGGGGTGACCACCCGCGAGGTTGAGGCCGATGACTCCGACGATCACGAGTCCCAGGCAGAGCACCTGCACCAGGCTCAGTCGCTCGTGCAGGAACAGCACCCCGATCACCGCGACCAACGCGGTGCCGGCGCCCGACCACACGGCGTACGTGATGGAGACGGGAATCGTGCGAACGACGACGGCCAGCAGGCAGATCGAGACCGCATAGCCGAGCAAGGTCACAGAGGTCCAGCCCGGTTGGGTGAGCCCGGCGGTGCGCGGAAGCAACGCGGTTGCCACCACCTCGATGACGATGGCCACGCCGAGCAGGACTGCGGGGAGGCTCATCGACGTCCTTCTGCTTTACCGGTACACGCGCGCTGTAGCAGTCGCTACATGTCAGTAAATGTAGCAGGTGCTACGTTGGCGCCGATGTCACGACGGGATGCCCTGCTCGAGCAGGCCACTGACTACGTTCTCGACCACGGCCTGATCGGTTTGAGCCTCCGTCCCCTGGCGGCCGGGCTGGGCACCAGCGACCGCATGCTCGTCTACCACTTCGGCAGCAAGGACGCTCTGGTGGTGGCCCTGATCGAGGCGATCTCGGCCCGCTCGTTCGACGCGATCCGGGCGATCGAGCCCGCTCGCAACGTCCGTGGCGCCGTGCTCAGGCTCTGGGAGGCGCACACCCATGGCCAGCTCAACCGCTGTCAGCGCTTCTATGCGCAGGCAGCGGCTTCCGGCCTGCTGGGAGACGACCCCTACCGCGCGACTGTGCGGGCCGCCGACGCCGAGTGGTCGGTGGCACTGGGTGACTACCTACGCGCGTGCGGCGCTCCGCCCCGCCGCGTACCGCGGATCGTGCGCCTCGTGGACGCGGGGATCATGGGGCTGCACCTCGAGCTGCAGGTGGTGCAGGACCGGCGCGAGCTGGACCGCGCCGTCGCCGACCTCGGCGCAGCCGCTCAGCACCTTGCCGACCACGTGGGGCCTTAGCACCATCTTTGGGCCGCGGAACCCTGATGAATCACCTCGGATCGGCACACTGCCAGGTCGGCCACAGGTCAGTGCCAGGTTGGGCACCGAACCTCTGGTGACGCGCACCGCAGGGGTGCGGTACAACGAGGAGGGTCCATGAACAAGAAGATCCTTGCCGGAGGTGGGGTCGCCGGCCTCCTGCTGGCCGGCGGCATCGGCGTCGCACTGACCCAGAGCGCGGACGCAGCCACCAGCACCCCGACCCCGTCGAGCTCGTCGTCGACGAGCACGACCACGGGTCACTCGAACACCGACCCGGCGCACGAGGCCGGGGAGAGTGCCGCACGCAAGGCCCAGGAAGCCAAGGACGACGCGGCTGCGCCGTCCAGCACCAACGGCTGACCTCGGTCCGACCTGGCACCGACGGGGCAGACACGGTCCTAGGACGGTGTCTGCCCCGTCCGTGCCACGGCTGGTGTGACAGCCACGCTCACCGCTATGGTCACCAGAGCGCCCAGCACGAGTGCGGCCGGCTCACCAGCACGGAGCAGGTGAGCGGTGGTGCCCAGGGTGGCTGCCGCTACCGGCACACCGAGCTGGACCGCTGACAGGGCACCCAGCGGCCACGGCTGCTTGAGCAAGGTCGTCACGAGGTGGGTGGCCACGGCACCGAGACCCAGGGTGAGGCCGAGGGCGATCAGGGCGGGGTGAGCACCCAGGGCATGCAGGTCCAGCGAAGCGCCGAGCCAGACGAAGAACAGCGGGCCGAAAAAGCCCTCGGTGACCGCGAACAGCTGCTTGGCCAGGCGCCGTGGCTCACCGACCGACGCCACCGCCAGGCCGAAGGCGAAGCCCGCCAGCATGGTCGACACCCCGCCCACCTTTGCGATGGCGGCGAGGCCGAACAGCAGCGCCAGGTTGACCCGCAGCTCGATCGCAAACAACCGGTCTTCCGAGATGTCGTGCACCCGCTTGCGCCAGCCATGCTGTTCGGTCCAGCGCAGGACCACGAACAGGGCAGCCGCCACGGCGAGCACGGCCACCGCGCCCAGTGCGGCGTGGCCGGCGCGGGCCGGGTCGATCGCCAGGGGCAGGGCGACGATGCACGCCGCGTCCGCGACGGCGACCTGCGGCAGGAGCTGCACGACCGCAGGACCTTGTAGGTGCGCGCCTTGCACGATCGGCAGCACGAGGGCAGCCGAGGAGGACGCGAGCAGGACGGCGTACAGCGTGGTGTGGCCGGTGCCGAAGGCCCGTCCGATGGCGTAGGCCACCGGCACTGATGCAACACCGATCACGCCTGCTCGCAGCGCTGCCGTGACCAACCCCTGACGCAGGGCGGCGTCGCGCACCGGCACGTGCGAGCCGGCGACGAACATCACCAACGCAAAGCCCACCTGCGCGAGGAAGGTGAGCGTCGGTTCTCCGGCGTCGACGGCGCCCAGCACCATCGGCCCGACGAGGATCCCGGCGACGAGCTCGCCGACCACCACCGGGACCGCCAACCGCTGCGGCAGGGCCAGCAGTGGTCCGAGCAGCCCGACCGCGCCGATCAGAGCAAGGGTGGCGAAGGTCATGCGGTCAAGGACCGTAGAGGTCGGTACGCCGGTCGGCGAGCGCGTCGTTGCGGGTGCTGGTGCGCTTGTCACGGGTCGGCGCCAGGTCGACGTCGGCCACGAGCACGCACGGGTCAGGTGTCGCCGGCGGCCCCGCAAGCAGGTGGCCTTCCGCCGACACCACGGCGCTCCCACCGGTCCACCGGATGCCGCGCTCCTCGCCGCACCGGTCGGCCGCGACGACAACCATCCGGTTGGTGCTGGCCGCCGCCTGCGCCCGAACCGTCTCCATCGGCGTGGGCGACGCGCGCAGGGGCTCGGCGGGCCAGTTGGTCGGTACCGCGAGCACCTCGGCACCGGCCAGGGCCGGGCGCCGCACCCACTCGGGGAACTCCAGGTCGTAGCAGACCATCGTGGCGATCCGCCCGATCGCGGTGTCCACGATGGGGGGGTCGTGACGGCCCGCTGCGAAGAAGTCCGGCTCGGCGTCCCACAGGTGCACCTTGCGATACACCGCGCGCAGGCCGGTGCGGTCGACGATGACGGAGGAGTTGCGCAGCAGCTCGCCGGCGTCCTCGCACAGACCACCCACCACGACGACGTCGAGCTCGGCTGCGAGGGCGGCCCACAAGCGGACCGTCGGGCCGTCGAGGGGTTCGGCCAGTCGGTGAGCTTCCTCGACCGAGTCGAAGGCATAGCCGCTGACCGCGAGCTCGGGTAGCACCACGAGCCGAGCGCCCTGCTGTGCCGCGCCGCGAATCGCCTCGACGCCGGCATCGGTGTTGGCAGTGGTGTCACCGATCTGTAGCCGCAGCTGGCAGGCAGCCACGCGGAGAGTGCTGCTTTGTCGGGTCACCTGATCACTGTGCCGTCACGATTGCCAGACGGGAAGGCCCGGGCGGCGCTACTGTGCGCGCTGCCGGCACGTACGTGTCGGCACCGGGGGACCATCGAAGGAGCGTCCCGTCCCGTGCGCGCTGCCGTCTTCACCTCCCCGGGTGCTCCGGTCGAGCTGGTCGAGGTCGACCTCGCACCTCCCGGGCCTGGCGAGGTGCTGGTGCGCATCGCCGCCGCCGGTGTCTGTCACAGCGACCTGCACGTACGTCGCGGTGAGTGGGCCGTTCCACTGCCCCTGGTGATGGGGCACGAGGGATCCGGGGTCGTCGAAGCCGTAGGTCCGGGTGTAACCAGTCACGCTGTCGGCGACCACGTCGTGCTGTCCTGGGTGGCGCCGTGCGGTGCGTGCCGGCACTGTCTCGCAGGCCGCGAGGCGCGCTGTCAGGTCGCGGCCACAGTCGTGGCGCCCGGTGGCGTCCTGCAGGACGGCACCTCGCGCCTGTCCCGCGACGGCCGGCCGCTGCACCACTACCTCGGCGTCTCGTCGTTCGCCGAGCTGGCCGTCGTACCCGCATCTGGTGCGGTACGGATCCGGGCCGACGCACCCCTTGATCTCGCTGCTCTGGTCGGCTGCGCGGTCGCGACCGGCGTCGGAGCGGTCGTCAACACCGCAGGGGTCGAGCCTGGCGCGACGGTCGCGGTGATCGGCTGCGGTGGCGTGGGGCTCTCGGTCGTGCAGGGTGCGCGGCTCGCATCGGCCGGTCGCATCGTGGCGATCGACGTACGCCCGGAGAAGGTCGAGCTGGCGCTGACCATGGGCGCTACCGACGCCCTTGACGTGTCCGGTGGGGATGCGGTCGAGGCCGTGCTCGAGCTGCTGCCCGACGGCGTCGACTACGCGTTCGACGCCATCGGCCAGACGTCGACGACCGAGCAAGCGATCCGGCTGCTCGGGCTCGGCGGCGCGGCGGTGATCGTCGGACTTCCGCCGACCGGTGCCCGTGCGTCGTTCGAGCCGTTGGTGCTCGCCGAAGCCGACCAACGCATCCTCGGCTCCAACTACGGCAGCGTCCGCCCGGCCATCGACATCCCGCGTCTGGTCGACCAGTTCATGGCCGGCGACCTGATGCTGCGTGAGCTTGTGTCGTCCCGGCGACCGCTCGAGGAGGCCGCCGCTGCGCTCGACGACCTCGAGTCGGGGGCTGCTCTGCGCACCCTGCTGCTGCCGTGACCCGACCTTCCCTGCACCCCCTCAGCTCGTCCGCCCACCGATGCCAGGAGCCGACATGACCGAGCACGCGACCGAGACCTCGACCGAGGCCTCACCCGAGCTGCGCCGCGGTGCACTGGGGCTGCGCAGCGTCATCTTCCAGAACATGACGAACATGGCGCCGGCTGCGGCGATCGTCTACGACTTCCCCACCCAGATCGCGGCTGCCGGTGCAGCGCTCTGGATCTCCAACAGCATCGCGCTCTTCGCCGTGCTGCTGATCGCGAGCTCGATCATCCAGTTCGCGAGGCACCTGCCGCACGCCGGTGGCTACTACACCTATCTCTCGCGGTCGCTGGGCACCGGCGTGGGCGCCTTCTCGACCTGGATCTACTTCCTGTACGCCCTGGTGCTGCCCGCCGAGGTGACCCTGATCTGGTCCGGCATCGCGTCCAGCCTGATGCACACGTATCTGCACGTGAACATCGTGTGGTGGATCTTCGAGATCGCCATGCTCGGTCTCGTCGGCTACTTCGCGTACTCCGGGGTGCAGCGGTCGGCCCGGGTCACGATCGCCGCCGGTGCCATCGAGATCGCCATCTTCCTCGCGCTGGCCATCGCCTTGCTGGTCAACCCGGTCAGTCCCATCGACTTCAGCAACCTCGGGCCCGGGGACGGGCCGACCGGGTGGTCCGGCATCCTCGGCTTCGGCCTGGTCTTCGGCATCTTGAACTTCGTCGGCTTCGAGTCCGCGGCGCCGATGGCCGAGGAGACCGATGACCCGCGACGCAACGTGCCGCGCGCGATCCTGTACTCCGTCCTGATCCTGGGTGCGATCTACCTGCTGATGTCGTTCGCGTCAGTGTTCGGCTGGGGCCTCGACAAGCTGCCCGGCTTCTTCGACGACGCCGCGCCTTTCGACCGGATGGCCAACCGGGTGCTGGGCATCGGCACTCTGCTGGTGTTCCTCGCGATCACCAACTCCTCGTTCGGCTGCTCGCTGGCGACCATCAACCAGGGCAGCCGCGTGCTGATGGCGATGGGTCGCAACGGACTGCTGCCGGCTCGGATCGGCGCCGTGCACCCGACCTACCGCACCCCGCACGTGGCCGCTGCTGGCATTTCCGCTGTGGCGATCGTGATCGCACTGTCCGCAGGAGCCGCGTGGGGCACCGTCACCGGCTTCGGGGTCCTCGCCGTCACGTTGACCGCCGGCGCACTGCTCATCTACATCCTGGGCAACATCGCCCTGCCGGTGTTCTACCGACGGCACGTGCCCACCGAGTTCAACATCCTCACCCATGCCGTGCTGCCGGTGATGGCGATCCTGCTGCTCGGCTACACGTTCTACCGCACCCTGTGGCCGATCCCCGACTACCCGTTCAACCTGCCGGCGTACTTCACGATCGCCTGGGCGGTCATCGGCGTGGTGCTCGTGGTCGTTGCGCAGCGGCTGCGGCCAGCCCGGCTCGAGGCGGCGGCCGAGGACCAGTCCCCCGACCGCTTGTGAGAGCTCGCGACCTGGGCCTCGCACTGCCCGGGACACCCGGGCCGCTGAACGCCATCACCGATGTCGCCGGGGTCGAGGTCGGCATGGTGACGCTGGTCGAGGACGGCGACGGCTCGGCGACCGCCGTACGCACCGGGGTCACCGCCCTGCTGCCCCTCGGCCGTGACGGCGTAGGCAGCTCAGTGCCGGCCGGCCTCTTCTCGTTGAACGGAAACGGGGAGATGACCGGCTCGCACTGGGTGCAGGAGACCGGAGCGATGACCGGGCCGGTGATGGTGACCAACTCCCACGCCGTGGGCACTGTGCACCGCGGGGTCATCGACTGGACCGTCGCGCACCACCCCGACCTCGCCACCGAGTGGCTGCTGCCCGTGGTCGCCGAGACCTGGGACGGCTTGCTCAACAGCATCAACCTGCCGTCGGTGCGGACCGAGCATGCCGCGCAGGCGATCGACGCAGCCAGCTCGGGCCCGGTCGCCGAGGGCTCTCAGGGTGGCGGGACCGGTATGGTCTGCTACGGCTTCAAAGGCGGCAACGGCACCTCAAGCCGGGTGGTGGAGGTGGCCGGCGGCACCTGGATCGTGAGCGTCTTCCTGCAGTGCAACTTCGGTGCCCGCCGCGAGCTCACGATCACCGGGGTGCCGATGGGGGACCTCGATGTGCCGAACCCGTTCGCCGACCTGAGCTGGGTGGGTCACGACCGGCTGCCGGCCGGCGCCGGCTCGGTGATCGCCATCGTCGCGACCGACGCGCCACTCACCCCGCACCAGTGCACGGCACTCGCCCGGCGGGTGCCGCTGGGGCTCGCCCGGACCGGGACGTCGGGCGGTCACTTCAGCGGCGACATCTTCCTGGCGTTCTCGACCGGCAACCCTGGTGTCCTCGACAGCGGCTTTGCCGACTCCTCGGCCCACACCGGTGCATCCGTACGGTCGATGCGGCTCCTGCCGTGGAACTGCATGGACGCGCTGTACGAAGCCACCGTCCAGGCTGTCGAGGAGTCCGTGCTCAACGCCCTGGTCAACAACGAGACGATGGTCGGCCGGCTGGGTCGCCGGGCCTACGCGCTGCCCCACGACCTGGTCCGACAACGCCTGCAGCACCGGCCCTGACCGGCCCGGTCGGTCGTCCCTGGCCCGGTCAGTCGTCCGCAGTGCCGACGGCGGATCGGAAGCGCTCGGACAGCGGCAGGTCGATCGAATGCCGATTCCAGGTCCGAGCGAAGTGGCCCTGGCGATCGAGCCGACCCACGGCTGGGGCAACAACTCCGGCGGCAAAAGGGGATCCGTGCGGTGCGCGACATCGGAGGCGTGCGCCCAGGTCAACAGGCGGGCTAGCGCCGCCTCTGGTCCGTCGAACGCGGGCGGTTGCTCGAGCAGCCGGGTCAGATCGTCGTACGCCGCCGCCACCGCCGTCAGCGGCCACGCGGCGGCGGCGATCTCCCGCGGATCGCTGACGCCACCGACCGAGAGCTCGACGGCCCGGGCGATGAGCAGCGTCTCGTGGCCCGCCACCCCGGGCGCTTAGGCGAGGAGCAGGCCGGTGATGTCATGCGGGGTCAGATAGATGCCACCAGGCAACAGAGCAGCGCCCACTCGCAGCAACGTGCGCCGCGCATGGTCGCGGAGGGCCCGGTCACGCTCGGACCTGCCGATCCTGGGCGTAGGCGAGCTCGCCTCGAGCGGAGATCCAACGTCCTGCACGACTGGGGCGACGCGGACGCGACGTCAATCCTGCGCACCGTCCACCGGGCGATGCGGCCTCAGGCACACCTGTTGATCGTCGAGAACGTCCTGGATGCGCCGGGCCGCACCGCCAAGCAGCAGCGCGACGTCCACCTCGTCGATCTGCACATGCTGGTCATGTTCGGTGCCCGAGAACGCACTAAAGCCGAGTACGACGCCGTACTGGTGGACGCGGGCTTTGCCCCCTCCCGGCTCAGTCGCTCGCCGAGCACCTGGAACGTGCTCCAGGCGGTTGGCCGTTAGTCGCCGATGGTGCCTCTGACCTGCGCGTTTGTCCGACGCGCGACGACGGTCAGTTGCCGCCCCTGACCCCTGTTTACCGGGGATGCGGTGGCCATGGTTCTCACAGCGGTTCTCACGGCCGGTCCTCACCGGGCCTGAGCCGTCCCCCGACTCGGGCCGTTATGAAGGTCGGCACACCGCCGTAGTGCAGGCGCGGTACGCTGGAGTACGGAGGTGGTCATCATGCCGGCATCGGTGTCTTACCGGCTCGACCCGCAGCTCAAGGAGCGGTTGACCCAGCGCGCTCACGATGAGGGCGTCAGCGAGACGAGTCTCGTGACCCGGCTGCTCGAAGAGGGTCTCAAGACGTCGGCGCATCCCGGCATCGTCTACCGCGACGGACCGGCCGGGCGACGTGCGGCCGTGGCCGGCGGCCCGGACGTGTGGGAGATCGTGATGGCGCTGCGGCACACAGGCAGGCGCGGCGATGCCCGAGTCGGGGCAGCCGCGGAACAGCTCGACGTCACCGAGCAGCTGATGCGCACCGCGGTGTCGTTCGCCGCAACTCACCCTGACGAGGTCGAGGCGATGATCGACCGCAACGAGGCGGCGGCGGCACGCGCCAAGCAAGCAGCCCGGGAGCGCGAGCGCTTTCTGGCGTCGTGAGGTTCCTGATCGATGAGATGTTCAGCCCGGCAGTCGCCCGGCACCTGACCGATCTCGGACACGACGC
>JANLYQ010000017.1:0-88653 GCA_031365725.1 Sporichthyaceae bacterium | reverse complement strand
GGCGACCTGTTCGTCGTGGTGACTGTCGCCCGGCACAAGCTGTTCACCCGTAGCGGCGACAACCTCACCCTCGAGGTGCCGGTGACCTTCGCCGAGGCCGCGCTCGGCGCCGAGGTGCGGGTGCCGACCCTGGGTGGCGCCCCGGTGACCTTGCGGCTGCCCGCGGGCACCGCTGCCGGTCGCACCTTCCGGGTCAAGGGCAAGGGCGTCACGCGCAAGGACGGCAGTCGTGGTGACCTGCTCGTCACCGTGGCGGTCGTCGTACCCCCTGCTCTCTCCGATGAGGCCCGCGCTGCCGTCGAGGCGCTGGCCGCGGCCACTGCTGGCGACGACCCGCGGGCGGGGCTGCTCGCGGCGGCCAAGGAGGCTTGACATGCCGTTCACCGCGGGTCGGGGGGGCGCCTTCGAGAGCGACGACACCACGCCGGTGTTCGTCATCTCGGTGGCGGCCGAGCTGACCGGGTTGCATGCGCAGACGCTGCGGCAGTACGACCGGCTCGGGCTGGTGTCACCGGGGCGGACTCCCGGTGGTGGTCGGCGCTACAGCCGGCGCGACGTCGAGATGCTGCACGCGGTCGTGCGCCTGTCCGGCCTGGGGCTCGGCCTCGAGGGCGTGCGGCAGGTGCTCGAGCTCGAGGACCACGTGACGGCCCTGCGGCACCGGGTGCGTGAGCTCGAGTCCGAGCTGGCCGCCTATCGCGAACGCGCGACGATCGAGTCGCGCACCGCGCTGGTCATATGGCGCCCCACCCCACCCTGACCCTCCTCACCTGTTATCTACGACGACCAGTCGGGCCCATTTCACTCGCTGTACGTCTCACTGGAGCTGCTGTCATGGACGCCACCGCGCTGACCACCAAGAGCCAAGAGGCCTACGCCGCGGCAGCCCGGCGCGCCTTGCGGACGGGCAACCCGGCGGTCGAGCCCGCCCACCTGCTGTGGGCGCTCACCCAGGACGACGGCGGGATGGCACTGCGGGTGCTCGAGTCGCTGGGGGTGACCCCGGCCGTGGTGCGGGCCGAGGCCGACGCCGCTGTCGGTGCACTGCCCAGCGCCAGCGGTACGTCGGTCAGCGCACCCCAGCCCTCCGCGGCGCTGCAGCGGGTCGTGGCAGCAGCCATCGACCTGGCTACCGCCAGGGGTGACACCCACGTGTCGACCGAGCTGCTGCTGCAGGCGCTCGCGACCACGGCCGGCCCGACCGCCGACCTGCTCGCCCGCCTCGGTGCCGGAGCAGACGCGGTCACCGAGGCGGTCGACCGGATCCGGGCCGGCGCGAAGGTCACCTCCGCCGACCCCGAGTCGACCTTCGAGGCCCTGAAGCTCTACGGCGTCGACCTCACCGCAGCGGCCCGCGACGGCCGGCTCGACCCGGTGATCGGCCGTGACGCCGAGATCCGACGCGTCGTGCAGGTCCTCTCCCGGCGTACCAAGAACAACCCTGTCCTCATCGGCGAGCCCGGCGTCGGCAAGACCGCCGTCGTCGAGGGGCTCGCGCAGCGGATCGTGGCCGGCGACGTCCCCGACTCGTTGCGCGGCAAGACGTTGATCTCCCTCGACCTCGGCGCGATGGTGGCGGGGGCGAAGTACCGCGGGGAGTTCGAGGAGCGGCTGCGCGCGGTACTCGACGAGATCAAGGGCAGCGACGGTCAGGTCGTCACCTTCATCGACGAGATGCACACCGTCGTCGGCGCCGGCGCGACCGGCGAGGGTGCGATGGACGCGTCCAACATGCTCAAGCCGATGCTGGCCCGCGGTGAGCTGCGCATGGTCGGGGCGACGACCCTCGACGAGTTCCGCGAGCACGTCGAGAAGGACCCTGCGTTGGAGCGGCGGTTCCAGCCGGTGCTGGTCGGTGAGCCGACCGTCGAGGACACGGTGGCGATCCTGCGCGGCCTCAAGGACCGCTACCAGGCCCACCACAAGGTCGACATCAGCGACGCGGCGCTGGTTGCCGCGGCCACGTTGTCCGACCGCTACATCACCTCGCGCTTCCTGCCCGACAAGGCGATCGACCTCGTCGACGAGGCTGCGTCCCGGCTGCGGATGGAGATCGACTCGCGGCCGGTGGAGATCGACGTGCTGCAACGGCAGGTGGACCGGTTGCTGATGGAGGAGATGGCGCTCTCGACCGAGACCGATCACGCCTCTCAGGAGCGGCTGGTGCGGCTGCGCGCGGACCTCGCCGACCGGCAGGAGCAGCTGCGCGAGCTCGACGCCCGTTGGGAGCAGGAGAAAGCCGGACTCGACGCGGTCGGTGAGCTGATGGCCCGGCTCGACGACCTGCGTGGCCAGGCCGACCGGGCTCAGCGCGACGGCGACCTCGGCACCGCCTCCCGTCTGCTGTACGCCGACATCCCCGCGGTCGAGGCCGCGCTGGCCGAGGCCCGGGTGGCCGCCGAGAGCCGCGACACGATGGTGAAGGAGGTCGTCGGGCCCGACGACGTGGCCGAGGTGGTCGCCGCGTGGACCGGCATCCCGGCCGGCCGGCTGCTCGAGGGCGAGACCGCCAAGCTGCTGCGGATGGAGGAGGAGCTCGGCCGTCGACTGGTCGGCCAGGCTGCCGCCGTACGCGCAGTGTCTGACGCCGTTCGTCGATCGCGCGCCGGCATCTCCGACCCTGACCGGCCCACCGGGTCCTTCCTCTTCCTGGGGCCTACCGGCGTCGGCAAGACCGAGCTGGCCAAGGCGCTGGCCGACTTCTTGTTCGACGACGAACGCGCGATGGTGCGCATCGACATGAGTGAGTACGGCGAGAAGCATTCGGTGGCGCGGCTGGTCGGGGCGCCTCCTGGTTACGTCGGCTACGAGTCGGGTGGCCAGCTGACCGAGGCGGTGCGGCGCCGGCCCTACACCGTCGTGCTGCTCGACGAGGTCGAGAAGGCGCACCCCGAGGTCTTCGACGTGCTGCTGCAGGTGCTCGACGACGGGCGGCTGACCGACGGCCAGGGCCGCACCGTCGACTTCCGCAACACGATCATCGTGCTGACGTCCAACCTCGGGTCGACGTACATCGTGGACCCGACGATGTCGCCGGAGGCCCGACGGGAGGCCGTGCTGGCTGCGGTGCGCTCGGCGTTCAAGCCCGAGTTCGTCAACCGGCTCGACGAGGTGGTGGTCTTCGACGCGCTCGGCCAGGAGGAGCTCGCACGCATCGTCGACCTGCAGGTCGAGCTGCTGGCGCGGCGCTTGGTCGACCGGCGCCTGGAGCTGGTGGTGACCCCGGCCGCGCGCGAGTGGCTGGCCCGTACCGGCTTCGACCCGGTCTATGGCGCCCGGCCGCTGCGCCGGCTGGTCGCCTCGGCGATCGGCGACCCCTTGGCGCGGGCGCTGCTCGCCGGCGAGGTGCACGACGGCGACACCGTGACGGTCGACGTGGCTGCGTCTGCGTCGCCAGAGGCCGCCGCTGGTGTCGGCCTGACCGTGGTCAGCTCATCGGCGTTGCCCGGCTGAACTCGGCAGGCTGTGGGTCAGCGGCGCAGGGCCTGCAGACGGGTGAGAGCGTCGTCGAGCACCTCGTCGCGCTTGCAGAAGGCGAACCGCACCAGCGGCCGACCAGGACAGTCGGGGTCGCTCGGCGCGTCGTAGAACACCTGGTGCGGGATGGCGACAACCCCGGCGCGGTGCGGCAGCTCGCGACAGAACGCCACCCCGTCGTCCCACCCCATCGGTCGTACGTCGGCAGTGGCGAAGTAGGTCCCGTCCGGCAGGAACACCTCGAAGCCGACCTCGGTCAGCCCGGCGCACAACCGGTCCCGCTTGGCCTGCAGGGACGCGGCGAGCCGGGTGAAGTAGGAGTCGGGCAGTCGCAGCCCGACCGCGACAGCCGGCTGGAACGGCGCTCCGGACACGTAGGTGAGGAACTGCTTGGCCGTCAGCACCGCCCGCACCAGCGGGGCCGGCCCGGTCGCCCAGCCGACCTTCCAGCCGGTGAACGAGAACGTCTTGCCGGCCGACCCGATCGTCAGCGTGCGCTCAGCCATGCCGGGCAGCGTCGACACGGGCAGGTGCTCCACGTCGTAGGTCATGTGCTCATAGACCTCGTCCGACACGACGTTCAGGTCGTGCTCGACCGCGACAGCGGCGATCGTCGCCAGCTCGTCGCGGGTGAGCACCGCACCCGTCGGGTTGTGCGGTGAGTTGAGCAGGATTATCCGGGTCCGGGCAGTCACCGCCGCGCGCAGCCGTTCGACGTCGAGGCGGAAGTCCGGCGCCCGAAGGGTCACCGGCACCCGCACGCCGCCGGCCATCTGGATAACCGCGGCGTAGGAGTCGTAGAACGGCTCCAGGGCGATCACCTCGTCGCCCGGGTCGACCAGTCCGAGCAGGGCGGCAGCGATCGCCTCCGTGGCACCGGTAGTGATCACGACCTCGGTGTCCGGGTCGAGGGTGATGCCGTAGAACCGTTGCTGGTGCTCGGAAACCGCGAGTCGCAGGTCCGGCTGACCGGGGCCTGGCGGGTACTGGTTGATGCCCGCTCGCAGCGCCGCGACGGCGGCGTCGGCGACCTCGCTCGGGCCATCGGTGTCGGGAAACCCCTGCCCCAGGTTGACCGCTCCGGTGCGGATGGCCAGCGCCGACATCTCCGCGAAGATCGTGGTGCCCAGGCCCTCGAGCCGGTGGGCGAGTGGCGGTCCCCTCACGCCCTCACTCTCGCACGCGCTCCGGTGGCGTCTCACATGATCACCATGATGCGGAGCGACCCTTCCGCCCGGGCCAAAGCCGTGATTGGCTGCATTCGTCTGTCCCGACCCCCCCTGCTCAACGACGAGTGGAGACCCCCGCATGGTCAAGATCACGGTGACTGTCGACGGTCAGTCGCGCACCGAGGACGTCGAACCCCGACTTCTCCTCGTGCACTACCTGCGCGAGAAGGTCGGCAAGGTCGGCACCCCGGTCGGCTGCGACACCAGCAACTGCGGTGCATGCACCGTGTCGATGGACGGACAGACGGTCAAGAGCTGCAGCGTGCTGGCCGTGCAGGCCGACGGCAGCTCGGTCACCACCATCGAGGGCCTCGCCGACGGCGAGTGGCACCAGGTGCAGAAGTCGTTCAAGGAGTGCCACGGCCTGCAGTGCGGCTACTGCACCCCCGGCATGATCATGGCCTCGGTCGACCTGCTGAAGGAGAACCCGCACCCGAGCGAGGCGGAGATCCGGGACGGGCTCGAGGGCAACCTCTGTCGATGCACCGGCTATCACAACATCGTGAAAGCCGTGCAGCACGCGGCAGCTGCGGGGGGTGCCCAGTGACCGCCGTCGACGAAGGTACAGCGACAACGGCACCTGGCCGGGCGAAGTCCGTCGGCACGGGCCTCAAGCGCAAGGAAGACGCCCGTCTGGTCACCGGCAACACCAACTGGACCGACAACATCCAGCTGCCCGGCATGCAGTACATGGCGTTCCTGCGCAGCCCGATGGCGCACGCGCGCATCACCCGCATCGACGTGACGCCGGCGCTGTCCAAGCCTGGTGTCGTCGCGGCGTTCTCGGCCAAGGAGATCGGCGACAAGCTGGGCTCGCAGCCCTGCGTCTGGCCGGTGACAGACGACATCAAGATCCCGTCCTACCCGGCGCTGGCCACCGACGAGGTGCGCTTCGTCGGTGAGTGCGTGGCCGTCGTCGTCGCGTCCGACCGCTACGCCGCGGCCGACGCGCTCGAGGCCATCGAGGTCGACTACGAGCCCCTGCCCGCGGTCGTCGACATGCGCGCGGCTATCGCTGACGGCGCGGACTTGGTGCACAGCGACATGGGCACCAACTCCTCCTACACCTGGAAGCTCAACGGTGGTGACTACGCCGCGGCGAAGGCTAAGGCGGACCGGGTCTTCACCCGGCAGTACGTCAACCAGCGGCTGATCCCGATGCCGATGGAGCCGCGCGCAGTGGTCGCGGCACCGACCGGTTCCGACGGCGAGCTCACGCTGTGGACCTCCACCCAGATCCCGCACATCGTGCGGGTGCTGCTCGCGCTGACCGCCGGCATCCCCGAGCACAAGCTGCGCATCATCGCCCCCGACGTGGGTGGTGGCTTCGGCTCCAAGCTGCAGTTCTACCGCGAGGAGACCATTGCCGCGGTCGTCGCTCTGGAGATCGGGCGACCGGTCAAGTGGGTCGAGACGCGCAGCGAGAACGCACAGGCCACCCACCACGGCCGCGACCAGCTGCAGGAGATCGAGGTCGCGATCACCAACGAGGGCAAGATCCTCGGGATGCGGGTCGACCTGCTCGCCAACATGGGCGCCTACATGATGATCATCACGCCGGGCATCCCGATCCTCGGCGCGTGGATGTACCACTCCATCTACAAGATGGAAGCCTACGACTTCACCTGCACCGGCGTCTTCACCACCACGACACCGACCGACGCCTACCGTGGCGCGGGTCGGCCCGAGGCGACCTTCGCGGTCGAGCGGCTGATGGACGACCTGGCGGCCGAGCTCAAGATGGATCCGCTCGAGCTGCGCAAGATGAACTGGATCGAGAACCACGAGTTCCCCTACGAGTCGATCTCGGGCATGACCTACGACAGCGGCAACTACGAGGCCGCGACCGAGAAGGCCGTGGCCATGTTCGACTACGACGGGCTCCGGGCCGAGCAGAAGCAGCGCCGCGAGAGCGGCGACACGATGCAGCTCGGCATCGGCATCTCGACCTTCACCGAGATGTGCGGCCTCGCTCCGTCGCGGGTGCTGTCCGCACTGAAGTACGTCGCCGGTGGGTGGGAGCACTCGACCATCCGGGTGCTGCCGACCGGCAAGGTCGAGGTGGTCACCGGCACGTCGCCGCACGGGCAGGGCCACGTCACCGCGTGGAGTCAGATCGCCGCCGACCAGCTCGGCGTCGACCCCGACGACGTGACGGTGATCTACGGCGACACCCAGTCCTCGCCGTACGGCATGGACACCTACGGCTCGCGGTCGTTGGTCGTCGGCGGCATGGCCGTGGTCGCGGCTGCCGAGAAGGTCGTCGAGAAGGCGCGTGTGATCGCGGCGCACATGCTCGAGGCCGACCCGGGTGACCTCGAGTTCGTCGACGGCGCCTTCGGCGTCAAGGGCTCGCCCGGCACGACGAAGACGATCCAGGAGATCGCCTTCGCGGCGTTCACCTCCCACGACCTGCCCGACGGTGTCGAGCCGACACTGCAGGGTGTGTCGACGGTCGACCCGCAGTCGTTCTCGTTCCCGCACGGCACTCACCTGTGCGCGATCGACGTCGACACCGAGACCGGGATGTCGAAGATCCGCAAGTACGTCTGCGTCGACGACATCGGCAACGTCGTCAACCCGATGATCGTCGAGGGCCAGGTGCACGGTGGGCTCGCGCAGGGCATCGCGCAGGCGCTCTACGAGGAGGCCGTGTACGACGATGCGGGCAACCTCGTCACCGGTTCGCTGGTGGACTACCTCGTGCCCGCGGCACCCGACCTGCCGTTCTTCGACACCGACCGCACCGTGACGCCCTCGACCACCAACCCGCTGGGCGTGAAGGGTGTCGGCGAGGCAGGCACCATCGCCTCGACACCGGCGGTGGTCAACGCCGTGGTCGATGCGCTGCGGCACCTCGGGGTGCAGGACGTCCGGATGGCGATGACCCCCGAGCGGGTGTGGCGCGCGATCCAGGATGCGCAAGGTGGCGGGTCGGGCGCTGCCGACGGTGGCGAGCGGACCGCCGAGGGCACGATCGCCTACGGTGGCGCGTCCACCGAAAGCACGGCAGGCGGTGAGTCGGCATGATCCCCGCGGAGTTCGACTACGTGTTGGTCGGCTCGGTGGACGAGGCCGTCGCGGCTCTTGCCGAGCACGGTGACGATGCCAAGGTGATGGCGGGCGGTCAGTCACTGATCCCGTTGCTGCGCCTGCGGTTGGCCTACCCCGACGCCGTCATCGACGTCGGCAAGGTGGCCGAGATGCGAGGTGTCCGTGAGGACGGCGACCACCTGGTGATCGGTGCGATGACCACCCACTACGAGGTCATCCACGACCCGCTGATCAAGGCGCACGCCGGACTGCTGGCGCAGGCCACCGAGACGGTGGCCGACCCCGCGGTGCGCCACCGGGGCACCTTCGGTGGCGCGTTGGCGCACGCCGACCCCGCGGGAGACCTGCCGGCGGTCGCGCTGGCGCTGGGCGCCGAGATGGTGATCGCCGGCTCCGGTGGTCGTCGTACGGTGCCGGCCGCGGAGTTCTTCGTCGACTACCTGCAGACGGCCGTCGGGCCGGACGAGCTGCTCGTCGAGATCCGGCTGCCGAAACACACCGGCTGGGGCTTCCACTACGAGAAGTTCCACCGGGTCGCCCAGTCCTGGGCGATCGTCGGTGTCGCTGCTGCCGTACGCCGGGAGAACGGGTCCATCGCGGAGGCCCGCGTCGCGCTCACCAACATGGGTGCGACCCCGATCCGGGCATCGGGCGTCGAGCAGGCCGTGGCGGGTGCGGCGCTGTCCGGCATCGGTGACGCGGCGGCGCACGCGGCGGAGGGCACCACCCCGCCGAGCGACCTCAACGGCAAGGCTGACTACCGTGAGCACCTCGCGAGAGTGCTGACGGGACGGGCACTGACCGCGGCCGCTGGAGGGAGCTGACCGCATGCAGCTGGAGCACAAGTTCAGTGTGCCGGTGCCCATCGAGCAGGCCTGGGACGTGTTGCTCGACGTCGAGCGCATCGCCCCGTGCATGCCGGGGGCGACGGTCGAGTCCTTCGACGGCGAGACCATCGTCGGTCGGGTCAAGGTCAAGGTCGGCCCGATCCAGGTGACCTACGCCGGCACCGCGAAGTTCACCGACAAGGACGTCGAGGCGCGGCGTGCGGTGATCCTCGCGGCCGCCAAGGAGTCCCGCGGCACCGGCACGGCCAACGCCACGATCACCGCGCAGATGGTGTCGGCGGGGGACTCCGCCACCGATGTCACGGTGACCACGGACCTGGCGATCACCGGCAAGCCGGCGCAGTTCGGCCGAGGTGTGATGGCCGAGGTGGGCAACAAGATCCTCGGCCGCTTCGCCGACTGCCTGGCCGACACATTGGCGCAGGACGACGGTGGTACGTCGCCTGCGGACGCGGATGCAGCGGTAACCGGAACGGCATCTGCTCCGGCTGAGGCAGGCGCCGACGAGGGTGTGTCGGTGCAGACACCGGCGGCCGCGACGACTCCCGAGACCCCCCGGGCTGCCCCGGCACCCCGGCTGCCACCGGTACGCCGACCGCCGCAGGACGATGCCATCGACCTGCTCGACACAGCGGGCCTGCCGGTGCTCAAGCGGCTGGCGCCGGTGCTCGGAGGTCTGCTGGTGCTCGCGCTGCTGTGGCGGGCCGTCCGCCGCGTGGAGTGGTCACACAGGGGGCGTGCGGCGGTCGTCCGCCGGCGGGGCGGGTCCGTCACATCTGGGTGAGCAGCGTCTCCAGGTCCTGGGCCACCGACTCCGGGTCCACCAGCATCGCGAAGTGACCCCCCGGCCGGGCGTCCGGACCCTCGAGCACCGGCCAGCC
Source organism: Sporichthyaceae bacterium (assembly GCA_031365725.1). GTDB lineage: Bacteria > Actinomycetota > Actinomycetes > JACCUZ01 > JACCUZ01 > JANLYQ01. Next base: position 79,164 of record JANLYQ010000017.1, on the reverse strand, counting down.
GCGCAGCCGGGCCAGTCGCGCTGGGACGTCGTACGCCGGTGAGAGGCGCAGGTAGCCGCACGGCGCCTCCGGCCAGTCCGGCACCACGGGCAGCCGCTCGGTGAAGAAGTCGTTGCCCCGCGGCCGCAGCGACATCATCAGCCGGGCGCGGGCCAAATCGTCGGTGACCAGCTCGCGCAGGTCGTTGTCGGTCCAGTCCGGGAAGTGACCGCCGGTTGCCAGCAGCCGCTCCATCACCTCACCGTGCTGCGGGTCCTCCGACCGCAGCAGGTCGAGGCGGTGCGCGGCCCGAGAGGGTGGCAGCCCGGCGTCGACGAAGACATAGCCCGCGATCTGCCCGTGCCCGGCCCGACGAGCCGCGCCGATGGAGGGCAGCAGATAGCCCGCGCCCGAGTGACCGACCAGCAGCACCGGCCGGTCGGCGTCACCCGTCCCCGCCGTGCCGGCGCGGACCTGCAGGGCGGCATGCGCGATGTACGCCGATGCGAAAGGCGGCTCGCGGTCGTCACGCACCTCGATCACGACCACTTGCCGGCCACCCGAGCGCAGGACGTCGGGCAGGCTGCCCCACGCCTCCGGCCCGGTCAACGGGCTGTGGACCAGCACGACGACCGCGGTCCTTGCCCCGTCGTCTCCGACCACAGCACCAGACTGCCCTAGGCTCGGCGCTCATGGGGCAGCGCGAGGAACTCCGTCAACAGATCACCCAGAAGGCCGTCGTCCACGGGCGCGTCACGCTCTCGTCGGGGCGCGAGGCGGACTACTACGTCGACCTGCGCCGCATCACCCTCGACGCCGTCGCCGCACCGCTGGTCGGTGCTGTGATGCTCGACCTGACCCAGGACCTGGAGTACGACGCCGTCGGAGGTCTCACCCTGGGCGCCGATCCGGTGGCGACCGCGATGCTGCACGCTGCGGCCGCCCGGGGTCGCCGGCTCGACGCCTTCGTCGTGCGCAAGGAGGGCAAGGCGCACGGCCTGCAGCGGCGGATCGAAGGTCCTGATGTCGCCGGCCGCCGGGTGCTCGCCGTCGAGGACACCTCGACCACCGGCGGTTCGGTGCTGACGGCGGTCGAGGCTCTGCGCGCGGCCGGCGCCGAGGTCGTCGGGGTCGCGGTCATCGTCGAGCGCGGTGCGGCATCGACCGTCGAGGCAGCCGGTCTTGCCTACCGCGCGGCTTTCCAGCCCGGCGACCTCGGGCTCTAGCACGATGAGCTCGCTGCTGCCGATCCTGTTCGGTCTGATCATCGTCGGGGTGCTGGTCGGCGGGTTCCTGCTCGAACGCAAGCGACGTGACCGGCTGGTTGCCTTCGCGACCAACCGTGGCTGGACGATGGTCGGCGACGACTCGTCGCTGGTGGACCGGTGGGTCGGTGAGCCGTTCGGCAAGGGCGACCATCGGAGGGCGCGCAACGTCTTGCGCGGCACGGAGAGCGGCCGACCGTTCACGGCGTTCGACTACTCCTACGAGACCCACTCGAGCGACAGCAAGGGCCAGCGACAGACCACCACGCACCGCTTCACGGTGTGCGCGGTGTCGATGCCCGGGTGGCTCGAGCCGGTGCAGGTGCTGCCGGGCAACGCCTTGGAGCGCTTCGCCGGCGCGATGGGCCTGACCCAGGACATCCACCTGGAGAGTGAGGAGTTCAACCGGCGCTACCGGGTCAGCTCGTCCTCACCCAAGCTGGCCAGCGACATCCTGACGCCGCGCACGATGCAGTACCTCCTCTCAGTTCAATCCGAAGGCTGGCGCACCTGTGGCGGGGACATCGTGTCCTTCGCCCAGGGCCGACTCGATCCTGCCGAGGTGGTGCGCACCTGCGCGATCCTCAAGCGGGTGCTGGACGGCGTACCGGCATTCGTGTGGAAGGACGCGGGGGCGTCCGGGACTGGCTACAGTCCGGGACCATGACTGTGTTCTTCATCGTCCTGGCCATCGTCGTGGTGCTTGCCCTCGCGATCGGCCTGTCGTACAACCGCTTCGTCTCCCAGCGCAACCTCGTGCAGGAGTCATGGCGCCAGATCGACGTCGAGCTCAAGCGGCGCCACGACCTGATCCCCAACCTGGTCGAGACGGTCAAAGGCTATGCCACCCACGAACGCGAGGTCTTCGACGCGGTCACCAAGGCACGCGCCGCGGCGGCCTCGCCGGGAGCCTCACCCGCGGTGCAGGCGCAGCAGGAAGGCGTCCTCGGCCAGGCGCTCGGTCGGCTGTTCGCGGTCGCCGAGGCCTACCCCGACCTCAAGGCCAGCACCAACTTCCTCGAGCTCCAGCGGCAGCTGACCGAGACCGAGGACCGGATCGCTGCCGGGCGCCGGTTCTACAACGCCAACGTGCGCGCGCTGAACACCCGCGTCGAGTCGGTGCCGTCCAACGTCATCGCGAACACGTTCGGATTCCACAAGGCGGAGTACTTCGAGGTCGAGGACGAGACGGTGCGCGCGACCCCGGCCGTCGATTTCTCCTGACGTTCCTTCGCCCTGTACGTCAGCCCGCGCGACGTGTGAGGTCCCGTGGCAAGACCGGGGGCCGGCGACCCGGCCGAACCACTCACACGGAGTTGCCAGGCTCGTCACAGGAACTCCCGAGCGGACTCTGCGGAAACTGTCGCGTCGAGCGGTCCCCGACGCGCCTACCGATCTGCGCGCGGGCGGCCTGAGAGGAGCACGCCCTGTGGAGCCGTCGCGCCGTCATGTCCTGCTGGGGGCGATCGGACTTCCCTTGGTGTTGGCCGGCTGCCGGTCCCGACCACGGCTACGAGCGAGCAGACCGGTGGCGGTGCGGGCTGGTTCCCAACCGACATCGTCGTTCGACCGGCCGTTGCCGGTGCCGCCGTTGGCCAGGGCCGTTACCGATGATGCGGGGGTCCGGCACTTCACGCTCACCGCAGCCACCGGAACCACCCAGATCTTGCCGGGGGTAGCAACCCCGACCTGGGGCTACAACGGCACGATTCTCGGACCCACCCTTCGCGCCCGCCGCGGCGACAGGGTGGCGGTGCACCTGGCCAACCAGCTGCCGGAGGCCACCACGATCCACTGGCACGGCATGCATCTGCCGGCACGCTTTGACGGTGGCCCGCACCAACCCATCGAATCGGCGACCACGTGGGATCCCGAGTGGACCGTGCTACAGCCTGCGGCCACCTTGTGGTACCACCCACACCCCCACGGGCGCACCCAGAAGCACGTGTACCGAGGACTCGCCGGGCTCTTCATCGTCGATGACGACCAGACTGATGCCCTCGACCTCCCCGCTCGCTACGGCGTCGATGACATTCCGCTGCTGATCCAGGACAAGCGCCTGAGGTCGGACGGCACTCTTGATGAGTCGGACTCCGAGAGTGTCGGCCTGTTGGGCGATGTCATCGTCACCAACGGCATTCACGGCGCCTTCCTCACCCTCCCCGGCGGACGAGCCCGCCTCCGTGTCCTCAACGGATCGACGGCCCGGATGTACAACCTGGGACTCGCCGACGATCGAGAGTTTCACCTCGTCGCCAGCGACGGCGGCGTGCTCCAACGCCCGGTCCCCGCCACCAGGGTGGCGCTGAGCCCGGGCGAACGCGTCGAACTGGTCGTCGATGTGACCGACGCACCGCTGATGCTGCGTTCCTTTCCCTTTGGCGATCGCGCAGGACTCGGCGCGGAGGCTAGGGGGTTCGGTGTCTTGGACAGCTTCGACATCCTTGAGCTCCGTCCCTCCGGCGTCCCGGCGCCGCGGCAGCTGCCGACTGCTCTCGCCACGATCGACCGGCTCGATCCCTCCAGCGCGGTGCAACGCCGGCACTTCGAGCTCCAATGGTTCGAGATCAACGACGCGCGGATGAGCACGAGCCGGATTGATTTCAGCACCACTCGGGAGACGATCGAGGTCTGGACGATCGAGAACACCGATGACCGCCCGCACAACTTCCACGTCCACGACGTGCAGTTCCAGATCCTCGACATCGATCGCCGCCCCCCGCCTGCTGAGCTCGCTGGCTGGAAGGACACCGTCTACGTCCCTCCGGGCCGACCGGTCCGACTCATCATGCGATTTGCCGACTACGGCGATCCCACGCTGCCGTACATGTATCACTGCCACATGCTCTTCCACGAGGACCGCGGCATGATGGGCCAGTTCCTCGTGCTCGGCCCGGGACAGAGCCCGCAGCCGGTGTCGATGACCTAGGCCGTGCGACGGTTGCGCAGGAACTCGACCGCGATCGGCAGGACCGACAGCGCGACGATGCCGACGAGGATCGGCTCGAGGTTGTTGCGCACGAAGGCGACGTTGCCGAGCAGGTAGCCCAGCACCGTGACGCTGACGCACCACAGGATGCCGCCGATGACGGTGTAGATCGTGTAGGTGCGGTAGTTCATGCGACCCACGCCGGCGATCACGGTGATGAAGGTGCGCACGATGGGCACGAACCTGGCGAGGATGATGGCGCGGGGGCCGTGCTTCTCGAAGAAGGCGTTGGTCTTCTCGACGTACTCCTGCTTGAACAGTCGCGAGTCCGGTCGGGCGAACAACGCCGGTCCGGCCTTCGCGCCGATGGCGTAGCCGACCTGGTTGCCGGCGATGGCGGCGACCGCGCCGACGACGATGACCAGCCACAGCGGCTGGTGGACGTACTTGTCCTGCTTGACCAGCAGCCCGGCCGTGAACAGCAGCGAGTCACCGGGGAAGAAGAAGCCGACCAGCAGCCCGCACTCGGCGAAGATGACCACGGCGAACCCCACCAACCCGAAGGTGCTGACCAGATGGGTCGGGTCGAGGAAGGACGGGCCGAGCGCGAGGTTGGTCACCGGTCAAGGCTAGTGGGGTCAGCGCCGCCGGACGGTGAACGTCTCCGGCCGGCTGGCCGGACCCGGCGTGCGCGGCGTGCCGTTGACGATGAACCTCACGGCATCGGGGCGGCCGTTGACCACACGCAGCACCCTCTGGTCGAAGGACCCGGTGGCACCCGCGGCAAACGTCCGGGACACCAGCGTGCGTCCGCCCGGCACGCTGATCGTGATGTACGCCGCCCGCTTCACGGTGAAGGTCAGAGTGACTGGTCGTGGGGTGGAGCCGGTCGTCGGCGACGTCGCGGTGCCGGCGGTCGCTGAGGAAGAGGCGGCTCCGGTGGTGACGCCGGGACTCGTGCCCGGACTCTGGGTAGCCGACACCGCGGCGCCAGTCCCGCTCGTGGATGTGCTGGCCGGGCTGGCCGTCGTACCCCCGGCGTTGGGGTTGGTGGTGCTGACGCCGTCGTCGCGGACGGCGCGCACCACGAACCAGCCGCCGACGAGAGCGAGCAGCACCACGGCCACCGCGACCCGGCTCCAGAAGCCGCGGTCGGGCTCGGCCCTGCCCGTGCCGGGGACGGTGTGTCGACCCACGATGACGACGCTACTGGGTGCCGGCGCGTCGGTTGCGGAGCCGGCCGACGACACCCGCGACAGCGGAGGCGGCGACGAACGTGCCCGCCACGGCGTACGCCGCGAAGCGCAACGCCGGCGTCGCGGCGGCGAGGTGACCGATCACGGTGAGGCCGACAGCCCAGGCGAGCGCGCCGACGACGTTGGCCGGCAGGAATCGGCGGTAGGGCATCCGACTGGTGCCCGCGACGATCGGGGTGAAGGTGCGTACCCACGGCACCCAGCGCGCGGCGACCACTGCCCACCAGCCGTAGCGGTCGACGAGGGCGTCGGCGCGGTCGAGATGGCGGCGGTCGAGCCGGCCATGGTCGATGCGGCGCACGAGCCACGCCCGGCCCAGCCGCGAACCGGTGGTGTAGCCGACGGAGTCCCCGGCGACGGCAGCGACGAATGCGCCGCCTGCCAGCAGCCACACCGAGACACCCGAGCGTGGATCGGCCGACACCAGCCCGGCCGCGAACAGGACTGTGTCGCCGGGCAGGAAGAAGCCGACCAGCAGGCCCGACTCGACGAACACGAGGATGAGCACCACGGTGTAGACGGCGGTGGCGCTGAGGGTGGAGAGGTCGGGGGACAGGTCGAGCGCACCAGCCAGCTTGGTCAGCGCGGCGCTCGGGTGCATCGCCCGAGCCTAGGGTTGCGGGCGTGACGCAGCGGGAGGACGAGGCCGGCGCGGTCGAGGTGGTCGAGGTGGTCGAGGTCGAGCTGCCCGAGGTCGAGCTGCCGGAGACTGAGCTGCCTGAGGTCGAGCTGCCCGAGGTCGGCGTCGGTCCTTGGGTGGGGCCGTGGCCCGACGACCCCCGGCTGGATCCCGAGCTGCTGGCTCACGGCGACCGCCGCAACGTCGTCGACCGCTATCGCTACTGGCGGCGCGAGGCTGTCGTGGCCGACCTCGACCTGCACCGGCACGACGTGCATGTCGCGGTGGAGAACTGGCAGCACGACTTCAACATCGGCTCGGTGGTGCGCACCGCGAACGCCTTCATGGCACGTGAGGTGCACATCGTCGGCCTGCGCCGATGGAACCGTCGCGGTGCGATGGTCACCGACCGCTATCAGCACGTGCGGCACCACGAGAGCGTGGCCGCATTGGCCGCGTGGGCTGCGGCTGAGGGTGTGCCGTTGGTGGGAGTCGACAACCTGCCCGGCTCGGTGCCGCTGGAGTCCACCCGGCTACCGCGCGCGTGCGTCCTGCTGTTCGGTCAGGAGGGTCCGGGGCTCTCCGCCGATGCGCGTGAGTCGGTGGACCTCGTCGTGTCGGTCGCGCAGTTCGGGTCGACCCGCTCGATCAACGCCGGCGCCGCAGCAGCGATCGCCTTGCACACCTGGGTCCGCCAGCACGTGTCCGGTCACCCGCTCTGACCGCCGTACGCGGGGGTGCCTCTGCCGAGTGGCGGAATCTGGTGGGGCTGTCTCGACGAGTGGCGGAATCAGGCGGTCCCCCGGCAACATTGGCCGCCATGTTCCGCCACTCGGTGCCAGGATCGTGGGCGTGACCAGCCCGACCAGCCCGACCAGCCCGACCAGCCCGACCAGCCCGACCAGCCCGACTGCTGTCGCCATGCTGAGCGACGACGAGCTGCTCGAGGCGTTCGAGACGCAGGTACGCCGGTCGCCGCAGCCGGATCCGGGGATGCGAGTCGAGGTGGTCACCGAGCCTGCGCCGATGCTCCTGCTCCTGCCGGTGAGCGCGACGGCGTGGGGCGGCGGCGTGATGTGGAGCGACCTGTCGGCGGAGACGGCTGATGCTGCCCTCGATGCCGCAGTCGAGATCTTCGCCGGGTCGGTCCCGCCGGGTGCGACGCCCAAGGACTGGGAGTGGAAGCTCTACGCCTACGACCAGCCGGCTGACCTGTCGGATCGCCTGCTGGCCAAGGGGTTTGTGGCCGAGGACGTTGAGGCTCTGGTGCTCGGCGAGGTCGACGTCGTACGTCGGCACCTGGCGGCGGGAGACCCGGCCGGAGTCACCATCCGGCACATCCGCGACGACGAGGCGGGGTCGGCCGCCGACTGGCGCGGCGTCGCTGACCTCGACACGGCAGTGTGGGGGGAAGACGGCACCGAGCGGGCGGAGAGTCTCGCCGCAGCGCTGGCTGCACACCCCGACAGCATGTCGGTGTGGGTGGCCGAGGCGCCGGACGGGACCATCGTCTGCGCGGCCCGGGTGCAGTTCCACCACGGCACCGACTTTGCCTCGCTCTGGGGCGGCAGCACGCTGGAGCAGTGGCGCGGTCGCGGCATCTACCGGGCGCTCGTCTCGCGACGGGCCGACGAGGCAGCCGCGCGGGGCTTCACCTACCTGCAGGTGGACGCGAGCCCGGACAGCCGCCCGATCCTGGAGCGCCTCGGCATGCGGGCGCTGACCACCACCACCCCCTGGACCAAGAAGCACTGAGCAGCCCCCGGATAGCCTCGCGGGCATGGCAGAGCGAGTCGTAGTCATCGGGGCCGACGCGGCCGGGATGTCCGCCGCGTCGCAGGCGTTGCGGGTGGCAGCCAAGCGCGGCCGCGACCTCGAGGTGGTCGCCCTCGAACGCAGCCACCACACGTCGTACAGCGCCTGCGGCATCCCCTACTGGGTCGGGGGCGACGTCGACTCCTCCGACGATCTCGTCGCCCGGACCCCCCAGCAGCACCGGGCCAACGGGATCGACCTGCGGATGCGCTCCGAGGCGATGTCGCTCGACCTCGACCGGCGAGAGGTCGAGGTGCGTGACCACGAGGGCGGGGCGACGTACGCGCTCGGCTTCGACCACCTCGTCATCGCCACCGGTGCGCGCCCTCGTCGACCCGACGTGGGGGGCGTTGACGCCGCCGGCATCCACGGGGTGCAGACCCTCGACGACGGCGAGGCCCTGCTCGACTCACTGGTCTTCCTCGACGCACGGCAGCACGGGCCGAAGAAGGCCGTCGTCGTGGGCGGCGGCTACATCGGCGTCGAGATGGCCGAGGCGATGGTCAACCGGGGTCTCGAGGTCACCATGCTGACCCGCTCGGCCGAGCCGATGGCGACCCTCGACCCCGACATGGGCCGGCTCGTGCACGACGCGATGGAGGGCATGGGCATCGATGTGCGCACCGGCGTCAGCCTGGTCGGCTTCGAGACCGATGCGGCAGGTCGCGTGTCGGGCGTCGCCACCGACGACGGCGCCTTCGCTGCTGACCTCGTCGTGCTCGGCACCGGCGTCAGCCCCGAGACCACTCTCGCGCGCGACGCCGGTCTGACCCTCGGCCGCTGGGGCGGCCTCGTCACCGACCTGCAGATGCGGGTCTTCGACGCCGAGGGCATCTGGTCGGCCGGCGACTGCGCCGAGTCGATCGACCTGGTGTCAGGCAACCGCGTGCACGTCGCGCTCGGGACGCACGCCAACAAGCAGGGCCGCGTGCTCGGCACCAACCTCGGTGGTGGCTACGCGACATTCCCCGGCGTCGTCGGTACGGCGGTCAGCAAGGTGTGTGCCCTCGAGATCGCGCGCACCGGGTTGCGCGAGGCCGACTGCGACGCCGTGGGCTTCGCCTACCTGACGGTGATTGTCGACTCGACGACGCGCGCCGGCTACTACCCCGGGGCGGCGCCGATCACGGTCAAGCTGGTCGTCGAGCAGCGCACCGGACGGCTGCTCGGCGGCCAGATCGTGGGGCGCGAGGGAGCAGCCAAGCGCATCGACGCGTTGGCCGTCGCGCTGTGGAACCGCATGAGCGTCGAGGAGATCGCCTCCCTCGACCTCGGCTACGCCCCCCCGTTCAGCCCGGTCTGGGACCCCGTGCTCATCGCCGCCCGCAAAGCCGCCGAGCAGGTCACGGCTGTCACGGGTTGAGGCGCACGAGCTCAGCGTTGAGCGCGGTGGCGAAGACGACCCACGCGGCGTAGGGCACCAGAAGCTTGTGCGAGGTCGGGTCGACCTGTTTGGCGCGCCGGGCCAGGTCGAGCACGCTCGCCTCGAGCAGCAGGATCTCGGCCAGCGCCAGCTTCGGTCGGTGGGCGCCGAAGAACAGCCAGCTCCAGCCGACGTTCAGCTTGAGGTTGATCACGAACGCCGCGACGAATTGCTGTCGCTCGGGACCCGGCTCCAGCCGGCCGTAGGTGCGAGCACCCGCGACGGCCAGGGCGAGGAACAACGGCGTCCAGACGATGCCGTACGCCGCGGGTGGTGGCTGCCATGACGGCTTGACGAGGTCGCGGTACCAGCGGTCGTCGGGGTCGGTGGCGAGACCGCCGACCACCGCTGTGGCGGTCACCGCGCTCAGCGTCGTCGCATAGGTGAGCAGGGTGCGGGTGCCAGGGGTGCGGGTGCCAGGGGTGCGCATGCCCGCAGGTCTACCCCGTGGGCGCTGGGACCATCCCGGCGCCCCCGCTGCTGCTCACTCCGTGACCTGTGCCGACCGGCGTACGGCATGGTCTGGTTGTATCGAGAGGACCACGCAGGCTCGACCCACGGAGAACACCATGCCCATCGCCACGCCCGAGGTCTACGGCGAGATGCTCGACCGCGCCAAGGCCGGTGCCTTCGCCTATCCCGCCATCAACGTGACGTCCTCGCAGTCGCTGACCGCCGCGATCCAGGGCTTCGCCGAGGCGCAGAGCGACGGCATCGTGCAGGTGTCGACCGGAGGTGCGGAATACCTCTCCGGCAGCACCATCAAGAACATGGTGGTCGGTGCGCAGGCGCTCGCCGAGTTCGCCCACCACGTGGCCAGGGGCTACGGCGTGCAGATCGCGCTGCACACCGACCACTGCCCCAAGGACAAGCTCGACGGCTACATGCGCCCGCTGATCGCCCTCTCGCAGGCGCGGGTCGCGGCCGGTCAGGAGCCGTTGTTCCAGTCGCACATGTGGGACGGCTCGGCCGTCGAGCTGGAGGAGAACCTCACGATCGCCCGCGAGCTCCTCGAGCAGTGCGCGAAGGCCAAGATCGTGATGGAGCTGGAGATCGGCGTCGTCGGCGGCGAGGAGGACGGCGTCCAGAACGAGATCAACGAGAAGCTCTACACGACTCCCGGTGACGCGGTGCGCACCGTCGAGGTGCTGGGCAAGCCGGGCGAGGTCGGCCGCTATCTGCTGGCCGCGACGTTCGGCAACGTGCACGGTGTCTACAAGCCCGGCAACGTCAAGCTGCGCCCCTCCATCCTCAAGGACATCCAGGACGAGGTGGCTGCCAAGGTCGGCGGCGACAAGCCGTTCGACCTCGTCTTCCACGGCGGCTCCGGCTCGCTGCTCGAGGAGATCCGCGAGACCCTCGACTACGGCGTCGTGAAGATGAACGTCGACACCGACACGCAGTACGCCTTCACCCGCCCGGTCGTGGAGCACATGTTCGTCAACTACGCCGGCGTGCTCAAGGTCGACGGCGAGGTCGGCAACAAGAAGCTCTACGACCCGCGCGCCTGGGGCAAGTCGGCCGAGGCCGGCATGGCCGCCCGAGTGGTGCATGCCTGCGCAGACCTGCGCTCGACCGGCACCACCCTGGGCGTCTGACCCGCCGCCCGCGCCGCCTACCTCACGGGGTCAACTGCGGGGATGCCGCGGGTGGCAGGATCGGCGCATGAGCCAGCCGCAGCACCCCAGCCAGCCGACCACCGTGCCGCAGCACCCCAGCCAGCCGACCACCGTGCCGCCGCCGAGCGTGATGAGCCACGGCAACCTGCTCGGCGAGCCTGCACCGACGCTGCTGCCCGACGAGGCGGAGCCACGGGAGGCGCTGGCCTCGGGCACCCCCGCCGCCGAGGTCGCCGCGGCCCACCCCACGTCCTGCGAGGCCTGGGCCACGCTGGCCGAGGAGGCACTGGCCTCCGGACGCACCATCGAGGGCTACGCCTACGCCCGCACCGGCTACCACCGCGGTCTGGACGCGCTGCGGCGCAACGGCTGGAAGGGCCACGGCCCGGTGCCGTGGGAGCACGAGCCGAACCGCGGGGTGCTCCGGGCGGTGCGGGCGCTCGGCCGGGCGGCTGCGACCATCGGCGAGGAGCACGAAGCGGAGCGATGTGCGCAGCTGCTGGCCGACAGCAGCCCGACCGCGGTGAACGCCTTGGCCTGAACCGGCCCCGGGACGCAGCAGGCGAGGCGCGGAACCGTCCCCTGCCGCGGCTCCGCACCTCGCCGGGACGCATCCTTCCCTGTTCCGGGCACAAGAGGGCGCCCCCGCTGGACAGTGACAGGAAGTTGCCACGACCGTAACCTTTCAGGCGTGGGAGCACTGGAGGTCTGGGACCTCGACGACATCGCCGAGTCCGTCTACCGGACCACCCTGCGCAACCCGGGGACCACGGCCGCCGGGGTCGCCGAGCGGCTCGACCTCGACCCGGCAGCGGTAGCGGCTGCCCTCCACGAGCTCGAGCGCCTCTCGCTGGTCACCCGCGCCGGGGGCAGCCTGCAGGCCGCCCCACCGGCCGTGGCCCTGGCCGCGTTGCTGCAGGCCGAGGTGCGCACCCTGGACGACCGGCGCGCCCAGCTCGACGGCGTACGCGCAGGTCTTGCGGCCTTTTCCGTCGACCACCTCGCCGGCCAGACCCGCACCTGGTCGGAGGTGCCGTTCCAGGTGCTCAGCGAGGCCGAGGCGGTGCGTACGTTCGAGGACCTGCAACGCGGGTCGGAGGGCGAGGTCCTCACCTGTCACGCGGTCGACGGGATCGAGGTCGTGCCCTCGAGCTTTCTCGAGCTCGTCCGTGAGCAGCTGGCGGCCGGTCGCCCGATGCGCGCGGTCTATCCAGCCTCGGTGGTCGAGGACCCGGTGCAGCTCGCCTACGTCCGCGGGTGGGCGGCGGCCGGTGAGCGGGTCCGGTTGCTGCCCTTCACCATGCGCGAGATCGGGGTGTACGGCGACCGCGCGGCGCTGGTCTCCTCGCGCTGGGAGGGCGTGCCCGGCAGCATGATCGTCATCCATGCCCCGGCGATGATCGCCATCGTCCGCGAGCTGTTCGAGCGCTACTGGGAGCGCGCCGTGCCGTTCCACCCGATCGGCGACGGCGATCCAGCCGACCAGCGCTCGCGGATCCTCGAGCTGCTGGTGATGGGCGCTAAGGACGAGACGATCGCCCGCCAGCTGGGAGTGTCGCTCCGCACGGTGCGCCGCCGGATCTCCGAGCTGATGGAGGAGGTCGGGGCCGTGACCCGGTTCCAGGCCGGCATGGAGGCAGCCCGGCGCGGGCTGGTCTGACATATCATCGCCAGCGCCCTTCCCCCCGCTGCAAATGAGGTTCCGCCATGCCGGCGATCGTGCTGCTGGGCGCCCAGTGGGGTGACGAGGGCAAGGGCAAGGCCACCGACCTGCTCGGCTCCTCGGTCGACTACGTCGTGAAGTACAACGGCGGCAACAACGCCGGCCACACCATCGTCATCGGCGACGAGAAGTACGCATTGCATCTGCTCCCCTCCGGCATCCTCACCCCCGGTGTCACTCCCGTCATCGGCAACGGTGTAGTCATCGACCTCGCCGTGCTGTTCAGCGAGATCGATGCGCTCGAGGCTCGCGGGGTCGACACGTCCGCGCTGCTGGTGAGTGCGAGTGCGCACCTGATCGGTCAGCACCACCGCACGATCGACCAGGTCACTGAGCGGTTTCTCGGCAACGCGAAGCTCGGCACCACCGGTCGCGGCATCGGACCGACCTACGCCGACAAGATGTCGCGGGTCGGCGTCCGGGTCCAGGACATCTTCGACGAGAAGATCCTGCGGCAGAAGGTCGAGGGCACCCTCGAGCTGAAGAACGACGTGCTGGTCAAGGTCTACAACCGGCGTGCCATCACGGTGGACGAGGTGGTGGAGGAGTTCCTCGGCTTCGCCGAGCGGTTGCGCCCGATGGTGGTCGACACGGCGCTGGTGCTCAGCCAGGCACTCGATCGTGGTGAGACCGTGCTGCTCGAGGGCGGTCAGGCCACGCTGCTCGACGTCGACCACGGCACCTATCCGTTCGTGACGTCGTCCAACCCGACGGCCGGCGGTGCCTGCACCGGCTCGGGCATCCCGCCCACCCGCATCGACCGCGTCATCGCCGTGGTCAAGGCCTACACGACGCGCGTCGGCTCCGGCCCGTTCCCGACCGAGCTGCTCGACGATGACGGCGACAAGCTGCGCGCCGACGGCTTCGAGTTCGGCACCACCACCGGTCGGCCGAGACGGTGCGGCTGGTACGACGCCGTCGTCGCCCGCTATGCCGCGCGCATCAACGGGGTCACCGACTTCGTTCTGACCAAGCTCGACGTCCTCACCGGGTGGGACAAGATCCCGGTCTGCGTCGCCTACGACGTCGATGGTGTGCGGCACGACGAGATGCCGATGACCCAGACCGACTTCCACCACGCGGTCCCGGTCTATGACTATCTCGACGGCTGGGAGGAGGACATCACCGGCGCCCGTTCGTTGGCCGATCTGCCGAAGGCCGCGCAGGCCTATGTCGCCGCGCTCGAGGAGATGTCCGGCGCACCGATCTCGGCGATCGGCGTAGGACCGGGTCGTGACGAGACCGTCGAGGTCCGCTCCCTGCTCGGATGAGCCCGGTCCGCCGTCTGGTCCTCGCGCTGCTCGCGGCCGTTCTGCTGGTGGTGGCGGTGGGTGCCGGGGTTGTCGTCGTACGACGATCAGGCGCGGGCGCGTCGACCGCAGTGCGGCAAGACCGGCCGGGCACCGTCCTGCTCGTCCCCGGCTATGGCGGTGGGGTCGGCGGTCTGGAGCAGCTGGCGGCTCGGCTGCGGTCGGTGGGTCGCCCGGGTCGCATCGTGACGGTCGTGGCTCTCCCCGGCGACGCGACCGGGCCGATCGCCGCGCAGGCCGCGGCCTTGGGTGCTGCGGCCACGGCAGCGGTCGCGGCCGGGGCGCCGTCGGTGGACGTGGTGGGCTACTCGGCCGGCGGGGTGGTGGCGCGCTACTGGGTCGCGCGTCTGGGTGGCGCCCGCCTGGCCCGGCGCGTGGTGACGCTGGGGTCGCCGCAGCACGGCACCGACGTGGCGGCGTTGGCGACGGCACTGGCCCCCGGCGCGTGTCCGGCGGCCTGCCAGGAGCTCGCGCCGGACAGTGCGCTCCTGGCCGGGCTCAACCGCGGCGACGAGACGCCGCCCGGCCCGCGGTGGGTCAGCATCTGGAGCGCGCAGGACCAGGTGGTGACGCCGCCATCGAGCGCCGGACTCGTCGGGGCCTTGGACGTGGTCGTGCAGGACCTCTGCCCGGGCCGAGCCGTGTCGCACGGGCAGCTGCCGACGGATGCCGCCGTACAGGCGCTGGTCGTCGCGGTGCTGGGCGCATCACCGCGGCTGCCGCACGTCGGCCCGGGCTGCCCGGTCCGCTGAGGCGCGACGGGGTGGTCGCCGCTGCGTGACCGCGGCAGGATCGACGCATGAGCGCACCCTCGATCACCGTCTCCGCCACCGTGCTGGGGGCCTCCGATCCTCAGGCGCTGGGCGACTTCTACCGTCGCCTGCTCGGGTGGGACGTTGTCGCCGACGAGCCGGGGTGGGTCATGCTGCGACCACCGGGTGGGGGCAGCGGGCTGTCCTTCCAGGGCGAGCCCGGGCACGTGCCGCCGACATGGCCGGCAGGCCCCGGCGACCAGCAGATGATGGCTCACCTCGACCTGCGCGCCGAAGACCTCGAGGCGGCGGTGGCGCACGCGGTCGCCGAGGGCGCGGTCCTTGCCGAGCACCAGCCCCAGGACGACGTACGGGTGCTGCTGGACCCGGCCGGTCACCCGTTCTGCCTCTTCCAGCCGAGCTGACGGGACCCTGACGTACCGCGGCCTACTGCGCTGCCCTCATGAAGGGAGGCAAGGCAGTAGGCGCTGCCCCGACGGGACCTGACCTACCGCGCGGGTCCGGCTGGGCCGCGCCTCATGTCGTGATATCCCGTCACGTCGTGATGTCGCGGGTGGTGAAGTTCGCCCACGCAAGCACGAGCATCACCACGGCATAGACGCCCTGCACGATCACCCCGCGTTGCAGGTCGTGCCACAGGATCGGGTCGCGGAACAGGTCGACCCACGCCAGCCACCACCTCGTCGGCAGATAGTCGCGCACCGACGACGCCGCATCCAACGACACCAGCACCTGACTGGTCACCAGAGCAGCCAACGATCCCAGCGCCGCACCGAGGGACGACGTGGTGAGTGTCGAGAGGAACAGAGCGATCGCCGCGACTCCGAGCATCGACCACGAGATGTAGAGGATGACGAGCACCGTGCGCCCGGCCAGCTGCGCGGGGGTCAACGTGCTGCCCGACAGGCCGGTGACCACCGTCGCCGGTGACCCCGGCACCGGGACGAACAACCGCGTCCCCACGATGTACGCCGTGCCCGCGACAGCAGTGACGGCGACCAGCAGGAACACCATCACCGACACCAGCTTGGCGACGAGCAGCCGGGTGCGCCCGACCGGTCGCACCAGCAGGTACCGCAGGGTGCCACCGGAGGCCTCGCCGGCCACGGCGTCGCCCGCGACCACCGCCACCGCGACCGGCAGGAAGAGCGGCAGCACGATGCCCAACGCCGCCGCGGGGAACAGCTTTCCGTTGGCCAGCACGGCGGACAGGAACGCCGGCCCGTCGCCCGGTCGAGGCGCCACGTCGGTCACGGACAGGAACACCGCCACGATCGTCGGCAGCAGGCACAACAGGAAGATCGTCACCCAGGTGCGTGGGCGACGGAACAGCTTGACGAGCTCGACGGCGATCACTGCGGCTCCCCGCCGATGACGTCGGAAGGCGGGGCCCCGCCGATGACGTCGGGAGGTGAACCCGAGACCCGATCCGACCCGGGCCCGGTCAGGCCCAGCACCACGTCCTCGAGGGAGTGGCGTTCGCGCTGCAGCTCCTCGAGCCGCACACCACTGCCGACGAGCAGCGCCGAGAGCGCCGCCGGGTCGCCGTGCCGGACCGTCAGCAGGTCACCGTCGCGAGCCTCGACCCGACCGTCGAGCAACCCGACCACCGCATCGACATCGGGTGTGCGCAGCAGCAGCCGGCCGGTCGGTGCGCGCAGGGCGGCGACGTCGTCCTCGACCACGAGCCGGCCGCGCTGCAGCACCCCGACTCGGGTGCAGAGACTCTCGACCTCGGTCAACAGATGGCTGGACAGAAAGATCGTGGTGCCGGCCTCGTTGAGCTGCAGCAGCAGGTCGCGGACCTCGCGGATCCCTTGTGGGTCGAGGCCGTTGGTGGGTTCGTCGAGCACCAGCAGTCGTGGTGCGCGCAGCAGCGCAGCCGCCAGACCGAGGCGCTGCTTCATGCCGAGGGAGTAGGCCTTGACCGGTCGTCGACCGACCGCGTCCAGCCCGACCTGCTCTAACGCGGCAGCGATGCGGCGGCGACGTGTCCGTCGCCCGCCGCCAGCGCCCCGCGGCCCCGACGCGTCGATCAGGGCGAGGTTGGTGCGACCGGACAGATGGCCGTAGGCAGCCGGCCCCTCGATCAGCGCGCCGACCTGGGCGAGGGCCGCTCCTCGTCCGTGGGGCACCGCTGACCCGAGCAGCTCGACCGACCCGGACGTCGCGAGCACCAGGCCGAGCAGCATCCGCACCGTCGTCGTCTTGCCCGACCCGTTGGGCCCGAGGAAGCCATAGCGGTCACCTGCGCCGACAGTCAACGTCAGGTCGTCGACGGCGGTGACGCGGCCGAACCGCTTGGTCAACTTCTCGGTCCTGATCACCGCCTCGGCACTCACCGGAAACCAGGTGGGTTGTCTGCCAGCCCGCGCACCGCTGCCTGCAACGTGGCCGCGTCGACCATGCCCGACACGAGGTACCACCGTTCCTGTCGGCTTCGTCCACCACCGGCAGGCTCGGCCCGCGCCACCACGACGTTGAGCAGCGGTGTGGTCACCAGCACAGCCTCCCCGTTGACGCCGACATCCAGAGCCGCGCCGCCACCGCTCGTCGCCGCGGTCAGGGCAGCCCGACCGGTGTGCCCCTGCAGCGGCACGACGACGAACCGTGCAAGTCCACGGCCATAGGTCGCGGTGCCCTGCCCGGCCAGCAGCCCACGTCCGCGTGGCATGCCGGCGAGCCGGTCGGGCAGCGCGAAGGGTGCGTAGCGGTCCGAGGCGCTGGCCAGGTCGGGGGTGCGGCTGGTGCGCACCCGACCGAACGGCGGCGTGCGCGGCGTCGTGTCCGAGACCGCGGGGGCGGTGAACGACACGTCGACGAACGTGCTGCGCAACGCAGCCACCGTGCTGCTACGGGGCACCACGACCAGGGACAGCGGAAGGTCGGTGCGCTCGTCGACGTACACGTCGATGCGACCGATGGTGCTGCGCGCGTCGGCCGGCACGATGCGCACGCCGGTGGCTGCGCGACCTGCGACCCGGCGCGGTGGCAGCGGGGTGAGGGCGTCGCGTCGGGTCACTCCTGCCAGAGCGCGACGGGCAGCCTGTGGTGGCACCAGGTCGTCGACCCGCGGCAGCCGGATCGAGCCGAGGTCGACGAGGCGTTGCGACTGGCCGGTCTCGAAGTCCCACGTCTGCACCCCACCGTCCACGGCGTAGGTGTCGGACTCCCCGGTCGCGGTTATCTTGTCCACCCGCCAGGCCGAGGGGGAGCGCCACCAGACCCGGGCGGTCGTCGAGCTGCCGAGCAACGCGGCGACGTCGCCGAGGCGTGGCAGGTCGGGCAGGCCCAACGTGCCGGTGGCCTCGACCAGACCCTGGTGCGGTACGTCGGTCGAGGCGCGGGCGGCTGCGACGAGCGCGCGGAGACCGGCGGGGTCGGTCACGCCACCACCGGCAGTGGAGCGGGCCAGCGCGGTCGGCGCCGCGACCACCGCACCGGTCACCGCCGCAGCCGTCACCCAGCGAAGGGCGGTGCTGCGGGTGGCCACGCTCATGACCTCACGTTACGGCCCGCGCCGACCCACCGCCGCCCTCTAGCGTGACCTCGTGACGACTCCACCCGACGGCACCCCGCGCACCGGCAACCCCGCGGCTGCCGCCGTGGTCGACGTACGGGCAGCGACTGTCGACGACGCGGAGGACGTGTTCGCCACGTTGGGTGACGAACGGGTGTGGGCCGGCGGGTACGCCGGTGGCCCCGGCGCCCGGTGGCCCGACGTGGCCGCGGCCCGGGCCTGGCTGGCCGGTGCGGACCGCACCCCGATCGGTGGTCGGCAGGCCTACACGGTGCGGCTGGCCGCCGACTCCGACCTGGGGCCGGGCGGCACCTTGGTCGGCACTAGCAGCCTGGCCGAGTGGAGTCTGGTGGACGAACGGGTCCACCTCGGCTGGACGGCGTACGGCCCGAGGTGGTGGGGCACCCTCGTCAACCCGGCGACCAAGCTGCTGCTGCTCGGGCACGCGTTCGACGAGTGCGGTTTCGGCCGGGTGAAGATCCAGACCGACCTGCTCAACACGAGGTCGCAGGCGGCCATCGCCCGGCTCGGCGCCACCCGGGAAGGCGTGCTGCGGCGGCACATGGCCCGCCCAGACGGCACCTGGCGCGACACGGTGGTCTTCTCGGTGCTGCGCGACGAGTGGCCGTGGGTGCGGACCGGTCTCGAGGACCGCCTGCGGCAGTGACGGTCAGCCGGGCAACGCCTATCCTGCGGCACATGACCAGTGACCTCCCCAGCAGCGACTTCGAGGCCGGCGCGCGCACCTACGAGCTCGACCGGGCACACGTGTTCCACTCGTGGTCGGCGCAGGGCCAGATCACGCCGATGGTGGTGGCGGGAGCGCAGGGGTCCTACCTATGGGACCACACCGGTAAGCGCTATCTCGACTTCTCCTCCCAGCTGGTCAACGTCAACATCGGCCACCAGCACCCCAAGGTCGTCGCCGCGATCCAGGAGCAGGCCGGTCGGCTCGCGACCGTCGCGCCGCAGCACGCCAACGACATGCGGTCCGAGGCGGCCCGGCTGATCGTCGAGCGGGCGCCCGCCGGGCTCGACAAGGTGTTCTTCACCAACGGTGGCGCCGACGCGATCGAGAACGCCGTCCGCATGGCGCGCCTGCACACCGGTCGGCACAAGGTGCTCTCGACCTACCGCAGCTATCACGGCAACACCGCCACGGCTGTGCAGATGACCGGCGACCCGCGGCGCTGGCCCAACGACGGCGGCGCCACCGGCGTCGTGCACTTCTTCGGTCCCTACGCCTACCGCTCGGCGTTCTGGTCGGACTCGGTCGAGCAGGAGGGGCAGCGCGCCCTCGAGCACCTCGAGCAGGTCATCGCCTTCGAGGGGCCGGGCACCATTGCGGCCATCGTGCTCGAGACCATCCCCGGCACCGCGGGCATCCTCGTGCCACCGGAGGGCTATCTCGCCGGTGTCCGTGAGCTGTGCGACCGGCACGGCATCGTCTACGTCGCCGATGAGGTGATGGCCGGCTTCGGTCGCGCGGGTGAGTGGTTCGCGGTCGACAGGTGGTCGGTGGCGCCGGACCTCATCACCTTCGCCAAGGGGTCGAACTCCGGCTATGTGCCCCTCGGCGGCGTCATCATCCGCGACAGCATCGCGGCGACCTTCGACCAGCGGGTCTTCCCCGGCGGGCTGACCTACTCCGGGCACCCGCTCGCGTGTGCTGCCGCGGTCGCGAGCATCACCGCGATGGCCGAGGAAGGCATCATCGACAACGCCCGCCGGCTCGGCGAGGACGTGCTCGGCCCCGGGCTGCGCGAGATCGCCGACCGGCACCCGTCGGTCGGCGAGGTCCGCGGGCTCGGGGTGTTCTGGGCCTTGGACCTCGTCAAGGACAAGGCGACCCGCGAGATGCTCGTTCCGTACAACGCCAGCGGCGAGGCCAACGCCCCGATGGCGGCTCTGGTGGCGGCGTGCAAGGAGCGCGGGCTGCTGCCGTTCGTCAACTACAACCGGCTGCACGTGGTGCCGCCGTGCACGACCTCCGAGGGGGAGGCGAAGGAAGGGCTGGCGATCCTCGACGACGCGCTGACCGTCGCCGACCAGCACACGACCGGATAGGTCGCGCCGCGCATGAGCTATGACATCTTCTTCGTCCGCCGCGACCCGGGGCAGACTTTCGAGGACGCCCTCGCCGGGGTCGAGGAAGGGTTCGCCGGTGGTGACCCCGGTCCCCTCTCGGAGGGCGAGCGCGAGCAGTGGGACGCCTTGGTACCGCGGGCCCGCGCGCTGCTCGGGGACGGGGTCGAGCTCACCCTCGACGACGAGGAGACCCGGGAGCTCACCGACCCGGCCACCGGCATCGGGCTCAAGCTGGTCGAGGGCGAGTTCGAGATCCACGTGCCCGAGGCGGCAGTCCGTGCCGGTGACGACATCGCGCTGATGTCGACCGTCTACGCCTTGGCTCGTGCGGTCGAGGACGTCACCGGTCTCGAGGGCTTCGACCCGCAGCTGGGGGAGTCGGTGAGCGACTCGCGTACGCCGGTGCGCCAGAGCGCCTCGACCGTCGCGGCGGATGACGGCGGCGGTGACGAGGACAGCCCGCGAGGGCACGCCACCCCCTCTGTAGCAACGGCTTCTGGCCCTCCCACACCGTCTGCGCCTCGACGCTGGTGGGAGTTCTGGAAGGCATGAGGGTTCTCGTGGTCGGTGGCGGCGCCCGCGAGCACGCCTTGGTGCGCGCGCTGCTCGCCGACCCGGCGGTGACGGAGGTGCTGGCCGCCCCCGGCAACGCCGGCATCGCCCTCGACGTGGCGACCATGCCGCTGGACCTGACTGACGTCGACGGCATCGGCGAGCTCGCTGCCGACCTGCTCGTCGACCTCGTGGTGGTCGGACCGGAGGGTCCGCTGGTCGCCGGGGCGGCTGACGCGGTGCGTGCCCAAGGGATCGCGTGCTTCGGACCGTCGGCTGCCGCTGCGGCACTCGAGGGGTCGAAGGCCTTCGCCAAGGAGGTCATGGTCGCCGCGGGCGTGCCCACCGCGCTCTCGTTCGTGTGCACGACACCGGACGAGGCAGCGGTCGCGCTCGACGCGCTGGGGGCGCCGTACGTCGTGAAGGACGACGGTCTCGCAGCAGGCAAGGGCGTCGTGGTGACCGGCGACCGCGACGTCGCGCTGGCGCACGCCGGGTCCTGCGACCGAGTGGTGATCGAGGAGTTCCTGGACGGGCCGGAGGTGTCCCTCTTTGCCGTCACCGACGGGGTGACGGTCCTCCCGCTGGTGTCGGCGCAGGACTTCAAGCGGGCACTGGACGGCGACGAGGGACCGAACACCGGCGGCATGGGTGCCTACTCGCCGCTGCCGTGGGCGCCGCCGGACCTCGTGGCCGAGGTGCTGCGTGACGTGCTGCAGCCGACGGTCGACGAGCTGGCGCTGCGCGGGACACCCTTTGTCGGCCTGCTCTACGCCGGGCTGGCGCTGACCTCGCGCGGCGTGCGCGTCATCGAGTTCAACGCGCGGTTCGGCGACCCCGAGACCCAGGTCGTGCTCGCCCGGTTGCGCACGCCGTTGGGCGGGCTGTTGATGGCTGCGGCCACGAGTGGCCTGGCGGCGTTCGCCAAGGCCGGCGACCTCGAGTGGAGCGACGAGGCGGCGGTGACCGTGGTGCTCGCGGCGCCGGGCTACCCCGATGCGCCGGAGATGGGCGGTGTGGTCACCGGCCTCCAGGAGTCGACGGCGGGGGACGGGGTGCTGGTGCTGCATGCCGGCACCGCACTCGACGGCGAAGGTCATGTCATAGCTACCGGTGGCCGGGTGCTGTCCGTGGTCGCGACCGGTGCCGACCTCGCGGCGGCCCGCTCGTCGGCGTACGACGTGATGGGCCGGATCTCCCTCGCGGGTGGGCACTACCGCCGTGACATCGCCGCCGCCGCTGCTGGGGGAGAATCAGGGGTGTGACGTCCCCTGGCACCTCTACGGCACCGATCATCCCTGACGTCCTGGCGGCGCGGTATGCCAGCGCCGAGCTGACCCGCATCTGGTCCCCCGAGCACAAGATCGTGCTCGAGCGGCGGCTCTGGGTGGCGGTGCTGCGGGCCCAGCGCGATCTCGGGGTCGACGTGCCCGACGGGGTCGTCGAGGCCTACGAGAAGGTTGTCGACGACGTCGACCTCGACTCGATCCGTCGCCGCGAGGCCGTCACCCGGCACGACGTGAAGGCCCGCATCGAGGAGTTCTCGGCGCTGGCCGGGCACGAGCACATCCACAAGGGGATGACCAGCCGCGACCTGACCGAGAACGTCGAGCAGCTGCAGATCCGGTCCTCCCTCGAGCTGCTGCGCGACCGCGCGGTGGCGGCGCTCGCCAGGCTCGCGCGTCTGGCGACCGAGCACGCGGACCTCGTGATGGCCGGGCGCTCGCACAACGTCGCGGCGCAGGCGACCACCTTGGGCAAGCGCTTTGCTTCGGCGGCCGAGGAGTTGCTCGTTGCGGTCGAGCGGCTCGAAGAGCTGATCGCGCGCTATCCGCTGCGCGGCATCAAGGGCCCGGTCGGTACCGCCCAGGACCAGCTGGACCTTCTCGACGGTTCGGCTGCCGACCTGGCGACGCTGGAGCAGAAGGTCGCCGATCACCTCGGCTTCGCTCGGGTTCTGACCTCGGTCGGGCAGGTCTACCCCCGGTCACTGGACCTCGACGTCGTGTCGTCGCTGGTGCAGCTCGCGGCCGGGCCGTCGTCGCTCGCGACCACGATCCGGTTGATGGCAGGCCAAGAGGTCGCGACCGAAGGCTTCCAGGCCGGGCAGGTCGGCTCGAGCGCGATGCCGCACAAGATGAACACCCGCTCGTGCGAACGCGTCAACGGTCTCGCCGTCGTCCTGCGTGGCTATCTCTCGATGGTCGGCGAGCTCGCCGGTGCGCAGTGGAACGAGGGCGACGTCTTCTGTTCCGTCGTACGCCGGGTGGCGCTGCCGGACGCGTTCTTCGCCGCCGACGGGTTGTTCCAGACGTTTCTCACCGTGCTCGACGAGTTCGGCGCCTACCCGGCGGTGATCGCGCGCGAGCTGGAGCGCTACCTGCCGTTTCTCGCGACCACGAAGGTGCTGATGGCCGCGGTGCGGGCCGGTGTCGGCCGCGAGGCGGCACACGAGGCGATCAAGGAGCACGCCGTCGCCGTCGCCCTCAGCATGCGCGAGCAGGGCACGACCGACAACGACCTGTTCGACCGGCTGGCCGCCGACCCGCGCCTCGGGCTCTCCCGCGCGGACCTGGATGCTCTCGTCGCGGACCCGGGGTCGTTCACCGGTGCCGCAGCTGCCCAGGTCGAGGCGGTCGTGGGTGCCGTGGCTGCCGTCGTACGACGTCATCGGGAAGCCGCTGCCTACACCCCCGCGCCGATCCTGTAGTCACGGATCCAGCCGCCGAGGGTGTGCCGTTCTGGGCAGCGTGTCGACCACAACCCCGGATGGCTCCGGAGACCATGCGGCACGTCCCGCATGCCGAATCCGCTCCGGAGTGCTTTCTGACCTCCGGTATCGGGCCGAAAGCGTTTCCGCGGAAACGTGTCCTGTGGATAACTCACGAAGTGAGTACGTGATGAGTCAGGTGCCCGGATACAGGCCGTCGGCGTATGCGGGGCCGTAGTAGGCCTCGAGCTCCTCGAGAGAGCTGTCCGGCCGCTCCAGGGTTCGGGCGATGACCGCGCGGCTGGGCAGGTCGACCTGCCCCCAGGTGCTCGGGTCCCAGAGCGCCGACCGTAGGAACGCCTTGCTGCAGTGGAAGAACACCTGCTCGACCTCGACAACCAGAGCAAGCACCGGTCGGTGCCCGCGCACGACCATGTCGTCGAAGAACGGCGCGTCGCGCACGAGGCGAGCCCGGCCGTTGATGCGCAGGGTGTCGCCGCGACCGGGCACCAGGAAGATCAGCCCGACGTGCGGGATGGACAGCACGTTGCGATAGCCGTCGGCCCGGCGGTTGCCCGAGCGCTCGGGGATCGCAATGGTCCGGTCGTCGACGGCAATCGCAAAACCGGGTGGGTCGCCCTTGGGCGAGACGTCGCAGGTGGCGTCACCTGCCGAGGTCGAGATCAGGCAGAACGGCGAGGCGGCCAGGAAAGCCCGGTCCAGCTCGTGCAGCGTCGACCGGTCCTTGCCGGCCGCAGCGGCCGAGGGTGCCCCGCCCAGCACCTCAGTCAGCGCGGCGTCACTGGTGATTTCTTCCACCCGACCATCATGCCCGGCTCAGTCGTCGTCGGCGTTTGCCCGAGCCTCGGCGCCCTGCTCCCCGGCATAGCCCACGTCGTCACCCGCCACCCGGCCGACGTACGACGAGTCGTTGCCCGGTTCGACCTGATCGGCGTTCTGCTCGACGTCGGCCTCGGTCGAGCCCGTGCGGAACGGCTGCCGCAACGATCCGGCGTCCTCGGTAGATGTGGTGCTGGGGGATTCGCTCATGTGCGAGAGACTGCCCGGCGTGACGGCGTACACACCCCTGCACAGCGGAAAGGTCCGCGATCTTTACGCGGCACCCGACGGGCTGCTGCTGATGGTCGCGAGCGATCGCATCTCTGCGTTCGACTTCGTGCTGCCCACCGAGATCCCGGACAAGGGCCGCATCCTCACGCAGCTGTCCCTGTGGTGGTTCGAGCAGCTCGCCGACCTCGTGCCCCACCATGTCGTGTCGACCGACGTGCCGCCGGAGTACGCGGGGCGCGGGCTGCTCTGCCGGCGCCTCGAGATGTACCCCGTGGAGTGCGTGGCTCGCGGCTACCTCGCCGGGTCGGGTTTGGCCGGCTATCTCGCCGACGGGGCGATCTGTGGGGTGCCGCTGCCGGCCGGCCTCCTCGACGGGTCGCAGCTGCCCGAGCCGATCTTCACCCCGGCGACCAAGGCCGCCCTCGGCGAGCACGACGAGAACGTGTCGTACGACGAGGTCGCAGCAACCGTCGGCCCGGACGTGGCCGCGGAGCTGCGCCGCCTCACGCTGGCCGTCTACGACCGCGCCCACGGCATCGCGGCCGACCGCGGCATCGTGCTGGCCGACACCAAGCTCGAGCTCGGCCGCGACCCCGAGGGCCGCATGGTGCTTGCCGACGAGGTGCTCACTCCTGACTCGTCGCGGTTCTGGCCGGCCGAGACCTGGCAGCCGGGGCGCACCCAGCCGTCCTACGACAAGCAGTTCGTCCGGGACTGGCTCACCTCGCCCGCCTCCGGTTGGGACCGCGCCTCGGGAGAGGAGCCGCCGCCGCTGCCGGAGGAGGTCGTCGAGGCGACCCGGGCGCGCTACGTCGAGGCCTACGAGCGCCTCACCGGTCGCACCTTCGTCTGAGCGCTGTCGACCGCGTGAGGTCAACCGTCGCCTCAACCGGCTGAGACTCCTGTTGTCGCAGGTGTCCACCTCGTGTCGCGTGCGGGCCGACCGCCGCCTGGTGTCCTCTCCTAGGGTGAGGTCATGACGTGGATGCTCACCGGCGGCGCCGGCTACATCGGTGCGCACATCGTGCGTGCCTTCCAGGACGCAGGCCTCAGGCTGCTGGTCCTCGACGACCTGTCCTCGGGCATCCGGGACAACGTGCCGCCCGACGTCCCCTTCGTCGAGGCCTCGACCTCGGACAGCGACGTCGTCCGCGCCGCGATCCGCGAGCACAAGGTGACCGGCGTGCTGCACCTCGCGGCCAAGAAGTCGGTTGGCGAGTCGGTGGCTCAGCCGTTGCTCTACTGGGAGCAGAACGTCGCCGCGATGCGGACCCTGCTGCAGGCCTGCACCGACGAGGGCGTCGACCGGGTCCTGTTCTCCTCCAGCGCTGCGGTCTACGGCAACCCGCCGACCGACTTCGTCACCGAGAAGACCCCGACCGGACCCATGAGCCCGTACGGCGTGACCAAGCTGGCCGGTGAGTGGATGCTGCGTGACCTGGCCGGCGCGACCGATCTGCGGTGGGCGGCCCTGCGCTATTTCAACGTGGCCGGCGCTGGTGAGGACGCTCTCGGCGACCGCAGCGTCAGCAACCTGGTGCCGATGACGTTCGAGGCGCTGACCGAGGGTCGCAACCCCAAGCTGTTCGGTGACGACTACGACACCCGCGACGGGTCGTGCGTGCGTGACTACATCCACGTGGTCGACCTCGCCGAGGCGCACGCATCGGCAGCCAAACGGTTGGACGACGCCGCCATCGGCGAGGTGTTCAACGTCGGGCGAGGCGAGGGCGTGACGGTGAAAGAGGTGTTCGACACTGCACGCGAGGTCACCGGCATCGACTTCGCGGTGGACGTCGTCGATCGCCGGCCCGGTGACCCGGCGGCGTACTTCGCTGACTCCGCCAAGATCACCCGGGAGATCGGCTGGACCGCCAAGCTCGACCTGCGCGACATGGTCGCCAGCGCGTGGGCCTCGTGGCAGTCGCGGGTCCGCACGACCTGAGCGCGCTGCTCGCGAACGTCAGCTGGCGGGGTGGCGGGGCGGCGGGCGGGCTGGTCAGTCGGGGAGCAGCTTGTCCCGCCGGGCGACGGCAGCGGCCTCGGTGCGCCCGGAGACGCCGAGCTTGGCCAGGATGTTGGACACGTGCACGCTCACCGTCTTGGCGCTGATGAACAGCCGGGTCGCGATCTCGCGGTTGCTGCGTCCGGCGGCTACCAGGGCGAGCACCTCGAGCTCGCGTGCGGTGAGGTCGTCGCCACGTCGATCGGCTCCCACGGCAGCTCGGGCAGCTCGAGCGGCGGCCGCCCGACCGGTCGCTGTGCCCCCGGCTCGCAGCTCGCGCAGCAGCGGTTCGGCACCGAGCCGTCGGGCCTCGGCGGTCGCGAGCCCAGCGACCTCGTCGGCCTCGCCCGGCGCTCCCGCCGCGCGCAGCACCGCCGCCAGTCGGGACTGCGACCGGGCCGTCTCGAAGGCGTTGCCGAAGCCGGCAAACGCCGCCACTACGATCCGCCACTGACCGACAAGCGCCTCGGCATCGACGTCGCCTGACCCCGCGAGCCAGAGCACCCGGGCGTGCTCGGCGTCGACCCGGGCTAGCCAGGCGCGGGCCTCCGGTCCCTCGTCCCAGTCGTCGATCTCGTCCGGTTCGGTGGCCCCGCTCGGGTTGTCAGGGCTGCCAGTCGCCGCGATGGTCTCGGTGTCCGCCCCCGGCCGACGCCGTACCGCGCGGCGCGCCGCGGCCTGCAGCTCGTCCGCCCGGGTGACGAGCGCTGCCCGGTCGTCACTCTCTGCCCGCGCTACACCGGCAGCCACCTGGCCGAGCAGCAGGGCCGAGAGCCGGATCCGGGCCTGGAAGTCGCCGTTGGCCCACATGACTCCCAAGGTCCTCACGACATCGTCGTACGCCGTGGAGGAAGCGACCAGGTCACCTTGGTCGCCGTACAGGTCGATGACGGCGAAGCCGCTGAACAACGCGACCATGCCCTCGCGGGTCGCGTGCGGACGCAGTGCTGGTACGAGGTCGAGGGCGCGCACGTCGCCGCGCCCGGCGCTGACGAGCAGGCCGCTGGCGCGCACCATGGCCTCGGCGATGTCCGGTGGCGAGTCGTGGGTCAGGTCCGCGAGCGCGGCGGCGCCGTCCCAGTCGCCCAGCAGGTACGCGGCTTGGATGCCGAGCACCCGCGACTCGAGGCCGTAGGGCGCCCAGGGCCGGCCGGCGTCGCGGGCGCGTGCCTCGGTGTGGGCGTACTGCGCCCGCGCAGCCGCCACCTCGCCGGTCTCGTAGAGCAAGGTGCCGAGGTTGAACATGCTGCGCAGCTCGGCCGCGACGTGCCCGCTGGCGCGGGCCTCGGCGATCGTCTGCTCGAGCAGGGCGTGCGAGGCAGCGGTCTCACCACCGCGTTCGCGCAGCCGCGCCAGGGTGGTTCGTGCCTCCGCCGCAGCCCCGACCAGTTGGAGCTGATCGGCGAGCTCGAGGGCCGCCGTCGCGGCTTCGGCCGCCTCGACGGGGCGGCGCTGCTCGCTCAGGCTGCGGGCGTGCAGCGCGAGGACCTCGGCGTGCAGTCGTTCATCGGGGTGCTGCTGCAGGAGATCGAGCGCTTCGGCGGTGCTGGTCAGCGCGTTCTCCTGCGAGTCGGCGACCAGGGCGACCGACGCCATGGTGCGCAGCAGCCGCAGCCGACCGTGCGGATTGTTCTCGACGGGGGTGGCCGTCAGCTGCCCCCGAGCGAGGGCAAGCGCGCGGTAGGTCTGGCCGGCGGCCAGAGCGGCCTCGCACGCCTTCACGGTCAGGTCGATGACGTCGAGGCCGCCGATCGACAGCGCTGCGACGCCAGGATCTGCGGCCAGCTCGAGCGCCACCTCGTAGTGCCGGGCTGCCTCGTCCGGACCGGCCACCGCCATCGCCTCGTCACCGGCGACCACGCTCGCCCGCGCCGCGGTGGGCAGGTCGTGGGCCGCGCGGGCATGCCGGGCGAGCTCGGCGGCAGTGCTGGAGACATGCGCACCGTCAGTGCCCTCCTGCAGTGCCGTGACGTAGGACGCATGCAGGCGCACTCGTTCGCCGGGAAGCAGGTCGTCGTAGACCGCTTCCGCGAGCAGGGCGTGCCGGAAGGCGTAACCGTCGTCCCCGGCCGGCTCCAGCACGTTGCGTTCGACCGCGACGCGCAACGCACCGTCGAGGTCGGCGACGGTGCCGCGCAGGACGCGGTCGAGCAGTGCGTGCGGCACTCGGCGACCGAACACGGCAGCCGCCCGCACCACCGCGCGGGCATCGCCCTCGAGCCGGTCCAACCGCACCAGCAGCAGGTCGGTCAGCCCGTCCGGCAACGACCCGGGGGTGTCGATGGCAGCCACCAGCTCGCCGGTGAAGAACGCGTTGCCCTCGGCGCGGTCCACGATGCCGCGCACCGCCGCCTCGGTCAGGGGCTGCGGGTGCAGCACCGTGACCAGCGCACGCACGTCGTCGTCAGCGAGCCGGCCGAGGTCGATCCGCACCACGCCGGGCAGCCGGGCCCACTCGGCCGCGACCGTACGCAGCGGGTGCCGTCGATGCAGGTCGTCGGTGCGCAGCGAGGCCACGATGGTGACCGGCGCGATGAACTGGCGGGCAAACAGAAAACTGAGCAGCTCCCGGGTCGAACGGTCGGCCCAGTGCACGTCCTCGACGACCAGCAGCAGCGGTCCCGCGCCGCCGAGGTGCTCGAGCGCGCCGTGCACCGCGCTGAACAGCCCCGCCCGGTCGAGGGCGTCGCCACTTTGCGCGTCGAGACCTTCCGGACCGTCGTACGACGGTCGCCCCTGCCTGTCGTCGTACGGCGTCAAGGTGCGCTGGCTCGGCAGCAACCGGGCGACCGCGGGGTGAGCGGTCACGAGAGCCTCGGTCAGCGTCGGGTCGCTCGCAGCGAGGCGACCCAGCGCCTCGCTGAAGGGGAGGTAAGGCAGAGCACCGTCGCCGAAGTCGAGACAGTGCCCGACGAGCACCCGATGGCCGGCGGCTTCGGCGCGATCCCGGAGCTCGGCCAGCAGCCGGGTCTTGCCGACCCCGGCGTCGCCGGCGAGCAGGACGGCCCCGGCCTGCGGGTCGCTGTCGCTGGTCGCCCCGACGAGGCCGGCCAGCCGGTCGAGCTCAGTGGCCCGACCGACCAGCGGCCCGCGGGAGTCGACGTCGGTGAGCACGCCACCCATCATGGCCGGGGCCGCCGACATGGTCATGGTGATATCCCTTGGCTTGGCCGACCTCGCGCAGCACCCAGGCGGCTGCCGCGCTCATCCGCCGTACCAGTCGATGGCCTCCACCGGGGTGGTCGGCTTGCGGGGACGGCGGTGGAACAGCGACCGGGCCCGGGTGCTGAGCCGGCCGGCGTAGGCCGCCGTGATCCGCTCGCGGCGGTAGTTGTCCTCGGCGCTGGGGAAGGGTCCGACGATCGAGCTCATGGTGACTCCTCGGTGCGATGTGTCGTGCTGACAGACACGAATCTCCACGCCTGAGGAGGCCCCCGACATCCGGACGATTCCCTATTTCCCCTGCGCCCTGTGTGAGGTGCCTTAGTCCCCAGCCGCTGGGCAAAGAGACGGAGGACCTAGAGGCGGCCGGACTCCAGCACCCGGGCGAGGAACTGCCGGGTGCGCGGCTCGGTGGGCTCGCCCAGCACCTGGGAGGGCGGGCCCTCCTCGCAGACGACGCCGGCGTCGAGGAAGACGACCCGGTCGGCGGCCTGGCGGGCGAAGCTCATCTCGTGGGTGGCCATGACGATGGTCATGCCCTGCTCCTTGAGCTCCCGGATCAGGCCCAGCACCTCACCCACCAGCTCGGGATCCAGCGCGGAGGTCACCTCGTCGAGCAGCAGCAGCCGTGGCTCGCCGGCCAGGGCGCGCACGATGGCCACCCGCTGCTGCTGGCCGCCGGAGAGCCGGTCGGGGAACTCCCCGGCCTTGTCGGCCAGCCCGACCCGCGACAGCAACGCCATCGCCCGCTCGACCGCGTCGGCCTTGCTCAGCTTGCCGACCAGTCGCGGTGCCAGCGTCACGTTGTCGAGCACCGACATGTGCGGGAACAGGTTGTAGGCCTGGAACACGACCCCGATCCGGCGCCGTACGCCGTCGGCATCGATGCGCGGGTCGGTGATGTCCTCGCCGTCGAGCCGGATGACTCCGTCGTCGACGGTCTCGAGCAGGTTGATGCACCGCAGGAGGCTCGACTTGCCGGAGCCGGATGCGCCGATGAGCGTGACGACCTCGTGCTCGCCGACGACCAGGTCGACCGAGCGCAGCACCGTGTGGGTGCCGAACCGCTTGACCACGCCCTCGCAGGCCAGCACCGGTGTCATCGCCTCTTCGGTCACAGGGCACCACTTGCCTGCTGGCGGCGTACGGCCCGGAGGCTGAACCAGTCGGCGACCCGGATCGTCGGCACCGCGAGAGCCACGAACAGCAAGCCCGCCACCAGATACGGCGTGTAGTTGAACGCCGCGTCCGACGCTATCTGCGCACTGCGCACGGCATCGACAGCGCCGAGCACCGAGATCAGCCCGACGTCTTTCTGCAGCGCGACGAGGTCGTTGAGCAGCGGCGGCAGCACCCGGCGCACGGCCTGCGGCAGCACCACGCGGCGCATCGTCTGGCCGTAGGTCAGCCCCAGCGACCGCGCCGCCGCACGCTGGCTCGGGTGCACCGACTCGATCCCGGCGCGGAAGACCTCCGAGACGTACGCCGAGTAGGTCAGCACCAGCGCGAGCGTGCCGAGCACCACCTCGGAGGTCGGCACGCCTTGCAGCTGCAAGCCCGGCACGCCGAAGCCCACGAGGTACAGCAGGATGATCAGTGGCATCCCGCGGAAGAAGTCGGTGTACGCCGCCGCGAGGGCACGGACCGGGAACCACACCGGCCCGCGCAGGGTCCGCAGCCCCGCGAGCAGCAGGCCCACCACCACGATCAGGACTGCGCTGACGAGTAGCACCTGCACGTTGAGCCACAGCCCCGACAGGATCGAGGGCAGCGAGTCCTTGGCCAGCCCCCAGTCGAGGAACAGCGCCCGGGTCCGCGGCCAGCCCGGCGAGAGCGCCACTCCCGCCACGGCGACCACCAGCACCACAGCGGTGCTCAGCGACGCAACACCGGTGGAGCGTCGGTTGCGCCGACGGCGGTAGTCGTCGCGGGACTGCTGCACCGCACTGGGTCCGCCGTCGCCGAGGACCGGGAACACCTCCGCAGGGACGGTCACGCCGGTGCGCCGGGGACTACTGCAGGACCGGGGCGCCAGCCTGCGACAGCCACTGGGTGACCAGCTTGTCGAGGGTGCCATCCGCCTTGAGCGCGTCGACCGCCGCGCTGACGCACGGCGTCAGCGAGCTGCCCTTGTCCAGCACGAGACCGAACTGCTCCGGGGTGCCACTGCCCTTCGCCAGCTGCCCGACGATCTTGCCCTTCTTCAGCTGAGCGGCGGCCATGTAGAACGCCGTCGGGAGGTCGGTCACCAGGGCGTCGATCTGGCCGTTCTCCAGCGCGCGCACCGCGTCGTTGTTGCTGTTGAAGACCCTCGGCTTCTTGCTGGGCGCGATGGTGTCGAGGATCGTCTGATAGCTGGTGGTGCCGACCTGCGCGCCGATCGACAGGCCCTTGAGCCCGGCCACCGTCGTGACGCCTGCAGCCTGGGAGCCCTTTGTCGTGACCACCGCCTGGCTCACGTCGTAGTACGGCGAGGAGAAATCGACGGCTGCCTTGCGCTGCTCGGTGATCGAGAACTCGTTGATGTCGAAGTCCCAGTTCTTGGGCGTCGGTTTGAAGACGTTGTTGAACGGCACCCGCACCCAGGTGATCTCGTCCTGGGTGTAGCCGAGCTGGCCCGCGACCGCCTGGGCCACTGCACCCTCGAAACCCTGGCCGTTCTCCGGCTTGTCGCCGACGAACCACGGCTCGAAAACGGGCTTGTCGGTCGCCAGCGTCAGCGTGTCCTGCGCCGTCGTGTCGAGCACGTCGCGGGCGCACGGGTTGGCCGACTGGCTGGCGCTGGCCGAGCCCGAGGCGGTGGGCGAGGAGCTGGTCGAGCCTCCGGAGCCGGCCTTGGTGCCGGTGCTGGTCGGGGCGCAGGCACTGCCCAGGGCGGCGACGGCGAGCACGCCGGCCACCAGGGCGAGGGACGGGCGGGGACGGGAGAGGCGGGGGCTCATGCCGCAGATCGTAGGCACCCCGGGCCGCTGTGGGTGGCAGGCGTCCCCGCACGCGCCGTACGTCGGTAGGCTCGGGGTGGATCGCCCGACCTCAGCAGGCGACCCACCGCCCACCTCGCAGGAGCGCCCTGATGGCCCGCGTCGTCGTCGACGTCATGCTCAAGCCCGAGATCCTCGACCCGCAGGGCAAGGCCGTCGCCGCCGCCCTCCCACGCCTCGGTTTCGACGGCATCGCCGCAGTCCGGCAGGGCAAGCGGTTCGAGCTCGACGTCGAGGGCGAGGTGACCGAGGAGCGGCTCGCCCAGATCCGTGGCGCCGCCGAGACCTTGCTCTCCAACCCAGTCATCGAGGACTTCACCGTCCGTGTCGAGCCCGCCTGATGCCGAGCCGGATCGGGGTCGTCACCTTCCCCGGCTCGCTGGACGATGCCGACGCCCGACGGGCCGTGGGTCTCGCCGGGGCCGAGCCGGTTGCGCTCTGGCACGCCGACGCGGACCTGCACGGCGTCGACGCCGTGGTGCTGCCGGGCGGCTTCTCCTACGGCGACTACCTGCGCTGCGGGGCCATCGCGCGGTTCGCCCCCGTGATGACCCCCTTGGTCGCCGCGGCCAAGGACGGCCTGCCGGTCCTGGGCATCTGCAACGGCTTCCAGGTCCTGTGCGAGTCCCACCTGCTGCCCGGTGCCCTCGTGCGCAACGACCACCGCAAGTTCGCCTGCGTCGACCAGACACTGGTCATCGAGAGCACCGACACCGCGTGGACCTCGGGCTACACGACCGGCCAGCAGATCGTCGTACCGCTGAAGAACGGCGAGGGCGGGTTCGTCGCTGACGACAGGACCTTGGACGCGCTCGAGGCCGAGGGTCGCGTCGTCGCTCGCTATGTCGGGGACAACCCCAACGGCTCCTACCGTGGCATCGCCGGTGTCGCCAACGCGGCGGGCAACGTCGTCGGCCTGATGCCGCACCCCGAGCACGCTGTCGAGTTGCTCACCGGCCCGACGACCGACGGCCTGACCTTCTTCACCTCTGTCCTGAACGGACTCGTCGGTGTCTGAGTCCGTCGCCGACGCCGCGGCCAACCCCGACCGGGAGCAGCCCTTCCGCGAGCTCGGGCTGAAAGACGACGAGTACCTCCGCATCCGCGAGATCCTCGGCCGTCGCCCGACCAGCTCCGAGCTGGCGATGTACAGCGTGATGTGGAGCGAGCACTGTTCCTACAAGTCCTCCAAGGTGCACCTGCGGCAGTTCGCCCGTACGTCGGCAGAGGGTCCGGCGGCTGCGTCCCTCCTCGTCGGAATCGGTGAGAACGCCGGAGTCGTCGACATCGGTCAGGGCTGGGCGGTCACCTTCAAGGTCGAGTCGCACAACCACCCGAGCTATGTCGAGCCCTACCAGGGCGCGGCCACCGGCGTCGGTGGCATCGTTCGCGACATCATCTCGATGGGCGCCCGTCCGGTCGCGGTGATGGACCCGCTGCGCTTCGGTGCCCCCGACCATCCCGACACCCGCCGGGTGCTGCCCGGCGTGGTCGCCGGCATCGGTGGCTACGGCAACTGCCTCGGCCTGCCCAACATCGGCGGCGAGGTCGTGTTCGACCCCTGCTACCAGGGCAATCCGCTGGTCAACGCCCTCGCGCTCGGGGTGCTGCGGCACGATGGCATCCACCTCGC
The DNA here is from genome assembly GCA_031365725.1 of Sporichthyaceae bacterium. Taxonomy (GTDB): domain Bacteria; phylum Actinomycetota; class Actinomycetes; order JACCUZ01; family JACCUZ01; genus JANLYQ01. The sequence goes on along the minus strand of JANLYQ010000017.1, from coordinate 44,731 downwards.
GAGCGCCAGGGGCGTGGGCAACCTCGTCGTGCTGTACGGCGCCAAGACCGGTGGCGACGGCATCGGCGGAGCCTCGATCCTCGCGTCGGAGACCTTCGACGACGCGCACCCCACCAAACGCCCCGCGGTGCAGGTCGGCGACCCCTTCATGGAGAAACTGCTCATCGAGTGCACCCTCGAGGTGCTGCATGCCGGCCTGGTCGAAGGGATCCAGGACCTCGGTGCGGCGGGCATCTCGTGCGCCACGAGCGAGCTTGCGAGCAACGGCGAGGGTGGCATGCACGTCCGGCTCGACGCCGTACCCCTGCGCGACGCCACGCTGACTCCTGAGGAGATCCTCATGAGCGAGTCGCAGGAACGCATGGCGGCCGTGGTGACGCCGGACAAGATCGACGCGTTCCTCGCGATCTGCGCCAAGTGGGAGGTTACGGCTGACGTCATCGGCGAGGTCACCGACACCGGGCGTCTGGTCATCGAGTGGCACGGCGAGGTGATCGTCGACGTGCCGCCGCGCACCGTGGCGCACGAGGGCCCGGTCTACGAGCGGCCCTACGCACGGCCGTCATGGCAGGACGCCTTGCAGGCGGACGACCCGTCGCGGCTGGACCGGCCCGAGTCGGCTGACGACCTGCGAAAGACGTTGCTGCGCATGGTGTCTGCGCCCAACCTGGCGTCGAAGTCCTGGGTGACCGACCAGTACGACCGCTACGTCCTCGGCAACACCGTGCTCGCCCAGCCCGAGGACGCCGGAGTGGTCCGCGTCGATGACGAGAGCGGTCTCGGCGTTGCTCTGGCGACAGACGGAAACGGCCGCTACACCCGGCTGGACCCCTTCGCAGGGGCGCAGCTGGCGCTGTCGGAGGCCTATCGCAACGTGGCCGTCAGTGGCGCCCGGCCGCTTGCGGTGACCGACTGCCTGAACTTCGGCTCGCCCGAGGACCCCGACGTGATGTGGCAGTTCGTCGAGGCCTGCCGCGGACTCACCGAAGCCTGCCTCACCCTGCAGCTGCCCGTGACCGGTGGCAACGTCAGCTTCTACAACCAGACCAATTCGCAGACGGGGAGCACCCCGATCAACCCGACGCCGGTCGTCGGCGTGCTGGGTGTGATCGAGGACGTGCACCGTCGGGTACCGATGGGGTTCGCTTCTGCTGACGAGGTGGTTGTGCTGCTCGGCACGACGCGCGACGAGCTCGGTGGGTCGGAGTGGGCGCACGAGGTGCACGGTCACCTCGGCGGCCGCCCGCCCGCCGTCGACCTGGCCGCCGAGGTGGCGCTGGGCCGGCTGATGGCAGACGCTGCCGCCGAGGGCCTCGTGTCGGCGGCGCATGACGTGTCCGACGGCGGGCTGGCGCAGACGCTGGTCGAGATGGTGCTGCGACACGGGATCGGGGCGTCGGTGTCCGTGGCCGACGTGGCAGCCGAACCTTTCGTGGCCCTGTGGTCGGAGTCGGTGGCGCGCGCCGTGGTGTCCGTGCCTGCTGGCCGGGTCGCCACGCTGGAGACCCGTGCATCGTCGTACGGCGTGCCGTGCCTGCGGCTGGGCAGCACCGGGGGTGAGTCGCTCGCCGTCGAGGGAGTGCTCGAGGTCGCGATCGACGAGCTCCGCGAGGCCCACACCCGGACGTTGCCGGCCCTCTTCGCCTGAGCGTCACACTTCGAGCCACCATCTTCTGAGCGCCACAATCGGAGCACCACCAAGGAGAACCGCATGGCTGCCACTGACTCACCGAAGACGCCCACGACGCCGGGGAGCCCCGGCGCTCACGCCGTCCCGCCGCTGTGGAACGCGCTGATCGGCATCACCACGCTGCTCGTGCTGCTGCAGGGACTCTGGGCCGGCATCTTCCTCGAGCACGACGGAAAGCGCGACGACGCGACACCGTGGACGACGCTGCACAACATCGGTGGATCGGTGGCCGTCGTGGTGGCGCTCGTGGCGACCTTCGTGGCGTTCCGGCAGCTGGCCCACCGCCGCGACCTGCGCAACGCCACCGCTGCCCTCGCGGTGCTGCTGATCGCCGAGGTCGGGCTGGGTCAGGCCTCCACGAGCGCCGACTGGTTGACCGCAGTGCACGTCCCGCTCGCGCTGTTCATCATGGGGCTGTGCGTGTGGCTGCCCGTGCACGCCCGCGTCGGCTGACGACCGCCGAGGGCCACCCGGGTCATCCGTCGTCGCCCTACTGCGCTGCCCACCGAAAAGGAGGCAGCGCAGTAGGCGCCGGTCAGTCGCTAGCGGTCCACGACCGTCAGAACGGCGCGAGGCTGCCGCGCGGCGTCCCGAGACCGGTCGGACCGTCGTAGCCGGCCGTGCCGGTGCAGAGGTAGGCCGGCGAGCAGGTGCCGTTGCTGCCGCTGGTCACATCGAACAGCGAGCCGGGACTGGCGTAGAGCAGCGCGGCTGGGGTGCCGGTGGTGTTGCCGGACAGCCCGTAGACCCCGCCGATGATCGGCGCCGCGACGCTGGTGCCGCCGAAGACGTACCAGTTGGCGCCGCCGCTGCTGCCGTAGGAGTCATAGACCGCGACACCGGTCGCCGGGTCAGCAACTGCCGACACATCGGCGATGGTGCGCCGCGCGCAGCCGGTGTCGTGCTGCCACGACGGCTTAGCGATGTAGGCCGAGCAGCCACTGCCCGCTCCGGACCAGGTGGTCTCGGACACCCGGTTCCCGGCGGTGTCGAGCTTGAGGTTCGTGCCACCGACAGCAGTCACGGTGTTGAAGGCAGCGGGCGACTGGGCACCGAAGCCGCTGTCGCCGGAGCTGACCGTGATGGCCACGCCGGGGATCGTGTAATAGCTGGCCTGGATCGAGGTCTCGCTGCTCGACTCAGCACCGCCGTAGGAGTTCGAGATGACCTTCGCGCCCTTCGCGGCTGCCGTCTTGACCGCAGTACCCAGGTCGGTGAACGAGGCCGACTTCGCACCGACGTAGATGATCGGGCAGGTCGGGCAGATGGCCGACACCATCTCGAGATCCAGCATCTCCTCCTGGCCCCAGCCGGTGTTGCCCCGGGCGAGCGTGGTGCCGCCGCTCTGGTTGTACTGCTTGAGGTTCGCGGTGCCGAGGCCGAACTGGGTGCGGTACACCGCCAGGTCAGAGGCTGCCCGCGGGTGGGCATAGGCGTCGACAACAGCGATGGTGGTCGTGCCGTTGAGTCCGGTCAGGCCGTACGCCGTCTTGAGCTGGGCGGGGGTGTAGCCACTCTGGAAGCTGGTGGTCGCCAGAGGTGTGAGCGCGGCGTCGGTCCGCACGTGCGCGTCGCAGGCGGCATAGCCGGCCGGCGCCACGGAGCAGACCCGGGCAGAGTGCTCGGACGTCGGCTTCCCCTGCGCGGGTGCAGTCGCGGACGCGGTGCCGGTGCCGACGACGGAGGTTGCGAGCGCGAGACCGGTGGTGAGGAGGAGTGCGAGACGAGTGGACTTCATGGCACCTCGTGGTTCAGGGCCCTCGGCGAGGGCGACGACGAGAACCCTGACCAGCGGACGTCCGATATGTCCAGGCCTTCGCGGGTCAAGACTTGGGCAGGACTGAGATGGCACAACCCTGACCCGACGCTCGGTCGCGGCTCGCCACGAGGCGCGTCGGCAGCCGTAGGGTGTTCGGTTGCGTGGTAACGGCAATCCCGGACCGCACGATCAGACCAGGGAGTCGGCCCAGGCCTGGTGCAGACCGGCATAGCCACCGGTGCCACCGACGAGCTCAGCAGGCGAGCCGTCCTCGACGATCTGCCCGTCAGCGAGCACCAGCACTCGGTCGGCGATCTCTACGGTCGACAGCCGGTGGGCGATGATCAGCGCGGTCCGGTCGGCGAGGATCGTGCGCAAGGCATGCTGCACCAGCCGCTCGCTCGGGATGTCGAGGGAGGAGGTCGCCTCGTCGAGGATCAGCACTGCGGGGTCACCGAGGAACGCCCGCGCGAAGGCGACCAGCTGCCGCTGACCGGCCGACAACCGGCCGCCGCGCTTGCCGATCGCGGTGTCGTAGCCGTCAGGCAGAGCCTCGATGAAGTCGTGCGCACCGATCGCGCGCGCGGCCTCCTCGACCTGATCGTCGGTCGCGTCCGGCCGGCCGAAGCGGATGTTCTCGGCCACGGTGTCGGCGAACAGGAAGTTCTCCTGGGTCACCATGACGACTCCGCGTCGCAGGTCACGCTCTGAGAGCTCACGCAGGTCGATGCCGTCCAGGCGCACCACTCCGGACAGCGGGTCGTAGAACCGGGCCACGAGTCGGGCGATGGTCGTCTTGCCGGCACCTGTCGCGCCGACCAGGGCGACCGTCTGGCCGGCCGGCACGTGCAGGTCGAGGTCGGGGAGCACGACAGCGTCGCGGTAGGCGAAGTGCACGTGCTCGAGGTCCAGCCGCCCGGCCGGCCGCAGCAGCGGTACGGGCGTCTCGGGCTCGGCCACCGACGGTGTCTCCTCGAGCACCCCCGACAGCTTCTCCAACGCTGCCGTTGCGGACTGCAGCGAGTTGTAGAACATCGACAGCTCCTGCATGGGCTCGAAGAACCGGCGCAGATACAACAGAAACGCCGCGAGCACGCCGACCTCAGCGTGCCCGCCGAGCACCCGATAGCCGCCGAACACCAGCACCACGGCGACCGTCACGTTGCCGATCAGCGTGATGCCCGGCGCGAACAGGGCCACCAGCTTGAACGCGCGCTCGTTGGCCAACCGGTAGTCGTGGTCGAGGGTCTCGAAGATCTGCTGGTTGCGCGGTTCACGACGGAACGCCTGCACCGCGCGGATGCCGCCGAGCGACTCGACGAAGTGCACGATCACCAGTGCGACCGTCTCGCGGGTCCGCCGGTAGGCCAGGGCCGACTGCCGGCGGAACCACCGCGAGATCCACAGCAGCAACGGGAACGACAACAGCGTGACCAACCCCATCGGCAGGTCGAGCAGCAGCAGGATCACCGCGACCGACACGACCGAGAGCCCCGCCAGCACCAGGTCGTCGATGCCGCCGTCGAGCAGCTCGCCGATCGCGTCGACGTCACTGGTGAGCCGTGAGATGACCCGGCCGGACGTGTAGCGCTCGTGGAAGGCCGGCGACAGCCGCTGGAAGTGGTCATAGACCCTGGTGCGCACGTCGTAGAGCACGGCCTGCCCGACCCGGCCGCTGAGGATCAGGAACGCGCGCTTGGTGACGTACTCCAGCACCGCCGCCCCGATCAATGCGACGGTCACCACCACCAGCAGCCGCGAGCCGTCGCCCCGGTCGACTGCCGGGATGCCGCGGTCGATGCCGACCTTGACGAGGTAGGGGCCCGACATCGCGGCGGCATTCTGCAGCAGCAGCAGGACCACCGCCCACACCATCGTGCGCCGATGCGGCCGCAGCAGCGACCCCAGCAGCCGGCGACTCCGCCGGCGCAACCGCACCGTCGTGCCCTCGGTCAGCTCGTCGTTGTCCTCGGCAGCAACCCCACGCCACGCCTGTACGTCGGTCACCGCGCGGGCACCTCCTCCGCGTGCTGGGACAGCACCGCACGGTAGGACGGCACGCTGGCCATCAGCTTGGAGTGGGTGCCGACGGCGGCGATGGTGCCGTGCTCCAGCAAGGCCACCCGGTCGGCCAGCGCGACAGTCGACGGACGATGCACCACGAGCAGCGCGGTCGTGCCGGCCAGCACCCGCCGCAGCGCCCGCTCGACAAGCGACTCGGTGTGCACGTCCAACGCGGAGAGCGGGTCGTCGAGCACCAGCACCCCAGGCCGGCCCAGCACCGCCCGGGCCAGCGCCAGTCGCTGCCGCTGACCACCTGAGAGCGACAGCCCCTGCTCGCCGATGCGGGTGTCGAGCCCCCACGGCAGCTCGTGCACGAAGCCGGCCTGTGCGATGTCGAGCGCCTCGGCGACCTCGGCGTCGGTCGCGTCGGAGTGACCGAACGTCAGGTTGTCACGCACGCTGGAGGAGAACAGCGTGGCGTCCTCGAAGGCCGTGGACACCAGGCTGCGCAAGGAGGTCAGCTCGAGGTCGCGGATGTCGCGCCCGTCCAGGGTGATGCGGCCCGCGGTGACGTCGTACAGGCGAGGGACGAGAGCGGTCAGGGTGGTCTTGCCGCTGCCGGTGGCTCCGACGATGGCCAACGTCTCACCCGGCTCGACGACGAGGTCGACGTCGTGCAGCACGGGCGTCGTGCTGCCGGTGTAGGTGAAGCCGACGCCCTCGAACCGCAGCTCGCCGCGGGTCGTGCTGACCGCCACGGCGCCGGGCCGGTCGACCACGGTGGGCACGGTGTCGAAGACCTCGTAGATGCGGTCGGCCGCGGTCATCGACTCCTGGCCGTTGGCGAGGATCCAGCCCAGCGACTCGACCGGCCAGACGAGCATCAGCATCAGCGACACGAACGCGACGAGGTCGCCCAGCGTCATCGACCCGCGCGTCACGGCCAGCGCCCCGAACAGCAGCACCCCGGCCAGCGTCAGCCCCGGCACCAGGTCGATCAGAGACCAGAACCGAGCCACCAGCACGGCCTTCTGGATGCCCGAGTCGTGCAGGGTGCGAGCCCGGTGCCGGAACCGGTGTCCCACGTGCTCACGCCGCCCGAACGACCTGATGACGCGTACGCCGACCGCTGACTCCTCCACGAAGGTGGCCAGGTCGCCCTGCTGATCCTGCACGCGACGGGCCGTCTCGAGGTAGGACGCCGACAGCGTGCGCGAGATCAGCGCGAGCGGGACGACCGACGCGGCGACGAACAGGGCCAGCGGGGGATAGAGGTGGAACAGCAGGGCCACCACGGTGATGAACGTGGCGACGTTGACGACGAGGAAGACAAGTCCGAAGGAGAGAAACCGCCGGATCGTCGAGAGGTCCGTGGTTGCCCGTGACAACAGCTGCCCCGTCTGCCAGGTGTCGTGAAAGGCGACCGGCAGCCGCTGCAAGTGCGCGTAGAGGTCGTCGCGGATCGCGGTTTCCATGCCGAGCGCGGCGTAGGACTGCACCCACCGCCGGATGAAGACGAGCCCCGCCTCGAGCAGTCCGAGCAGCAGCGCGAGCAGGCCCAACGGCACGAGACCGCCACGGTCGCCGTGCCGGATCGGTCCGTCGACGACCGAACGGGTCACCAGCGGGACGACGATGCTCGCACCGACCGCGACCGACGCCGCGAGGGTCATGCCCAGCATCTGGCCGGCGTAGGGCCGGACATAGCTGCGGATGCGCCACAGCGAGTGCATGCTGCTGGGGCGCGGGGAGGACACCGGGGACATTGCGCCCACGGTACGTCGCCGTACCGACACCGCGACACCGGTTTGTCGGGCCGCCGACCGCCGCCGACCGCCGCCGGTCAGTCGATGGGCTGCACCCCACTAGCGTGGCCCGGTGCCACCGCGCCGCCGTACCGACCCTGTCGCCGGCCGGGCCGCGCTCGCCCGGGTGCAGGCCGCCGAGGTCGCCGAGACCGGCACCGCGCGCGAGGACCTGCGCGACGCCGTGCGCTTCCTGCTCGAGGAGCTCGGTGAGCGCGCCCCCGGCCGCACCGTGGAGGTGCGGGTGCCGCCGTACGGCGCGGTGCAGTGCATCGCCGGTCCTCGCCACACCAGGGGTACGCCGCCCAACGTGGTGGAGCTGGACCCGGACACCTGGGTTGCAGTTGCCACCGGCGCGACGTCCTGGGCCGACGCGCGCGACGCCGGCCGCGTGCATGCCAGCGGTGAGCGGGCCGACCTCACGGCGTTGCTGCCGTTGGTCTGACACCCTGGCACTCATGAGCAGTCGTCGCCTTGTCGTCCCGCTCGTGCTCGCGCTGGTGGCCCTCCTGCTGCCGACGACAGCCGCGGTCAGCGCGACCGCCGATGCCGGTCCGCCGCCGCTGTTGACGACCCAGGAGACGATCGGCACCTCGGTGCAGGGGCGCCCGATCGTGGCGATCCATCGGACTCGGCAGTCAGGGGATGGCACCACCGGGGCCCGCCGCACGCTGCTGGTGGTCGGCAACGTGCACGGCGACGAGCAGGCCGGACTGCGGGTCGTCAGGCTGCTACGCCTGCGCACCGACCTGCCCGCGAACCTCGACCTGTGGCTGGTGCCGACGGCCAACCCGGACGGCACCGCTGCCCGCACCCGGACCAACGCCCACGGGGTCGACCTCAACCGCAACTTCCCCTACCGATGGGGCCGTGGTCCGAAGGGTCCTACGTGGGGTGGACCGGCACCGTGGTCGGAGCCCGAGAGCCGGGCGCTGCGTGACCTCGTGCTGCGGGTGCAGCCGGACCTGATGGTGGTGTTCCACCAGCCACTGTTCGGTGTCGGCGCCTCGGACAAGGGACCGGCCATCGCGCGGGCCATCGCCCGCGGCATGGCGTTGCCGGTGCAGAACTTCGTGTGCACCGGCGTGTGCCACGGGACGTTCGGCTCGTGGCTCGACCACGCGACGCCCGGGCTGGCCGTGATCGCGGAGTTCGGCCACCGGGTGCGGTCCTGGCGCATCGGCCGGGCCGCGGCGACGGTCGTGCAGGTGGCGGCCGGCGGGCCGTCGACGACTGCCTTCGCGTCCTCGCCGTACGCCGGTCAGTCAGCGGCACGAACGGCCGGGTGGTGGCACCCGGGTCGGGTGACCAGCTGGCAGATCCAGCTGCAGGGCACGGTGCGTCCCGACAGCCCGAGCTTTGCCGCCCAGGTGGTCGAGGTCGACGGCAACGACACCCCGGTCGCGACGCTGCGCCGGCTGCACGCCCGGGGGGCGCGGGTGCTGTGCTATCTCGACGCCGGCTCGTGGGAGAACTGGCGCCCCGACGCCAAGGCCTTCCCGGCTGCGGTGCTCGGCAAGGCCCTGGACGGCTGGCCGGGCGAGCGCTGGCTCGACATCCGCCGGCTCGGGGTGCTGCGGCCCTTACTGGCCAAGCGGGTCGCGCGGTGCAAGGCCAAGGGTTTTGACGGCGTGGACTACGACAACGTCGAGGGCTACGCCAACGACAGCGGCTTCCCCCTCACCGGCGCGCAGCAGCTGGCCTTCAACCGGATGCTCGCCCACCTCGCGCACCGGCAGGGGCTGGCCGTCGCGCTGAAGAACGACCTCGGGCAGATCCCGGCTCTGGTGCGCACCTTCGACCTGGCGGTCAACGAGTCCTGCGTGACCTATCAGGAGTGCCGCGCGCTCGTGCCGTTCATCGACGCGGGAAAGCCGGTGCTGCACATCGAGTACGACCTGACGCCTCCGCAGTTCTGCCCGGTCACCGAGCCGTTGGGCATCACCTCGATCGGCAAGCTTCTGGACCTCAAGGGTCCGCGCACCACCTGCCCCTGAGACCCCCTGGCCCCCCGGCCCGCTGGCCCCGTGTGCCGGGGCCGAACAGGCACCCGCCGACCCCACGAGGCGCCTTGGCCCTGATCGGAGTAGCTGGGTGCCGCTCCGCCCGTCGAATCTGCTCCGATCATGTGACGCTCCGGTCCGGAGGGCGCAGCGGCTGCGGACACGCGTCGCCCGTACCGACGAACACACAGATGTGCTGCATCGGCGGCGTGCTGAGCGTGACGCCCCCGCGCCAGACCGGCTTCTGTGTGTTGGTTGGTACGCGGGCTCCCAGCCGAGCACCATTTCCGACCGCGTTCGGCACAGGCTGATTCTGTTGCGCAGACCGCAGCGGACAACGGAATCCGCACCAGATAGCCGACCCGACCGCTAGGTTGTGCTTCGTCGCACCCTGCCGGGGCGCGGATCCGGTGGAGGTGGCAGTGTCGCTCGCGCAGGCCGCGGTGCGCCTTGACGGGCTGCGCAAGGTCTTCCCCGGCCCGGGGGGTCGCCAGCGGGCCGGTGCCGCCGCCACCAGCACCGACGTGGTCGCCGTCGACTCGGTCGACCTCGAGGTCACCGACGGCGAGTTCTTCGCGATGCTCGGTCCGTCCGGGTCGGGCAAGACCACGGTGCTGCGCATGATCGCCGGCTTCGAGTCGCCCACCGCCGGCACCGTGCACCTGGGCGGTCGCGACGTGACGCGGGTGCCGCCGTTCGACCGTGACGTCAACACGGTCTTCCAGGACTACGCGTTGTTTCCCCACATGTCGGTGCGCGACAACGTCGCCTACGGCCTGATGGTCACCCGCGTCGCCAAACGCGAACGACGTACCCGCGCCGACGAGGCGCTCGCCTCGGTGCGCCTCGACGGCTTCGGTGACCGTCGTCCAGCCCAGCTCTCCGGTGGGCAGCGTCAGCGGGTGGCGCTGGCCCGGGCCTTGGTCAACCGGCCGCGGGTGCTGCTGCTCGACGAGCCCCTGGGTGCCCTCGACCTCAAGCTGCGTGAGGCCATGCAGGTCGAGCTGAAGGCGATCCAGCGGGCGGTCGGCATCACTTTCGTCTTCGTCACCCACGACCAGGACGAGGCGCTGACGATGAGCGACCGCATCGCGGTCTTCAACGAGGGCCGCATCGAGCAGGTCGGCACGGCGCGCGAGGTCTACGAGCACCCGGCCACGGCGTTCGTCGCGAGCTTCGTCGGCACCTCGAACCTCCTTGACGGTGCTGCGGCGACCACCCTGCTCGGTGCCGCCTCGCCGGTGACGTTCCGCCCCGAGAAGGCCGTCGTACGCCGGTCCGCGGACGCCGCGAGCACCACCGATGACGGCCACCTGCGCGCTGACGGTGTGGTCACCGAGGTGGTCTACGCCGGAGCGACGACGCGGGTGCTGGTGCACCTCGACGTCGGCCCGGACGTCAGCGCACTGGTGCAGAACACCGGAACGACGACCGAGTCGCCGCAGCGCGGTGACCGGGTGCAGGTCGAGGTCAGCAAGGAGCAGATCTACGGGGTCACCAAGGGAGAGCACACATGACAGGCATGCTCACAACGGGCACTCGCACCCGCGGGATCCGTGCTGTCGCCGTCGCGGCGACGGCGATGATGGCGCTCGCCGCCTGCGGCTCCGGCAGCAGCGCCGGGACCACGTCGGGCACCGGCGCCACCAAGGCAGCACAGGGCTTCACTCCGCCCAAGCTCTCGGCGTTGTCCAAGCTCGGAGCCCCGGAGAAGCAGCTCAACATCGTTGCCTGGGCCGGCTATGCCGAGGACGGTTCGACGGATCCGACGGTTGACTGGGTGACTCCGTTCGAGAAGGAGACCGGCTGCCAGGTCAACGTCAAGACCGCGCCGACCTCCGACGACATGGTCAACCTGATGAAGACCGGTCAGTACGACGTGGTGTCCGCCTCCGGCGACGCGTCGCTGCGGCTGATCGCCGGCGGCACGGTCGAGCCGATCAACACCGACCTCGTGCCCAACTACGCCGACGTGTTCGACGGCCTGAAGATGAAGCCGTGGAACAGCGTCGGAGGTGTGGCCTACGGCATCCCGCACGGACGTGGCGCCAACCTGCTGATGTACAACACCGACGTCGTCAAGCCGGCGCCCACCTCCTGGTCGGCCGTCTTCGACAAGGCTTCGGCGTACAAGGGCAAGGTCACGGCCTACGACTCGCCGATCTACATCGCCGACGCTGCGCTCTACTTGATGAAGACCAAGCCGGCGCTGGGCATCAAGAACCCGTATGCGTTGGACGACAAGCAGTTCGCCGCCGCGGTCGACCTGCTGAAGGCACAGAACGCCGACATCGGGGAGTACTGGTCGGACTACACCAAGGAGATCAGCGCCTTCAAGAGTGGTGACTCGGTGATCGGCACCAGCTGGCAGATCATCGTCAACCTCGCGCAGGCCGACAAGGCGAAGGTGGCCGTCGTGCTGCCGAGCGAGGGGTCCACCGGCTGGTCGGACACTTGGATGGTGGCGACCAAGAGCCAGCACAAGACCTGCGCCTACAAGTGGATGGACCACATCATCAGCCCGAAGGTCAATGCGCAGGTGGCCGAGTGGTTCGGTGAGGCGCCGGCCAACAGCAAGTCGTGTGCCGAGACCACGGACAAGTCCTTCTGCGACACGTTCCACGCCGCGGACGAGACCTTCTTCGACCAGATCTGGTACTGGAACACGCCGATCACGCAGTGCCTCGACGGCCGCAAGAACGTCACCTGCAAGGACTACGGCGCATGGACCACGGCCTGGCAGCAGATCAAGGGCTGAGCATGCTCGTCGCGCGTGGGAGGGGCGCCGTCCGGCGCCTCTCCGCGTTCCTCCATCGCCACCCTCGGGTGCGGCTGGCTCTCTTGCTGGCCGCACCCCTGGTGGTGCTGCTCGTCGTCTACCTGGGCTCGCTCGGCGCGCTGCTGCTGACCGCGCTGTGGTCGACTGACGTCTTCACCGGCCTGCTCGTGCACACCGTGACCCTCGACAACCTGAGCACTGTGGTCACCGACGCGACCTACCGGACGGTGATCCTGCGGACGGTCGGTGTTGCGATGGCGGTCACGGTCATCTGCGCGGTGCTCGCCTTGCCGATGGCGTTCTTCATGGCGAAGGTCGCCTCGCCGAGGACGCGCCGGTTCCTGGTGGTCGCGGTGCTCACCCCGCTCTGGGCGAGCTATCTCGTGAAGGCCTACGCGTGGCGGGAGATGCTCGCCGGGCACGGCGTCATCGACTGGGCGCTCGCGCCGATCGGCCTGCGCGGCCCCGGTTTCGGCCTGCCGGCGACCGTCCTGGTGCTGACCTACCTGTGGCTGCCGTTCATGGTGCTGCCGATCTTCGCCGGTCTCGAGCGACTGCCGGACAGCCTGCTCGACGCCTCCGGAGACCTCGGTGCGAAGGCATGGCGCACGGTGCGCTCGGTCGTCATACCGCTCGCGTTCCCCGCGGTCGTCGCCGGTGCCATCTTCACGTTCTCGCTGAGCCTCGGTGACTACATCACCGTGCAGATCGTGGGCGGCAAGACCCAGCTGCTGGGCAACCTGATCCAAGGCAACTCCGGTGCGGCCAACAACCTGCCGCTGGCCGCTGCCCTGGCCGCGGTCCCGGTCCTGCTCATGGTCGTGCTGCTGCTCGGTGTGCGCCGCACCGGCGCCCTGGACAACCTGTGAAATCGCGATGACCTTGTCTCGTGGCGCGCGCGCAGCGCTCGCCGCGGTCATGGCGGTGGGTCTCGCCTTCGTCTACGTGCCGCTGCTCGTCGTGCTGGTGTCCTCGGTCAACACCGACCGCACCTTCGGCTGGCCACCCAGAGGCTTCACCCTCGACTGGTGGTCGCGGACCTGGCACAACCCCGGTGCGCGTGATGCGCTTGCCACCTCGGTGCGCGCCGGCCTCGGAGCGACCGCCGTCGCCCTGGTGCTGGGCACCATGGCGGCCTTCGCCGTCGGCCGCTATCGCTTCTTCGGTCGCGACGCGGTGTCGATCCTCATCGTGCTGCCGATCGCGCTGCCCGGCATCGTCACCGGACTTGCGCTCAACAGCGCCGTGACGACGACCCTGTCGCCGTTGGGCATCGGGTTCGGCATGACGACGGTCATCATCGGCCACGCGACGTTCTGCGTGGTGGTCGTCTACAACAACGTGCTCGCCCGGCTGCGGCGCACCGGTGGCTCGTTAGAGGAAGCGTCGATGGACCTCGGTGCCGGGGTGTTCCGCACCTTCTGGCACGTGACCCTTCCCGCGGTGCGCTCGGCATTGCTGGCCGGGGCGTTGCTGGCCTTCGCGCTGTCCTTCGACGAGATCATCGTGACGACGTTCACCGCCGGTCCGACGGTGCAGACCCTGCCGTTGTGGATCTTCAGCAACCTGGCCCGGCCCAACCAGGCGCCGGTCGTCAACGTCGTGGCCGCGGTGCTGGTGATCGCCTCGGCGGTGCCGGTGTGGCTGGCTCAACGGCTGTCTGCCGACACCGCCGGTGGCCGCCTCTGACCCGTCGTACGTCGACAGGTCACACGGTCAGCGCGCTCCGTCGTCCCGCGAGCCAGCCGTCCAGTGCCAACGACCGCATCGGCCGGCCGCAGTGAAAGCCCTGCATGCCGTCGCAGCCCAGCGCTCGCAACGCAGCCATCGTCTCGCCGTCCTGCACCCCCTCGGCCGTGACGACCAGACCGAGCCCGTGAGCCAGCTCGATCGTCGAGCGCACGATGATCGCCGCGCGCTCGTCGGCGACCATGCGCAGCACGAAGGTGCGGTCGACCTTGAGCTCGTCGACCGCAAGGCCCTGCAGCACCGCCAACGACGACGAGCCGGTGCCGTAGTCGTCGATCGACAGCCGCACCCCGAGCGCGCGCAACCGCGCGAGCACCTCGGTCGTGCGTGCGGTGTCTGCAGCGATCGCGTGCTCGGTCACCTCGATGACGAGCTGCGCCGGCGCCACGCCGTGCCGTGACAGTGTCGCGGCGACGTGGTCGGGGAGGTCCACGTCGGTGAGGGCGCGGGCTGAGACGTTGACCGACACGGTGAGGTCGTGTCCCTGCTCGCGCCAGCGGGCCAGCGAGGCCACGGCGTTCTCGAGCACCCAACGGGTGAGGGGGCCGATGACGTTGCTGCTCTCGGCGAGGGGGATGAAGGTGTCCGGCCCGACCAGCCCGCGTACCGGGTGCTGCCAGCGGCACAGCGCCTCGACGCCGATCGGCTCACCGGTGAGACCTGAGAGCTGTGGTTGGTAGTCGACCACCAGCTGGTCACCGGCCAGTGCCGAGCCGAGGTCCGCCAGCAGCTCCACCCGGTCGTGGGTGTCGGGGTCGTCGTTGCGGGAGAAGATTCGGATGTCGCCACGGTTGCCCTTGGCGTGGTACAGCGCGAGGTCTGCGCACTTGAGTAGTCCGCTGACCGAGTCGGCATGCGCCGGTGCGAGCGCGATGCCGATGCTTGCTCGGACGACGAGGCGCGCGCCACCCACGTCGATGGGTGGTCGCAACCGTTCGCTCAGGCTGGCGGCCAGCGCTCTCAGCCACGCCTGGTCCACGGTGTCGGGCACGATGACAGCGAACTCGTCGCCACCGAGCCGGGCGACGGACACCTCGCCCGATACGCCTGCCCCCAGCCGGGCGGCCACCTCGCGGATGACGTCGTCGCCGGCTTGGTGCCCGAGAGTGTCGTTGATCTCCTTGAAGTGGTCGAGGTCGATGAGCAGCACCGCCGCTTGTCGACCGGTGGCGGTGGCCGTCAGCAGTGCCCTCTCGGCCCGTCGACGAAAGAACTCGCGGTTGGCCAAGCCGGTCAACGGGTCGTGCAACGACTCGTGGTGGCGGTTCAGCGTCGTGCGGGCGTTGCTCAGCACACCGAGCAACGGCAGCAGCAGCAGGCCCAGCATGAAGACCGACAGCGAGGCCGCGTGCGCGGCGACCGGGGCCAGACCGAGCAGGATCGACGACGTCGCCAGCTGGAACCGGACATCGTCGCCCAGCACCTCGCGCAACGGCAGGCCGGTCGCGAGAGCGACCACCACCGCGACAAGTCCGTTGTTGACCACGAAGTAGGTCGCTCCGGCCACCAGCGCGCCGGGGATGTCGGCCGCGGTGAAGGAGGTCGTCAGGGCGAAGACGTCGTGGTGGGCGACGGTCGCGAACACCGCTCGTGTCGCGGTCAGGGTGAGGAGGTACTGCCCGATGTTGAACGACACCGTCCTCAGTGGACGTCGGTTGACCCGGTCGTCCACTGCAACGGCCACCGCCTGAGCCACCAGCCCCAGCCCGAGCGGGCCGATCAGCACCAGTGCCGTGGCGAAGGTCGACGACGTCGTGAGCAGGTCGGTGCGGTCGTCACCGCGCGGTACCGGGATCGGCCAGAGCTCCCCGACCAGCAGGAACAGGGCGAGCACGTAGCACTGCACGCCGACGCCCGACCAGCCGTCGGCTGGGCCCTGGTGGGCCACCGTGACAGCGAGGCAGACAAGACCGGCCAGGAAGGTGGCCGAGATGAAGACCAGCAACCGGGTCGGCGTACGCCGGACGGAGCCCGTGGCCAGATCGGCCACGGGCTCCTTGGGACGCCCCCCTAGGTCGTCCACGGTCGACCGGTGCTCATGGTCGGGAGCATCGGCCGGGTACTGAGTCGGCCTGAGTCGGTCAGCCGAGCCACTTCGTGCCGTAGCTGACCGGGAGATTTCCGATCTTCACCATCGCGTCGCCGACCACGGCCAGGGCGCTGAGCGCACCCATGCCGGCCAGCACTTTGAGCATCACGCCGTTGAGCTTGTTCATATGGCTGCTTCTCCTCATGGGGTTCATCGACCGCCGCCGCGGTGGTCTCTCCGTACTACGGCTCGATGAGGCCTGATCTTGAGTTTTTCTTGACGCTTTCTTTGCCAAGTGGACGGCGGTCCTGCCCCGCGCCGGACGCGCCACCCGTCTGACCTAGCATCCGAGGATGGCCGCCGCCCCCCGCCGTACCCCGCGCTATGCAGCGTTCCTGATCACCGGGGCGATCGTCGGGCTGGTCACGGCCGTCGTGCTGGTGCTCGGGCAGGGCGGGGGGGTGGCCGATTCGCCCCGGCTGCTCGCCTACCTCGCCACCCTGCTGGCGAGCCTCGGAGCGTTGGCCGGTGGGGTGCTGGCTGTGGTGATCGAGGGTCGCCGGCGTCGCTGACGGTGCGGGAACAGGTCGCATCTCGTGCTCGCCGCCGCCCGCTCGATGATGCAGCGGGTGGCTCCGGCAACCGACCCGGGCACCTAGACTGGGCGGGTGCCTCGTGGTGACGGACGGCTGAATCTCGATCTGGACCCCTCTGACAGTTCGGATCGGGCACCGCAGGACGCCTGCGGTGTGTTCGGTGTGTGGTCCGGCGACCGGTCCGGGGCGGACCCGACGGAGGTCGCCAAGCTGACCTACTTCGGGCTCTATGCGCTGCAGCACCGCGGCCAGGAGTCGGCCGGCATGGCGGTCAGCAACGGCCGTTCGATCCTGGTCTACAAGGACATGGGACTCGTTGCGCAGGTCTTCGACGAGAGCCACCTCGGCTCGTTGCGCGGCCACCTCGCGATCGGCCACACCCGTTACTCCACCACGGGTTCCAGCGTCTGGGAGAACGCCCAGCCGACCTTCCGCTCGACGGCCGCCGGCTCGGTGGCCCTCGGCCACAACGGCAACCTCACCAACACCCGCGAGCTGCTCGACCTGGTCGAGAAGCGTGCTGCCGACAGCGGCGAGCTGCCCTACGACGGCACCACTCCCGCGCAGGACGAGACCAGGCGCTGGCGTGAGGGCGTCCGCGGGCACGTCACCCTGCACAACACCACCGACACCGAGATCATGACCGCGCTGCTGGCGTCGTACCCCGATCGCTCGCTCGAGGACGCTGCGCTCGCGGTGCTGCCGCAGCTGCGCGGCGCGTTCTCGTTGGTGTTCATGGACGAGGAGACGCTGTACGCCGCCCGCGACCCGCAGGGCATCCGTCCCCTGGTGCTGGGCCGGCTGGAGCGCGGCTGGGTGGTCGCGTCGGAGACCGCGGCCCTCGACATCGTCGGTGCCGCGCAGGTCCGTGAGATCGAGCCGGGTGAGCTGATCGCGATCGACGCACACGGGCTGCGCTCGACGCGGTTCGCCGAGCCGGAGCCGAAGGGCTGCCTGTTCGAGTACGTCTACCTGGCCCGGCCGGACACCAAGATCGCTGGACGCTCGGTGCACGCGACCCGGGTGGAGGTCGGGCGCCGGCTGGCCCTCGAGGCGCCGGCAGTGGCCGACATGGTGATCCCCGTGCCGGAGTCCGGTACCCCGGCCGCGGTCGGCTACTCCCAGGGCAGCGGCATCCCCTACGGCCTGGGGCTGGTCAAGAACTCCTACGTCGGGCGGACGTTCATCCAGCCGTCGCAGACGATCCGGCAGCTCGGCATCCGGCTCAAGCTCAACCCGCTGCGTGAGGTCATCGCCGGGCAGCGGCTCGTCGTGGTGGACGACTCGATCGTGCGCGGCAACACCCAGCGGGCGCTGGTGCGGATGCTGCGCGAAGCCGGAGCCGCCGAGATCCATGTGCGCATCTCCTCCCCGCCGGTCAAGTGGCCGTGCTTCTACGGCATCGACTTCGCCTCGCCGGCCGAGCTGGTCGCCAACGGCCTGACCATCGAGCAGATCCGGGTCTCGATCGACGCGGACTCCCTCGCCTACATCTCGCTCGAGGGTCTCGTCGGCGCCACCGAGCAGCCGATGGACAACCTGTGCCGGGCCTGCTTCGACGGGGTCTATCCGGTGCCGATCCCCGAGCCCGAGCTGCTCGGCACGCACCTGCTCGAGGTCGAGCCGGCGACGGCGCCGGCCGTGCACGTCGCTCCCGCGTCCGCTCCGGTGCTGATCGGCGGAGCCGGCGCGGCCGACGCCCTCACCCGCCCGTGACCGACGGCTCGCGCGCTGTCAGCGCTGTCAGCGCTGGCGGCAAGACGAGCTATGCCGCGGCCGGGGTCAGCATCGAGGAGGGTGACCGCGCCGTCGAGCTGATGAAGGCCTGGGTGGCGAAGGCCTCCCGACCCGAGGTCGTCGGCGGCATCGGCGGCTTCGCGGGGCTGTTCGACGCCTCCGCCCTGGCGACGTACCGCCGGCCGTTGCTCGCGACCTCCACCGACGGGGTCGGCACCAAGGTCGCCATCGCGGCCGCCGCCGACCGGCACGAGACCATCGGCCACGACCTCGTCGGCATGGTGGTCGACGACCTCGTGGTGTGTGGGGCCGAGCCGCTGTTCATGACCGACTACATCGCCTGCGGCAAGGTCGTGCCGGAGCGGATCGCCGCGATCGTCAAAGGCATCGCCGAGGGCTGCGTGCTTGCCGGCTGTGCGCTGATCGGTGGCGAGACCGCCGAGCACCCGGGCCTTCTCGAGCCGCACGAGTACGACGTGGCGGGCGCGGGGACCGGTGTGGTCGAGGCCGACGCGGTGCTGGGTGCCGACCGGGTCCGCCCCGGTGACGTGCTGGTGGCGATGGCCGCCAGCGGCTTGCACTCCAACGGCTACAGCTTGGTCCGGCACGTGCTGCTGTCCGGCGCGGGTGTCGGGTGGGCGCTGGACCGTGAGGTGCCCGAGCTCGGCGGGTCGCTGGTCGACGAGCTGCTGGTGCCGACGCGGATCTACTCCCGGGACTGTCTGGCGCTGGTGGCTGCTCCCGGTGTCGAGGTGCACGCCTTCAGCCACGTCACCGGCGGCGGGCTGGCGGCCAACCTCGCCCGGGTGCTGCCGCCTGGTGTGGTGGCCACTGTCGAGCGCAGCTCCTGGTCACCGCCGCCGGTGTTCGGGCTGGTGCAGCAGGTCGGCGGCATCGCGCAGGCCGAGATCGAGCGCACGCTCAACATGGGCGTCGGCATGATCGCCGTGGTGGCTGCTGCCGACGCCGATCAGGCGGTCGCCCTGCTGCATGGTCGCGGGGTGCCCTCGTGGGTGCTCGGCACCGTGGCTGCGGCTGCGGCTGGTGCCGACGTCGGGAGCGCACGTGGCAGCGTCACCCTGGCCGGCGAACACCCCACCGGCTGACCCCGTCTCCGGCAGTCCCCACCACTTCTGCGGCGACCCGGTCTCTCCGCCTGCGGCCGCCCATCTGCTGCCGCGCTGACCATCCGGCCGCTCTCGGGAGAGGATTCGGCACGTGTCAGCGTCCGTTCCGTCTCCGGAGGCGCCGTGGGTCCATCGCCAGCCAGCACCCGTGGGGAGGCAAGCGGCGCGCGCCTGGGGACAACCGGCGGCGCGTCGGTCGGATCTACGCCACCGTCGATGCATGACGCCCGCCTCCGATGCGAACGCCGAGCTGTCCGCCCTTGCGAGGACGCAGGACAACATCGTCAGTCGGGCCCAGCTGTCGGCGCTGGGCTGGCACCGGCACACCGTCACTCGACGGGTCAGGGCTGGGCAGTGGCAGACAGTCGGCCCCCGGGTCGTCGCCCTGGTGACCGGCACACTGACTCGGCGTCAGCAGTTCTGGGTGGCGGTGCTGCACAGCGGGCCAGTCTCTGCGCTCGCCGGCGTGACCGCAGCCGAGAGCCTTGGACTGCGAGGCTTCTCGTCGACGATCATGCACACGGTCGTTCCCCACGGCCATGGGGCCAGGTCGCTCGACTCCGGTCCGGTGCGTGTCGCCGTCCGACAGTCACGGTACGTCAGCGAGCAGGTCGTCCTCCCGGGGCGACTGCCGCGCCGAGTCCGACTCCCCTACGCCGTCGTTGACGCCGCCAGTCGGATGCCGGGGGAGACGGCTGCTCGACTCATCGTGATCTCATCTGTGCAGCAACGACTCGTGGTTCCTGCCGATCTGCGGGGTGTGCTGGACGGCCGCCAACGGATCCGCCGCCAGTCGCTGATCCGTGAGTCGATCGACGACGTCGAGGGTGGCGCGCACTCGCTTCCCGAGCGCACCTGGTGCGCGGCACTTGTGCGCTACGGGTTGCCTGAGCCGGGTCGTCAGGTGCTCGTTGAGCGACCGACCGGCTCCTGGGTCCTGGATGCTGATTTCACGCCGTACGGCGTGGGGGTCGAGATCGACGGGATCCACCACGAGCGGGTCGCCCAGAGCGGTTTCGACAACCATCGCCGCAACGTGCTGGCGACCGGGGGTCGCATGGTGCTGACCTTCGACTCGTATGCGGTCCGCCACAACCTCGGGGCGGTGGTGGTGGCCACGGCTGCGGCGCTGTTGTCGCGAGGGTGGACTCCGCCACCCGACGTACGTCGAGGGCTCGAGGTCCTTGCCGCGCGCGAGCGCATGAGCCTGCTTACCGGGGACTGGCTCGCCACCGGCTGACATCTGCGCAGAGCGGGCCTGGGCGTGCGGAGGTTGCTGCTCCGGAGAGGGATCGGACGCTGGTACGTGCCGAATCCTCTCCGGAGGTCGGCGGGCAGGGAGAACGCGAGTCGACGAGTGGCTGTCGTTCACCCTCCGGAGCCGGATCGGCCGCTAGCACGTGCCGAATCGTCTCCGGAGTGGACCACCCGAGTGCACGCCCTGCGTGCCCGGCCGCGCTCGACGGCAGCAGGTGCTGCAGGCGCAGGAGGTGCTGCAGGCGCAGGAGGTGTTGCAGGCGCAGCAGGCGCAGGAGGTGTTGCAGGCGCAGGAGGTGCAGCAGGTGCTGCAGGTACTGCCGGCGCAGCAGGTGCGGCGAAGGGATCGGCGGGCGTCAGCGCTCGCCGGCAGCCCATTGGTCGTACTCGTCGGTCTCCGCCTCGGTCATCTCTGACCGGTCGACGGATCCAGAAGCGAGCTCACGTTGCAGGGCCTGGAAGTCGGTTCCCTGCGAGCTGTACTTCAACTCGCGAGCGACCTTGGTCTGCTTCGCCTTCGCTCGGCCGCGCCCCATGGCTCGACCCCCTCGTACGTGAACGGGGCGGCCAGCGCGTGGCGGCCCCGGGCTCGGTGTGTTTCCGTGACACAACCGTACATGCCGTCAGGCCCTTCCGGCATCCCGACCGGCCACCTAGTCCTCGGCGTCTCGACCCGCGAGCGCCATCCGGGTCTCCGCGAGGCGGTCCGCGGCCGTCGCCGTGGTCACGCCGTCGGTCGCGGCGGTCGCAAGGACCCGCGCCGTCGTGTGGAAGATCCGTGCCGTCGCCGCCTCGGCGCGGGCGAAGGAAAAGCCGCGTAGCTCGTCGGCCACCTGGATCACCCCGCCCGCGTTGACGCAGTAGTCCGGCGTGTAGAGGATGCCGCGCTGGGCCAGCGCCGCGTCCACCCCGGGGTGCGCCAGCTGGTTGTTGGCCCCGCCGCACACCAGCCGAGCCGTCAGGGTGGCGACGACCTCGTCGGTCAGCGCGTGCCCCAGCGCGCACGGCGAGAAGACGTCGAGGTCGGCGGACACCAGCGCCGCAGTGTCGTCGACCACGTGGACGCCCGGCTGCGCGCGGCGCACAGCATCGACGGCGCCTTCTGACACGTCGGTCACCACCACGGTCGCGCCGTCCTCGACCAGGTGCGTGACCAGGTGCCGACCGACCTTGCCGACGCCGGAGATCCCTACGGTGCGCCCGGCCAGCGTCGGACGACCCCAGAGGTGCTCCGCACCGGCGCGCATCCCTTGGAACACGCCGTACGCGGTGAGCACCGAGGAGTCGCCGGCCCCACCGTGCTCGGGGGACCGACCGGTGGCCCAGCGGGTCTCGCGGGCCACCACGTCCATGTCGGCGACCTAGGTGCCGACGTCGCAGGCCGTGACGTAGCGCCCGCCGAGGCTGTCGATGAACCGGCCGTAGGCCAGCAGCAGCGCCTCGGTCTTGTCCGTGGCCGGGTCCGCGATGATCACGGCCTTGCCGCCGCCGTGGTCGAGTCCGGCGAGCGCGTTCTTGTACGCCATGGCGCGGGACAGGTCGAGCACGTCGGCAAGCGCCGCGGCCTCGTCGACGTAGGGATGGAACCGGGTGCCGCCGAGGGCAGGGCCCAAGGCGGTGGAGTAGATCGCCACGATCGCGCGCAGCCCTGTCGCCTCGTCGGTGCCGTAGGCGACCTGTTCGTGGCCGGTCGGCCTGGCGAGCGGATGCGGTTCGGGTGAGGTGTCGGCGGGGTTCGGCACACGAGCACCTTACGATCCGTAGGCTGCCCAGGTGCCGCGCCCGCTGCCCCACCCGTACGCCGCGTACCTGCGGGTCTATGAGCCGCTCGCCGCCTTCCCGGCTGCCGAGCGCGCCGACTGGGCCGACTACGCGAGCACGGCAGCCCGGGCGTTGCCCCGCGGCGCGCGACTGGTCGCCGAGCACCGCAACGCCCTGGCCGCACTGATCAGCGTGCCACCGCGGCCAGTGCCCGCCGACGAGGCCAGCGACGCGTTCGTCATGGCGGTCGACGGTCTGGTGCACGTCTGCCCGGTGCAGACCCGGCTGCGTTCCTGGGTCGCCTTGGGCGCCTTCCGCGACGGGCTGCCGGACTCGGTGCTGCACGCCTTCGTGCCGCCGGCCTCGTTGGCCCGCGCCGACGCCGACCACGCGCAGTGGGGCGGCCAGCAGGCGCCGACCCCGTTGCGCATCCTGACCGCCACCTGGACGGTGCCGGTGACGTGGTTCGTCCCGTTCGTGCCCGGCGACCGGCTGGTAGGCGAGGAGCAGCCCGAGGGTGAGCAGGGCGACCCGCATGCCGAGGGCGAGCACCAGCACGCGCCGACGGTGGTGCACCGGGTGCGGATGTCCTCGGCCCGTCGCCGGGTCGCGCGTGCCCTGCGGACCCTGCGGACCGCCTTTGCCGACGACGAGCCCGACGTCACCGACGATCTCGAGCAGCTGGGCCGCTGGCTCGAGGAGTTCCACGCCCGGTCGTGGGTCGAGCTCGACTACGCCGGCATCGCCCGCCTGCTCGGACCTGACGGGGTCGCCGAGGACACCTCGGTGGCTGACGTCGCCGCGTCACTCGCGGCGCTCGCCTCAGACGACGAGGAGGGCGCCGTGCTCACCTACCGGGAGGTCGTCGAGCGCTGGCAGGCGGTCGCCATGTTCGAGCATGCCAACTAGCGACCACAGACGGCTGCGAGCGAGGACCTCAGTCCTAGTCCACTGGGCTCATTTTCAAGATGGCCCCTCTTGACCATTTCGGACATCCCTCTCATCGTGCACTATTGATGGAGAGACCCGAAATTTTTCGGTCTTACCCCTGCAGGCCGACCGAAAGGCCGCTCCGATGACCACCAGAGTCACCGACTCCGAGCCTCTGCTCACCCCCGCCGAAGTTGCCACCATGTTCCGGGTGGACCCCAAGACCGTGACCCGGTGGGCCAAGGCGGGCAAGTTGACCTCGATCCGCACGCTGGGCGGCCACCGCCGCTATCGCGAGTCCGAGGTCCGCGCGCTCCTGACCGGCATCCCGGCCCAGCGCAGCGAGGCCTAGAGCTCCACCTCCACCGCGTTCTCCCGCACCCCCGTGGCCACTGGCCACGGGGGTGCGGTGCGTCCGGGGGGTGTCGGATCGGTCCGCCGTGACTCGGGGGCCGGGAACCGCCAGCCCGGCCGACCGCCGGGCAGCGACCTCGTTCCGGGATATCTGCTCGGACGGCCGGCGTCGGCTTTGGCCCACGCCATGGCCGACCGGGGCCAGCTCGACGGTCGGCGGGACCTCGTGGGGAACAAACCCTTGTCGTCGATAGTTCAGCGATATATCGTTGACATCTGGTCGGCGACATACCAAGGAGATCATCACCATGAACACCATTCCTGTCCCCCTCCCCGCGGGTGGGCCATCCGGCCGCCCGGCGATCACCTACGACGGCGACGGCCGCGGCCGTCGCCCCCAGCACAGCGGACACCCGCATCCGCACCCGCACCCGCACCCGCACCCGCACCCGCACCCCGAGCGTCTGCGCGGCCTGCGCCGACGACTCTGGGCGCAGGCGTCCGACGACACCCCGCCCGCCGACGGCACCACACCGGGTCGACGCGGCGGCGGCCGAGGTGGTCGCCGCGGCGGCACTGGCCCAGAGGCCTTCGGGTCGAGAGGCACCGGCCCAGAGGGCGTCGTGTCGAGGGGCACTGGCCCTGAGGCCTCCGGCGGCCCCGAGGGCTTTGGCTCTGACAGCCCCGGTCGGCGCGGCTTCGGTCCAGGAGGCCGGCGAGGGCACCGCGGCGGACCCGGCTTTGGCAGGTTCGGTGGCTTCGGCCCCGGACCCGGCCGAGGCCGTGGTCGTGCCTCGCGCGGCGACGTACGCGCTGCGGTCCTGGCTCTCCTCGCCGAGCAGCCGTTGCACGGTTACGCGGTGATCGGTCTGCTGGCCGAGCGCAGCGGCGGCCTGTGGCGGCCCTCGCCGGGGTCGGTCTACCCGGTGCTCGCCCAGCTCGAGGAGGAGGGCCTGGTCGCGGCCGAGGAGTCCTACGGTCGTCGGGTCTTCGCGCTCACCGAGGCGGGCCGCACCCACGTGGCTGAGCACGCCGACGAGCTGAAGGAGCCGTGGAACCCCACCGGCGCCGGTGACCTGGCAGCAGTGCTGTTCGACGCGATGCGCAATCTGGGCGGGGCAGCCCGCGAGGTGGCCCGGGGCGGCGACGCGGTCCAGATCGAGGCGGCGCGCACGGTGCTCGAGTCATCGCGGCGATCGCTGTACCGCATCCTCGCCGACGACGTCCCTGTCACCGGGACCGGTCCGGACGGCGACGGGCCGGGCGAGGGCACCGGCACGTGACCGACCCGGACGGGGGCGACCGGGCTAGCAGCGGCGAGTACGTCGGCCACCCCGGGGGCACACTGATGACATGCCTCTGACTGGTGAGTACGAACCGAGCACGTCCGACTGGGCCCGCGAGCAGGCCGAGCTGATCGAGGGTTCCGGCGGCACCGAGGGCACCACCATGCGCGGGATGCCCGTGGTGCTGCTCACCACGGTGGGCGCCAAGACCGGCAAGCTGCGCAAGAACCCGTTGATGCGGGTCGAGCACGACGGCGAGTACGCGATCGTCGCCTCGCTCGGCGGGGCGCCGCGGCACCCGGTCTGGTACCACAACGTCGTGGCGCACCCGCTCGTCGAGCTGCAGGACGGCACCGCCAGGGGCGACTTCACGGCCCGCGAGGTGGCCGGGGAGGAGAAGGCGCTCTGGTGGGATCGCTCGGTGGCGGCCTACCCGGACTATGCCGACTACCAGGAGAAGACGACCCGCGAGATCCCGGTCCTGGTGTTGACGCCCGTCGCGTAGGCAGGTCGGACGCCCGAGCCCGCAGGCGGTCAGCCAGCCCGCACCGGCAGCCCGAACACTGTGCGCACGCCGGTCGAGAACAGAACCGAGTCCGGTGGCCGGTCGACCACACCGGGCAGCCCGGCCGCCGCGACCAGCTCGTCGGACAGTGACTCGAGCCGGGCGGGCTGCAGCGGCCACGGCGGATGCTCGTTGGGCACGAACAACGTCCGCCCGGCCCACCGCGTGTGCAGTCCCCAGCGCGCGGTGAGGAAGTGCGCGACCGGGTCGTCGACCGGAGCGCCACCCGCCGGCCGTACGACGATCCGCGCCGAAGCCCCACGCGGTCCTGGCCAGCGGCGGCGGGTCGCGTAGGTGACGGTGCCGTCACCCGACTCCGCCACCGACATCCGCGCCCAGCAGTACGGCACCCCGAAGGTCGCCCGAGCCGCCAGCACCACGGCCAGCCGGGACGCCTCCAGCGACCGGAACACCACGCCGCGCCGACCGCTCGCATCCACGGCGTACAGCCGGACGTTGATCTCGGCGAAGGTCCCCAGCCACGGGACCGACGGCCCGCGCCCGACCCCGGCGCCGACCATGCGGAACGGGATGAGCCCCACCCAGCTCGAGCCGTCGATCACGTCGGGACGGGTGCCGGCAGGCAGCAGCGGCGCGACCAGATCGGCGTCGACCCGCCAGTGCAGGAAGGCGATGTCCAGCCAGCGCTGGTGCATGATCTGCGTCCGACCGAGCGCGGCGGCGCGGGACGAGACCGGTGTGGGTTCGGCCCAGATCTGCTGAGGCGGTGTCGGTTTCACCCGCCCAGTGTGCGCGGGGCGCCGGCCGAGCAGCCGGACGGTAGGTAGCCGGTCGGTCAGGCGAACGGTCAGACGGCCGGTCAGACGGTCTGGGGCTCGCTGCGCGCGGCGTCCCGCATGACGTCGAGCAGGCTGTCCTGCTCGGGGGTGGTGCCCCGGCTGGAGGCGGGCGAGATGCCGTCGACGTGCGCGATCAGCGGGATGTCGGGCTCGCCGTCGTCGGAGACCCGGGCCATGGCCCACCGGGCGAAGGTCCGGTGCTCCACGGTGCGCGAGTCGAGGACGGCGACGTTGTCGTGGCGCGGGTCGGCCTCGATGCGGGCGAACAGGGCGCGCACCAGGTCCTCGTCGCCCTCGAGGGTCTGCACGAACCACGAGTCGGTGAGCAACAGGGCCCCGGTGATCTGCTGCTTCTTGTTGTTGGACCGCGCGGCGCTGAACAGCCTGCCGAGCTCGGCCTTGCGCTGGTCCGCGGGGATCCGGTCCCGGCTTCGGTAGATCAACCGGAAGACAGCATCGCTCGCGGCCGGCTCGCTCATGGGCTGCTCTCCTCGACTCAGACGGACCGGACCATCATGCGATCGGCCGCAAATGGGTGTGGTCTCATTTTGCGACAGGGGGTTTGTGGGGGGCTGTGGACAACGTCAGGTCGTCCCCAGGCCGTGGCGCGTGCCCGCTCCCGTGTCCGCCACTGGGCCTAGCCTGGAGGCCATGCCGTCGGACCTGAGCCGCGAGCTCAGCAACGCCACCATCGAGGCGACCGTGGGGTCGCGCTCCATGGTCGCCGGGCTGTCCTATGCGCACTCCGGCCGGGTCCTCGAGGTGAGCGACGACGGGCAGGGGCGGCTGCTCTATGCCCAGGTCCAGGGCACGCGCGCCACGCCGTACGTCGTGGTGGTGTCGCGGGCCGCGAGTGCCGGGGGCCGGTGGTCGGGCAGCTGCACCTGCCCGGTGGCCTTCGACTGCAAGCACGTGGCCGCGGCGATGATCGCCGCGCGGGAGCAGCAGATCGCGGGTCGGGCGGTCGTACCGCCGGCGCCTCGTGCGTTGTGGGAGAGCGCGCTCGGCGAGCTCGTCTCCTCGGGTACCTCGGTCGCAGCGGCGTCGCACGAACGCTTCGCGCTGCAGATCGAGCTGGTCGACGACCTGTCGGTGTGGCGGTTCGGCCAGGGACGGGGTGGTGCGCCGGGCGGGTTCCACGGATCACCCGGCTCGGGGTCAGGCGGCTCGGGAGGGGGCGACGCATGGGCGCCGCCCCAGCGGTTGCGGTTGCGCCCGGTGCGGATGGGTCGCCGAGGCTCCTGGGTGCGCACCGGTGCCAGCTGGTCCGACATCTCGCGACAGGGCGGCTACGCCGGGCTCACCTCCTCGGGGCCAGGGGCTGCCCGCATCTCGCGCCAGCTCGAGGTGCTGCGCTCGATGCTGGCGACCTACCAAGCGCGGGCGCGCGGCTACTACGGCTATGGCGACGTCGCAGTCCACCTCGACGACCTCGGTGCCTCGGCGTGGTCGCTCCTCGGGCAGGCCGTGGCAGCCGGGTTGGAGCTGGTGCTTGCCGGGACAGGTGCGGCCGTCGCCCTCGCGCCCGAGCCGGGCCGCGTGGTGCTCGACCTGACGAGAGCACCTGACGGGTCGGCCCGTCTTGTCCCGGTAGTGATGCTCGGCGACCAGCCGTTGCCGCGGTCAGCCCTTTCGCTGGTGGGGGAGCCGGCCCACGGGCTAGCCGTGCGTGGCGGCGATGCGGTAGCGGAGGTGGCCGTGCTGCTGCCGGCGTACGACGCGGGGTCGGGGCTCGTGCTCGTGGGGTTCAGCGCTGCTCTGGACCCGCACGTGGACCGGCTGCTGCGCTCGCCGCGCGGCCTGGAGATCCCCGCCGGGGACCTGGCCAGGTTCGTCCGCGGCTACCTGCCAGGGGTGCGGCGGGTGGTCGAGGTGACGTCGTCGGATGCCTTCGTCGAGCTGCCCGAGGCGCTGGTGCCGGAGGTGGCGCTGACGGTGACCTTCGGGCCGGAGCACGACATCGACCTGGAGTGGGGGTTCGCCTACGGGGGCCCGAGCTCCGACGACGGGGCGGCGACGGTCGTCCCGTTCGACGGCGAGGCCGACGTCCTGCGCGACCACGATGCCGAGCGCGACCTGCTCGACCGGCTCGATGGTGCGACCCGGACGTTGCTCGGCCGCGACCAGACCCCCCGACGGCGGCTGACGGGCATGGACGCGGTGGCCTTCACCCGGGACGTGCTGCCGCAGCTGCGGTTGGTGCCGGGGGAGGGGCCCGCCGCAGGGAGTGGGGCTGGCGGCAGTGGCAGTGCTGCGGGCCGACCGCGGCTGCGCGTGGTGGGAGACGAGCCGGAGTTCCGTGAGTCGGTCGAGGCGCCGGTCATCCACCTCTCGACCACCGACCGCGCCGGGGCCGCCGACGGCGTCGCCGACTGGTTCGACCTCGGGGTGACGGTGACCGTCGAGGGCGAGGAGGTGCCGTTCGACCGGCTGTTCCGCGCCCTGGCCGACGAGCACAGTCACCTGGTGCTGACCAGTGGCACTTACCTCGCGCTGGACCGGCCCGAGCTGCTCGCGCTACGTCGCCTCATCGAGGAGGCGCGGTCGTTGCAGGACCGACCCAGTAACAGCGCCGACAGCCTTCGGGTCAACGTCTACCAGGCGGCTCTGTGGGACGAGCTGGTCACCCTCGGCGTGGTCGAGGCGCAGAGCGCGCGGTGGTCGCAGGTGGTGCAGGGCCTGCTGGACGTCGAACGGGCTGCGCCACCACCGGTGCCGGTCGGCTTCGACGCCGAGCTGCGGCCCTACCAGCTCGACGGCTTCCGCTGGCTGGCGTTCCTCTGGGAGCACGGCCTCGGCGGGGTGCTGGCCGACGACATGGGGCTGGGCAAGACGATCCAGGCGCTGGCGCTGGTCTGCCACGCTCGCGAGCGGGGTCAGCTGCCGGGACCGTTCCTTGTCGTCGCGCCGACCAGCGTGGTGGGCAACTGGGTGGCCGAAGCGCGCCGCTTCGCCCCCGGACTGAAGGTTGCCGGGGTCACCGAGACGCAGGCCAAGCGCGCGACCCCGCTGCTCGAGGACGTGGCGGGCATGGACCTGGTGGTGACGTCGTACACCCTGTTCCGGATCGACACCGAGGCCTATCAGGGGCTGCCGTGGGCGGGGCTCGTGCTCGACGAGGCCCAGGTCGTCAAGAACCACCAGGCCAAGACCTATCAGTGTGCGCGCCGGCTGGCGGCGCCGTTCAAGCTGGCGGTGACCGGCACACCGCTGGAGAACAGCCTGATGGACCTGTGGTCCCTGCTGTCGATCGTCGCGCCGGGGCTGTTCCCCAACCCGGTCCGGTTCGGCGAGCTGTATCGCAAGCCGATCGAGCGCGGTGACGCCCCTGAGCTGCTCGCGACGCTGCGCCGCCGGGTGCGGCCGCTGATGCTGCGCCGGACCAAGGACCAGGTGGTAGCCGACCTGCCGCCCAAGCAGGAGCAGGTGCTCGACGTGGTGCTGCACCCCAGGCACCAGAAGGTCTACCAGACGCACCTGCAGCGGGAGCGGGCCAAGGTACTCAAGCTGCTCGACGACCTCGACGGCAACCGGTTCGAGATCTTCCGCTCGCTGACGTTGCTGCGCCGGCTGAGCCTCGCCCCGTCGCTGGTCGACCCGGCGTACGCTGCCGTGCCCGCGACCAAGGTCGACGCCCTGCTCGAGCAGCTGGAGGAGGTCGTCGCCGAGGGGCACCGGGTGCTGGTGTTCAGCCAGTTCACCTCGTTCCTCGGGGTGGTGCGTGAGCGGCTCGACTCGACGGGCATCGGCCACGCCTATCTCGACGGCAGCACCCGACGGCGGGCGGTGGTGATCGATGGGTGGAAGGCGAGTGAGCTGCCGGTCTTCCTCATCAGCCTCAAGGCTGGCGGTGTCGGCCTCAACCTCACCGAAGCCGACTACGTCTTCATCCTCGACCCCTGGTGGAACCCCGCCGTCGAGGCCCAGGCCGTCGACCGCACCCACCGCATCGGACAGGACAAGCCGGTGATGGTCTACCGCCTCGTCTCCGTCGGCACCATCGAGGAGAAGGTGATGGAGCTCAAGGCCCGCAAGCAGGACTTGTTCGCCCGGGTCATGGACGGCGGCGGACTGGAGGCTGCGCCCTTGTCCGCCGCCGACATCCGCGGCCTCTTCGACTAGCCCCCGCCGCCCAGCCCGCCTGCCCGCCTTGCCCGCCTGCACGCTCGTCGAGTGGCGGAACCTGGTCGTCCGACGGGCTGCATGACCGCCACCTTCCGCCACTCGGTGACCCAGGGCCGCCACCTTCCGCCACTCGGTGACCCAGGGCCGCCACCTTCCGCCACTCGGCGAAGTGCCGGCTTTCGCGGCAGCCGTCAGCAGTTGTTGGTCGTCAGGTCTGGCGCAGTTCACCCAGGAGTGCAAACGTGCCGACATGACTCGGACTCCCGACGCGAACGACCGCTCGCCCGCAGCCACTACCGCCACCTCGGCCGCCGCAGGTACCCCATCCACCCCCTTCCCAGCCGCAGCCAACCCAGCCGCAGCCACGTCCTCCCCGCACCCGCTGTCCCGCCGCACTGTGCTCAAGGGCGTGGCCGGGGCGGCAGTCGGGGCGACGGTCGCCGCAGCACCCGTGCGCGCCTTCGACGCGGCAGCCGCCGAGGCGCCGTCGTACCGAGGGATCTTCGGCTACGGCGTGGCCAGCGGCGACCCGACCGCTACCTCGCTGGTCATCTGGACCCGCGCGACGCCGCCGACCCGACGTGGCGAGGCGGTGGCCACCCCCGGCAGCGGCCGCGGCAAGCCGACCAAGGTTCACTGGGAGGTCGCCACCGACGAACGGTTCCGCCACGTCGTGCGCAGAGGCCACGTCGTCACGCGTGCGACCAGCGATCACACCGTCAAGGTCGACGTGCGGGGGCTCTCGCCGTACACGCGGTACTGGTACCGCTTCCGGGCCCACGAGCAGACCAGCACGGTCGGTCGCACCCAGACCGCACCCGACGTCGCCGGGAAGGTGCACGCGCTGCGGCTCGCGCTGGTGTCGTGCAGCAACTACACCGGCGGCTACTTCACTGCCTACCGATCCATCGGTCGGCGCGACGACCTCGACCTGGTGCTGCACGTCGGCGACTACATCTACGAGTACGGCAACGGCGCGGACCGCTACGGCCCCGCCGAGCTGATCGGCCAGCGCGACGCGGCCCCGGCCACCGAGACCATCGACCTCGCCGGCTACCGGCTCCGGCACGCCTTGCACAAGGCCGACCCTGACCTCCAGCTCGCGCACCGCAGGCACCCGTGGATCACGATCTTCGACGACCACGAGGTGGCCAACAACGCGTGGCGCACCGGCGCGGAGAACCACACGTCAGGTACCGAGGGCGACTTCCTCGTACGCCGGCAGATGGCGTACGAGGCCTACCTCGAGTGGATGCCGTTCCGACTCCCGGAGCAGTCAGTCGTGCCGCACCAGGGCACCCGGTTCTTCAAACGGTTCACCTTCGGCGCGCTGGGCGACCTGTCGGTGCTCGAGACCAGACAGAACCGCTCGGCCCAGGTCGACGTCCCGCCCTTCACCACCTCCGGCGGTGGCTTCATCCCCGTGGGGATGCCCGGTATCGACGCCGCGTTGGCCGACCCGGCGCGGCACCTGCCCGAGCCCGAGCAGCTGGCCTGGCTCAAGGACAACGTCTCGACCGAGACCAGCTGGCACCTGATCGGCAACCAGGTCGTGATCGCGCCGATCAGCTGGCCGGGCCAGATCTTCCGCCTGCCCGGTGAGACGCTGCTCAACTCCGACCAGTGGGACGGCTACCAGGCCGACCAGGCCGAGCTGCTGACCCACCTCGCCGGGCTGCCGGCCGCGGCCGGCGGCACCGTCGTGCTCACCGGCGACATCCACTCCTCCTGGGCGATCGACCTGCCCGGCTCGCGCACCGACGGCCCGGGCTACACCTCGGTCGGCGTGGAGTTCGTCTGCCCGTCGGTGACCTCGGACGGGTTCTACGAGGGCGGCCGGGCTCAGGCACCTGCCGGTACGCCGGCAGAGGCCGCGGTGGCCGCGACCAAGGGCGCCACCGCGGCGTTGCAGGCGGCCAACCCGTGGCTCAAGTTCCTCGACGGCGTGGGCCACGGCTACACCGTCATCGACGTGACGCCCGAGCGGGTGCAGGCCGACTACTGGTTCACCCCCGTCCCGACAAGCGCCCAACCGGACCCGCGCGTCGTGCCCGCCGTCGAGCCGGCGTACGCCGTGAGCTGGCAGACCCTGGCCGGCAGCCGTGCGGTGTCTGCGGCCACCGGTCCGGTGGGCGCACGCTCGGACCACCCGCGCAGCCGATCAGAGTCATGAGCGACGACCGCTCCCTCGGCGAACGCTTCGACGACCTCGTCGAGGAGTCGATCGGCGGCCCGGTCACCGCGGGCCAGATGTTCGGGTCGAGGGGCCTGCGCACCGGCCGGAAGTTCTACGCCGTGTGGTGGCACGAGCGGCTGGTGCTCAAGCTGCCGCAGACCCAGGTCGACGGGCTCGTCGCCGCCGGTGAAGGCGAGCCGTTCGAGCCGATGGCGGGCCGGAAGATGGGTGGCTGGGTGGTCGTCAGCCCGGCGACCGACTGGTCGGGCTTGGCCCGCGGGGCCCGTACGCACGTCGAGGCGCTGGCCGCCCCGAGCTGACCACCGACAGGGTCAGCCCAAGGTGAGCCCACGGTCAGCCCAAGGTGAGCCCAAGGTCAGCCCAAGGTCGCGGTGCGACGGTGGAGCCCGACCAGTCAGGGGTGGGGCAGTGGCGCGAACCAGGTGGGGCTCAGTCAGTCGTACGCCGGGTGCAGCAGGGATCGTCACCATGCTCACCGGGCTGGTCATGCTGGCGCTGGTGCTGACCGGCTGCAGCGGCGGCGGCACGGCACGGGCCAGCGGCCGGGGGGACCGGGTCGTTGCCGGGTCGGCCGCGGCCGGCGCCCCGCGTGCCCTCACCGCGGACGAACGCGCCTGCACCGGCGTCCAAGCCGTGATCGGGCACCTCACGGCCCGCACCGCGAGGTGGTCGCCGACCGCCCACCCGTTCGACCCTGCGATCGCCACCCAGATCCGGTGGCTCGCGGAGGCCATGGGTCAGGCCGGGGCGCGGGCTGACAGTCTGCACATCAAGTCGGTCGTGCACCTCAACGCGCTGGCGTTCTCGTCGCTGTCGGTGGCCATGACGGCCAAGAAGCGTCTCCAGGTCACCCGCGCCCTCGCCGGCACCCGGCTGGCGTACCGCCAGCTGAAGGTCGCTTGCTCGCTGAGCTGACCTGCCTCGACCTGACTGGTCCTGACTGGTCCTGACTGGTCCTGACTGGTCCTAGCTGGACGCGCCCGACGAGTCCTGCTGGCGCCGATCACCCCCGCGGCCTCCTCCGAACGGACTGCGCCGAGTGGGTGGTCGACTCCTGACCCGTTCAGCAAGGGTTTCGCTCTCCCGATGAGAGGAGACCAGGATCTTCCTGGGTCGAGCCGGGGGGAGCCGCCGTGTCGGAGCGGGTCGAGGCTGACCGCGCCGTGCCCAGCCGCCCTCGGTTCACCCTCACCACCCTGTTGTACGTCGTGGTGGCAGCGGTCTACGGAGTCTTCGTCCTCTCGACGATTCCCGGCGTCCGGCCGCAGATCGGCTACAACCTGGTGCTGGACGGGATCCTCAACAACATCGCCTACGAGCTGAGCGCGCTGGTCTGCTTCGTCCGCGCTCGCGAGGCCCGATCGCATCGTCGCAGCTGGGAGCTGTTCGCCGTCGGCCTGACGCTCTACGGCGGCGGCAACATCTTCTGGACGATCGTGGTGCGGCCGCAATCGCCTGAGCCGTTCCCGTCGCTTGCCGACGCCTTGTGGCTGTCGTTCTACCCCTGCGCGTTCGTCGCCCTGCTGCTGATCGTCCGTGAGATCGCCGACGACGTCCCGTTGAGCCTGTGGCTGGACGGGGTCGTAGGTGGCTTGGCGGTCGCCGGTGTCGCCGCGGCCTTCTTCGGTCCCATCCTCGCGATCACCGGCGGGTCGATCGCCGCGGTGGCGACGACGCTGGCCTACCCGTTGCTCGACGTCCTGCTCCTGCTGGCCGTGACGGCCGTCGTCGCGTTGTTCAGCTGGCGGCCCCCGGCGAGCCTCTGGCTGTTGCTCGGCGGGCTGGCCATGTTCGCGGTCGCTGACGCGGCGTACCTCTTCTCGGCGGGGAACGGTACCTACCAGCCGGGGGGTCCCGGCGACGCGGTATGGGTCGTCGCCACCCTGGTGATCGGCTTTGCCCCGGGGCGGTCGGAGCAGCCCACGGGACTCCTGCTGCCGGACTGGGTGCGACTGGGGTTTCCTGTGGGCGCGACGATGTGCGCTCTCGCCGTGCTCGTCTACGACCACGCGCACCTGCTCAACCTGCTGGCCGTGGTGCTCTGCGCGGCCACCGTCGTGGTCGCGTTGCTACGTCTGATCGTCACCTTCCACGAAGCGCACTCGCTGGCCGGGAGTCATCAGCTGGCGCGCACCGACGAGCTGACCGGCCTGGGCAACCGGCGGTCGTTCTACGACCGCGCGCAGGAACGGCTGCTCAACGACGGCCAGGCCGGTGCCTTGCTGCTGCTCGACCTCGACCGCTTCAAGGAGGTCAACGACAGCCTCGGGCACCACGCGGGCGACGAGCTGCTGCGTCAGGTCGCCGGACGGTTGCGCAAGCGGCTCGAGGGCGTGACCGACGTGTTGTCCCGCCTCGGCGGCGACGAGTTCGCCATCCTGCTCTCTCGCGCTGACGCCGAGACGGCCGGCCGTGCGGCTGTCTCCATCCGCGAGGTGCTCGAACCGCCGTTCATCGTCGACGGCGTCACCTTGCGCGTCAACGCCAGCATCGGTGTCTCACTCTTCCCGTTGCAGGGCATCGAGGTGCCGGGGCTCCTGCGTCGTGCGGACATCGCGATGTACGAGGCCAAGTCCGGTCGCACCGGTTACCACATCTACACGCCCTCGAGCGACTCGCTGCACGGTCAGCATCGGCTGCGGCACCTCGAGGACCTGCGTACGGCGATCGTCAACCGGACCCTTGTCGTGCACTACCAGCCCAAGGTGGACACCCAGACGTTGCGGGTAGTCGGGGTCGAGGCGCTCGTACGTTGGCAGCACCCGACGCGCGGTCTTCTGCTGCCCGATGCGTTCCTGCCGCTGGTCGAGGACTCCGGCCTGATGCGGGACCTGACCGATGCCGTGCTGGAGCAGTCGCTGGACCAGGTCCGGGCCTGGCGCGATGCGGGCCGGGTGCTGAGCGTGGCGGTCAACCTGTCAGCGTCGTCCTTGGTGGATTCCGAGCTGCCGCAACGGGTGTGGGCCGGTCTGCGCACTCGAGATCTACCGGCGTCGTCGTTGGAGATCGAGATCACCGAGGACTTTCTCATGGGTGACCGTGAACGGGCCCGCGGGATCCTCGGCGACCTGCGCCGGCTGGGCATCAGGGTGGCGGTCGACGACTTCGGCACCGGCTACTCGTCGCTGGCCTACCTGCGTGAGCTGCCGATCGACGAGCTCAAGCTGGACCGGTCCTTCGTACTGCCGATGGGTGAGGACCCGCGGGCTGCGGCGATCGTGCGTTCGACCATCGACCTCGCGCACTCCCTCGGCATGACCATGGTCGCCGAGGGTGTGGAGAACGGTGAGACCGCCAACCAGCTGGCCCTGTCCAGCTGCGACAAGATCCAGGGCTTCTTCTTCTCCAAGGCGTTGCCGGCGGCTGAGCTCGAGAGCTGGATCGATGCGCGTGAGCTGGAGCCGGTCGATGCCACGCTCGCCGAGGTGACCCCGTGACGCCGTCGACCACGACCGCTGCAGAGTCGCGTCGCTACGCGGTGCTGCGCGAGCGAGTCGTCCATCGGTCGCGCGACGGCGTGTCCGTCAGCGAGCACGTCGGCACCGATGCTGTGACAGCCCTTGCGGCTGAGCTCGAAGGCCTCGCGCGGCGGTCCGGGGCACCGATGACGGCCGCGCCTGTCTGGGCTTTGGTGTCCTGCGACGTGTTGCTGGGCGGCACCCCGTGGGCGCTCGTTGCGCGCGCGGTCAACGGCACTGCTCTCGGCGCCATGGTGCTGCTCGACCGAGCGGTTGACCGGCGTACGATGATCACGACGTTGGCCGGCGCGGACGGCGGTCACCGCGCGGCGCTGCTGACCGGCGACGCGGACGTGGCCCGGGCACTGGGTGCCGCACTGCTGCGGGTCCTCGACAGCCAGGTGTCTGCGACATCGGTCGTGCTCGGTCCGTTGCCCGACGGCGACCCGGTTGTCGACGCCTTCGCTGCTGGGCTCGACGGGTCGTGGTGTGAGTCGATCGACGGCATCCCGGTGATCCGTGGCAACAGATCGGACCACACCGTTGTGGCGGCGGACTACCTCCAGGCCGGCATGCGCCGCAGTCTTCGCAAGGCACGCAACCGGCTGGTGGCCGATGGCTTGGTCGCCGCGATCGACGTCACGCGTGATGGTGCTGCGGTGCTCGAGCTGGTGCCGTTGCTGGTCGACGTGCACCGTAAGCGTGACCACAGCAATGGTCGGGTCAGCGAGCTCGATGACCCGCGTCGTCAACGAGTGTGGCTGCGTCGGCTCGAGCAGCTGGCACGCGCGGGTGTCCTCGAGCTGGCCCGACTGCATATCGACGGCACGTTGGCGGCCTACACACTCGGTGCCTGGGACGGCGCGGCCTACCGGCTGCTCGAGGGGCGTTTCGTCAGTGAGTGGGCGCGCTACTCGCCCGGTCGGCTGCTGGAGGCTTGTGTCGTCGAGCGGGTGTTGTCCGCGCCTGGCGTGCTGACGTTCGACTGGATGACGGCCGTGGCACCGGAGAGCCTGTTGGGCAGCAATGCCGTCGACCCGATGGTGATGATCCGGCTCGGCCGGTCGCGTTTCTGACGCTCCGCTCTCGCGGGTCGCGGGTCGCGGATCGCGGCTCGCGGCTCAAGCCGCGACGAGACCTTGCGGCAGCTCGGCGTCGGCAAACAACCCGCGCAGCAGCGTCATCGAGCGCAGCCGCGCGTCGAGGTCCGGCACCATGGTGGTGACCATCAGCTCGTCGGCCGCGGTCGCGCTGAGCAGGTCGCCGAGGGCACGGCGTACCGACTCGACGCTGCCCACCGCCTGACCTTCGCGGCGCGCATCAGCGAACGCCCGTTCCTGCGGCGACCACGGATAGGCGGTTGCCTGCTCGACCGTCGGCAGCGGGACGGGGTTGTTCTGTCGCAGGTGGACGAACGCGAGCGCGGCCGGCAGCGCGAGCCTCAGCGCCTCCTCATCCGTCTCGGCCACCACCACCTGAGCCGCGACCATCGCATAGGGCTCGGACAGAACCTCCGACGGCTCGAAGGCCCCACGATAGATCTCCAACGCCGGCAACGTGTTCTGGGCCATGAAGTGGTGGGCGAATGCGAACGGCAGTCCGAGGATCCCGGCCAGCCGGGCGCTGTAGCCGCTCGACCCGAGCAGCCAGATCGGCGGTCCTGAGCCGTCGCCCGGCACCGCGCGGATGGCGGCGTACGGGTGACCGGCCGGGAACTGTCCTCGGAAGAACCCGATCAGCTCGCCTAGTGCCTGCGGGAAGTCGTCGTCGGACAACGCCTCCGCGCTGCGCCGCAGCGCCCGCGCGGTGACTTGGTCGGTGCCCGGCGCCCGACCGAGCCCGAGGTCGATGCGGCCCGGGTGTAGTGCGACGAGGGTGCCGAACTGCTCGGCAACAACGAGTGGCGGGTGGTTGGGCAGCATGACGCCGCCGGAGCCGACCCGGATGCGCTGCGTGTGCGCGGCCACGTCGCCGATGACGACGGTCGGTGCGGAGGACGCGATGCCCGGCATGTTGTGGTGCTCGGCCAGCCAGAACCGGGTGAACCCCAGCGCCTCGACGTGCTGCGCCAGTGCGCGGGTGCCGATCAGAGCCTCGGTTGCCGTACGTCCCTGGACGACGGGGGAGAGGTCGAGCACGGAGAGGGGTACGGCGGGGAGATCGGTCACACGAGGGTCAACGCGGCGTGCGCGGTCGCCCTTCCTCGGGGCGATGTCCCACGCAGGTGACACCAGGCACACTGGGCGGGTGGAGCTGCTGATCGCGCGCAACCCCGACCCCGTCAGCACGCTGCCCTACCTCCTGCTCGTCCCCATCGGCAGTGGGCTCGTCTTCCGCACCAAGGACACCTGGCCGCGCACCAGCGCGCTGTACTGCCACCCGGTGGACGCCACGGCGTGGCCCGAGGTGCCCGATGTCGTCGAGCGCATCCCGCTGCTTGCGTGTATGCGACGGGGCGCAGCCATCGACGTGGTGGCAGCGCGCAGTCGGGAGAACCGTTCACAGATCGTCTTCACCCGTGCGCGGGGCCGCGAGATGGTTTTCTGGCAGTCGCCGCGCACCCGGAAGCAGGCCCGCCCTGACGTGCGGCTGCCGACCGCCCGCGCTGCCGGCGTACCCGATCTCGAGATCGCGGTCGACGCGCACGAGCGCTATCCCTACACGTTCACCGGTCAGCAGGTGACGACGTCGCGGCGTGGTCTCGCGTGCGGCGACTACGCGGTCAGCCTCGGCGGCGCCGTGGTCGCAGCGGTGGAGCGCAAGTCGCTGCCCGACCTGGTGTCGAGCCTGACGAGTGGCCGGTTGCGGTTCGCCCTCGGCGAGCTGGCCGCACTGCCGCGGGCGGCCGTCGTGGTGGAGGAGCGGTACTCCAAGGTGTTCGGCGTGACGTGGGTGCGGCCGTCCGTGGTTGCTGACGGGTTGGCCGAGCTGCAGGTGCGGTTTCCCAACGTGGCCATCGTGTTCTGCGAGACCCGCAAGCTGGCAGAGGAGTGGACGTATCGCTATCTCGCGGCGGCCTACACCTGGGCGGCGGAGGACGATCTGGCCATCCAGAGGATGGGGCTCGCCGAGGGCGGACCCGCGGATGCGGCGCAGCCCGGAGCGGCTTTTCTCTCCGCCGTTGCGCCGACCACGCCGGCTCCGAGCGCGGCTGACCTGCGGGCCTGGGCGATCGTGCACGGGCTACGCGTCTCCGACCGAGGGCGCCTTCGCCCGGAGGTGCTCCGCGCTTGGCAGGAGTACCACGCGTCGGATGGGCCGGACCCGCTCACTCGGGACCGGTGAGGTAGGTCAGCGAACCGCGCCCTCGCCGACAGCCATCAGAGACCCTGCCGCTGGGCCCTGTCGTCGAGCACGAGATCTGCTGAGCTGCCGTAGGAGGTCCGCCCCTCATAGCCCCCGGTTCGCACGAGCAGGCGCTCGCGCAGGCCTGTCGCCCGCGCCGCGGGCCGCCCGATCGCAGCGACCACTGCTTCAGCCGAACCGATCAACCGCACGTGCTCGGTCGCTCGGGTGACCGCGGTGTAGAGCGTCTCGCGGGTGGCCAACGATGAGGCGGCCGTCGGTAGCAGCACGGTGACGCGAGCGAACTCGCTGCCCTGGCTGCGATGCACAGTCATCGCGTGTAGCGGCCGCATCGCACCGAGTCGAGCTAGGGACACCTCGATCGGCGCACCGCCCCGGCCGAAGGCCGCAACCAGGCCACCTCGACCGTCGGCCACCACGACACCGGTGTCGCCGTTGAACAGCCCCAGCTCGTAGTCGTTGCTCGTCACCAGCAGCGGGTCACCGACCTGGTGCAGGTCGCGTGCGTCGGTGACGTTGCCGATCGCCGCGGCAACCCATCGTTGCGCCAGCACGCTCCAGTGAACGACACCCCGCGGGCCGCGCCGGTGCGCGCACAACAGCCGGTGCCCGTCCAGCGCCGCGAGCGCTGCCGCGATGTCACCGCGTGCCGCCGCGTCGTACATCGCCGTGCCGTTTTTCGTGACGTCACTGCGCACAGCCTCGATCGGGTACGCCGACAACGCCAGGTCATCGCCGACCTCCACCAGCTCGACGTCGAGATGTTCGTGACTTCGCAGCAAGTCAACGGCATCGTCGGCATGGCCGTCCTGCACGGCGCGTGCCAGCCGTGCGATGCCGCCGTCGATGTCGAAGCGGCGGTTGGTGCGCAGCCGCGCGACCGGCACCGCGGTGGTCGGTGCGACCAGGTCGCCGAGCACCGCACCCGCCTCGACCGACGCGAGCTGGTCCGGGTCGCCGACGAGCACGAGTCGCGTCGTGGGGCGCAACGCCTCCAGGAGCCGGGCCATCATCGTCAGCGACACCATCGACGCCTCGTCGACCACCACGACCTCGAACGGCAACCGGTTGCTGCGATCGTGCCGGAACCGGCTGCGCGCTTCGGGACGCCAGCCCAGCAGCCGGTGCAACGTGGTGGCCGAGAGGTCGCCGAGCAACGCCTGTTCGCCGGGTGTGAGGTCTCTGGCCGAGGACCGCACTGCTTCCTCGAGCCGGGCAGCGGCTTTGCCGGTCGGTGCCGCCAACGCGATGCGGCAGGTCGTGTCCTGCTGGCGCAGCAGCACCAGCAGGCGGCTCACCGTCGTGGTCTTGCCGGTGCCGGGGCCGCCGGCCAGCACGCTGAGCCGCGACGTCGCGCAGAGCTCGGCGGCGCGTCGCTGGTCGGCATCATCGGCCTTCGGGAAGAGCGCGGTCAGTCCCGTCGCCAGCAGGGCGCGGTCGAGGTCGTCGGGTGCAGCTGCGCACCGCTGGCTGATCTCGGCGGCGACGAGCTCTTCCTGGTCCCAGTAGCGGGCGAGCCACAGCCGCGACCCGTCGAGACGCAGGGGTCGCGGGTCGTCGTCGCCCGAGCCCACCAGTGGGCTCACTGCGCACTGCGCGACCCAGGCTGCCGGGACGTCGGGCCAGGGCGGACTGTCGACGAGCGGGGTCTCGACGTCGCCGCTGCCGTCCTCGTCGACGTCCGCGCTCGTGGTGTCCGCTGCGGTCGCGAGGTCGAGGACGACTGACCCGTGCCGGGTCGAGCGCACGACCAGGGCCGCTGCCAGCAGCACGGACTCGTCGGTCTCGCCGCCGAGCCGGCCGAGCCGCAGCGCTACGTGCACGTCGGCCGCGGTGAGGATGGTGGCGCGGTTGAAGGCGCCGAGCAGTCCGCCGGCCCGCAACGCCAACGTCGAGTCACGAGCTGTTCTCACGTGGCTGCTCCGACGCGCGCCCCGGCGAGCAGGTCTGACGTCGCGACCACCAGGGCGCTCGGCGGTCGCCAAGCGAACACTCCGGGGATCGTCCCGGACTCTTCCGCGACTCCCGGCCCCGACATGCCGCGCAGGAAGAGATAGAGCACGCCGCCCAGGTGCTCATCGGGATCGTAACCGGGCTGCCGCCAGCGCAGATAGCGGTGCAACGCCACGGCATAGAGCAACGCCTGCAACGGATAGTGCGCCTCCACCATGGCGGTCTCCATCGCCACGGCGCGGTAGTGCCAGGCGGTCAGCCCCTCGTCGTACCCGCCCAGCCGGTTGGTCTTGTAGTCGACTACGAGATAGCGCGGCATGGTCTGCGCTCCCACGCGAAGCACTGCGTCGATGCTGCCGGTGAGGTAGCCACGCAGCACCACGTCGGGCAGCTCGGCCAGCACATCGGCGTACGACGACAAAGGGCCGGCGGGCACGTGCGCGCGCCACAGCGGCACGACATCACGCAGCACCACGTCAGGGCGTCGGAGGCCCTCGTGATGCGGGTCGTCGCCACTGCCAACGGCAGCTCGAAGTCGAGCTCGGACAACCGATCGCGAGTGGGTACGTCGATCAGCGCCGCATCATCGGCCAGCGCGCCCAGCGGTGTGGTCAAGGCAGCGCGCAGGCCCGTGGTCAGAGCCGCGGCGTCGACCTCGGGTGCGAGCCGCGCCACCTGCGTGCGCACCACGTCCTCGAGAGGGTCGCTGTCCCCGTCGAACCGCTCGAGGACGCTGTGCACCAGCGTGCCGAACGCGGCACCGGCGGGCAGCGCGTCCCAGACCGACACGACATCGCGCAGTCCACGGTCAGCTGGCGTGCGCTCGTTGCCCGCGAGGTCGACGTCGCTCTCGACCCCGCTCTCGACGTCGGTCTCGTCGTCCTGCTGCGCGACCTCAGGCTCGCTGCCCAGCCGCGCTTCGTGCGCGCTGGACGTCAACGCGCTGTACGACGTGCGCCGCCACCCGACGTCCAACGTCCGGTCGAAGCGTGCGACGTCGAGCTGCTGAGAAGCCGCGGCTGGCGGTGCCCATGGTGCCGACTGGGTCGTCTCCGGCACGGTGACCACGTCCATGCCGCCGTTGCTGACGGCCGCAAGGGCACGGAAGTGGGCGAGCGCGGTCGCGTCGTCGGGGACAGGCATCGCCTGAGGCGCAACGCCGCCCGAAGACGGGTCGTGCATCAGCAGTCGGTGCAGCGGCGAGGTCGCAGTGTTGCTCGACGGTGCCCACCACACCTCGAGGCGCGCTTGAGCCCGAGTGAGCGCGACGTAGGTCAGGCGCAGCTCGTCGTCGGTCTCCTCCTGCCGGTGCGCGCTCACGTGCGTGCGCCAGTCCGGGCTGCCGGGACCGCCGACGTCGCGCACGCGTCGAGCACCCTCGTGGAAGACGGCCGTCGACGGGTCGGGTCGGGCGTACAGGTCCCACGCGAACGGCACCAGGACGACGGGGAACTCCAGACCCTTGCTGGTGTGCACGGTGATGACCTGCACGGCGGCCGCGTCGGTGTCGAGCCGTCGGCTGCGTTCCTGGCCGCCCTCACCCGCTGCTGCCGAGATGCGCCGACGCAGCCAGACCAGTAGCGCGGTCGGGCCGAGCTGGCCTTCGAGAGCGGCCTCGTGCAGCACCTCACCGATGTGTCGCAGGTCGGTCAGCAGCCGTTCGCCGTCGACCTGGCCGAGGATGCGCGGCTGCACGTGCTGACGCAGCGAGACGGCCTCGAACATCGCGGCCACTCCGCGCACCTCCAGCACGGCCGCCCAGGAGCGCAGAGCCATGGCGAGGTCGTCGGTCGCGGTGTCGCCGGCAGCATCGAGGCTGCTCGCATCCAGTCCGACGATGCTGCTCAACGCGAGGCGGCGTACCCGGGTCGTGCGGTGCGGCTGCTCCAACGCCTCGAGCAAGAGCTGCCACTCCCGCGCTGCCGGGGTCGCGAACACCGACGACTTGCCGGTGAGCACGACCGGCACGTTCGCGGCGCGCAGCGCTGCTTGGACGAGATCTGCCTGGAGATAGCTGCGCACGAGGACCGCGATGTCCCGCGGCTCCAGAGGTCGTGGTGGCAGGCGGTCGCGCGGCTGCAGGGTGCTGTTGTCGGACAGCATCGTCACGACGCGGTCGGCAAGGTCACGTGCGACGGCTGTGCGGGCGTCGCCAACAGACAGCAAGCCTTTTGTGGTCAACGCTTTCTGGCCTCGGGAAAGGACACGCAGCTGCAGCGGTGGCGACAGCGACACCGACGGCGACAGCGACAGCGACAGCGACACCATGGGACCGGAGTGAGCCGCTTCGACGGGAAGCACCGTGATGCGCGGGTCCCCGAGCGCGGCACCGCCGAGCACCGCTGACATGCCGGCCAGCAGACCGACGTCGCTGCGATGGTTGGTCGACAGGGTGTGGACGACTCCGGCCACCTCACGCGCATCCAGATAGGCGTGCACGTCGGCCCCGCGGAAGGCGTAGATGGCCTGCTTGGGGTCGCCGATGAGCACGAGGGTGCTGTGTCCGTGGAAGGCCTCGCGCAGGATCGTCCACTGCACCGGGTCGGTGTCCTGGAACTCGTCGACCAGCACCACGCGGTAGCGACCCCGCAGCCGCGCCTTCGCCACCGGGCCGGACGTGTCATCGGTCAGGGTGTCGGCCAGCCGG
Source organism: Sporichthyaceae bacterium (assembly GCA_031365725.1). Lineage (GTDB taxonomy): Bacteria > Actinomycetota > Actinomycetes > JACCUZ01 > JACCUZ01 > JANLYQ01. Next base: position 814 of record JANLYQ010000017.1, on the reverse strand, counting down.
ATCAGCATGTCGTCGTAGTCGACGAGGTGCTGCCGGCGTTTGCGCCGGTCGACCTCGCTGCGCACGGCTGCTGCGATGCGAGCCCGCAGCATCGGCGTATCCGTGTCCGGGCTCTCTTTGTCGACGAGGGGCAACAGGTCGGTGGCAGGGTCTTTGGCAGCCGCCCGGGCCAGCTCGCGGAAGGGCTCACGCTTGAGACCCGGCGGCTCCGCTCCGCGGCGGCCCCACTTGCGCAGGTAGAGGTCGTCGGCGACTTCGGTGACCAGGTCGTCGACGCTCTCGACCAGCGTGGCGCCCACGTCGTGGTCGCCCGCGGTGCCCAGCGCCACCAGCACCTGCTGGCAGAACCCGTGCGTCGTGGTGACGGTCGCTGCGTCGAAGACCGAGAGTGCTTCGGCCAACCTCTGACGTCGTACGGCGGCCTCCGCGGGTGACGCGTCGGCCAGCAACGCCAGCACGCGATCGTCGGACGGGATGTGTGCAAGGTCAGCCAGCCCGTCGCGCGCGCTGACAAGTCGTTCGCGGACCCGTTCGCGCAGCTCGCGGGTGGACTCCCGGCTGAAGCTCACGACCAGCAGCTGCTCCATCGTCGCCACGCCCTCGGCGACGTAGCGGGCGACGAGGTTGGCGATGGTGAAGGTCTTGCCGGTGCCGGCGCTGGCCTCCAGGACGGTTGTGTTCTCGGGCAACGGCCCCAGCAGGTCGAACGGCTCCGGCGCGTGCAGCACGATCGAGCGGTGTCCTTCCCTGGCGGCGAGAGCCACGTTACTGCCGGGGGCGGCTCACAGCCCGACTGACTTCGCAGACGAGGCCG
>JANLYQ010000115.1:0-3957 GCA_031365725.1 Sporichthyaceae bacterium | reverse complement strand
GTGCGCACGCCGATGCAATGGACTCCCGACCGCAACGCCGGCTTCTCGCACAGCAACCCCGGCCAGCTGTTCCTGCCCGCCGTGATGGACCCGGTCTACGGCCACCAGGTCACCAACGTCGAGGCGCAGCTCGCCAGCTCGACCTCGCTGCTGCACTGGACCCGCCGCATGATCCAGGTCCGTAAGGAGAACCCCGCTTTCGGTCTCGGCACCTGGGAGGACCTCGGCGGCAGCAACCCGAGTGTCTTGTCCTTCGTGCGCGAGTTCGGTGACGACATCGTCTTGTGCGTCAACAACCTCAGCCGATTTCCGCAGCCCGTCGAGCTCGACCTGCGGCGCTGGGAGGCCTGCCGGCCGATCGAGCTGCTCGGCACCGTGCACTTCCCCCTCATCGGTGAGCTGCCCTACCTGCTGACGTTGGCCGGCCACGGCTTCTACTGGTTCCGCCTCACCCCGCCGGAAGGAGCGTCCTGATGTCCCTCGACCTCGAGACGTTCCTGGGCACCCAGAGATGGTTCGCCGGCAAGGGCCGCACCTGGCAGATCGGCGACGTCGCGACCATCGGCGAGGTCTCCCCCACCGTGCGCATCGACGCGGTCACCGTGACCTACGACGACGGCACAAGCGAGACCTACCAGCTGCCGCTGGCCGCGCACGACCTGCCGCAGGAACAGTTGTCCCACGTCCTGGTCGGCACGGAGAAGGGACCGGATGGCACGGACGTGTTCGTCTACGACGCCCTGCACGACAAGGAGGCCACCGCCGCCTGGTTCGACGGCATTGCCGCCGACCGGGCGTCTGACGGCTTGTCCTTCCACCGCGACCGGACCCTTGCCGAGATGCCCGCGGGCGGGCCGTCCATCGTGATCGGTGCCGAGCAGAGCAACACCTCGGTCATCTTCGGCGACACCGTCATCATCAAGGTCTTCCGCAAGATCTCCCCCGGTCTCAACCCGGACATCGAGGTGCACGCGGCTCTCGCGGCACAGGGCAGTGAGCACATCGCCACGCCGGTCGGCTGGGTCGAGGGCTCGTGGCAGGACGAGAGCTCTGGCAACGCGCTTACCGCCAGCCTGGCGATGGCGCAGACCTTCCTCAAGGGCGCCGCCGACGGCTGGGAGCTTGCGCTCACCAGCGTCCGTGACCTCTATGCCGAGGCCGACCTGCATGCCGACGAGGTCGGTGGCGACTTCGCCGGCGAGGCCCAGCGACTCGGCGCGGCCACCGCCGACGTCCACGCCGCCCTCGCCGCCGCCCTGCCGACCGGCATCCTCGAGGGCTCAGCGCTCACCGCCGCGTCCGACGCCATGGGTGAGCGACTCGACCGGGCCGTGGCCGAGGTGCCAGACCTGGCGTCGTACGCCGACGGGTTGCGGGGTGCCTTCGACGACCTGGCAGCACTGACCGAGCCTGTCCCCGTGCAGCGGGTGCACGGCGACTTCCACCTTGGCCAGGTGATGCGCACCCTGCACGGGTGGAAGCTGCTCGACTTCGAGGGCGAGCCCGCGCGGCCGTTGGCCGAGCGACGGTCGCTCGAGTCGCCGATGAAGGACGTCGCCGGGATGCTCCGGTCCTTCGACTACGCCGCTCGGCACCTGCTGGCCGACCACCCGCAGGACCCGCAACGCGACTACCGCGCCCAGGAGTGGGCCAGTCGCAACCGGGACGCGTTCTGCGCCGGCTATGCCCAGGCGGGCGGCACCGACCCGCGCGCACAGAGCGTGCTGCTGCGGGCGTTCGAGACCGACAAGGCCGTCTACGAGGTCCTGTACGAGGCGCGTAACCGGCCCACCTGGTTGCACATCCCCATGGCGGCGATCCGCAGGCTTGCCGCGGCAGAGGAGTGAGCACACCGTGACGACACCATCCACGCCCAGCACCCCCAGCACGCCAGCACAGCAGGTGGTCCCAGAGACTCCCGCTGCACCGCCAGTGGCCGCGGTGGTGAAGTCCACGGGTCCCTCGGCACAGCCAGTCAGCAACGACGACCTGCACCGGCTCGTGTCGGGGGTGCACCACGACCCGCACGCGATCCTCGGTCCGCACCTGCACGACGGAGGCGTGACCGTGCGCACCCTCCGGCCCTGGGCAACCTCGGCCGCCGTGCTGATCGGCGACAAGCGGGTCGACATGAGGCACGAGGCCTACGGCGTGTGGGTCGCTGTGCTGCCCGACAGCCACCTGCCGGACTACCGCCTCGCCGTCTCCTATGACGGGCCGGAGCGCACCGTCGACGACCCCTACCGGTTCCTCCCGACCCTTGGCGAGATCGACCTGCACCTGATCGGCGAGGGCCGCCACGAGGAGCTGTGGTCGGTGCTCGGCGCACACACCCGTTCCTACGACGGCCTCGCCGGGCCGGTGCACGGCACGTCGTTCGCGGTGTGGGCGCCGAGTGCGCAGGGGGTGCGGCTGACCGGCGACTTCAACTACTGGGACGGCCGGGCGCACCCGATGCGGGCCATGGGCTCCACCGGGGTGTGGGAGGTCTTCGTCCCCGACATCGGTGACGGTGCGCACTACAAGTTCGACGTGCTCGGCCAGGATGGGGTGTGGCGGCAGAAGGCCGACCCGGTCGCCTTCCGGGCCGAGGTGCCGCCGGCCACCGCGTCGGTCGTCTTCTCCTCGACCTATGAGTGGGGCGACGACGAGTGGCTCGCCACGCGCGCGTCGCACGACCCACTGACCTCCCCGATGAGCACCTACGAGGTGCACCTCGGGTCGTGGCGGCAGGGGCTGTCCTACCGTGAGCTCGCCGACCAGCTGGTCGGTCACGTGTCCTACCTCGGCTTTACCCACGTCGAGCTGATGCCCGTCGCCGAGCACCCGTTCGGTGGCTCATGGGGCTACCAGGTGTCGTCCTACTTCGCACCGACGTCACGCTTCGGCAGCCCCGACGATTTTCGCTATCTCGTCGACAAGCTGCACCAGGCGGGCATCGGGGTCATCGTCGACTGGGTACCCGCGCACTTCCCCAAGGACGCGTGGGCGCTGGCGCACTTCGACGGGACCGCGCTCTACGAGCATCCGGATCCCCGCCGCGGTGAGCAGAAGGACTGGGGCACCCTGGTCTTCAACTTCGGCCGCACCGAGGTGCGCAACTTCCTCGTCGCCAACGCGCTGTACTGGCTCGAGGAGTTCCACATCGACGGGCTGCGGGTCGACGCGGTGGCGTCCATGCTCTACCTCGACTACTCGCGCGAGGAAGGCGAGTGGGTGCCCAACGAGTACGGCGGTCGAGAGAATCTCGAGGCCGTGTCGTTCCTGCAGGAAGCCAACGCCACGGCGTACCGCCGGGTGCCTGGTGTCGTGATGATCGCCGAGGAGTCGACCGCGTGGCCCGGCGTGACACGGCCGACTCACCTCGGGGGCCTGGGGTTCGGCTTCAAGTGGAACATGGGCTGGATGCACGACTCGTTGGACTACATGGCCAACGAGCCCATCTACCGGCAGTACCACCACCATCAGATGACGTTCTCCCTCGTCTACGCCTATTCGGAGAACTACGTCCTGCCGATCAGCCATGACGAGGTCGTGCACGGCAAGGGCTCGTTGCTGCGCAAGATGCCCGGCGACCGGTGGCAGCAGCTGGCCAACCTGCGCGCGTACCTCGCGTTCATGTGGGCGCACCCGGGCAAGCAGCTGGTCTTCATGGGCACCGAGTTCGGTCAGGAGGCCGAGTGGGCCGAGTCGCGGTCGCTGGACTGGTGGCTGACCGATCATGCCGAGCACCGCGGCGTGCAGACCCTCGTGCACGACCTCAACAGGGTCTACACCGAGAGCCGCTCGCTCTGGACCCGCGACGCCGACCCGGCGGGCTTCGGCTGGATCGATGCCAACGACGCCAGCAACAACGTCTTCTCGTTCCTGCGCATCGGCGACGACGGCTCGGTGCTCGCGTGCATCGCCAACTTCTCGCCCGTGCCGCACACCGGCTACCGGCTCGGACTGCCGTAC
>JANLYQ010000030.1:0-18172 GCA_031365725.1 Sporichthyaceae bacterium | reverse complement strand
TATTTGCCCGACGAGAGGATCACCAGAGAATGATCGATCAGGCTTTGCTCAGGTCCGCGAAGGGCGCGTTTCCAATTATGTTGGCCCTCACTCTCGGAAGTTTGTTTCAACACCCATACACGTGGCTGCATTATGCCGTCTGGCTGATAACCCTCTTGACTGCTCCGTTGTTCTTGCTTGCGCTTCGCAGTCACCCTGGCGAATACCTCGGGAAGCGGGAACTTCGTCAGCTAGAGCAGCTTCGCTCTGGACAGACCACGCGGTAACCCGAGCCGACTAGCGCCGCATGCGCGCTCGGCAGTTGGGCGGCCCGTTCGAGGAGATGTGGCACGTGCGTGGCACGGAGACTCTGCGGTTGCGGGTTCAAGGCGTCTTGGCCGCCCCTGACCTGTGAATCCCTTGGAACAAGATCTTCTGAATTACCGCCTTTGCAAGGCGGGGGTTAGGGGTTCGAGTCCCCTCGTCTCCACACACGCGCAACTGCCGTCGTCCAGCGGCCGGCTGTCCACAGGTGACGAATCCGCGGAGTCGTTTCTGGTGGTCGGTCAGGCTCGATGCCGCGCTGCCGGGCTGTGTCCGGGGGTCCTCGTAGCGTCTTGTCATGGAGACCTCGACATGCGCTGATGCCCCTGCCGGCGTGACACCGGTTGCTGCTTCTCCGGGCTGCGACTCCGCGGGCCGCGGGGGTGTGGTGGCGCTGAGCGATGACGATCTCGAGGCGCGCCTGTGCGCGCTGGCCGGATCGCTGGCCGTGGCGGAGGCGGAGTTCCTGCACGTGTTGGTCGACCTCGACGACCGGGGGCTATGGGGCAACCTGGGGATGCGATCTGCGGCGCGCTGTCTGTCCTGGCGGCTGGGCATGGGACTGACTGCTGCCCGGGAGAAGGTCCGGGTTGCTCACGCCTTGCGGCAGTTGCCGGTGATCGCGGCGGCTTTCGGGTCGGCGTCGCTGACTTACTGCAAGGTGCGAGCGTTGGTGAGGGTCGCGACCCCGGCGACCGAGGCCGAGCTGCTGGATCTGGCGCTGGGGGCGAGTGGCGCGCAGCTGGAGCGGATCGTGCGGGCCTGGCGGCGAGTGCTGCTGGAGGAGAGCTCCGCCTCGGCGACGGTGACCCGGTCGCTGCGCCGACGGGACCTCCCGGACGGGTCGGTCGTGTTCACCCTCCACGTGCCACCCGAGGACGCGGCGGTGATCGACGCCACCGGCACCGCGGCTCGCACCGACGTCGGAGCGGAGGCGGAGGTGCAGCCGGAGGAGGAGGCCGATACCGGAGCCCCTGCCCGCCTGGGGCGGCCAGCCCATGGACCTCGGCCACCTCATCGACGGCATGGTCGCCAACACCGTCAACGCCACCGGCCGACTCCTGCCCACCGTGCCGCTGTCCGAGATCCCCGGCATCCTGGGCCACGCCGCCGGCTGGCCACTGGGCAACGAGGCCGCCTAGGGCCGCCTAGCGTGGGCTCAGCCCGGCACGATCAGTGACGTCAAGAACCGGCACGCTGTAGAGCACTCCCCCTGGTAACCGGGCCGGGGACTCCATCGCCTGGGTCAGACCAGGCCGCCAGACGAGCAGCCGAGCGCGGCGGCCCTCGTTCAGCGCGATGATCAGCCACCGGCTATCGCGGCTGAACCCGAGTCCTGCGGCGGCCTTGGGTGCCAGTTCCACACCGGGGATCAGTGACAACGTGCCGGTGCGCAGATCCTGCACGGCAAGGTCGGAAGGCCCGCCGGGATGTCCCGGGGCGTAGCGAGGGTCCGGGTCGGGGCGGGAGAGCTGAAACGCGGCGTAACGGCCGTCGACACTGACGACGACCGTCGACGCGATAGCTCGAGCGGGCGGCAGCGGGAAGTGACGCGTGGCAGCACCGAGGCGAGTGGGTATCGACGTGAGTTCACACGAGGCTGCCTGGTCGCAACTGCGGTAGGTGAGAGCGAAGCCGTCGGTGGCGGCGGCGGGGTAGCCGCGCCCGAGGTGACGGACGACGGCCGGTCGCGCACGCGACACGGTGGCGATTCCGAAGCCGCCATCGGTCGGTTGCTCGCCGTCGCGAATGACGCTCCCCAGAAAGAACCGACTGTTGGCGGCGGCGGCTTCGAACCCGACCGGGAGCGTCACCGGTCGGCCTCCGTCGACAGGTCGTAGGACCATGGGTCTCGTGGCCACATCAGCGGGATAGGAGAACGCCCATACGGTGTCCGGTCCGCTCAGGAAACTGTCGGCCCGCCCTCCCAAGGCCGTAGTAAGCGTTCGCCGAGCCGGGTCAAGAGCGAGAACGGTCCCGGCTGGACCGATCAGCTGGTCACAGCGGACGCGGAGAGCGAACACTCCGGCCGTGGACGCCGCCAGTTCGGTCACCTGGCCGCGACCGACCTGCCGCACCGCCCCCGTGTCGATGTCGACCACCCGCAACCCGGCTCCTCCCACCAGGATCGTGAGACCGGTGGTGGCGTGCATCGGACCCGGAGAGGTCAGGGGCAGCTGGGCCTCGCTCCCGCAGGCGCCAGGTGCGGCCGGCCACGCGGGCAGGTCACTGGACGGCACCGTGGCAGGGCCGCTCCGCGCCGGCGAAGTGGCCACGGCCCTCGGCGACAGCGAGCCCGACGGTTGCGGGAGCGCGTTGTCCCCCGGTGGCCACAGGTCCGGGCGGGCGACGAGCAAGACCACCGCGGCGACCATGACGAACGACGCCGGTATGAGCCAGCGGGGTCGCCGCCGCGCCTGGTCGGGTCCGTGGGCGAGGAGGTCCGCCATCTCCCCATCACAACACCGAGTGGCGGGTGACGATAGTGGCGAACCGCTCTAGGGCTTGGGGCGATGGCGATGCGGCCGTTGTCAGTGCTTGGGTGACTCCTCGAGCACCGACTCGGAGTCGGTCTCAGTCGTCGCCGGCGGAACGATCGCCAACTCGTCCTCGGCCGCAGCCTCCGCGGGAGTCACCGGAACGACCGGCACCGGGGTGACGGTGGGGGTGGGTCGGGGCGACGGGGTGGTCCAGGCGTCGACGGGGTCGGCCTGCCGGGCGAGCCAGGTGCGCCACCCCGCGACGGCCGCACCCGCCGCACTCAGCAGGAGCAGGAGGGTGCGGACCTTGTGCGTCTTCTTGGGCGGCGCGATCTCGCCCTTGAGCGCGGCGAGCGCCGCGCTGCCGCGGGAGGCCGCCTCGCTGCGGGCCGGCTCGGTCGCGGTGAGTGCGGTGGTCACGGCCTCGACCACCGCGGGCAGCACGTCGCTGCGGACCTTGTCGACGGCCGGCTCGACCTTGGGAGCAACCCAGTCACGTGCCTGCACGACCTTGGGGGCAGCCCACTCGACGGCAGAGTCGACCCGCGGGCCGGCCCACTCCACGGCGGAGTCCACCTTGGGGGCGGCCCACTCGCGCGTGGTGGCGGCGTACCGCACGGCATTGTCGGCAACGACTGGCGCCGTCGCCTTGGCGCGGCTGCCCGCCCGTCGGGCCTGGCTGGCCAGTCGAGGGTTCTTCTTCTGCAGGGCGGCGATGCGGGACATGAGGAAACCCTCCGTCGGGTGCGGTCAGTGCGATGTTCCCCTCCATCGTGCCCGGCCCGGCAACAGCGGAAACTGCGGGTCCGGGGTGGCGCCCGACACGCGCGGGCGTGCAAGGATGTGTGTCCACCTGCCGAGAGCTGCGAAGGGACTGTTGTGGCCGAGGAGATCTACGCCACCCTGAAGACCAACCGTGGCGATGTGGTGGTCCAGCTCTTCCCGAACCACGCGCCCAAGACGGTGGCCAACTTCACCGGGCTGGCCGACGGCAGCAAGGAGTGGGTCAACCCGGCCACCGGGCACAAGAGCAACGACCCGCTCTATGACGGCACCGTCTTCCACCGGGTCATCGGCGGCTTCATGATCCAGGGCGGCGACCCGCTGGGCACCGGCACCGGCGGGCCGGGTTACCGCTTCGCCGACGAGATCCACCCTGAGCTCGTCTTCGACCGGCCCTACCTCCTGGCGATGGCCAATGCCGGCCCCGGCACCAACGGCTCCCAGTTCTTCATCACCGTCGGCCCCACGCCGCACCTGAACCGCAAGCACACCATCTTCGGTGAGGTCGCCGACGGCCCCAGCCGTGCGATTGTCGACGCGATCGCCGGCACCCCGACGGGCCGGATGGACCGTCCGCTGGAGGACGTCGTGATCTCCGCCGTCGTCGTCGAGCGACGGACCACCTGAGCGAGAGCCCGCCGCCGGAGACCGCCGACCCCGCCGTCTGCTACCGGCACCCGCAGCGTGAGGCGCACATCCGGTGCGTGCGTTGCGAGCGCCGGATCTGCCCGGACTGCATGATCCCGGCCTCGGTGGGCTTCCAGTGCCCGGAGTGCGTCAAGGACGGCAACAAGAACGTGCGCACGGCGCGTACGGCGCTGGGCGGCCGCGCCACGACGGATCCCGGCTGGGTCAGCCGGGTGATCATCGGCATCAACGTCGTGGTGTTCGTGCTCCAGCAGGCGGTTCCTGGGTTCACCAGCAGGTTCATCGACATCGGCCTGGCTTTCGACCCCGCGCTGGGGCGGGATGTCGGCGTCGCCCACGGTGAGTACTACCGCCTGCTCACGTCGGCCTTCATGCACGGCGGGGTCCTGCACATCGCCTTCAACATGTACGCGCTCTACCTGTTCGGCCCTCCGCTGGAGGCAGCGCTGGGACGGGCGCGATTCGTCGCGCTCTACCTGCTGGCCGCGCTCGGCGGCAGTGCGTTGTCCTACTCGTTCTCTGCGCCCAACAGGGAGTCGCTGGGGGCCTCCGGGGCGATCTTCGGGCTGCTGGGTGCCTACCTCGTCGTCAGTCGACGGTTCGGGCGGGACACCTCCGGCGTGCTGGGCCTGTTGGCCATCAACTTCGTGCTCGGTTTCGTCCTGCCCAACATCGACTGGCGGGCGCACCTCGGCGGCCTGATCACCGGCGTCCTGTGCGCGGCTGCGTTGGCCTACGCCCCGACCACGAGGCGTACGGCGGTGCAGGTGGCGGGGTTGGTGGGTGCCGCCGTCCTGGTGCTGGCGCTGATCGCCTGGCGCACCGCGCAGCTGACCTGATCCTGTTGTCCACCCGGCCCCTTATCCACACTGGGGACAACCGGTGTGGACGACTTACACGGGTGTGTTTCCGCAGGTTGGGGCGGTGTTCACCGCGCGGTCGTCAGCCGTTCAGCGCCAGCGGGTGGAGAGCACGAACCCGACCACGATGAGCCCGAAGCCGATCGCCATGTTCCAGGTGTGGAGGCCGCTGATCGGGTAGGCCGTCTGCGTGACGTAGTAGACGACGACCCACAGCAGACCGAGCACGAAGCAGCCCACCATGAGCGGCACGAGCCAGCGCGGGCTGCCGACGTGCACCGCGGCCGGCCGTTCGGTCGGCGGGGTGAAGGTCCGGCGGCGGCGAATGGGTGACTTGGGCACCGGGGAGCTCCTCGTGAGAGGCACCCGCGGCGGGTGCCGTTCGTCGGCTAGCGTAGTCGCGAGGTGAGGGGGGACGACGTGCGTGCGCTCTGGCGGGTCGCGGCGCCCGTGGCCTTTGCCGCCGCGGGACTGCTCTTCGCCACGAGTGCCAGCGTCGCGCAGGGTGGTCAGCTGCGGGGCACCCGCAGCGATCTCGGCGACCTCATCCGGGCCCAGCAGCAGCGGGCCGACGGGCTGGCGCGCACCGTGGACCGGCTGCGCATGCAGGTGCACGCGGCGACCGACAAGGCCGGGCAGGCCGACCGCCGGATCAGCGACGCCCAGCAGCGGGCGGATGCCCTGGAGCTCGCGGCGGGCATGGTGGCGGTCGAGGGGCCGAGTGTCACCGTGACCATGTCCGATGCCCCGCGCACGCCGAACCGGAGCCTGCCGCCCGGCACCGTCCCGGACGACCTGGTCGTGCACCAGCAGGACGTGCAGGCAGTGGTCAACGCACTCTGGGCCGGCGGCGCCGAGGCCATGCAGGTGATGGACCAGCGCATCATCGCCACCAGCGCGGTGCGTTGCGTCGGCAACACCCTGATCCTGCAGGGTCGCGTCTACTCACCGCCGTACACGATCACAGCGATCGGGGCGCCGGAGCAGTTGATGAGCGCTCTCGACGCTGCGCCCGGGGTCGACGTCTTCCGCTACTACGCCACGACCTACGGGCTGGTCTACCAGCGGTCGGCGAGCACCTCGACCCAGCTGCCCGCCTACGACGGCACCCTGGCGCTCCTGCACGCGCGGGTCGGGTCGTGAGGGGGTCGGCTCAGGCGGGGCTGCGCGGGCTCGGGGAGCTGCTGGTCTCCGCCGGTGTGGTGGTGCTGCTGTTCCTCGCCTACCAGCTGGTGTGGACCAACCTGGCTGCCCACCGGGCCGCCGACCGCGCGGCGGCGACCCTGCGGGAGAGCTGGGCTCGACCCGGCACGAGCAGCGGCTCCAACCCCACCGCGCTGCGCACCCGACCCGGCACCGGGTTCGCCTTCCTGCACATCCCACGTCTGGGCCGCCGGTTCGACGTACCGGTCATCGAGGGCGTCGGACTGCCCGAGCTGTCCCGCGGTGTGGGGCACTATCCCGACACGGCACTGCCGGGCGCGATCGGCAACTTCGCCGTCGCCGGTCACCGGGCCACCAACGGCGAGCCGTTCGCCTACCTCGACCAGGTGCACCAGGGCGACCTCGTCGTGGCTGAGACCAAAGCAGGTTGGTACACCTACGTCGTCGACCGGACCCGCATCGTCACGCCGACCTCGACCTGGGTGCTCGACCCGGTGCCGGGCAAGCCGGCCGCCACGCCGAGCTCGGCGCTGCTGACCCTGACCACCTGCAACCCGCGCTGGGCGTCGTACGAGCGGCTCATCGTGTTCGGGCACCTGACCGGGACCCGGGCCCGGGCCGACGGACCACCCGCGTCCCTGGGCGCAGGAGCAGGGGCATGATCTATCCCTGGGTGTGGCGGCACCTGCCGGGGCCGTGGCCGGTGCGGGTGCTGCTCGCGCTCGCGATCGCGCTCGCCGTGGTGCTACTGCTGTTCACCACGGTCTTCCCGTGGGCCGAGCAGTCCTTGCCCTTCCTCAAAGTGACGGTGGACCAGCAGTGACAGACGTGCGGCCGCGGCGGATCCTCGTCGTCGACAACTACGACAGCTTCGTGTTCAACCTCGTGCAGTACCTCGGTCAGCTCGGCGCCGAGTGCACGGTCCTACGCAACGACGAGGTGCGACCGCAGGACGCCACGTCGTACGACGGTGTGCTGCTGAGTCCCGGACCGGGCACGCCGGAGCGGGCCGGGGTGTGCGTCGAGATGGTGCGCGAGGTGGGCGGCGCGGTGCCGATGCTTGGGGTGTGTCTGGGCCATCAGGCGATCGCGGTGGCGTACGGCGCGATCGTGGAACGGGCACCTGAGCTGCTGCACGGCAAGACCAGTAACGTCAGCCACGAGGGCGCCGGGGTGCTGTCGGGGTTGCCGTCACCGTTCACGGCCACCCGCTACCACTCGCTCGCGGTGCGCGAGGACACCCTGCCCCCGGAGCTGGAGGTGACCGGGCGCACGGCCAGCGGGGTGGTCATGGCGCTGCGGCACCGGGACCTGCCGGTCGAGGGGGTGCAGTTCCATCCCGAGTCGGTGCTGACCCAGGGCGGTCACCGGTTGCTGGCGACCTGGCTGGTCAGCTGCGGCGACCCCGGCGCGGTGGACCGCAGTGCCGGCCTCGCTCCTGTGGTCGCGCGCGGTGACCGCTAGGGGGTGGGTGCGGCCGTGGCGCTCGGGGTCGGGACCGGCCCGGTGTCGGTCGGCAACGGGGTCGCGGTGGGCGGGGCTGTCGCCACGACGAAGGTGACCGTGGAGCCCAGCCGGAGGGTCTGGCCGCCGGGCGTCGACTGCGAGAGCACGGTGCCCGCCGGCTTGTCGGCCGACTCCTTGGTGGTCGACGTACCGACGGTGAAGCCGGCCTGCTCGAGGGCGCTGCGCGCGGTGGCCTCGTCCTTGCCGGTGACGTCGGGCACCTTGTTGTTGCCGCTGGCATAGGCCATCGCCACCGAGCTGTTGCGAGGCACCGTCTCGCCCTCGTTGGGAGTGACCTTGGTGACCGTCGACCGGGTCTCGGTCGACGGCACCGACTTGAGGTCGCCGAGGGTCAACCCGGCCTGGTCGAGCGCCTGCTTGGCCTCGTCCAGCGACAACCCCACCAGGGTGGGCACGGTGGTGCTGTCCACGCCCGTGGAGACGGTGACCGAGACGCTGGTGCCCGTGCGCACCGACGTCCCGCTCTCGGGGTTCTGGTCGATGATGTTGCCGGTCGGAACCTGTTCGTCGGCCTTCATGCTCTGCTGACCGAGGGTGAGGCCCTCGGCCTTGAGGGCAGCCCGGGCGGCGGGCACCGTGAGCCCGGTGATCTGCGGCGCCGACACCTGGGAGGCGCTGGACCCGCCCAGCGCGGACTTCACGATGAGACCGACGATGACGAACACCGCGAGCACGCCGATCGCCAGCAGCGTGTAGCCCAGCGCCCGGCCCACCCGTCCGTTGCTCTGCTGCTGCGGAGTCGAGCGCCGGGCCGGCCGCTCACCGACCGCCGGATAGGTCGCCGTACCGGCGAGGACCGGGGTGGTGGGCAGGACGGTGCGGGTGGTCTGGTCGGGACGCGCGGCCTGCGGCACGGGCACGGGGACGAACGGCGGCACCGAGCGTCCGCTGCGTGCGGCCGCGATGTCGCGGCGCATCTCGCCGGCGGTCTGGTAGCGCCGGGTGCGGTCCTTGGCCAGTGCCCGCAGCACGATGTCGTCGATGCCGCGTGGCAGGTCGGGGTCCAGCGACGACGGGGGCAGCGGCTGCGCCTGCACGTGCTGGATCGCCACGGCCACCGGGGAGTCGCCGACGAACGGCGGCCGGCCGGTGAGCAGCTCGTAGAGCAGGCAGCCGGTGGAGTAGAGGTCGCTGCGGGTGTCGACCTGCTTGCCCTCGGCCTGCTCCGGCGAGAGGTACTGCGCGGTGCCGATGACGGCCGAGGTCTGGGTCATGGTGACGGCCATGTCGTCCAGCGAGCGGGCGATGCCGAAGTCCATCACCTTCACCTGGCGCGTCTCGGTCGTGATCATGACGTTGGCCGGCTTGATGTCGCGGTGCACGATGCCCTGGGCGTGGCTGTAGGACAGCGCCTCCAGCACCCCGTCCACGATCTCCAGCGCTCGGTCCGGGAGCAGGCGACTCCCCGAGCCGAGCAGGTCGCGCAGCGTCGAGCCGGCGACGTGCTCCATGACGATGTAGGGCACCGGGTTGCCGGCGTACTCGTCCTCGCCGGTGTCGTAGACGGCCACGATCGACGGGTGGTTCAGCGAGGCCGACGAGTGCGCCTCGCGGCGGAAGCGCACCTGGGCGGTGGGGTCGCGGACGAGGTCGGGGCGCAGCATCTTGACGGCCACGGTGCGCCCGAGGCGTTCGTCGACCCCCCGGTGCACCTCCGCCATGCCGCCGCGGCCGAGGAGGTCACCGATCACATAGCGGCCGCCCAGGAGCGGCGGGACTGCGCTGGCCACCTCAGTCACCCTCTCCTGGTCCGCCGCCGTTGTCCTTCTTGTGCTTGCCCTTGGCCTTGCCGTGTGACGGTGGCGCTGTGGGCGGTGCTGCGACGCCGCGCACCACGACCAGGCCGCCGGTGGCGACGTCCCCCCGCGGCGAGACCCCCTTCACCGTACCGACAACGCCGCCGCCCTCCGACAGCACGACGCGCACCCGCAGCCCACGGTTCCGTAGGTCGGTACGGACCGACTCGACCGGGCGACCGATGAACGCGGCGGGTACGACGGTCACCGAGCCTGTTGTGCCAGCGGAACCTGACGCAGCCCCGGCCCCGGTGGTGCCGCTGTCCGGGCTGCTGCAGGCGCGGACCAGCCCGGCCACCGCGAGCAGCCCGACCAGCAGGAGGGCGCCGAGCAGCAGGCGACGCGGGGGCCGGTCGGGAGGGGGCAGCAGGAAGCCGGGGTCGGTGTCGGTGCGCAGGCGGGTCACCGGGTCCGGCGTGCCCGCCGCGGCCACCTGCAGTGTGTCGGCGTCAGACACCTCGTCCTGGACGGGCAGGGAGGCAGCCAGGGCGAGTGCCTGGCGGCCGAGGTCACCGGCCCCGGCCGGGCGCGCGGACGGCTCCTTGGCCAGCATCGCCATCACCAGCTCGCGGACCGGCGCGGGCACCCAGCCGGGCAGCGCCGGCGGCTGCTGGTTGACCTGGGCGAGGGCGACGCTCACGGGGGTGTCACCGGGGAACGGTCGGGACCCGGTGAGGCACTCATAAGCGACGATGCCGAGGGAGTAGACGTCGCTGGCAGGCTCGACCGGTCGACCGGAGGCCTGCTCGGGAGAGATGTAGAAGGCGGTGCCCATGATGGCGCCGGTCCTGGTCAGCGGGACCGCGTTGGTGGCCCGGGCGATGCCGAAGTCGGTGATCTTCACGACCCCCTCCGGGGTCACCAGGATGTTGCCGGGCTTCACGTCGCGGTGGATCACCCCGGCGTCGTGCGCGGCCTGCAGGCCGAGCGCGGCCTGACCGATGATCTCGAGGGTCTGGCGGGCCGGGAGGCGACCGGACCGGGAGACACCGGAGAGCAGGTCGGACAGTGCCTCGCCCGGCACGTACTCCATGACGAGGAAGGGTGAGTCGTCGGCGCCACCCTCACCGAAGTCGTAGACCGTGGCGATGTGCGGGTGAGAGAGTCCGGCGGCGTGGCGGGCCTCGGCCTGGAACCGGGCCAGGAAGGTGGGGTCGTCGGCGTACTCACTGCGCAGGATCTTGATCGCCACATCGCGGTGCAGGACGGTGTCCTGGGCCAGCCACACCTCGCCCATGCCCCCGCCGGCGATGCGGGCGGCGAGGCGGTAGCGGCCCCCGAGGACCGTGTCGACGTCGGTGCTCATCGCTGGCCCAGCACCGCCTGCATGACGGCCTTTGCGATGGGCGCGGCCAGCCCGTTGCCGCTGATCTCGGCCCGGCCGCCGCCGTCCTCCACCACGACCGCGACCGCGACCTTGGGCTCGCTGTCGGCCGGGGCGAAGGAGATGAACCAGGCGTGCGGGGTGCGACCGCCACCCTGCTGGGCGGTGCCGGTCTTGCCTGCGACCACCACGCCGGGAATCTGGCCGTTGCTGCCGGTGCCCTCGGTCACGACCTTGGTCATCATCGTCGTGAGCGCAGCTGAGGTCTGCGGGCTGATGGCGGTGCTGAGCGGCTTGGGTGTCGTGGTGTCGAGCACCGAGAGGTCCGGCCCGCGCACCTCGGACACGAGGTACGGCGTCATCAGCACACCGCGGTTGGCGACCGCGGCGGCGACCATCGCCATCTGCAGCGGGGTGGCACGCACGTCGAACTGGCCGATGGCCGACTGCGCCGTCTGCGGCAGGTCCGGGTTGGTCGGGAAGCGGCTGGTGGCGCTGGTCATCGGCACCTGCACGGAGGTGTCGAAGCCGAACTTGTCGGCCTGGGTGCGCAGCGCGTCGGCGCCGAGCTCGAGCCCGATCTTGCCGAAGCTGACGTTGCAGGAGTTCTCCAGCGCGACGGTGAGGGTCGCGGTGCCGGAGGACGAGCACGGGGCGCCGTTCTCGTTGGGCAGCGGGCTGGTCGTCTGCGGCAGGTCCAGCGACGGCGCGTTGTCGACCGCGGAGTCGGGGGTGTAGCGCCCGCTCTCCAGCGCGGCCGCGGCGGTGACCACCTTGAAGGTCGAGCCCGGCGGGTAGGTCTGACGCAGCGCGCGGTCCAGCATCGGCTGACCGGCTGCCGTGCTGAGTCGCTTGTACGCCGCCCGCACGGCCACGGGGTCGTGCCCCGAGACGAGGTTCGGGTCGAAGGACGGGGTGCTGACCAGCGCGAGGATCGCCCCCGTGCTGGGCGCGATGGCCACCACCGCTCCGCGGGCGCCGAGTGCGGTCAGACCGTCGAAGGCCGCCTTCTGCGCGGCGGGGTCCAGGGTGAGGGCGACGCTGCCGCCCTGGGGCTGCTCACCGGTGAGCAGGTCGATGACCCGCCGGACGAACAGCGAGGCGTCGGTGCCGGCGAGCACCGAGTTGGACTCGGACTCGACGGCGCTGGAGCCGTAGACGAGGGAGTAGAAGCCGGTGGCCGGGGCGTAGAGCTTGCCCTGGGAGTAGTCCCGGAGGTACTTGAGCCGGTCCCTGGTGGCCACGCTGCGGGCGATCGGCTTGCCGTCGACGAGGATCGGGCCGCGTTGACGGGAGTACTCCTCGGCGATGATCCGCGGGTTGCGGGGGTTGTTGCGCAGCGTGTCGGCGCGCACCACCTGCAGGTAGTTGGCGTTGAGCAGCAGCAGGCCGAAGAGCACCAGGACGGCGACGGAGAGCCGTCGCAGCGGCGAGTTCACAGCCGCACCACCTGGGTGCGGTCGTCGGCTGCGGCGCTCGGTACCCCTGTCGGTGCACTGCCCGGTACCGGAGCCGGCCGGCGGGCCGCGTCGCTGATCCGCAGCAGCAGCGCGGCCAGCACCCAGTTGCTGACGAGTGACGAGCCGCCGAAGGACAGGAACGGCATCGTCAACCCGGTCAACGGGATCAGCCGGGTGACGCCGCCGACGACCACGAACACCTGCAGCGCGACACTGAAGGCCAGCCCCGCTGCCAGCAGCTTGCCGAACGAGTCACGGACGCCGATCGCCGTCCGCAGGCCGCGTTGCACGACGATCGCGTAGAGCACGAGCAGCGCCATCAACCCGGTGAGGCCGAGCTCCTCGCCGATCGCGGCCACGATGAAGTCGGTCTGGGCGTAGGGCACGATGTCGGGCCGGCCGAGGCCGAGGCCGTTGCCGAGCAGGCCCCCGCTGCCCATGCCGAACAGGCCTTGCACCAACTGGTAGCTGTGGTCGTTCATGTTCTTGGGGGTGAAGGCGTGCAGCCAGATGTCGACGCGGAGCTGTACGTGCGCGAACAGGCGCCACGCGACGTAGGAGCCGGACATGAACAGCAGCAGGCCGATCAGCAGCCAGGACAGCCGCTCGGTGGCGACGTACAGCATCGCGACGAAGACGCCGAAGAACAGCAGTGACGTGCCGAGGTCGCGCTCGAAGATCAGCACGCCGAGGCTGGCGGCCCAGGCGACCAGCACCGGCCCGAGGTCACGGCCGCGCGGCAGGTCGATGCCGACGACGCGACGGCTGGCGAGGGTGAGCACGTCCCGCTTGGCGACGAGATAGCCCGCGAAGAAGACCAGCAGCACGATCTTGGCCAGCTCGCCGGGCTGGAAGGAGAAGCCGGCGAACCGGACCCAGATGCGGGCACCGTTGATGGTGCTGCCGAGGAACGGCACGGCGGGCAGCAGCAGGAGCACGAGACCCGTGAGCATCGCGGTGTAGGTGAAGCGCTGCAGGACCCGGTGGTCGCGCACCAGCAGCAGCACGACGACGAACAGCACGACCCCGACGGCGGTCCAGGTGAGCTGGGCGGGTGCGGCGGCCGGCGGGAGACTGTCACCGGCGCGGCGGGCGCGGTCGGCGTAGGCGAGGTCGAGACGGTGGATCACCGCCAGACCGAGTCCGTTGAGGACCGTGACCGCCGGCAGGATCACCGGGTCGGCGTCGGGAGCGAGGCGGCGCAGGGCGAGGTGCGCGACCGCGAAGAGCACCGCCAGGCCACCGCCGTAGCCGATCATGTCGGTCGGCAGCCGGCGATCGTGGGCAAGACCGACTGCGGCGTACGCCGCCATGGCGAGCGCGACCGAGAAGACCAGCAGCAGGAGTTCGGCGTTGCGCGGTCGCCGGCCGGCCCGGCTTGCCATCCGGGGGATGAGGGTGCTCACGCGGTCCCCCGGCAGCCGGCCGTGTCTGGGGACGGGGTGGGCGAGCCCGACGGGGTGATCAGCGGTGGGGTGGTGACCGCTGCAGGGGAACTCGGGCTGGGGCTGGGGTTGGGGTTGGCGGCCGGTGTCGGCGTGGCGGTGACGGTGGGACTCGGACTCGGACTCGGACTTGGACTCGGACTGGGACTTGCGCTCGCCGATGCGGCGGCCCGGCAGAGCGCGGCCTGCTTCTGCAGGCCGGCAACGACCTTCTCGGCCCCCCGCAGGCTGTCGGTGGCGATAGCCGCGCGGACCCGTTGGCGCTGGTAGGGCGGGAGGTCGGCCAACGCGACGGGCTCGCTGCGATAGAGCCGCGAGGTGCGCAGCGGCCCGATGTCCTGCGAGAGTCCGCGGAAGATCGCGACGTTGGTGCCCTGCACGCCGACGTAGTACTGAGCCTGGGACCACAGCCACGCGGCATAGCCACCGCCGCCGAGCAGCAGCACGGCGACCAGAGCAAGCGCGAGGCGTCGGCCGCGGCGGCGCGGCCGGAAGCCGTGGGTGTCGCTGACGACCGGGGCCGCGGCCGGTGCTGGTCGCAACGCTGCGGCTTTGGCGGCTGCACTGTCCGGTCGTTCGTGCTTGACCGCGCCCTCGGCGGCTGCGCCGACGGTGAGCGGCACGGCCGAGGGTGGGTTGTTCTCCACCTCGACGACGTCGGCGACGATCGCGGTGATGTTGTCGGGACCGCCGCCGCGCAAGGCGAGCTCGACCAGGGCCTCGCAGGCGGCGTCGGTGCTGGCCTCGACCGCCAGCGTGTCGCGGATCGTGTCCAGGCTGACCACCCCGGACAGTCCGTCGCTGCAGAGCAGGTAGCGGTCACCGGCCCGGGTCTCGCGCACCGACAGGTCCAGCTCGACGTCCGCCCGCCCGTCGAGGGCGTTGGTGATGAGGTTGCGCTGCGGGTGCTGGTCGGCCTCCTCCGGGGTGATGCGCCCCTCGTCGAGCAGGGTCTGTACGAACGTGTGGTCGCGGGTGATCTGTTGCAACCGACCGTCGCGCAGCAGGTAGCCGCGGGAGTCACCGACGTGCACCAACCCGAACCGCGAGCCGGCCCGCAGCAGCGCGGTGACCGTCGTCCCCATGCCGCGCAGGTCGGGGTCGCCGGTGACCATCGCGCGCAGGTGGTTGTTGGCGTCGTGCACGGCGGTCGAGAGCCGGTCGAGCAGGTCACCGCCTGGGGAGTCCTCGTCGAGGCCGGACAGGACGCCGACGGCCACCGAGGAGGCGACCTCGCCGGCCGCGTGCCCCCCGACACCGTCGGCGATGACGAGCAGGCGTGGACCGGCGTACCCGGAGTCCTCGTTGATCTCCCTGATCAGCCCCACGTCGGATCGGGCGGAGTAGCGCAGTGCGAGGGCCATCGGCGCGGGCTACTTCCGCAGCTCGACGACGGTCTTGCCGATGCGCACCGGCACGCCGACCTTGACCGGGGTGGGCCCGTTGACCTTGGTGCGGTCGAGGTAGGTGCCGTTGGTGGAGCCGAGGTCCTCGACCATCCAGGTGCCGTCGCCGCCGGGGAAGAACCGCGCGTGCCGGCCGGAGACGAAGTCGTCGTCCAGCACGATGGTCGAGTCCTGCGAGCGACCCAGGGTGAGCGACTGGTCGCCGAGGCGGACTGTCGTGCCCGACAGCGCGCCCTCGGTGACCACAAGGCTGCCTGGCGCCCCGCGACGGCCACGGACGGGCTTGGGCGGGCGGGTGGTGCGGCCGGCGGGAGCGGGCACGGGTGCTGGCGTGCGGCCCGTTCGGTTGGAGGCGCCGGCCCGGCGACCGAAGAGGTCGGAGCGCATCACCGAGACCGCGGTCAGCACGAACAGCCACAGCACGGCGAGGAAGCCGAACTTGATCAGGGTGAGGGTGAGCTCGGACACCTGACTCATCGGCTGCTCAGCGGGCTGCCTGGGTCATGAAAGACCACCGTGGTGCTGCCCAGGCGCAGCTCGATGCCGTCGTACAGGTGCACGGTGTGCACCCGCCGACCGTCCACCACGATGCCGTTGGTCGACCCGAGGTCGGTCATCGTCGCCGCGCCGCCGGAGACGCGCAGCTCGGCGTGCAGGCGGGAGACCCCGGGGTCGTCGAGGCGCAGGTCGGCGTCGGGGCCGCGGCCGATGGTGGTGACGGCATGACCCAGGGGGTACGTCGTGGAGCCGGCCTGCAGCCACGGGCCGGTGCGGGCGGCGGGCGGATCGGCGGGTGGGAGCAGCGGCTCCGGGTCGGCCTGGTTGCCGTGGTCACCCTTGTCCGCGGGGGACGACTGCTGCCCGGGCCGCATCGGGTCATCGCGGACCTCGCTGCGGACGAGGAAGCGCCCCGTCTGCTGGGCCTCGTCCAGCTCGAGGGCCACCTCGACCGGCCCGACGAAGCTGTAGCCCTGCTCCTCGGCGTGCTCGCGCACCATGGCGGCGAGCTCGTTGCCCAGCGGACCGGCGTACGGGTTGAGGCGCTCGTGGTCGTGCGGGCCGAGCGCGACAACGAACACGTTGGGCACCATCGTGCGGCCGCGGGCCACGATGGCGGCGCGGTCGTCGCACTCGCGCTGCAGGGCGCCGGCGATCTCCACCGGTTGCACCTCGGACTTGAAGGCCCGGGCGAAAGGCCGGTTGACGAGCTCCTCGATCCGCCGTTCGAAGCGCTGCAGGACGCCCATCGGGTCGCAGTCACCTCCTCGGGCTCGGGGACCGGTGCGGGCGCGGGGGCGCGGGGACGGTCAGGTGGGTCGGCGGATGACGGTCAGGCGGGGCGACGGCGCGTGTCGGGCGCAGGTCGTCCGGCCACCGAGATGGTAGCCGGGGCGCCGGCTGCTGGCCCTGTTCCCCGGCTGGGGGCGGCGCACGCCCCTGTTATCCTTCCCGGGCTCGCGCGAGTGGCGGAATGGCAGACGCGCACGGTTCAGGTCCGTGTGTCCGAAAGGACGTGGGGGTTCAACTCCCCCCTCGCGCACCGAGTTCTTGTGGATCTTGAGGCGACGCGCGGTGACCACCCGGCGGGTCGCCTCAAGATTCACCGGCCGAGCCAGCGTGTCATATCATTGATATATGGACGTCGACCGGTCTCATGCCGTCGCTCGGGAGATCGCGGCCAGAAGACGAGCCGCCGGCCTCAGCCAAGATCAGCTGGCGAGCCTTTCCGGGGTGGCTCAGCCCAACATCGCGGCGTACGAGAGCGGTGCCCGGCGGTTGTCTGCTCAGATGTCGGCGAGGCTGCACGCAGCGATCCGGCCACGACCTTCGGACACGCTTCGGGCTCGCCGGGGTGAAGTCCTCGTTCTCGCTGCTCGGCACCGGGCTCTCGACGTGGCCGTGGCTGGCTCGGTCGCGCGCGGCGAGGACGAGCCTGGCAGTGACGTCGATCTGCTGGTCACGTTCGCCCCTGACGCCTCACTGTTCGATCAGGCGGCGCTGCAGGATGAGCTCGCGGAACTGCTGCAGGTGCCGGTCGACGTGGTCAGCCGTGGTGGCCTCCGACCCGGGCACGAGTCCATGGTGGGCGAGTCGACGAGGCTGGCGGACTGGAAGTGACGGCACGCAGGGTGCCGGACCACATTGCGATCTTGTCCGACTTCGTGCGGTACGCGGACCTGGCCGCCCGACTGGTGGCGCGCGGCAGGTCGGCGTTCGACGGCGATGAGTTCGTGCAGCTGGCCAGCGAGGCGATCATGCACCGGGTCGGTGAGGTGGTCGCCCGCCTGGACGACGCCTTCCTGGCCGCGCATCCCGAGGTGCGGTGGCGGCCGATGAAGGCGATGCGCCACCTCGTGGCGCACGAGTACGACGCCGTCGATCACGCGATCGTGTGGAATGCGCTGGAGCACGACCTGCCCCGCGAGGCCGAGCTGATCCGCGGCATCCTGGACGGCCTCAGTGCTCAGCGAGGCCCTCGACCAGGGCGTTGACCAGCGCAGGGACCTGCTCACGCTCGACCCGCATCGTGCCCACGCAGCCGGAGTCGCGCCACAGGCTCAGGACGACGACGTCCTCGCCGTGCCAGGTGACGCGCAGCCAGCGGCCGTTGCCACGCTGGTCGGGGATGACCGGTCCGCTCGACGGCAGCGCGACGATCTCGGTGCCGGCGGAGCTGCCCTCGGGGACGTCGTACACAGCCTCATTGTCGGCCAGCACGGCCTGCCTGACCAGGGGGGCAGGTCAGAAGAGGCGGGACCAGGTGCGGGGGCCGACCCGGCCGCAGCCGTGCCAGCCGAGCGAGCGCTGGAACCTGGTGACCGCCGCCACGGTGGATCGGTCGTAGCGACCGGTCCGGGTGACGTGCAGGCGAGCTTGCACCCGGCGTACGTCGGCACCGGCGCTGCCCGGCCGCAGCGTGTGGCTGAACCCACTGAAGCCCGCGGCGGTCGACCCGGCCGCGCTCGTGGTCGTCCG
>JANLYQ010000078.1:0-9191 GCA_031365725.1 Sporichthyaceae bacterium | reverse complement strand
AACCCGGCCCACTCCGGCGACAGCATCGTGCGCGGCACCCTCACCAGCTGAAGTCCGCCCCGCCCCGCCCCGATGATCAGCAGCTGTCGACCCGCCGTACGGCGAAAGGTCAGGCGGCGGGTGGGGAGCTGTCGATCATGGCGGGGGCGATGCGCCGGTCAGGAGCCTGACCACCAGGACGCAGCGGTCGCCGAGCCGGCCTGTTCGCGCAGACCGGTGATGGCCTTCTCGGGGTCATCCGCGCCATAGACCGCAGAGCCGGCAACGAAGACGTCAGCGCCGGCGTCGGCGGCGCGCTCGATCGTCTCGGCCGACACTCCCCCGTCGACCTGGATCCAGAGGTCGAGGTCCCGGCCTCGGGCGAGCTCGCGAGCCGTCCGGATCTTGGGCAGCACGAGGTCGAGGAAGCGTTGGCCGCCGAAGCCCGGCTCGACAGTCATCAGCAGCAGCATGTCCAGCTCGGGCAGCAGGTCGGCGCACGGCTCGACCGGCGTGGCCGGCCGCAGGGCCATCCCGGCCCGGGCTCCCTGCCCGCGCAGGGTCCGGGCCAAGCGCACCGGAGCAGTCGCCGCCTCGAGGTGGAAGGTGACGCTGTGGGCTCCTGCCTCGGCGTAGGCCGGTGCCCACCGGTCGACGTCCTCGATCATCAGGTGCACGTCCAGCGGCAGGGTGCTCACCTGGGCCAGCCGCTCGACCACCGGCAGCCCGACGGTGAGGTTCGGCACGAAGTGGCCGTCCATCACGTCCACGTGCACCCAGTCGGCGGCCGGTGCGATCCGCGCCACCTCACGGGCGAGATCGGTGTAGTCGGCCGAGAGGATGCTCGGCGAGATCTGGACGCCCATGGCGGCGGAGTCTATGAGAGCCCGGTCCTCCGGCGTACGTCTTGACAGTACTTTACTAAGCGCGCATACTTCTTGCCATGACTCTCCTCGTGCAGGCCCGGGCCACCTCGACCGCTGCCCCCGACGGGTTCTTCGCCCGCTGGGCCGACATGGCCACCTGGCCGGAATGGAACGTCGACACCGAGTGGGTGCGCCTCGACGGACCCTTTGTCGAAGGTGCCACCGGCTCACTCAAGCCGCGCGGTGGCCCCAAGGTCGGCTTCGTCGTCGCGCGGTTGGTGGACGGTCGCGAGTTCGTCGACGTGTCCCGGCTGCTCGGCGCCCGGCTCACCTTCGACCACCAGGTCACGACGCGGACCGCGGGCGGCTGTGCGATCGAGGTCACGGTGACCCTGACCGGACCGCTCCGCGCCCTGTGGCGAGTCATCCTGGGCCGGGGCATCGCGGCGACCGCGCAGGGCGACCTCGAGCGGCTGGTGGCTCGGGTCGAGCAGGACGTCGCGGGCGGCTACGGCACGGTCACGTCACCGGTCCCTGCCACCACGGCAGGCACCGGGTCGACCCGCTGATGGCAGGGCTCGCCACCGAGTTCGAGACGGCGGCGGACAGTCCTGGCCTGCTGCTCTGGCAGGTGACCAATCGTTGGCAGGCCGCCCAGCGGGCCGCACTCAAGCCGCTCGGGCTCACCCATGTGCAGTTCGTGCTGCTGGCCTCGCTGGCCTGGCTTTCGGGTGAGACCGTCGGGGCCGTCACCCAGCAGCGACTGGCCGCGCACGCTGCCGCCGACCCGATGATGACCTCACAGGTGCTGCGCGTGCTGGAGTCCCGCGGGCTGGTCGAACGGCGGCCGCATCCCGATGACCGACGGGCCCGCGCTCTCACCGTGACCCGCGCCGGCCAGCAGCTCGCCGACCAGGCGGTGGCAGTGGTGGAGACCTGCGACCGGTCGTGGTTCGGGGTGCTCGGCGCCGATGCCTCCCTGCTCACGGGACTGCTGCGCCGGCTGACCGACGACCGACCGGTGGGTTAGGCCGGCGTACCGCCTTTCCCGCTCGGGTCAGTGCCCGCCCTGCGTGCGAAGCAGGGACAGGAACATGGCATCGGTGCCGTGCCGGTGCGGCCAGAGCTGCACGTGCGGGCCCTCGCCCAGATCGGGTACGCCGGCAAGCAGTGGCCGGGCGTCGACCGGCTCGGCGCTCGCGCCGGCGGGCCGCCGTCGCAGTACGTCGGCGACCACGGTGCGAGTCTCGGCGAGGTGTGGCGAGCAGGTGACGTAGGCGACCAGCCCGCCGGGGCGGACCGCGTCCAGCGCCCGGTCGAGCAGGGCCCGTTGCAGCTCTGCCAGCACGGGGACGTCGGTGGGCTGCCGCCGCCAGCGCGACTCCGGCCGCCGCCGCAGAGCCCCGAGCCCGGTGCACGGAGCGTCGACGAGGACCCGGTCGAAGGCTCCGGGCTGCCACGCCGGGACCCGGCCGTCAGCCACCACCACGGCCGCATTGCTGGTCGCGGTGTCGCGCGCTCCCCCGCCGCCCACGCCCAGTGCCTTGCGCACGAGGACCGCGCGGTGCGGGGCGATCTCGGCGGCCAGCAGCACCGCACCGCGCTCGGCCGCCAGACCGGCGAGGAGCGTCGCCTTGCCGCCGGGGCCGGCGCACAGGTCGAGCCACCGCCGGTCCGCTCCGTGCAACGGGGCGGACGCCAGGGCCAACGCGACCAGCTGGCTGCCCTCGTCCTGGACGCCGGCGCGACCGGCCCGGACCGCCGCCAACCCGCCGGGGTCTCCACCGGACAGCACCGCGGCGTACGGCGACCACCGGCCGGGTGTCGCGCCTGCCTCCAGCAGCTCGGCGACTGTGCCCCGGCCCGGACGCGCCACGAGGGTCACTGTCGGTGCGGCGTTGTCGGCGGCCAACAGGGCCGCGGTCTCGGTCAGCAGGTCGCCGCCCTCCGGCAGCTCGCCGCCCAGGGCGTCGCGCAGGGCCGACACGACCCAGCGTGGGTGGGAGTGCACCACGGCCAGGTGGGCCACCGGGTCGGCGTCGGCATCTGGCGCGACCTGGGCGAGCCACCCGGGCAGGTCGGTGCGCCCGACCTTGCGCAGCACTGCATTGACGAACGATCCGCGGCCCTCGCCAACCACCGCCCGGGAGAGCTCGACCGTCGCCGAGACGGCCGCGTGCGACGGCACCCGCATCGCCAGCAGCTGGTGCGCACCGAGCCGCAGCAGGTCCAGCACCGGCGGATCGACCTGCTCCAACGGTCGGTCCACGCAAGCGGCGAGCACCGCGTCGTACGTGCCACGACCGCGCAGCGTGCCGTAGCCGAGCTCGGTCGCGAACGCCGCGTCCCGTGGGTCCAGCCGCGCATCGCGCAGCAGGGCGGGCAGCACGAGGTTGGCGTAGGCGGCCCGCTCGTCGACGGCGCGCAGCAGGTCGAAGGCCACTCGCCGCGGCAGGTCGGGACGCGGCTTGGGCTTGCGCGCCGGCGGGCGCGCGCCAGGTCGGGCTGGGCCGGTCATCCGAGCGTCCCGCCGTCGAGCGCGACCTGGCCACGCAGCCCGCGGGCCCAGTCGTCGGCAGCCATCGGCCGGCGCCCTGCCGGCCGCACCTCACCGAGCTGCACGGCGCGGCCGTCGCCGGTGCCGACGAGGACCGTACGTCGCGCTACCGAGACCTGACCCGGTGCCCACCGAGCCGCGGTCCTCGGGTCCGGTTGGACTGACGTCCCCGGCTGGACGTGCTGCTCGAAGGTCGGGACCGGCAGCACCGGCCCAAGGCCAAGGCGCTCGCCCTGCCACGTCGTCCAGGCGCCGGGCGCCGGGGTGCAGGCCCGCACCCGGCGGTCGATGTGGAAAGCCGGCGCGGTCCAGTCGATGCGCGCATCGTCGACCGTGAGCTTGGGGGCCAGGCTGACGCCCTCGGTCGGCTGCGGTCGAGCGACCAGGGTGCCGTCCTCCAGGGCGTCCAGGGTCGCGACCAGCAGACCGGCCCCGGACTGCGCGAGCCGTCCGAGCAGGTCGCCGCTGGTGTCACGCTGACCGATCGTCTCGGTGAGGACCGAGAGCACCGGTCCGGTGTCCATCCCTGCCTCGAGGGTGAACACGGTGGCGCCGGTGACGTCGTCGCCGTGCAGTACCGCGTGCTGCACCGGCGCAGCGCCCCGCCACGCGGGCAGCAGGGAGAAGTGCAGGTTGACCCAGCCGAGCGGCGGGAGGTCGAGCAGCGACCTGGGCACGAGGGCGCCGTAGGCGACGACCGGGCAGCAGGCGGGAGCGAGCTGGACCAGCCGGGTGTGCAGCGCCGGGTCTGACGCCTTGGCCGGTGTGAGGGTCTCGATGCCGGCCTCCGCGGCGAGCGCAGCGATCGGTGACGCGACCTCCTGCCGGCCGCGGCCGGAGCGCGCGGCCGGGCGGGTGAGGACTGCGACGACCTCGTGCCGCGAGGACAGGAGAGCTGTCAGGGTCGGGACCGCCACCGCCGGGGTGCCGGCGAAGACGAGCCTCACCGAAGTGCGCTCACGTGGTGCGGGCCAGCCGGGCGGGCGGTGCTCAGAGCGCGCGCCCGTGCATCGCGTGCGGCGAGAGCTTGACCGGCGGCGCCGTCTCGCCGGCCCAGTCGGCCTCCCGGATCGCCTTGAGCGCCGCCTTGCGCTGCGCCTTGTCGAGCCGGTCGATGAACAGGATGCCGTCGAGGTGGTCGGTCTCGTGCTGCACGCAGCGGGCCAGCAGCTCAGTGCCCTCAATCGTCACCGGCTCGCCGTACATGTCGAAGCCCTCGGCCACCACGCTCCACGCGCGGACGGTCGGGAACGCGAGCCCGGGGAAGGACAGGCAGCCCTCCTCGTCCTCCTGCTCCTCGCTGCTCAGGTCCAGGATCGGGTTGACGAGATGACCCAGCACGTCGTTGACGTGGTAGGTGAAGACGCGAAGGCCGACGCCGAGCTGTGGCGCCGCGAGCCCGGCCCCGGGGGCGTCGAGCATGGTCTCTTCGAGGTCCCTGACCAGGGTGCGCAGCTCCTTGTCGAAGTCGACGACGGGCTCGGCGGGAGTGCGCAGCACCGGGTCACCGAAGAGCCGGATGGGCTGGACGGGCACGGCAGGCTCCTGGGGTGGGGGCGTCGACAGAGACGCCTCAGTCTACGGACCCCCGCGGGTGCCTCCGGTCGCCAGGATCGGTCCTCGCCGCGACCGGTAGACCCCGTGCCGCCAGGTGGCGCCGCAGCGTGTCGGGGTCGGCGAAGCGCATGGCAACCAGCCCCGATGCCGATGCGGCCGCGACATTGACCGGGGAGTCGTCGACGAACACGGTGCGCGCCGGATCGAGGTGGTGCCGATCGATGAGAAGCCGGAAGACGGCCGGGTCGGGTTTCGCGACACCCTCACACCCGGACACCAGCACGGCCTCGAACAGCTCGAGAAAGTCGAACATCTCGACTGCATGCGGGAACGTCTCGGCCGACCAGTTGGTGAGGGCAAACAGACGAACCCCGCCGGCATGGAGCTCGCGCAGGATCTCGACGGTGCCGGTGATGGGTCCGTCGAGACTCTCCGGGAAGCGCGCCGGGTAAGCCGCGATCAGCTCGTGACGGTGCGGGTGCAGCGCGCTGAGCCGGGCGACGCCGTCAGCGAACGAGCCACCGGCGTCCTGTGCGTGGTTCCACCCGGCGAAGTCGATCTCTGCCAGGAAGTCCTCGACCTCCTCCGGCGGCATGAGCCGGCGGTACAGCAGTCGCGGGTCCCAGCGGATGAGCACTCCCCCGAGGTCGAAGACGACCGTGGTCGGCGTCGGTGCGCCCGTCACGCGATCTCCCGCGGGTCGATCTGGACGCGCACCGAGCCGGCGGCTTTGTGCGCGCTGCGGGTCGCCTGGGCGGTGGCCAGTGCGGTGACCGTTGCCGGCCACGCCCGGCCGGGTGCGCGCACGAGAAACCGTTCGTCGCCCGCACCGACAGGCACCGGACCGAGGACCTCGGCCTCATCGGGCAAGGGACTGTCCGCCAGCAGAGCGGCCAATGCGGCCCGGTCGCCGGTGAGCGAGGCCATCCGCTCAGCCGGGGGCAGTCGCAGGGCGGCCCGCTCGTCGAGCTCGCGGTCGGCGAACCCGGCGTGGTCCCACCGGACCAGGGCCTGCACCGCAGGCATCCCGGCGCCCGCGAGCACCACCACCCGGCCGCCTTCCGGCGCAGCACGCACGAGTGCCGCAGCCGCGGTCCACCGCCGCAGCGCCTCCTCGGCGGCGCGCAGATCGGGGCGGCTCAGCAGAGCCCAGCCGTCGAGCAGGAGTGCCGCGGCATAGCCGCCGTCGGCGACCGGTTCAGCCCCGGGCGTGGCCACGACCACGGCAGGCTCGGCCGACACCCGCGCCAGCACCTGGCGGTCCTCGCCCGCCTCGCTCACCACGACGGCGCTGCGGGGGAAGGCCCGGGCCAGCTCCTCGGCGGTGCGGTCCGAGCCGACGACCCTGGCGCGCAGCCGCTCGCCGCCGCAGACGGCGCACTGCCACCCGGCTGCGGCCGATCCGCACCAGCGGCAGGCCGTCGAGCCTCGCGGACCGGCGCGGCCGAGCGGGCCCTGACAGCCGGGACAGCGCGCCGCCGCTCGGCAGCCCGCGCAGGCGAGGCCAGGGAGATAGCCGGCCCGCGGCACCTGCACCAGCACCGGCCCCTGCGCGAGTCCCTCGCGCACCGTCCGTAGCGCCAGCCCGGGCAGTCGGGCGCCCGCAGCGCCCGCGTCGGCCGGGTGCCCGGCTCCGGAGCCGTCCTCGGCGTGCACCGCCGGTGCGCACCGCCGTACGGCGGGGCGCGGGGCGGTGATCGAGGTGGCCCAGCCGGACCGGACCAGGGACGCTCCCTCTGCGGTACGGCTCAGACCTGCGACGACCAGTGCCGCGGCGGTCGCTGCCGATCGCAGGGAGAGGACGGTGCGCACGTGC
Source organism: Sporichthyaceae bacterium (assembly GCA_031365725.1). GTDB lineage: Bacteria > Actinomycetota > Actinomycetes > JACCUZ01 > JACCUZ01 > JANLYQ01. Next base: position 2,416 of record JANLYQ010000078.1, on the reverse strand, counting down.
GGGTAGGGCGCCCGCGGCTCGGCGTGCAGGTCGTCCCCGTCGTCCCACACGACGACCAGCCCGAGGTCGTGGACGGGGGCGAACATCGCCGCTCTGGTGCCGACGACGGCGCGCACCTGGCCGCGACGCACCCGCAGCCAGCGGCGATAACGCTCGGCCGGTCCCAGGTCAGCGGTCAGGACCAGATGCTGCCCCGGCGCGTCGCCTTGCCGCGGCCCCGGTGCCTCGGCGCCGAGGTCGAGCGCCTGCAGCGCAGAGTCGACCCGATCGACATCGCGTTGGTCGGGCAGCACCACCAGCGCCCCCCGGCCGGCGGCCAGCGCCGCACGGACGAGCAGCGCCAGCTCGTCGGGCCACGTCGGCCCGGGCAGTGCGGTCCACACCGCCCGGGGTGCTCCGCCACCCCGGATGGCCTCGAGGAGCCCGGGTCCGTCGGGGTAGCGCCGCCATGCCCCGGGATCCGGCGGATCGGGTGGCGCGACCCACCCCGTCGGCCGGGGCGGTTCCTGCTCGACGCGGGCGTGCCGGGGCGGGAGCGCCAGGCGTAGCACGTCGGCCACGGTGCCGGCGTAGCGGTCGGCCACCTGCCGGGCCAGCGCCAGCAGCTCCGGCGACAGCACGGGCTCGGGCGAGACGACGCGGTCGAGGGTGGCGAGGTGACCGCGGTGCTCGCTCCCGGCCACGCGCTCGATCAGGAAACCGCTCACCAGCCGGCCGGCGAACCGCACCCGGACCCGGACCCCCGGCTGCGCGTCTGCCGACAGGGGCTCAGGCACCAGGAAGTCGAAGGGCCGGTCGAGATGGGCCAGGCCGACATCGACAGCCACCCGGGCCACCGGCAGCTCGGCCGCGATGGGCGGCGCCGCGCGCGGCGTACGCGCTGGTCGTAGTGCGGGCGAGGATCGTGCGGGGTGAGCCGACGCCGGGCGAGACACCGGCGGCACGGCGCGTGACGGGCGCGCGGGCGCACCCAGCAGCGCCAGCTGCTCGTCCCCGTCCCGGTCCCTGGTCATGGCCTCATCCCAGCAGATGCCCCGGACATGTTCCCGCGCCGTCCGGCGGACGGCGCGGGCCGTGTTGGCCCCGCGACCCGCTTCCGGCGTCCGGCGTCCGGCCTCCGGCCTCCGGCACAGCAGGCCATCGCGTCGCGACCGGCGTACGGCGGCGACAGCTCACCTACCTCACGTGGTCAACGGGGGCGGGGCCGGGCGGTGCTGGTGGTCAGGCGGAGACGGCAGTCGTCAGCGCGTCCACCCGGTCGGTGCGCTCCCAGGTGAAGTCCGGCAGCTCACGACCGAAGTGGCCGTAGGCCGCGGTGGGGGCGTAGATCGGGCGCAGCAGGTCGAGGTCGCGGATGATCGCCGCCGGGCGCAGGTCGAACACCTCGACCACGGCGTCCTGGATGCGCTCGACGGGCACCGTCTCGGTGCCGAAGGTCTCGACGAACAGCCCGACCGGGTGCGCCTTGCCGATGGCGTAGGCGACCTGCACCTCGCAGCGACGGGCCAGGCCGGCGGCCACGACGTTCTTGGCGACCCAGCGCATGGCGTAGGCCGCCGAGCGGTCGACCTTGGACGGGTCCTTGCCCGAGAAGGCGCCGCCACCGTGGCGACCATGCCCCCATAGGTGTCGACGATGATCTTGCGACCGGTCAGGCCGGCGTCGCCCATCGGGCCACCGATCTCGAACCGGCCGGTCGGGTTGACCAGCAGCCGGAAGCCGGTGGTGTCGATGTCGATGCCGTCGAGCACCGGCTTGACGACCTGCTCGGCGATGTCGGGCTCGAGCATGCCGTCCAGCGAGATGTCGGCGGCGTGCTGGCTGGACACCACGACGGTGTCGAGGCGGACCGCGCGGTGACCGTCGTACTCGATGGTCACCTGGGTCTTGCCGTCGGGGCGCAGGTAGGGCACGGCGCCGTCCTTGCGCACCGCGGTCAGCTGCTGGGCGAGCCGGTGCGCGAGCCACACCGGCAGCGGCATCAGCTCAGGGGTGTCGTCGCAGGCGTAGCCGAACATCAGGCCCTGGTCGCCGGCGCCCTGACGGTCCAGCGGGTCCTCGACGCTCTCCCCGGTGCGCGCCTCGTGCGCGGCGTCGACGCCCTGGGCGATGTCGACCGACTGCGCGCCGATGGACACCGAGACGCCGCAGGAGTGGCCGTCGAAGCCCTTTGCCGAGGAGTCGTAGCCGATGTCGAGGATGGTCTTGCGCACGATGCCGGGGATGTCGGCGTAGGCCGCGGTGGTGACCTCGCCGGCGACGTGCACCTGCCCGGTCATGATCAGCGTCTCGACGGCGACCCGGCTCTTGGGGTCGTCGGTGAGCAGGGCGTCCAGGATCGAGTCGCTGATCTGGTCGGCGATCTTGTCCGGGTGGCCCTCGGTGACGGACTCCGAGGTGAACAGGCGGCGGGACA
>JANLYQ010000006.1:0-86388 GCA_031365725.1 Sporichthyaceae bacterium | reverse complement strand
ACCTCCTGGCCGACCTCGACGACCTCGGAGGGGTGGTCGATGTGCTTCCAGGACAGCTCGGACACGTGCACCAGGCCGTCGACGCCGCCGAGGTCCACGAAGGCACCGAAGTTGACGATGCTCGAGACCACACCGGAACGGACCTGACCCTTCTGCAGGGTCTGCAGGAAGGTCGAGCGCACCTCGGACTGGGTCTGCTCGAGCCACGCCCGGCGGGACAGGACCACGTTGTTGCGGTTCTTGTCCAGCTCGATGATCTTGGCCTCGAGCTCCTTGCCGACGTAGGGCTGGAGGTCGCGCACGCGGCGCATCTCGACCAGCGACGCGGGCAGGAAGCCACGCAGGCCGATGTCCAGGATCAGGCCGCCCTTGACGACCTCGATGACGGAGCCGGTGACGATGCCGTCCTCTTCCTTGATCTTCTCGATCGTGCCCCAGGCGCGCTCGTACTGCGCACGCTTCTTGGACAGGATGAGACGACCTTCCTTGTCCTCCTTCTGGAGGACGAGGGCCTCGATCTCGTCACCGACCTTGACGACGTCGTTGGGGTCGACGTCGTGCTTGATCGAGAGCTCGCGCGAGGGGATGACGCCCTCGGTCTTGTAGCCGATGTCCAGCAGGACCTCGTCCCGGTCGACCTTGACGATGACGCCCTCGACGATGTCGCCATCGTTGAAGTACTTGATCGTCTCGTCGATCGCGGCCAAGAAAGCCGCCTCGTCGCCGATGTCGTTGATCGCGACGTTCGGGGTGGTGCTGGGACTGGCTTCGATGCTTGCCGTCATGTAGGAGTGGCTCCGTGGGGTGGACAGATGTCGTGAGTGGACAGATGTCGTGAGGACGCACAGGGGGCCGGTTTCGGCGGGCGTAGCACCACAGGGACCGCTCTGAGGAACGCTCGCGTGGTGTGACGCGCCGAGCGTGACCTGCTCCGATGAGGACGCGCAGGCCCGTAGCGCAGGCTCAGCCTACGCGCGCGCGCAAGAGCGGGTCAACGCGGGAGTAACCGCGCTCGGACGGGCTCCCGCGGGCTGCTGCGCCCTGCTGGCACGAGGACGGCTCAGCGGTGCGGGACGGTGATCGGGGTGTCGCTCTTGCCGGCGGCCTTCGCCTTCTTGTCCACCCGCTTTTCCTTCAACGACTTGCCGGACTTCTTGCTGCTGGTCTGACGCGGGGACTTGTCGGCCATGGTGGGACTCCCCACCGGCCAGGACGCACCATGCGCCGAGGGAGGTGTGGGGTCGAACCTACTCCCCCGTCCTCACCCGTGCTCCCCGTAGGAGACATGATCGTGAGGAGGATCGGCATGCGAGGTGCCGGAATTCCTCACGATCAAGAAGGATTGCCGTCGTGGAACCACACCGGGTCGGTCGGCGGGCCCTCGAGCAGGACGAGTCGACCCGTGCCCAGCGTGGCTGGTGGGACGCGGCGGCCGACGGCTACCTCGACGAGCACGGCGCCTTCCTCGGCGAGGCGGGGTTCGTCTGGGGACCCGAAGGGCTCACCGAGGCCTCGGCCGGGTTGCTGGGCGACGTCGCCGGTCGCCGGGTGCTCGAGGTCGGTTCAGGTGCCGCGCAGTGCTCGCGCTGGCTGACCGTCGCCGGGGCGACGCCGGTGGCCCTGGACGTATCGGGGGCGATGCTGCGCCGCGGTCAGGCGGCGGGTGCCGAGCTCGGGCTGGTGGTGCCGCTGGTACAGGCCGATGCTGCCCGGCTGCCGTTCCTGGACGCCTCGTTCGACCTCGCCTTCTCGGCGTACGGCGGAGTGCCGTTCGTCGCCGACTCGGCTGCGGTGATGCGCGAGGTCGCGCGGGTGCTGCGGCCGGGCGGGACCTGGGTGTTCTCGGTGACTCACCCGGTGCGCTGGTGCTTTCCGGACGATCCCGGCGAGGCCGGGCTGGTGGCGGGCAGCAGCTATTTCGACCGCACGCCGTACGTCGAGGAGGACGCTGACGGGCGGGCAACATACGTCGAGCACCACCGCACCCTCGGCGACCGGGTGCGCGAGCTGACCGCGGCAGGGTTCCGGCTTGTCGACCTCGTCGAGCCCGAGTGGTCGGCCGACAACGACCAGGTCTGGGGCGGCTGGAGCCCACGCCGCGGCGCGATCATCCCCGGCACGGCGATCTTCGTCTGCGAGCTCCCCGGGTCGGCCGCTGTCGCGTGACCGACTGTCCGAACGACCGACCCGAGGTGCTCCGATCTAGAACAGTTTGGTGCGGACGACCGTGCTGACGAGCGCCCCGATCCCCAGCGCCGCGATCGCGAGTAACCCACGCGTGAGGTTGCGCGACCCCTCGTGGCTGGCCGCAGCCAGCTCGAAGGAGTAGGCGGCCGAGGCGCTGGCCGCGTTGGCGGGAGCACCGAACGGCAGCGCGCCGTCCTTGGTGCGGTCAGCCATCGCGGCGAGCACGGCATAGCGCTCGCCGAAGTCCAGCGCGGTCGCGTTGCCTCCCTCGGCGAGCTTCTTGGTGCCCTTGGTGCTGAGCTGCTCGGCGCCGTCGACGAGCGCCGGAGCACCGGCAGCAGCCGTGCCCAGGCCGGCCGCGATCTTCGACGAGCCACTGGCGGCCGCGTCAAGACCGACAGCCAGGTCACCGGCACCCTTGGCAATCTTGCCGTTGCCCGCAGCGAGGGCGGCCGAGCCGGACTTGGCCGCGGCGAGGCCCGAGGCCAGGGTGGAGGAGCCGGTGGCCGCGGTACGGCTCCCGGCCGCGAGCTGGCTGGCTCCGTCACCTGCCTCGGCGATCTTCTCGGCCAGGGTGCCCGACCCGGTAGCTGCCGACGTGGCACCCGCAGAGAGCTGGGTGACCCCGCCCACCGCGGACAGAAGGCCGTCGGCCAGCAGACCGAGGCCCTCGCGGACCCCGCACGGATTCGTTGCCGCCGTCGGGTTCTTGCCGTCGCAGGCCGGGTTGCTCAGGCCGCCCTTGACCTGGTTGACGCCGACGGTGACCTGCGCCAAGCCGGCAGCAGAGGCAGTGAGTCCGCCGGCCACCTGAGCCAGACCACCACGCAGGGTCAAGGCACTCGGGGTCGAACCGACACCAACGCCCGCAATCGCGGTGGCGAGTCCTGCCGATACCTGGGCCAGGCCACCGGCAGCGGTTGCCGAGCCCGTGCCCAGGCCGGCGAGCAAAGTATCGAGGCCGGTCTGCGCTCCAGCCAGGTTGGCTTGGCAGGTGGCGTCGCAGGTGCCCAATCCTTGAACGGCCGCCAAGGCGCCCTTGATGCCTGCTACGGCGGCTGCGGTGGGCGGACCGCCGTCGATGATCCCTTGTCGGACCTGGTCGACCCCTCCCTTGGCGGCGGGCAGTCCCGTAGTCGCGCTGGCCAGCCCGTTGGCCCCAGCCGTGAGGGCGGTCACTCCGGCCTGCAGCTGGCTGTTGCCGGCCGTCAACTGGGCCAGTCCGTTGAGGATCGTCCCGGGGGTGCTCGGCGAGCCGAGGCCCGCCAGGATCTTGTCGACACCGGCCCGCAAGGCGAGCGCCGACCCGTATGCCTTGGGTAGGCCGTCGACGCCGGCGAGAGAAGCAAGACCGCCGCTGATCAGGCCCAGACCGGAGGCCAGATCTTGCGACCCGCCAACGAGGTCCGCCTGGCCGGTGGAGCTGTTGAAACCTTCGGCGAGCCGGGCATTGCCGGCCGCCAAGGTGGTGAGGCCACCGGCCAGCTTGGCGCTGCCTGTCTCCGCTGCAGAGAGACCCGTGGCGAGCTTGCTGGCGCCGTTGGCCGCCGTACCCGCGCCAGTGGCGAGCTGATGGGCGCCCGGGGCTGCCGTGTTGGCAAGGCCGTCGTTGAGCTGGTTGGCGCCGTCCTTGAGCTGGAGCAGCCCGGACAGCAGCTGGCTCGCGCCGTCCCGCAGCTTGAGCAGGTTGGTGTCGATCTGCTCGGCGCCGGCGGTCAGGGTCGCGCCGGTCGTGGCACCGCCCTGATAGCTCTTGGCCGCCGAGGCCAGGGTCGGGTTCTTCAACGGCTGCACCACAGCGATGTTGATGGTGGCCGCGGGGATCACGATGTCGCTCGCCTGCGCGGTCCAGCCGATGTCGGTGACAGCCGCCCCGATCGGTGGCAGCAACGTGATCGAGTAGGTCAGCTTGGTGGCGCCGCGACCGTCAGCAGCAATCGCCGCTTGGTCTGAGGTGACCGACGAAAAGCCGGATGGAAGGATCGTGGTGACGGTGCCGACCAGCGGCAGCGGGACCTGCACGGACTTCTGCACGGTGTTGCCGTTGCCGTCCTTCAGGGACAGCGTCGTCGCGGTCGAGGTGATGTTGGAGATGCGATAGCTGACGGTCAGTTTGCCTGACTTGCCGACGAGGTCCTCGGGGTTGTCATAGGTCTTGCCATCCAGGGTGAAGTGCGCCTTGATCGTGACCGGCAGCTTGTGCTTGTCGAAGGTGCTGACCGTGCGCTGGGTCGACTGTCCGTTCACGTCGATCGTGCTTACGGCCTTGCCGTCCTTGACACTGACGCCGGACAGGCCGTCCAGGTTGCGCAGGCCGTCGGTCCCGACCGGGTTGGCGATCTCGACCCGGCCCGAGCCGGTGGCCGTCACCTGGTCGAACACCCGCGCGACCTTCACCGATCCGGTGGGCGACAGGTAGGCCTGCACGGTCTCCCGGTCGGTGATGACAACCGGGGTCGCCGCCAAGGCGGGTCCGGCCGAGCCGAGACCCATGAGGGCAATCGTGGCCACCGAGACGGCGGCGAGCAACGGACGGGAGATGCGCATCAGGTCAGGCCTCGTTCTTCGTCATGAGGGAGTCGATCTTCGTGGCGGGAGCATCGTCCTTGGGGTTGCGCGAGCGGCGCACCTGCTCGGCTCCGCGTTCCTTCTCAACCGCTGGCCCGAGGAAGCTTGCCGCGAGATAGCCCATGCCACCGGCCAACGCCATCTGGGTGGCCGCTGTCGGGGACTCGTAGGGGAACGCGGTCGGGTTGACCATGAACGTGGTCTCGTAGGCCGCGGCCATCGCCGCCGCACCGACCAGCAGCGACCACAGGGGCAGCCGGGTGCCCGTGGCGACGGACACGCCCATCAGCAGCAGGACGACGACGAGCGCGGCGATGGCCCGACCGAACGAGGTGTCGGGCAGCAGTCCAGCGCGCAGCCCGTAGCCGGCCCAGGTCAGCAGAAAGCCGGCAGCGGCTCCCGCGGCGCGGAACAGCGGGCTTCGGTCCGGGACCAGGGCGACGACCGCGCCGAGCGCAGCGCCGGTCAGCGCCACCTGCTCGAGCTCGAGGCCAAGGGCCTGACCGAACAGCACGAGCAGGAAGGCGATCGCGGCCAGAATGGCGCCGCCGAGGGCGGTGCGTGCCATGTCGTGCTCCTTAGCGAGCCGGCCAGAGGGCCGGACGGTAGGTGAGGTCCAGTGCACCGGGGTGTGCGCTGAAGAGGGCGGTGAGGACGTCGGCGGTCGGTTGCGTGCCCGAGGCCACCCAGCCGTCGAGCGCGGTCGCCGCGGCGACGTACTGGTCAGTGGCGAAGTTGCAGTGGCCCGCGCCGTACGGCGCCGCGGTCGTGTAGGTCGGCGGCTGGATGAAGAGCTGGCGAAGGCGGGCGGAGTCGCCATGCGCAGCGACCCGGCGCAGGAAAGACCGTTCGTTCTGCACGAGGACCAGCGGGTCGTAGACGGTGTGCATCGTCAACGTCGGATCGGCCAGCACCCCGGAGGGATTGCCCAACTGCGACGCCACCCGTCGCGCTGTCGGGTTGGCGCGCACCCGGGCGCCGTAGGTCTGCAAGGTCTGGGCGTACGCCGACAGCAGCCCGGCCCCGAAGCCGAACGAGGTGAACCGCTCGACCGCGCTGGGCGTGACCCGCTTGCGGTAGTCGGTGCCCAGGTTGGTGGAGGGATTGCCACCGACCCGGGACTCGATGTCCCACCGCCCGACGGTGGCGTAGTTCAGTGCGGTCAGCAGCGACTCGACCGAGGCGGCCACGGCCGTCGCCGTCCCCACCCCGTTGTAGGTCTTGGTGCGGGCCGACGTGGCCGTCAACGCGGCGAGACCGAGGACACGACCGGTGGCGCCGGTCTGCGTCGCCGGGTCCTTGAGCCGGCCGACGATGGCCGCCGCGGCGCCGTCGAAGTCCGCCTGGGCGGTGGCCCGGCTGGGGAAGCCGTGGAGTCGCAGGCGGGGGTAGAAGAACTTCTTGACTCCGACGGCGACGTCCATTGCGAGGTCGAGGTTGAGGTTCGTACCCCCAAGCACCCCACAGAGCGGAGCAGCCCCGTCGACGAGGTCAGGTCTACGTTCGGCGATCGTCTGGGTGATGAGTCCGCCGAGGCTGTTGCCCCAGACCAGGACACGGTGCACCCGACCAGCGCCGAGCGCGGCGCGGGCGATCCCGATCGCCTCCTCGCCGGCGCGCACACCGTCGGCCACGGCCCACCCCGCGCCGCCGTGGGCGTAGGACGAGCCGATGAGGGCGTAGCCGCGCGCCAGCAAGGCGTCCCGAACCTCAGGGGTCGGGGCGTCGGCCGCGCCGACAGGGGTGAAGGTGTAGCCGTGGGACCAGACCAGCAACGTGCCGTTGAAGGCGCTGGGCGCGTCGAGGACCCAGTCCCCGGCCGCGGTGCTGCCGCTGCGGTGGACCGGGGCGTCCCCGGCAGCCGCACCCGCAGGGGCGAGCGATGCGACCGGCAGCGCCAGCGCTAGCAGGGTCGACAGGAGGCCGAGTGCGGCACGGCGACGCATGCGAAGCGTGGTGGACATCGGGCTCCAGTCAGAGCAGGGGAGCCGCGAGACACATCGCCGCCCGGCTCCTGCGGTCGGCGCAGCTGCCCGGTCGGGGCGGAGGGGGTTACCGACCGGTAGCACCAGGAGCCGTGCGTGTTTCTATCAGGAGAACCACGGATGCCGACAGTCCTTGCGGGAAACACGCGTCCTCGCGTCACTACTTCGCGCAAAGGCACCAGTGCCCATGCTGGTCGCTGAGCCACCGCCGGATGGTCAGTGCCCGGCGTCCTGCCAGGTGCGGCCCACTCCGACCGACACGTCCAGCGGCACCTTGAGCTGGTGGGCGGCAGCCATCTCGCGTCGCACGAGCGTCTCGACATCGGCCCGCTCCCCCGGCGCCACCTCCAGCACCAGCTCGTCATGGACCTGGAGCAGCATCCGGCTCGCAAGCCCCTGGGCCTCTAGCGCCCGGTGCACACCGAGCATGGCCACCTTGACGAGGTCGGCGGCCGACCCCTGGATGGGGGCGTTCAGTGCCATCCGCTCGGCCATCTCACGCCGTTGGCGGTTGTCGCTGGTGAGGTCGGGCAGATACCGCCGCCGGCCCAGGACCGTCTCGGTGAACCCGCTCTTGCGGGCTTCGTCGACGACGTCGTGCAGGTAGTCGCGCACCCCACCGAAGCGCAGGAAGTACTCGTCCATCAGGCCCTTGGCCTCATCGGTGCCGATAGACAGCTGACGCGACAGACCGAAGGCGCTGAGGCCGTAAGCCAAGCCGTAGCTCATTGCCTTGATCTTGGCGCGTTGCTCGTGCGTGACATCGCCGGGCTCGACGCCGAAGACGCGCGAGGCGGTGAACGCGTGCAGGTCCTCACCGGACTGGAATGCCTCGATCAGGGCGGTGTCCTCCGACAGATCAGCCATGATGCGCATCTCGATCTGGCTGTAGTCCGCGGTCAGCAGCGACTCGAAGCCCGGCCCGACGACGAACCCCTCGCGGATGCGTCGGCCCTCCTCGGTGCGGATCGGGATGTTCTGGAGGTTCGGGTCGGTCGAGGACAACCGACCGGTCGCGGCGATCATCTGGTTGAACGTCGTGTGGATGCGCCCGTCGTCGCGAACGGTCTTGAGGAGACCGTCGACGGTGACCTTGAGCCGGGTCGCATCCCGGTGCCGGAGCACCGCCTCGAGGAAGGGGTGCCCGGTCGCGGCGAACAGCGACTGCAAGGCGTCCGCATCCGTGGTCCAGCCGGTCTTGGTGCGCTTGGTCTTGGGCATGCCGAGCTCGTCGAAGAGCAGCACCTGCAGCTGCTTGGGTGAGCCGAGGTTGATCTCCTTGCCGATGACGGCGTATGCCTCATCGGCTGCCCCCTTGACCGCGCTGCCGAAGTGCGACTCGAGGGACTCGAGGTGGTCGACGTCGACCGCGATGCCGGTGCGCTCCATGACCGAGAGCACGTGCACCAAGGGCAGCTCGACGTCGCGCAGCAACGAGGTCGACTCCTTGGTCTCGAGCTCGATATCGAGGGCGTCGGCCAGCTCGAGGACGGCGCGGGCCCGGAGCACATCGGACTCGGCGACTGCACGGTCGTCGCCCGACCCGTCACCGTCGAGACCGAAGCTCAGCTGCCCGCCGTCGCCCTCGCCCTCCTCGGCCCGCAGCTCACGACGCAGGTAGCGCAGCGCGAGGTCGGCGAGGTCATAGCTGCGCTGGTCGGGCATCGCGAGGTACGCCGACAAGGCGGTGTCGCTGGTGACGCCACACAGGTCCCAACCGCGGGCGGCCATCGCCAGAGTCGGGCCTTTGGCGTCATGCAGGGCCTTGGGCTCCTCGAGGTCCGCGAGCCAGCCCGCGACCGCAGCATCGTCGTCGGCATCGAGCGACGCTGTGGCGAACCAAGCCGCCTCGCCGTCGGAGCTGGCTACTGCCACCCCGGTCACGTCGCCGGTGCCCGCCCCCCAGAAGCCGGACAGGTGCACCCCGGTGCGACGCCCGCCCGCGGCGTGCTCACCCAGCCACGCGGTCACCTCGCCAGGGCCGAGGAGGACGAACGAGCCCTCGAAGCCTTCCTCCGCCTCAGGAGTCGCTGCCTCGACGGTGGCGTAGAGCCGGTCCCGCAGGACCCGGAACTCGAGTGCGTCGAAGACCTGGTGCACCTCCTCGCGTTCCCAGTTGGTGCGCACCAGGTCACCGGGCATGACCTCGATCGGGACCTCACGCACCAGCTCGGTCAGCTGACGGTTCTGCAGGACCTGCGCCAGGTGCGCCCGCAAGGCGTCGCCCGCTTTGCCCGGCACCTGGTCGACCTTCTCGACGAGACCATCCAGACCGCCGTACTCGACGATCCACTTGGTGGCAGTCTTTTCTCCGACGCCGGGGATGTTGGGCAGGTTGTCGCTGGGGTCGCCGCGAAGCGCGGCGAAGTCGGGGTACTGCACCGGGGTCAGGCCGTACTTGTCCTGCACCGCGTCGGGTGTCATGCGAGCCAGGTCGGAGACGCCCTTGCGCGGATAGAGCACGGTCACGCGGTCGGACACCAGCTGCAGGGCGTCGCGGTCCCCGGTGCAGATCAGCACGTCGAAGCCCTCGCGCTCGGCTCGCGCGGTGATCGTCGCAATCACGTCGTCGGCTTCGTACCCTTCGGCTTCCAACGACGCGATGCGGAGCGCCGTGAGGACTTCCTTCACCAGGGCGACCTGACCGTTGAAGTCGGCCGGGCTGGCGCTGCGGTTGGCCTTGTAGTCGGCGAACAGCTCGGACCGGAACGTCTTGCGCGACACGTCGAACGCCACTGCGACGTGGGTCGGGGCCTCGTCGCGCAGGACGTTGATGAGCATCGAGGTGAAGCCGTAGACCGCGTTGGTGGCCTGGCCCGTCGTGGTCGAGAAGTTCTCGACGGGAAGGGCGTAGAACGCCCGGTAGGCCAGAGAGTGACCGTCGAGCAAGAGCAGGCGGTTGCGGGTCGGCTCGGTCACACGCTCGACCCTAGTGCGCGGATCCGACAGGCCCAGGACGCGGTCCGAGGGAGGTCTCTACGATCGGGCGATGACCTCATCAGAGCAGGACTGGTCGTCGGTCGAGGCCCTCAATGCCTTGGCGGAGGGCACGTTGATCCGGCGGCTCGGCATCGTCGTGACCCAGGCATCGACCGACCGGGTCGTCGCCACGATGCCGGTCGAAGGCAACACCCAGCCGGCCGGCCTGCTGCACGGCGGCGCCTCGGTCGCGCTGGCCGAGACGCTCGGCTCGATCGGCACGCTGCTGCACGCCGGTCCGGACCGGCCGGTCGTCGGCATCGACATCAACGCGACCCACCACCGTGCCGGCCGCTCGGGTCTGGTGACCGGCACGGCCCGCCCGCTGCACCTGGGCAAGACACTTGCCCAGTGGCAGATCGACGTGACCGACGACGCCGGTCGGCTGCTGTGCAGCTCGCGGATCTCCTGTCTGATCCGCTGAGCCGCTCAGATCGGCAGCAGGCGCTGCGAGTGCTGCATCAGTCGCCGACGCGAGCGACGGCAGCGCGCACCCGGCGCAGGCTGCGCCGTCGGGCCAGCAGGCTGTCGGTCACCGAGGCGCTGCTCGAGGGCTGCAGGCGGCGACGGAGCAGCGCCACCGGCACCGACCGGCGTACGACGACGGGGCCGAACCCCAGCCGGGCGTAGAACCGCTGGGTGTCGCGCATCTGCGGGAGGACGCTGGTCATGACGTGCTCGGCCCCGACCTCCTCCGCGTAGGCCAAGGAGGCCGCCAGGAGCGCCTTGCCGACCCCGCGGCGACGAAACCCGTCCTTCACGTGCAGGTAGTGCGCATGCAGCGCACGCGGCTCCAGCAGCGGTGCGTAGGTGGAGGAGGTGAGCAGCACCATGCCGACGACCTCGTCGTCGACGACGGCCACGAGCCCTCGGGCCGAGGGGTCTGCGTCGATCGCAGCGATGCGGTCGCACAAGCCGGCCTGATCGGGGTCGGGGATCATCCGCTCGATCCGGCCACCCATGTCGCGCAGCTCGCCCCACATCTGCAGCACGGCAGAACAGTCATCGACCGTGATGTCGCGGACGACGACAGCGGGCGAACGCGTCACATGACCCTCCAGGCTCAGGCGCACCCCCAGTGTGCGCGATCGACAGATCGTCCCCTGTCACTGCCCCGTACAGCCGGGGCGGACCTTACGCCCCTTCGGGCGGGCCGCGCGAGAGGATCGGCAAAGATCAGCCGCCAGCCCACGACGGTCGGGCGACTCGGGACACAGGAGAACAGATGCTGCGAGGTGCCGGCACGGCGCTCAACGTCGCCACGGTCCTGGTGGGTTCCGGCATCGGTGTCCTGCTCGGCGACCGGCTGCCCGCGCGCACCCGCGACGTCGTGACCGACGGGCTGGGTCTGGTCACCCTGCTGGTGGCCGCCACCAGCGCCCTGAGCGTGCGCGACCCGGTGCTGTCGGCAGCCGTCGGCACCGGTGGCCCGATCCTGGTCGTGCTCGGTTCACTGCTGCTCGGCGGCATGGCCGGCTCCCTGCTGCGGCTGGAGGACCGGCTCGCCACCCTCGGCGACGTCGTACGCCGGCGGATGCCCGGCACCCGACGGACCGGGCAAGCCTCCGGCGACCGGGCCAGGTTCGTGGAGGGCTTCGTCTCGGCCTCGCTGCTCTTCTGCGTCGGGCCCCTCACCGTGCTCGGTTCCCTGGACGACGGCTTGGGGCACGGCATCGACAAGTTGGCGCTCAAGTCGACCCTCGACGGCTTCGCTTCGATCGCGTTCGCGGCCACGCTCGGGTGGGGGGTCGCAGCCGCGGCCCTCGTGGTGCTCGTCGTGCAGGGCGCACTGACGTTTCTCGGCGCCGTCCTCGGCAGCCTGCTGCCTGCTGCGCAGCTGGCTGCACTCACAGCCACCGGCGGGGTGCTGCTGGTCGGCGTCGGGCTGCGCCTGCTGCGGCTGCGTCAGGTGGCGGTTGCCGACCTGCTGCCCGCCCTGGTGGTGGCCCCACTGCTGGTCAGCCTGGTGGTCGCGGTCCGCTGAGCCCAACGTCCCCAGATGATCAAACGGCCACCTGAGGTGCCCCTGCTGCCACTATGCTCCCCGCGACCGGTGCCCGACCGACCGTGCCAGACCCGGAGGTGCCCAGGTGCGCACAAGAGTCGCCTTGCTGATGGCGACCATGCTGTCGGCGCTCGTCGTCCTCATGGGCATCGGCATCGGCCCGGCCGCTGCCAGCGGTGAGTCCATCTTCGGCTTCCTGTTCCAGGACAAGGGCGGCAAGCGCGTCGCCTATGCCGGGGTCGACGTCACGGCCAAGGGCCCGGGTGGCTTCACCGGCAAGGCCACCAGCGACAAGGCCGGCAAGTGGTCGATCGATGTCCCCACGTCGGGGACCTACACCGTCGCGATCGTGGAGAAGACGCTGCCCAAGGGCATCAACCTGACGGACGCCACCAAGAAGAGCTTGACGGTGCCGGTGCTCGACGGCCAGGACAAGCCAGTGCTGTTCCCGCTGGGCAAGAGCACCCGCAAGATCGAGGGCAAGTGGACCCAGGCCGCCCAGCTGATCGCTGAAGGCTTCCGGTTCGGACTGATCCTCGGCCTGGCCGCGCTCGGCCTCTCGCTGATCTACGGCACGACCGGACTGACCAACTTCGCGCACAGCGAGCTCGTGACCTTCGGCGCCCTTTCCACCTACTGGCTCAGCGTGGGAGTCCTGCCGTTCCTGCCGGACTTCGGCGGCCTCTCGTTCTTCCCTGCTGCCGCCCTGGCTCTGGTCGCCTGCGCCGGCTTCGGCTGGGCCAACGACGCCATCCTCTGGCGACCGCTGCGCCAGCGCGGCACCGGACTCATTGCCGCCATGGTCGTGTCCATCGGTCTGTCGATCTTCCTGCGCTACCTCTTCCTCTACAAGTTCGGCGGCAGCACCCGGGCCTACCCCGCCTACCAGGGTCAGAAGGGCATCAACATCGGGCCGATCAACCTCGCGGCGCGCGACTACTGGTCGATGCTCGTGGCGATCGTGGTCATCCTGGGCGCGATCGTCGCCCTGCAGCGCACCCGCATCGGCAAGGCCACCAGGGCGGTGGCCGACAACCCGGCTCTCGCCGCCGCCTCGGGCATCGACGTCGACCGGGTGATCAGAGTGGTCTGGGTAGCCGGCGCGGTTCTCGCCGGTCTGGCGGGTGTGCTCCTCGGGCTCGCTCAGGGCGTGAACTTCCAGATGGGCTTCCAGATCTTGCTGCTCATCTTCGCGGCTGTCACGCTCGGCGGACTGGGCACGGCGTACGGCGCGTTGCTGGGCAGCATCGTGGTCGGCATGTTCATCTCGGTGACCACGCTCTGGATCCCGGTGGAGCTGAAGAACGTCGGGGCTCTGGGCATCCTCATCGTCATCCTCCTGGTCCGGCCGCAGGGCATCCTCGGCCGCGCGCAGCGAGTCGGATAAGGGGCGGACACCATGGACTGGACCCGGATCATCGTCAACGCCCTCGAGGCGTCGGTCGGCCTGCAGGCCGTCGTCTACGCCCTGGCCGCGATCGGGCTCAACGTGCACTTCGGCTACACCGGCTTGCTCAACTTCGGTCAGGCCGGCTTCCTCGCGGTGGCGGCGTACGGCCTCGCCGTGACCGTGGCGACCTTCGGACTGTCGTTCTGGCTCGGCATCTTCCTCGGACTGGTGGGTGCCGTGATCCTGGCCCTGCTGCTGGGCATCCCGACGCTGCGGCTGCGCGCCGACTATCTGGCCATCGTCACGATCGCGGCCGCCGAGATCATCCGTCTGACGGTGCGCTCGGTGACCTTCGAGGGGACCTTCGGTGGCTCGGACGGGCGGCAGGCGTTCGCCAGCGGCTTCTACTCCCTCAACCCCTACCCCGTGCGCGAGAACTACGGGATCGGGCAGTTCGGCTTCAACGAGCGGCAGATGTGGGTCCTCACGGTCGGCTGGCTGCTGGTCGCGCTGTCGTGCACCATCGTCTACCTGCTGATGCGCAGCCCCTGGGGCCGGGTGCTCAAAGCCATCCGCGAGGACGAGGACGCTGTCCGCAGCCTCGGCAAGAACGTCTATGCCTACAAGATGCAGAGCCTGGTCATCGGTGGCGTGCTGGGCAGCCTCGGGGGCTTCATCTACGCACTCGGCCAGGCCTCCATTCAGCCCGACATCTTCGGCACTGACACCACGTTCTTCGCCTACACCGTGCTGATCCTCGGCGGGGCGGCCCGGGTCGGCGCTCCAGTCGTCGGCGCCATCATCTTCTGGGTCCTGCTCTCGCTGACCGACAACATCCTGGCCGAGGCGATCCAGGCCGGCTACATCTCGCGCTCGGTCCTCGACACCAGCCAGGTGGGGCAGGTTCGCTTCATGCTGGTCGGCCTGCTGCTCATGCTGCTGATGATCTTCCGACCACAGGGGATCTTCGGCGACCGGAGGGAGATCGCGCTCGATGCCCGCTGACCTGACCGACGAGGTGCCCGGCGACCAGCCCGAACGTCCCGTGGCCGGCGACCGACGGGGTCGTCGTGACGCGGCTGCCGCAGCCCTGGCTGACGTCGAGCGTGAGCCCGGCGCCCGTAAGCCGGACCCGATCCTCGTCGCCGACGGCGTGGTCCGGCAGTACGGCGGTCTACGCGCCGTCGACGTCGCGCACGTGGAGATCCAGCGCGGCGCGATCACGGCACTGATCGGACCCAATGGTGCCGGTAAGACCACGTTCTTCAACCTGCTCACCGGTTTCGACCAGCCCGACGAAGGAAGCTGGTCTTTCGGGGGCCGACCCCTCAGTGGTGTCGCGGCGCACAAGGTGGCCCGGATGGGCATGGTGCGCACTTTCCAGCTGACCAAGGCGCTGTCCAAGCTGACCGTCATCGAGAACATGCGCCTGGGTGCCACCGGCCAGAAGGGTGAGAACGTCTTCGCCGCGATGTTCGCCGGCATGTGGCGCTCGCAGGAGGACGAGATCACGGAGCGGGCCGACGAGCTGCTCGCCCGGTTCAAGCTCGACACCAAGCGCGAGGACTTCGCCGGGAGCCTCTCCGGCGGCCAGCGCAAGCTGCTCGAGATGGCGCGGGCCCTGATGGTCGGACCGGAGATGGTGATGCTCGACGAGCCGATGGCGGGCGTCAACCCGGCCCTCACCCAGTCGCTGCTCGGTCACGTCAAGGACTTGCGCGAGGACGGCATGACCGTGCTGTTCGTGGAGCACGACATGGACATGGTCCGCGACATTGCCGACTGGGTGCTGGTCATGGCTCAGGGCAAAGTGATCGCCGAAGGTCCACCCGACTCGGTGATGGGCGACCAGCGCGTCATCGACGCCTATCTGGGGTCGCACCACGATGCGCCGTTGACCGAGGAGGACGAGCAGCAGGTGCTCGCCGAGGCCGAGGAAGCGCTCGAGCGCGAGCGCGCCGAGAGCGAGGAGCACCTGTGAGCACACCCCCGAGCGGTGGCGACGATGCGGTCGTCGGCACGGACACCACCGACGCCAGTGCCGCGCACCAGGTCGAGCGCGGCGACCGGACGGCTCACGAGTCCGCGGCGACCAACGCCCTGCTCCGCGCCGACAACGTGGTCGCCGGCTACGTGCCGGGCGTGAACATCCTCAACGGCTGCGACTTCTACGTCGACGACGGCGAGCTTGTCGGCATCATCGGCCCCAACGGCGCCGGCAAGTCCACCTTGCTCAAGGCGATATTCGGGCTCATCAAGGTGAGCAGCGGAGCGATCACCTTGCGCGGAGAGAACATCACCGGCTTCAAGGCCAACCGTCTTGTGGCCCAGGGCGTGGGTTTCGTCCCCCAGACCAACAACGTCTTCCCCAGCCTCACGATCGAGGAGAACCTCCAGATGGGGGTCTACCAGTCGCCGAAGAAGTTCAAGCAGAGCTTCGACTTCGTGACCGGGCTCTTTCCGGCCCTGGGCGACCGCCGGGCCCAACGGGCCGGCTCGCTCTCCGGCGGTGAGCGACAGATGGTGGCAATGGGCCGAGCGTTGATGATGGAACCCTCGGTGCTGCTGCTCGACGAGCCGTCCGCGGGTCTGTCCCCTGCCCTGCAGGACGAGGTCTTCGTGCGCACCCGGCAGATCAACCGGGCCGGTGTCTCGGTGATCATGGTCGAGCAGAACGCCCGGCGTTGCCTGCAGATCTGTGACCGCGGCTACGTGCTGGACCAGGGCCGCAACGCCTACACCGCCTCCGGCTCGGATCTCGCCAAGGACCCGAAGGTCATCGAGCTCTACCTCGGAACCCTCGCTAAGGCCTGAGCAGCTCGGCGTACGGACGCGACAGCGCCTCGTCAGTCGGCCCCAGGAAGAGCCACACGCGAGGTGCCACTGGCCCCACCGGCCGAAGCGGCCGGCACACAGAAGGGCCCGGCCGTATCGGCCGAGCCCTTCTGCTTGGTCAGCTGACCTGAGAACAGATCAGATCTTGCCTGACTTGCCCTCGAGGAAGGTGTACTTGTTGTCGGCGCCGTACGAGTAGATGCCGATCGTCGCCTCGCTGGGGTCGCCCTTGGCGTCGAACTCGATCGGACCGCTCACGCCGTCGTAGTCGATGTCGGCGTTGGCGTCGGCCTTGAGCAGGTCGGCGCACTCCTTGAACGTCTTGCACTTGGTGCCGCCCGAGGTCACGCTCTGCATCTTGGCCGCGATCGAGGTGCCCGCGTCGTCCTTGGCTGCCATGGCGGCCAGAGCAACCGTCACCACGGCGTCATAGGACTCAGGCGAGTAGGCAAACTCGCTCAGCTTCGGCGCGACCGTGAGCAGTCGGGCCTTGAACGAGTCGTCGGCCACGACGCCGGGCAGGGTGCCCTTGACGCCGGTCAGCGTGCCCTTCGGGAAGTCCTTGTCGTAGTTGGCGAGGTTGCCGTCCACGAAGTAGATCTTCTTGTTGGCCGGGCCGATGCCCTGCTTGACGAGCTCAGGGATGATCTTCTTGGTCTCGTCGAACGCGATCACGGCGATGGCCTCGGGGTCGGCCGCCTTGATCTTGCCGACCTCGGTGGCGAAGGACGCCGCCTTCGGGTCGTAGATGACCTTCTGCACGATCTTGCCCCCGCTGGCCTCGAAAGACTTGGTGAGGTTGTCAGCAAGCCCGGTGCCGTAGGAGTCCTGCAGCGCGAGGATGCCGACGGTGGAGTTGCCGTCACCGGCGATCAGGTCACCGAGCACCCGACCCTGGAGCACGTCCGAGGGAGCAGTACGGAAGTAGAGACCCTTGTCGGCATAGTCGGTGAGCTCAGGGCTCGTGTTGGCCGGCGAGATCTGCAGCACGCCAGCACCGGTGACCTTGTCGATCACCGAGAGTGACACGCTGGACGAGGCCGCACCGACGATGGCATCGACCTTGTTCGACAGCAGTCGGTCGACCGACTGCGACGCCGTGTCGGTCGAGGTGTCACCGGAGTCGGAGTCGACCTTCTCGACGGGCTTGCCGTTGACGCCACCGGCGTCGTTGATGTCCTTGAGGGCGAGGTCCACGCCGGCGAACTCGGGCGGGCCGAGGAAGGCGAGCGAACCCGTCTGGGGCAGCAGGGTGCCGATCTTCAGCACCCCGTCGCCCTTGGCGGTGGTCGTGGGGGCCGACGAGGACGCCGAGCCAGAGTCTGAGGCCGCGGGGGTCTTGTCGGTCGTCTTGGTGCTGCTGCCGCCACAGGCGGTGAGCATCAGACCGGCGACACCCAGGACCGCAACCGACCGCCAGAGCGGGGTGGGGCGGATCATGAACCATCTCCTTCGAAAGGGACCGCGGCCCGTGCCGGACCGCGCAGGCCGACGCCTGACGGTCGGAACCTACCCGTCCCACGGCGCTCCGCGGGCCCGGAGAGCGAACCTGCGGCCCGTCGTTGCCAAGTCGTGATGAACCAGCGGGCTGGGCATTTCCGCGGCATGGACCACACCGCGCGTCGTCCCGACCGCCGGACTGGTGCCCGGGCACTAGGCCTGGTCGGCGGTCTCCTGCAGCACCATCTCGGCCACGTCGCGCATGCTCCGACGCCGGTCCATGGAGGCCTGCTGAAGCCAGCGGTACGCCGCCGCTTCACCGAGCCCGTAGCGGTCCTGGAGCACTCCCTTGGCGCGCTCGACCAGGGTGCGCGCCGCCATGCGCTCTTTCAGGTCCCCGACCTCACGCTCGAGTGTCACGAGCTCGTCGTAGCGGGCCATGGCCATCTCGACAGCGGGCACCAGGTCGGTCTTGGTGAAGGGTTTGACGAGGTAGGCCATTGCCCCGGCGGCGCGAGCCCGCTCGACCAGATCGCGCTGGGAGAACGCTGTGAGCATGACCACCGGCGCGATCCGAGCGGAGGCGATCTGCTCCGCCGCCGAGATGCCGTCCAGGCGAGGCATCTTCACGTCCAGCACCACGAGGTCGGGTCGGTGCTCGGTGGCCAAGGCCACGGCCGTCTCGCCGTCGCCGGCCTCCCCCACGACCTGGAAGCCCTCTTCCTCCAGCATCTCGCGTAGGTCGAGGCGGATCAGGGACTCGTCCTCGGCGATGACGACCCGACGGGCAGGTGCTGCGCTGGTGTCGGCCACCGCAGCAGGGTATCGGCGGTGAGAGGATGTCCGGCGCCGCCCCGATAGGCCAACTGGCAGAGCCGATGGTCTCAAACACCATTCAGTGTGGGTTCGAATCCCACTCGGGGCACCGGCTGACCGTCGACGCGCAGGGAAGAGCAAGGGGCTACCGCAACGTGGGTCGTGAACCGTCCGGAGGAGCCTGGGAGCGCCAGCTGCTGCTGGGGAAGCTGGCCGCCCAGCGCCGGCACGTCCTCGCCGCCCTCGAGGGGTTGAGCGACGCGCAACTGCGCCGGCCGGTCCTCCCGTCCGGTTGGAGCTGCCTCGGCCTGGTCCGGCATCTGACCTTGTCCGACGAGCGCTACTGGTTCGAGACCGTCGTCGGTGGCGCCCCGGTCGACTACTGGCCCGACGAGGCGGAAGGGCGCGCGGTGGCGGCGGACTGGTGGGTGGGCAATGACGAGTCGGCGGCAGATGTCCTGGACGCCTATCGCAGCGCCATCGCTCGCGCGGACGAGCTGGTCGCCACCCGGGAGCTGGATGAGGCACCACGGATCACCGAGCCCTGGTGGGAGGCAGCCGGTCTGATCTTCCCGGACCTGCGCTCGGTGGTGGTCCACATGATCGTGGAGACCGCCACGCACGCAGGACACCTGGATGCTGCCCGGGAGATGCTCGACGGGCACCAGCACCTCGTGCTCTGAGGTGCGGTGCCCGTCGGGTGCTGTCGGGTGCTGTCGGGTGCTGCCGGGTCTGTCAGAGGTCGGCGGCCGTGGAACGATCAGCCGAGGTGCAGGTGCTGACCGGGGCGGATCAGGCCCGGGTTGGCGCCGATGGCGGCCTTATTGATGCGGTACAGGTGCGCCCAACCGCCGGGGACGTTGCGGTTGCGGGCGATACCCGAGAGGGTGTCGCCGCTGCGGACGACGTAGAGGGCACCGGTGGCGGTAGCGCGGTGCTTGCCGGCCTTGCTGGTGCGGCTGCCAGCAGCGGGCTTGGCGTGGGTGGCCTTCGGCGCGCTCGCCTTGGGAGCAGCCTTGGGGGCAGCTGCCTTGGGCGCGGCGGGCTTCTGGGCCGGGACGGGCACGGTGCGCACGCTGCTGCGCGAGGCGCGCTGGTCGGCCGGCGCGTTGGGTGTGCCGACGGCGTCGCCGTGGTCGAGCCCGAGGCGGGCCGAACAGGCCGGCCACGGGGACCAGCCTCGGGCAGCCAGGATGCGCTCGGCGATGGCGATCTGCTCGTCCTTGGTGGCGAGGTCGGCACGCGAGGCATAGCGGTTGCCGCCGTTGCCGTCCCAGGTGCCGTCGGAGAACTGCAGTCCGCCGTAGTAGCCGTTGCCGGTGTTGATGTGCCAGTTGCCGCCGCTCTCGCAGCCGGCGAGCCGGTCCCAGGTGCTGGTGGTCGCAGCAGAGGCGCTCGACGTGCCCACGGCAAAGGGGATGGCGGCGACCAGCGGCGCCGTGGCCAGACCCAGCGTGCGAGTGCGGTTGTGGACCTTGCGGTGCCGGCCGCGGCTGCGCTTGCTGGCGGCGGACGAGGTCGTGCGGGGGTGCGCGCTCTGCGGCATGGATGAATCCCTCTCGCCGCCTGCGAGGTGAGCTGTCGGGTTCAGGCGAGAGTTGCCTGGTCGCGGTGGTCTGCGACTTCACCCCAAGGACGACGGCGTACGGCGCCAGATGTGACCGGCGTGCGACGCTGCCGCCCGAAGTGGGTCCCCCACTCCTGCCCGCTGGTCTCCATGAATCCGTGCGACGGAGGGCAGGACTCGGCGGCCGTCCACGGAACCGTGCGGCGCACGGCGCGGCCAGGCTAGCCGCCAAGGTCACGAATCAGCAACATCGGGTGCCGGGGAACGTCACCCGTTCGGGCGATAATGCGGGTCGTGAAGCACCGGGGGACGACGTGGGGGTGACCGCGGGCCTGCTCGTGTCGCGCGGCCTCGTGGTGCCCGAAGCCGACCTGCGGTGGCGCTTCTCCCGCAGCTCAGGGCCGGGTGGTCAATCCGTCAACACCACCGACAGCCGGGTGGAGCTGTCGCTCGACATCCTCGCGTGGGAAGACCTCGACGGTCCCCTGCGCCACCGGGCGCTCGAGCGTCTCGGGCCGCGCATGGTCGACGGCGTCGTCACCGTCACCGCCTCGGAGCACCGGTCCCAGCTGCAGAACCGGCGAGCCGCGCGCGCTCGCCTGACCGAGCTGCTGAGAGAAGCGGTCGCTCCCCCACCGCGCCCACGTCGCCCGACCCGACCCTCGCGCGCTGCCCAGGAGCGTCGGATCTCGGCCAAGAAGCGGCGCGGCGAGACCAAGCGGCTCAGGCGCAGCGAGGACTGAGGCACAGAGTCGGGAGCTAGCTCGTCACCGAGGCGTCGAGAGCCGCAATCTCCTCGGACGTCAGCTCGAGATCGGCGGCCGCGGCCGAGTCCCGGGCGGTCTCCGGGCGGCTCGCGCCGGGGATCGGGATCACGACGGCTGAGGAGGCCAGCATCCAGGCCAGGGTCACCTGCTGCGGGCTGACCCCGCGCGCCGTGGCCACCTGGTCGAACGCCGTGTGCTCGGTGCCGAGGTCGCCAGCCTTCGCGATGCCACCCAACGGGCTCCACGGCAGGAAGGCGAGGCCCATCCGCTCGCAGATCGCCAGCTCGGCCCTGCTCGACTGGAAAGCCGGGGAGTACTGGTTCTGCACCGACACCAGCCGGCCGTCGAGGACCTCCTGTGCCACGGCGATCTGGTCCGGGTCGGCGTTCGACACCCCGGCCATGCGGATCTTGCCGGCATCGAGCAGCTCGGCCAGCACGCCGACCGACTCCGCGTACGGCACGGACGGGTCGGGACGGTGGAACTGGTAGAGACCGATCGCCTCGACCCCGAGCCGCTTCAGCGACGCGTCACAGGCCGCCCGGAGGTGCTCGGGCGAGCCGCACAGGGTCCAGGAACCGTCTCCCGGACGCAGGTGACCGCCCTTGGTGGCCACGAGGACCTCACTGCTGTCGCCGGTCCACGAGGCGAGCGCCTCGGCGATGAGCTCTTCGTTGTGACCGACCTCGTCGGCGCCCAGGTGGTAGGCGTCGGCCGTGTCGAGGAAGGTGACCCCGGCGTCCAGGGCGGCGTGGATCGTGGCCAGCGAACGAGCCCGGTCGGGCCGGCCCTCGATCGACATGGGCATGCCGCCCAGACCGATCGCGCTGACCGACGTCGAACCGATGGTGCGCTGCTGCATGCGAGTCTCCCGGATCTGGGTGCGTGGTGGACGTGTGATGCCCCGACGCTCGAGCCCGCAACCACCGTCAGCGGGCGGGCGGCAGGATGGTCCGGTGCCCGATGCCTTGTCCTCCGCCACCGCCGCGCCGGGCGTCGTCGTGGTCGTCGATGCCGACCGGGCACCCGACGACCTGTCAGCCGTGCTCGAGTCGGGCGGTCTCGCCCCGGGACACGAACTGGCGCTGGTCTGGTCGCCGGACGGTGCGGCACTGGTTCCGGCCCACCGGGCCGGATCGCCGCTGGGCGCGGCAGTCGTCGTCCGTGGTCAGCGGGACACCGTTGTCGATGCTGTACGCCGGGTGCTCGAGGTGCTGCGACCCCGACTGGTCTGGTGGTCCGCAGACGCCGGCCGGCCGCTGCTGGCGGCCGGCGTGTCGGTCCCTGCCTCCTGGGACCTGGCCGGCACGCACCGACTGCTGCACGGCGGCAGCGAGTCCGACCCCGCGGTGGTCTGGGCGGTGGCCCACGGGCTGGACCCGCAGCGCCGTCCCCGCGCCGGCCAGCTCGACCTGCCCGGCGCACCGACCGACACCGAGACCACCAGCCCGACGGAGGCAACGCTCGCTCACGGCGGGCTTGGCGACGTGGTGGTGTCGGAGGGCTTCCTCCGGCCTGACTGGGCGGAGCACGGGCCACCGGATGCGGAATCGGCGGTCGGCTGGGCCCGCGCGGCCCTGCTGGTCCTGGGCCGGCACGCGGCAGCGGTTGCGACCGTGCCTGATCCACGCGGACCGCTGGCACCTGCGCCACCCCTCGGCGTCCTGACGGCGTGGTCGGAGTCGGCCGCCGAGCTGTTGGCTGTCGAGCTCGGCGTGCGCGGTCTGCCGCTGGACCGGAACGTCGCGCAACGCCTCGTCGCCGACCGCATCGGACCCAGGCCACGCGATGCCGCGGAGGCCGCCGCCACGCGGACCGCCCGGGACGACGTCGTACGGGCGCATGTCCCGACGGGTGCGGACACCGACCTGCGCAATCCGGCCCAGGTGCGGGACCTGCTGGCCCGCGCCGGCATCACCGTGCCCGACACGCGGGCCTGGCGACTCGAGCCGTTCCGCGGGGCTCACCCGGTCGTCGCGGCGCTGATCGACTGGCGGAAGGCCGAGCGCATCGCCACGACCTACGGATACGCCTGGCTCGACCGGGACGTCGGGCCGGACGGGCGTCTGCGCGGCTCCTGGACCGGCTGCGACGGCGCCGCA
Organism: Sporichthyaceae bacterium; assembly: GCA_031365725.1. Taxonomy (GTDB): domain Bacteria; phylum Actinomycetota; class Actinomycetes; order JACCUZ01; family JACCUZ01; genus JANLYQ01. The sequence goes on along the minus strand of JANLYQ010000006.1, from coordinate 63,747 downwards.
GGCAGGATGACGGCATCGGCTGGTCTGCACAACCTGCCGGCTGAGCTGCGGCCGGCCGTCGTGGCTCCGCCGGGCACCGTGCTGGTGCGCGCCGACCTGGGGCAGATCGAGCCACGGGTCCTGGCCGTGGTCTCTGGCGACCGCGCGTTCGCTGCTGCGACGACGGCCGACGACCTCTACTCCCCCGTCGCTGATCGGCTCGCCGTCGACCGGCCGACCGCCAAGATCGCGGTCCTCGCGGCGATGTACGGCCAGACCTCAGGTGCGGCCGGCGAAGCCCTGCGTGGGCTCGACCGGGCCTATCCGGTGGCCATGGCCCATCTACGCCGGGCAGCCGACGCCGGCGCAGCCGGTCACGACGTGCGCACCTACGGCGGGCGGCTGGTCCACACCGGTGGACCGGCCGCCGTGGAGGAGTCGGTGGCGGCGGCGCGGGGCCGTTTCGCCCGCAACGCCGTCGTGCAGGGAGCGGCCGCCGAGCTGTTCAAGATGTGGGCGGTGTCGGTGCGCACCGCCCTGCCACCGGGCGCTGAGATCGTGCTCTGCCTGCACGACGAGCTTCTCGTGCAGGCGCCCGAGAGCGTCGCGAACGACGTCGTCGCCCTGGTGCATGAGGTGCTGGAGCGCACCGCAGCCCGGTGGGCCGCCGGCAGCGGAGTGCGGTTCGTGGCCGACATTTCCGTCGTCCGACGATGGTCCGACGCCAAGGGCTGACCCATCCTCACGACCGCGCTGGAAGCACCCAGAACTCGTTGCCGGACGGGTCTGCGTAGACCCGCGCGCCGGGCTAGACCTGCTCCCACACCTGCCCGCGGGCGGACATCTTCGCGCGGTGGGTGTCGCGTTTGTCCTCGAACCGGGCCGCTGCCTGGTCCAGGGACGCCAGGATCTCGGACAGCTCGTCGCGGGCTGCCTCGCCGTCGGCGTCCAGACCTTCGAGCTCGAAGACTCCCCATGCCCGCAGCACGGGGGCGAGCACGTCGTCGCGATGGATGCGCAGGTCGTAGATGCCGGACAGGGCAATCTGCACGGACTTGCGGGTGAAGTCCTCGATCGTCGACCCAGGCATCTCGAAGCTCTTCACCACCTCGGTGATCGCGCGCATCGTCTGGTTCGGGGCGGCCTGCAGGGCTGCGCCGAGCAGGTTGCGGTAGAAGAGCATGTGGAGGTTCTCGTCGAGCGCGATACGGGCGAGCAATTGGTCGGCCACCGGGTCCCGGGTGATCTTGCCCGTGTTGCGGTGCGAGATGCGCGTCGCGAGCTCCTGGAACGACACGTAGGCCAGCGAGCGCAGCAGGTCGTTGTGGTTGGCCGACTCGAAGCCCGCACCCATGTGCGTCATGCGGGCCCGCTCCAGTGCCACCGGGTCGACCGAGCGCGTGACCAGCAGGTAGTCCCGGATCGCCATGCCGTGGCGACCCTCCTCGGCCGTCCACTGGTGCACCCAGGTGCCCCAGGCACCGTCCCGGCCGAAAACCGTAGCGATCTCGTGGTGGTAGCTCGGCAGGTTGTCCTCGGTCAGCAGGTTGACGATGAGGCTGGTACGCGCCACGTCGGACATGCGGGACTGGTCCGGCGCCCACGCCTCGCCGCCCAGCACGCCGTCGAAGTCCCGGCCCTCGCTCCACGGCACGTACTCGTGCGGCATCCACTCCTTGGCGACCGTGAGGTGGCGCTGGAGATTTTCCTCTACGACAGGCTCCAGCTCACGCAGCAGGTCGAGCTCGGACATCGGTGGGGTGCCGAGGACGGTCATGGAGCCTCCGGTTGCAGTCGGGCCGGGTGCGGACATCGGGACAAGAGGGGCGAACCTACGGTTACGTCACCGTAGGTCCACGGTACGGCAACGGCCCCGCCGACACCAACGTTCCCGGGCTGTCGGCCGAAGGGGAAGGTGTCGTCGCCCGGCCCGTGCTAGGAGCCTCCCCGCCCGGACCACCCCCCACACCGGACGGGCCTGGCTGATCCCGGGTACGACGTACGGCAGTCAGCGACCCAGCGCCGCTGCTGCGCCGGGCACCTCGTCGCCACCCTCGTCGATCACGTCGGCCCGACGGGAGCGCAGCAGAGCCAGCAGGTCGGGCAGCGGCTGTGGGCGGGCGAAGAAGAAGCCCTGACCCTTGGTGCAGCCGGCCCGCGCGAGGCAGTCGCGCTGCCCCTCGCGTTCGATGCCCTCGGCCACGACGGTGAGGTCGAGGGCGGCCCCCATGACAAGGATGGCCTCGACCAGAGCGGCGGCACGCGGGCTCACATCGACGTCCCGGATGAAGCTGCGGTCGATCTTCAACGAGTCCACCGGGAGATTCTGCAGATATCCGATCGAGGAGAAGCCGATGCCGAAGTCGTCGATGGCGAGGCCCGCACCCAGCCCGCGGAGTGTGCGCAACGCGTGGTCGGTCTCGTCGTCGTCGGACACGATGACCGTCTCGGTCAGCTCGAGGACGAGCCGGTTGGCGCCGAGCTGGGCCACCGACCGCTCGACGAGGTCGAGAAAATCCGGGTCGCGCAGCTGGTGGGCGGACATGTTGCAGGAGACCGACATCGGGTGCCCGGCTGACTCCTGCATCGACGCAGCGTCCTCGACGACGCGACTGAGCACCCGCTCGCCGAGCTCGGTGATCAGCCCGCTCTGCTCGGCCGCGGCGATGAAGGCGTCCGGGGCGACGAGCTGGTCGCCCCGCTGCCAGCGGACGAGGGCTTCGACACCGTCGATGCGTCCCGTCGCCAGGTCGACGATGGGCTGGTAGTGCACGACCAGCTCTTCGGAGATGCCGCGACGCAGGGCCTCGATGAGCTCGAGGCGCTGGACGTTCTCCTCACGGAGCGAGGTCTGGTAGACGAAGAAGCGGTCCTTGCCCTGAGCCTTGGCGCGGTACATGGCCATGTCGGCGTTGCGCAGCAAGCCGGGTGCATCGTCATGCACGTCGGCGACCGCGACCCCGATGCTGGCACCCACGACGACCTCATGGCCCTGCACCCGGATCTCGCGACGGAGCGAGGCGAGGAGTCGATGACACAGCTCGTGCAGCTCGGCAAGGCTGTCGACTCCCTCGAGGAGCACCGCGAACTCGTCACCGCCCAGGCGGGCGACCGAGTCGACGGCGCGTACGCAGCCCACCAGTCGCGCCGCCACCGTCTTGAGGAGCTCGTCGCCTTCGGCGTGCCCGAACCGGTCGTTGACGCCCTTGAAGCCGTCAAGGTCGAGGAAGAGCACGGCCAGGGTCGTGTCGTTGCGCCGGCTCCGGGCCACGGCCTGTCCCACGCGGTCGAGGAACAGGGTGCGGTTGGGCAGGCCGGTGAGGGAGTCGTGTCGCGCCAGGCGGCCCATCTCGTCGGTGAGCCGCAGCCGGGCGAAGGCCTCCTCGCCGACGGTGGCAAGGGCGACGAGTGCCTTCCTGTCGGCCTCCACCGACGCGCGCGCCCGGTTGGCTGCGGGGGCCACGAGCCACAGAGTGCGGCTGCCCGCGCGGATCCGGGCACCGATCTGGCGTGGTTGGGGCGCGTCGTCGCTCAGATCGGCCATCCGGTTGGCGACGGCGGCCCGAACACTGTCGCGCAGGACCAGTTCCAGCTCGGCTCCGGTCTCGACGACCTGCGCCTCCGCGGCCGCGTCGAACAGCGCGGACAGACGCCGTTGGTGCTCTGCACCCCGGGACAACGCCCGGGTGGCTACCAGGATGGTGAGCACCGGGACGGCGAGCAGGACACCCGCCCACGGCGGCAGCAGGCGAGCGACGAGCGCGGCGAGGTAGCCGAGGCTGTCGATCGCGACGAAGACGCCCAGCGCGGCGGCGGTGGCGGTGCTCTGGCGCAGCTCGGCCCGGACCGGCGTGGCGTCCTCCAACGCGAACGACACCGCCGAGATGACGTAGTCGCAGAGGAAGAGGGCGGCGCAGCCGAGGCCGACAGCCAGCAGCTCACGTGGCTGGCCGGTGCCGAGGCCGCCGACCGAGCGCATCACCAGGAGCGTCACCCAGCCCGAGAGGATGCCGAGGCCCACGTTGAACGCGCGTACGTCGTAGCGCTTGCCGGTGGTCAGCTGGGACACGGTCTGACCCACGGCCCAGATGCCGAGCGCTCCGTGGCCACCTTGGAAGCAGGCGAGGAAGACAAGCACAGCGGAATCGAAACCGACCTCGATGCCGGCGGTGGCCCGGGTGAGAACGAGCGGGAACCGGCTCATCAGCACCGTCACCGGCGGCCCCAGCAGCAAGGCGATGGCCCAGGTGCTGGAGAACACATCAGGATCGAACAGCTCCAGCAGGCCGACGAGACCCAGGACCAGACCGGCGAGGACGACCGTGGCGTCGAAGGCCCAGCTGACAGCGCGCTTGTCGGAGGTGACGGGCATGCTCACGCCTGCTCACCCCTCACCATGAACGTATCGGCACCGTCGTCAGTCGAGTAAAGCCCAGCGACGAGCCGCGCAACCAGGGCCGGACGGTCGTCCCGATCAGCCGATGGGGTGAGGGAAGGAGCCCGTCAGCGGGCGGCAATGTCGACGAAGTCCCGCTCGGGGCTGCCGGTGTAGACCTGCCGTGGACGACCAATCTTGGTGGCCGGATCCTCGATCATCTCCCGCCACTGGGCGATCCACCCCGGCAGGCGACCGAGAGCGAACAGCACGGTGAACATCCGTGGCGGGAAGCCCATCGCCTTGTAGATCACACCCGTGTAGAAGTCGACGTTGGGGTAGAGCTTGCGCTCGACGAAGTAGTCGTCGCGCAGGGCCACGTCCTCCAGGCGCATGGCGATGTCAAGCAGCGGGTCGTTGACGCCGAGGCTGTCCAGCACGTCGGTCGTGGCCTTCTTGACGATGGCCGCGCGCGGGTCGTAGTTCTTGTAGACACGGTGACCGAAGCCCATCAGCTTGACGCCGGGCTCCTTGTCCTTGACGCGGCGTACAAAGGAATCGACGTCGTCGCCGCTGTCGTGGATGCGTTGCAGCATCTCGAGCACGGCCTGGTTGGCACCGCCGTGCAGCGGACCGAACAGCGCGTTGACCCCCGCCGACACCGATGCGAAGAGGTTGGCGTTGCTCGACCCGACCAGCCGCACCGTGGAGGTCGAGCAGTTCTGCTCGTGGTCGGCGTGCAGGACGAAGAGCATGTCGAGCACCCGCGCCATCGTCGGGTCGACGTCATACGGCGTGGCGGGCACACCGAAGGTCATCCGAAGGAAGTTCTCGACGTAGCCCAACGAGTTGTCGGGGTAGAGCAGCGGCTGCCCGACGGCCTTCTTGAAGGCGTACGACGCGATGGTCGGCAGCTTGGCCATCAAGCGCACGGTGGACATCTCGACGTGGTTCTTGTCGAACGGGTCCAGGCTGTCCTGGTAGAAGGTCGACAGGGCGCTGACGGCGGAGGAGAGCACAGCCATCGGGTGCGCGTCGCGGGGGAAGCCGTCGAAGAATCGGCGCAGGTCCTCGTGCAAGAGGGTGTGATGACGGATGTCGTCGGTGAAGCGCTCCAGCTCGGTGGGTGTCGGCAGCTCGCCGTAGATGAGCAGGTAGGACACCTCGAGGAAGGACGCCTTGTCGGCCAGCTGGTCGATCGGGTATCCGCGGTAGCGCAGGATGCCGGCGTCGCCGTCGATGTAGGTGATGGCCGAGGAGCAGGACGCCGTGTTGACGAAACCGGGGTCCAGCGTCACGTTGCCGGTGTCGCGCATCAGCGTCGAGATCTCCAGGCCGCCAGGCCCCTCGGTTGCGGGCACCAGCGGCAGGTCGAGCACACCACCCGGGTGGTGCAGGGTGCTCGTCGCGGCGTCGTCATCGGCGCGGGTCTCGGCCATGGTCACGTGAAGGTCCTCTCTGTGGCCGGCGCCGGGATGCTGGCGCCGGTCCCCTTGATCCTGTCAGGCCATCGAGCCGTCGAGGCGGTCAGCCCCGCACCCTTTCCCCCGGCAGCACGACGGCGACACCCGCCGGGCTGTCGGACCCGGCCATGGCCGGCAGCGCCTCGACGGCCTGCTCGAGGGTGAGGTGCCGGGTGACGAGCCGGTCAGGACGCAGGCGCCCGGACACCACGAGGTCGAGCATGGGGCCGTAGGCGTGAGCAGCCATGCCGTGGCTGCCGAGGATCTCGAGCTCGTGGGCGATGACCCGCGACATCGGCAGCCTCGGTTGGGCGAGCTCCGGCGGGAGGAGCCCCACCTGCACATGCCGGCCACGTCGGGCCAGGCTGCGCACCGAGGCCTCCGCGGTGCCGGCACTCCCCAGCGCGTCGAGGGAGATGGTCGCCCCTCCCGCGGTCAGGTCACGTACCGCTCGCGCCGCGTCGACCGCCGACGCGTCCACGGTCACCTCGGCACCCAGGTCGAGAGCCAGCCGCAGAGCCGCCGCGCTGACATCCACCGCGACGACGCGGGCCCCCGCCGCCACGGCCACCATCACCGCGGACAGCCCGACGCCGCCGCACCCGTGCACGGCCACCCAGTCGCCGGGACGCACGCGGCCCTGGTCGACGACCGCGCGGTACGCCGTGGCGAACCGGCAGCCCAGAGCAGCCGCGGTGTCGGCCGCCAGCCCCTCCGGCAGCCGAACGAGGTTCACGTCGGCATGGTGCAGCGCGACGAGCTCGGCGAAGGACCCCCAGTGCGAGAAGCCCGGCTGTGTCTGGTCGTGACAGACCTGGTGGTCGCCGCGCAGGCAGGACGGGCAGGTCCCGCACGCGCAGACGAACGGGACCGTCACCCGGTCACCGACCTGCCAACGCCCGACGTCAGCTCCGACCGCGACGACCTCGCCGGCCAGCTCGTGCCCGGGCACATGCGGCAGCGCGATGGTGGCGTCGTGCCCGGCCCAGGCGTGCCAGTCGCTGCGACAGAGTCCGGTGGCCTCGACCCGGAGGACGACGCCGTGGGCGGGCGGCGTCGGGTCCGGCACGTCCACGACGACGGGGGTCTCACCGAACTGCTCGATCACGAGAGCGCGCACGGCGGAGGAGGTTACGGTAAGGGCTCTCGCGGGCCGTTTCCCGGCCGCAGCGGGGCTGGTGGCGTACTCCCATGTGGCACACAGCATCCTTCCAGGATTCGCACGCAACCTGACTGTCATGAGCGACCAGACGCGCACCCTCCCTCCGTTTCCGAGCACCCTGTCGACCGAGGACACCGGGCTGCCGCCGTACGTCGGTGCGCAGGACCCGTGGCGAGCTCCTGACCCCGTCGGCACACCCCCCACGGCCCCCGGGGACCCCACCGATCGGGACAGCGAGTCGCCCCGACCGCGACGTGGCCTCGCCTTGCTGGCCGCGGTCGCCGTGACGGCGGGCCTCGTCGGGGGCGGCGCCGGTGCGGCGATCACCGACGCTCGCAGCAGCGGCACCGGTGGCGCCTCGACCGCGAGCTCGGGCACCTCCCTGGCGGCGACCGGCACCGCCAGGTCAGCGAACTCGACCGCAGCAAACGGGTCCATCGAGGCCGTCGCCACTGCCGTTCTCCCCAGTGTCGTCTCGATCGAGGAGAGCACCTCGCGGGGCGGCGGCGAGGGGACCGGCATCGTGTTGTCCAGCGACGGGCTGGTCCTCACCAACAACCACGTGGTCGCCGAGGCCGCCACCGGGGGCGGCACGATCTCGGTCACCCTCAACGACGGCACCAGCCATGCCGCAACGATCGTCGGTCGCGATCCGGTCACCGACCTCGCCGTCATCAAGGTCAGCGGCGTGAGCGGGCTGACCAAGGCGACGCTGGGCAGCTCGGCGTCCCTCAAGCCCGGGGAGCAGGTCGTGGCCATCGGCTCCCCGCTCGGCCTGCAGGGCACCGTCACCAGCGGCATCGTCAGCGCGCTCAACCGACCGGTGCGGACCGGCAGCGCGACCGGGGCCGAGACGTCTAGCACCGTGATCGATGCGATCCAGACCGACGCGGCGATCAACCCCGGCAACTCCGGTGGGCCGCTGGTCGATCTGACCGGCGCGGTCGTGGGCGTCAACAGCGCCATCGCCAGCCTCGGTTCGTCCTCCGGGAGCCAGTCCGGGTCGATCGGGCTCGGCTTCTCGATCCCGATCGACCAGGCCAGGACGGTCGCGCAGCAGCTGATCGACACCGGCAAGGCCACCCACGCCCAGCTCGGTGTGAGTGTGCGGGACCACGCGAGCAGCGGGTCGTCTGTCTTCACCGACGGTGCGCTGGTGGCGGCCGTGACCACCGGTGGTGCCGCCGCTGGCGCGGGGCTGCAGCCGGGCGACGTCGTCACGAAGGTGGGTGACCGCGCCGTGACCAGCGCCGACGCCCTGATCGCAGCCGTCCGCTCGCACCGACCGGGCGACAAGGTGACGCTCACCTACGGTCGCAACGGGACGTCCGCCACGGCAACCGCCGCTCTCGGCAGCGACGCCGCCGCCGGCTGAGGTCGGACATCGGCCATCGTCTCCGGCGTGTCGCTACGGCCGGCGCGGGAGACGATGGCCTAGACATGCCGCAAGGCCCCTCGAAGCATGAGTTCGAGGGGCTTTTTGCTGCCATGTGCCTGCCGCCCCGGCGGTGCGAGGATGGGACCATGCTCGACCCACGCGATCTCTACACCCTGCACGACGACACCCTGAGCATCGCGCCTGCGCCGGACGCCGCGCCGACCTCGGACGACGACGTCGGGAGGGAGGCCCGCGACGCCGCCGGCCCAGTGCTGCTGCACACGCTTACCGGCTTCGTCGATGCCGGTCACGCCGGCCGCCTGGCCCGCGACCACCTGCTCGAGCACTTCGAGCACCGACCGGTGGCAACGTTCGACATCGACCAGCTGCTGGACTACCGGTCCCGCCGACCGGTCATGGTCTTCGAGGCCGACCACTGGGTGTCCTACGACGAGCCCCGCCTGGTGCTGCACGAGATGGTCGACGGATCGGGCCACCGGTTCCTGCTGCTGGAGGGCGCCGAGCCCGACGTGGCGTGGGAGCGCTTCATCGCCGCGGTGCGCGGACTCGTCGAGCAGCTCGGCGTACGGCTCACGGTGGGTCTGCACGGCATCCCGATGGGGGTGCCGCACACCCGGCCCACGTCGGTCACCGCGCACGCAAGCCGGCCCGAGCTGGTCGCGGGGCGTGACCCGTGGATCGGCACCGTCCAGGTGCCGGGCAGTGTCATCAACCTGCTGGAGCTCCGGCTCGGCCAGGCCGGGCGCGACGCGATGGGCTTCGCGGTCCACGTGCCGCACTATCTGGCGCAGGCCGAGTACCCAGCTGCGGCGGCGGCCCTGCTCGACAACGTGGCAGCGGTGACCGACCTGCTGCTGCCCACCACGGCCCTGCACGCCGCCGCGGAGGGCACCCGGTCGGAGCTGGACGAGCAGGTCGCGGGCTCCCCCGAGGTCGCCGGGGTCGTGAGCGCGTTGGAGGAGCAGTACGACGCCTATCTCGCCGCGCGCCGCGAGCCGACCGGCACCGCAGCCGACGGCGGCACCGACCTGCTGGCGGGCCGTGGGGGCTTCCCGACGGCCGACGAGCTCGGCGCCGAGCACGAGCGGTTTCTCGCCGACCACTCCAAGGGCGGCGACGGCAGCGGGCTCGACACCGACACGTGACAATCGCTGCTCAGGTGCCAGAGCGCCGGGCCGGGAGCACCTCACGGCGCAGGGCCGCTCGAGGCGGCTTCACATGGGACCCGGGGCTACCGCGGCCCGGCACCCTGGACAGCCTCAGTGTAGACGCGGGCGGCGTCCGGTGCTGCTCGATGGCGCCGCTCGGCGTCGGCGGCAGACAGCCGTGTGCAGAGGTTCGGAACAGCGGGCGGCCGCGGGTCAGACCAGGTCGCGGCTGCGCCACAGACTGGCGGCCGCCTCGAGGTCCTCAGCAGTGCCCAGCAGCGAGGAGGACGACCGGGTGAGCTCGCCGGCGGCACCGGGGTCATGGGCTTCCAGGTCGTCGGCGCGATAGGCCCGACCCGCCACCACCACCCGGCAGAAGGCGCCGGCCCGTTCCAACGCGACCGCGAGGTCGCCGGCGAAGACACCGTGCAGGATCGCGTCGAGCAACGCCCGCAGGGCATCGGGAGTCGGCGGTTGCGCGGCACCGGCCACGACCTGGGCAACGGGCACGACGAGTCCGCCGGTAGCGAAGTCGCGCGAAGCGCCGTCGGCGTCCCGACGCACCCATTCACGCAGGACGTAGAGACGCCACAGGGCGCCCGGCAGCGAGCGCGCCGGACGTGCCGCCCACAGATCGGCCAGGGTGTCGAGCCCGACCTCGTCGACCAGGGCAACGAGCCGGGCGCGGGTCGTGGGATCGGAGCTGGCCCGGCCGGAGTCGACCAACAGAGTGGCCGTCTCGTGCGCCGCGTCGGCCAGGTCCGCCGGGTCGGCTGCACCCCCGAAGGTCTCGAGAGCCGCCTTACCGAGCAGGGTCGGGCGGCGCGGCCGGCGGTCGTCCTCCACCCGACAATTCTTGCACCCGGCTCGACGGGACGCCGCCAACGTCGTGGTCAGCGCGCGCGGCGCGGCACGGCACGCTGGTACTGCGGTGGCCAGACGTCGGTCTCCGTGCCGGCGCTCAGGTGGTCCGTGGCGAGCAGCGGCCAGTGCGGGTTGCGCAGCAGCTCACGGGCCATGAACACGGCATCGGCCGAGCCGTCGGTGACGATCTCCTCGGCCTGCTCGACGTCGGTGATCAGCCCCACCGCTGCCACCGGCAGGCCGCTGCCTTCGCGGACGGCTCGGGCGAAGGGCACCTGGTAGCCCGGCCCGGTCGCGATCTGCTGGTCCGGGCTCAGGCCGCCGCTGGACACGTCGATCAGGTCGACCCCCAGTACCCCGAGCGTCCGGGCCAGCTCCACCGTCTGCGACACGTCCCAGCCGCCGGGCACCCAGTCCGTGGCCGAGAGTCGCACCAGCAACGGCTTGTCCGACGGCAAGACCGCCCGAACTGCCTGGACCACCTCGACGAGGAACCGGCTGCGACCACCGAGGTCCCCGCCGTACTCATCGGTGCGCAGGTTGGACAACGGCGAGAGGAACTGGTGCACGAGGTAGCCGTGCGCCGCGTGCAGCTCGATGATCTCGAACCCGGCCGCCAGCGACCGCGTGGCCGCGTCGGCAAAGGCCTGCACGATGCCGGCGATGTCATCGACGCTGAGCTCCCGCGGCGCAGGCCACTGGCCGAACGGCACGGCCGAGGCGCTGACCGTCGGCCAACCGCCGCCCTCCGGGGTGACGTAGCCCGGGCCGTCCCACGGCCGCTGGGTCGAGGCCTTCCGGCCGGCGTGACCGAGCTGGATGCCAGGCACCGCGCCCTGGGACCGCACGAAGGCGGCGATCCGGGCGTAGTCCTGGGCCTGCGCATCGGTCCAGATGCCGGCGTCCCACGGCGAGATCCGGCCGTCGGCGGTCACCGCAGTGGCTTCCTGGACCACGAGACCGGCCCCGCCCCGGGCCAGGCTGCCGAGATGCACGAGGTGCCAGTCGGTGGGGTGACCGTCGACCGAGGAGTACTGGCACATCGGCGAGACCCACATCCGGTTGCGGAAGGTCGTGCCACGCAGGGTCATCGGGGACGCGAGAGCGCTCATGGCCAGCGGCAACCACCGAGCGGCCCGCCGCGTTCCCGCCCACGGCGCCGTCCTCGTCCCGCTCAGGCGCGTGACGGGAGACACAGCACTGGTGGCCGGCCCGGCACCGCACCGCTGGTAGGCTGGGACGCGTATCCGGTGGCACCATGCCGCCACTCCCGCGGGCGAGTTGTCCGCGTGGTCGTCCCTTGAGACGTGCTCCCGACAGACTTCTGGCGGTGCAGCCCTCGCGGTGCGGCCTCAACACCGCATCGGAGTTCCGCATGCCCACGCACGCTTCCGGCCGTCAACGGCCGGTCCGCACCACCGCTCGTCCGGCCGGCCGGACCAGCAACCGCTCGTCCAAGCCCTCGGGCAAGGTAGCCGCCCGGTCTGCGCAGCAGGCCGCTGACCGCGAGCTGACCTCCTGGTTCGACCAGGCGGCCGCCGAGAACCCGGTTCCCACCGAGACCTCGTTCGCCAAGCTCGGTCTGTCGCAGGCGCTGGTGACAGCTCTGGAGCGCCGCGAGATCCGCACCGCGTTCCCCATCCAGGCCGCCACGCTGGGCGACTGCCTGTCCGGTCGCGACGTGCTCGGTCGGGCCCAGACCGGCTCGGGCAAGACGCTCGCCTTCGGCCTGCCGATGCTGACCCGCCTGGCCGGTGGCCGCAACCTCCCGCGTACGCCGCGGGGCCTGGTGCTCGTCCCCACCCGTGAGCTCGCCGTGCAGGTTCGCGACGCTCTCGAGCCGCTGGGCCACGCGATCGGCGTCAAGACGGTCGCCATCTTCGGTGGCGCCCCCCTGGGCCGCCAGATCGCCACCCTCGAGCGCGGGGTCGACCTCGTCGTCGCCACCCCCGGCCGCCTGCTCGACCTGATCGAGCGCCGCGCCTGCTCGCTGGCCGAGATCGAGATCTCGGTGCTCGACGAGGCCGACCACATGGCCGACATGGGCTTCCTGCCCGACGTCATGCGCATCCTCGACATGACACCCGCCGGCTCGCAGCGGCTGCTGTTCTCCGCGACGCTCGACGGAGCAGTGGGTCGCCTGGTCCGCACCTACCTGACCGACCCGATTGCCCGCGCGGTCGACCCGGCCGAGTCCCACGTCTCGACGATGGAGCACCGCGCCCTCGTCGTGCGCAACGAGCAGAAGGTCGACGTCCTCGCCGAGATCGCGGCCCGTCCCGCGCGCACGCTGCTGTTCGTGCGGACCAAGCACGGCGCCGACCGACTGGTGAAACAGCTGGACCGGCTGGGCGTTGCCGCCGAAGCCATCCACGGCAACCGCAACCAGGGCCAGCGCCAGCGCGCGCTCGACTCGTTCTCCCGCGGCGAGTCGCGGGTGCTTGTGGCGACCGACGTGGCGGCCCGTGGCATCCACATCACCGATGTCGACCTCGTCGTCCACGTCGATCCGCCCAACGACCACAAGGACTACCTGCACCGATCTGGCCGTACGGCGCGGGCCGGAGCCTCCGGAGTCGTCGTGTCGATGCTCGCCCACGACCAGCTGCGCGCGGCCCGACACCTGTTCGGTCGCGCCGGGGTCGAGGTCACTCCGGTCGATGCCGGACCGGGCAGTGAGGCCGTGCGTGAGCTGGCCGAGTCCGGCGAGCCGATCGTCGTCACGGCAGCCCCTCGCGCCGAGCGCCCGGCTCGTGGACCGCGCAGTGGCGGCCCCTCGTCGTACCGGGGCTCGTCCAACGGCGGTTCACCCAACGGCGGCTCGTCGAGTGGCGGCGAGCGCCCCGGCAGCGACGGTGCGCACCGGCACCGCCGCAACGGTCGTCGGCCGCAGGGTCGCCCGCGCGTCGGCTGATGCGTCAGCGCGCGTAGGACCTCACGACATCAGTTGCCCGCGGACGCCGGCAGGTCGAGCTCGAACCAGACGACCTTGCCGGCCCCGTGCGGTGTTGTGCCCCACCGGTCGCTGAGCGCATCCATCAGTGGCACCCCGCGGCCGGACTCGTCGAGCAGGCCACCGGCGGACGACGCCGGTCCGCGCGAGGCCTCGTCGGAGACCTCGACCCGCACCCGGTCGCGGTAGCGCCAGAGCTCGAGGTCGACGCGGCCGTCGGTGTGCCGCAACGCGTTGGTGACGACCTCGGACACCAGGAGCACCGCCGTCTCGCGCAGGTCGGTGAGATCGGCATCGGCGACGTGCGAGGCGATGAAGTCGCGCGCCGAGCGAGCCGCTCGCGGGTCGACCCGGTCGATGGAGACGCTCGCATGCACCGGTCGGGCCGAGTCGGGCAGCCCGTCATGCCGGACCACGAGCAAGGCAACGTCGTCCGAGCGATGGTCGGCGTCGACCGCGGCCGCGAGCAACGCGTCGGCCACGATCTCGGGATCGGCGGCACCGCCCTCGCGCAGGGCGCGGGTCACGACGGCGAGCCCGTCGTCGTAGGTGCGCGTCGAGTCCTCGACCAGCCCGTCGGTGAAGAAGACGATGGTGTCGCCCCGATCGAGCAGCACCGTGCCGGAGACGTAGTCCTCGTCGTGGACGACGCCCAGCGGCGGCCCGACTGGTGCCGCGAGGCTGGTCGTGCTCCCGTCGGCTGCCCGGCGCAGCGGCGGCGGGTGACCGGCCAGCACGAGCCGCGCCCGCGACGACCGCAGCTCTATCGTCATGATCGCGCAGGTAGCGAATATGCCCGGGTCGAGCTCGGCCATCAGCCTGTTCGTACGCGACATCACCGCTTCCGGTTCATGACCTTCAGCCGCGTACGCGCGGAGGGCGTTGCGGAGCTGCCCCATCACCGCCGCCGCCTGCATCGTGTGTCCCTGGACGTCGCCGATGACCAGGGTCACCCGGTCGCCCGGCAGCTCGAGGACGTCGTACCAGTCACCGCCCACGCCCATGCCGTCGGTGGCGGCGAGGTAACGGGCGGTTGCGGACAGGCCGACCGGGCGGGGCAGTGCGCGTGGCAACAGCTGGCGTTGCAGCTCAGCTGCCAGGGTCTTCTCGGAGTCGCGCAGTCGGGCTCGGGCCAGGGTCTGGGCGAGCAGGCCGGCCACGCTGACCAGCAGCGAGCGCTCCTCGGGCGAGAACTCGCGAGGATCGTCGAAGCTGATGGTCAGGACTCCCAGCGCCCGGCCGGACACCGTGAGCGGCAGGAACGCCCAGGCACTCTTGCCGGTCGCCTCCAGCAGGTCGGCGCGGTCGACGTAGCGGGCGAGGTAGGCCTCCCGCGAGATCAGGAAGATCGGTTCCCTGGTGCGCAGGACCTCGGCGATCGCGACGTCGTCGTCCAGGCTGAGCAGATCGAGCAGCTCGATCGCTCGAGGTTGATAGCCCGCGTGCCCAGCGAGCTTGATCCGGTTGGACTCGGCCAGGGACACCAGCATGCCGTCGGCCTCGAACGCGGGCAGCACCATGGTGGCCACCACTGAGATCACGTCGGCCAAGGTGTCGGCCTCGGAGAGTCCGGCGCTGTAGGCAAGGACCGCCCTGGCCTGGTCCGCACGGCTGGCGGAGCGTCGTTGCCTCAGTTCGGCAGCCCGGAGCGCGGTGATGTCGGTGAGGAAGAACGAGACACCCTCGGGGTGGGGCACCACACGGACCTCGAACCACCGGTCCTGCTCGACGTGGTGATGCAGGAACACCGCAGGGTGGCCGCTGCGGGCTGCTTCGCGGATGACCAGGTCGTGCTGGGCGGGGACGAGGTCAGGCCACACGTTCCACACCGTGCGGCCGGCCGCCCGAACGGCCGGCCCGATCACACCCTCGGCGTGCCGGTTGACGAAGGTCACGAACCACCGGGTGTCGACGGCCACGAAGCCGTCCGCCATGTGCTGCAGGGCTCGGGTCACGGTGTCGCGGGCTGATCGCAGCTCGCTGGAGTCACGGGCCACACCGAGCAAGCGGGCAGCGGCCCCGTCGGGACCGGCGAGCACGCGTCCGCGGGCCTCGACCCAGCGAAGCGAACCGTCCGGCAGCTGCACGCGGTACTCGGCGGCGAAGTCGCCGCAGGCGTCGATCGCGGTGGTCATGGCCCGCTGCACGCCGGGCACGTCCTCCGGATGCAGCGTCTCGAGGAACGCGGCGATCCGCCCGTCGAAGGCGTCCGGGTCGATGCCGAAGATGGCACAGATGCGGTCGTCCCACATGAGCACGTCCGACCGGATGTCCCAGTCGAAGGACCCGATGTCGGCCGCCGCCATGGCGAGGTCCAGGTGGACCGCACCATTGTCGGAGACGTCGCCGGGCAGGCGCAGGTGCCGTTCCGACGACATCGACACCTCCCGGTCACGTGGTGCGCGAAGTCTGCCACGCTGGCCCGCATGAGCAGAGACCCGAGAGCGGGCCAGCCCGCCGCCGACACCGACCTCGTCGACGTGGCTGGGCTTGTCACGGCGTACTACACGGGGCACCCGGATGTCGGTGAGGTCGCCCAGCGGGTGGCCTTCGGCACCTCGGGCCACCGCGGGTCGGCGCTCGACCTGGCCTTCAACGAGGACCACATCGCGGCCACCAGCCAGGCGATCTGCGAGCACCGTGCCACTGCTGGCGTGGCTGGGCCGCTGTTCCTGGGCCGGGACACCCACGGCCTGTCTGAGCCGGCCTGGGCAACGGCGCTCGAGGTGTTCGCGGCCAACGACGTGACCGTGCTCGTCGACGCCCCGGACCGGTACACCCCCACCCCGGCCGTGTCCCACGCGATCCTGCGGCACAACCGCGGGCTCGCGGGCACCGACCGCGGACGCGCCGACGGCGTGGTCGTCACGCCGTCGCACAACCCGCCGCGCGACGGCGGCTTCAAGTACAACCCGCCCGACGGCGGCCCGGCCGGCAGCGACATCACCGGCTGGATCCAGGACCGGGCCAACGAGATCCTGCGAGCCGGGCTCACCGACGTACGCCGGGTGCCACTGGCCACGGCCCGCGCGGCGGCCACGACCGCGACCTACGACTACCTCGGCACCTACGTCGACGACCTACCGGCAGCCCTCGACCTCGACGCGGTGCGGGCGGCGGGCGTGCGCATCGGGGCGGACCCGTTGGGTGGGGCGAGCGTGGACTACTGGGCTGCGATCGCCGAGCGGCACCGGTTGGACCTGACGGTCGTCAACCCGCGCGTGGACCCGACCTGGCGGTTCATGACGCTGGACTGGGACGGCAAGATCCGGATGGACTGCTCGTCACCGGACGCCATGGCCTCGTTGGTGCAGATGATGGCCGGCGACGGCTCCGGCGCTGCTGCCTACGACATCGCGACCGGCAACGATGCCGACTCCGACCGGCACGGCATCGTGACCCCGGACGCCGGCCTGCTCAACCCCAACCACTTCCTCGCCGTGGCGATCGACTACCTGTTCGGCCACCGCGACGGATGGTCGGGCGAGGCGGCGATCGGCAAGACGCTGGTGAGCTCGAGCATGATCGACCGGGTCGCCGGGAGCCTCGGGCGCCGTCTGGTCGAGGTGCCGGTCGGCTTCAAGTGGTTCGTGCCGGGGCTGCTCGACGGCTCGATCGGCTTCGGCGGCGAGGAGTCTGCGGGCGCCTCGTTCCTGCGGCGCGACGGCGGGGTCTGGACCACCGACAAGGACGGCATCCTGCTGGCCCTGCTGGCCTCGGAGATCCTCGCGGTGACCGGCGAGTCGCCGGGGGCTCGCTACCGGTCGCTCACGGGGCGCTTCGGCGAGCCGGCGTACGCCCGGGTGGACGCGCCGGCAACCCGCGAGCAGAAGCAGGTCCTGGCGTCCCTGTCGCCCGAGCAGGTCAGCGCGACCGAGCTGGCCGGCGAGCCGATCACCGGCACGCTCACCGAGGCCCCCGGCAACGGCGCCAAGGTCGGCGGCCTCAAGGTGACGACCGCCTCGGCGTGGTTTGCCGCCAGACCCTCGGGCACGGAGGACGTCTACAAGATCTACGCCGAGAGCTTCCGCGGGCCCGACCATCTCGCGCTGGTGCAGGAGGCGGCCCGCGAGGTGGTCTCCGCCGCCTTGTCCGACGCGCGCAGCTGACCACGTGAGGTAGGCAGGCGATCACCTCAACAGGCGTCGGTGCCTCGTGAGGTGCTGTTTCGCCTCGTGTCGCGACGAGACCAGGCCGCGACAGTGACAAATATCACCAAGAGGTCTATACCAGCCTGAGACGGACAGGCAACGGCGCCGGGTCCGAGGATGGAGACCGGCGATGCGGCAGCTCGGGCGAACGCTAGTGACCACCGGCACGATCGTCGCGGTGGCGTCGATGGTGGCCGGCGGCGTGGTGGCCAGCAGTCGATCGGCGGACGAAGCGGCGCTGGCCCCCGCCCGGACGCCGGCCAGCCGGCCGGTCGAGGCCCGGGTCTCGGCCCTGCTGGCCCAGATGACGCTGCCGGAGAAGCTGCAGCAGATCCAGCTGCTCTCTGACGGGCAGGTGACCGACGCGGACGCCAAGGCCGGTGTCGGTTCGGTGTTCAGCCTCGTCGACCCGGCGAAGATCGACCACCTGCAGCACGTCGCGGTCGAGCAGTCTCGACTGCACATCCCGATCCTGTTCGCCTACGACACCATCCACGGCTATCGCACGGTGTTCCCGGCACCCCTGGGCGCGGCCAGCTCGTTCGACCCCACGGTCGCCTACACCGACGCGTCCACCGGTGCGCGCGAGTCGGCCACTGTCGGCATCAAGCAGGTCTACGGGCCGATGGTCGACGTGTCGCACGAGCCCCGCTGGGGGCGCATAGTCGAGGCCGCAGGTGAGGACCCCTACCTCGGTGCGGCGTTCGCCGCGGCCCGGGTCAAGGGCAGTCAGGGCACCAGCTATGCCGCACCGAACAAGGTCGTCGCCAGCGTCAAGCACCTCGCGGGCTACGGCCAGCCCGAGGGAGGTCGCGACTACAACACCACGGACATGTCGATGGCCCGGTTGCGCAACATGTATCTGCCGCCCTTCAAGGCAGCAATCGATGCCGGTGCCGACACGGCGATGTGCTCGTTCAACTCCCTCAACGGCTCCCCCGGGTGCGCCAACCACCTCACGGAGACCCAGATCCTCAAGAAGGAGTGGGGTTTCGACGGGTTCATCGAGAGCGACTACACCGCCGTCGCCGAGCTGCGGGCGTGTCCGCCGAAGACTCCGGACGTCATTCCGTGCGGTCACGGCGTCGCTGCTGACGGACCGTCGGCGGCAGCACTCGCTCTGAACGCCGGCACCGACTCGGAGATGGTCAGCACCAACATCCGCGACTACGGCGCGCAGCTGGTGGCGCAGAAGCGGATCACCATGCGTCGCATCGACGACGCCGTCCGCCGCATCCTTCGGGTCAAGTTCCGTGCAGGCCTGTTCGAGCACCCGTACGTCGACCAGGCGAAGGCGACGTCGGACGCAAGCTTTGTCACCGCAGCCGACCGGACCGCCGCGCGCAAGGCCGCGAACGAGTCGATGGTGCTGCTGAAGAACGACAACGCGACGCTGCCCTTCGACCCGGCGAAGAAGACGGTCGTCATCGGACCGCTGGGCGACGACCAGCACGACATGCTCGGCCCCTGGTGGGGTCAAGGTCGTGACACCGACGCTGTGTCGGTGCTCACCGGCATCACGGCGCAGTCACCGTCGGCGACCTACGCCCAAGGGTGTGGCATCAAGGATGTCGACCCGCCGGCGAACACTCCAGCCGATGTGTGCGGTGACACGACCGGGTTCGCTGCGGCCGTTGCTGCGGCCCGGTCCGCGGACCAGGTCGTGCTGGCACTGGGTGAGTCGCGCGGTCAGACCGGAGAGGCCGCGGCGCGGTCGACTCTCGACCTGCCCGGTCACCAGCAGGAGCTGATCGACGCCATCAAGGGCACCGGCAAGCCGTTCGTGGTCGTGCTGTTCAACGGTCGGCCGCTGACTCTGGGCGATGTGACCGCCTCCTCCCCCGCAGTGCTCGAGGCATGGTTCCCCGGTGTGGAGGCGGGCAACGCTGTCGCCGACACGGTGTTCGGGGTCACCAACCCGGGCGGCAAGCTGCCGGTGACCTTCCCGCGCTCGGTCGGGCAGGTGCCGATCTACTACAACCACGAACCGACCGGCCGGCCCTGTGACGCGACGCAGAAGTACGTCTCGCGCTATCGCGACATCCCGTCCTGCGCGCCGCTGTTCCCGTTCGGTTACGGGCTCAGCTACACGACGTTCTCGGTCAGCGACCTGACAGTCAGCTCGCCGCAGATGTCGCGCCGCGGCTCGGTCACGGCGTCGGTGCGGGTCACCAACACCGGTAGCCGCGCGGGGTCCGATGTGGTGCAGCTGTACCTGCACGACCCGGTCGCCAGCCTGTCCCAGCCGGTTCGCCGGTTACGCGGCTTCCAACGGGTCACCCTGGCGCCCGGGGCGTCGACCGTCGTGCGCTTCCACCTGGACGCCACCGACGTCGGCTTCTACGACAACGAGGGCCGCTTCGTCGTCGAGCCCGGCCAGATCGACCTGTACGCCGGCGACTCCTCGACCGCGGAGCTCACGAGGTCGTTCGTGGTGTCATGACCTGGTGACAGAGACGGAGTACCTCGGCGACCCGGCGGTACGCGAGGAGTGGGACCGGAGGTACACCGAGCGCGAGCAGCTGTGGAGCGGCCAGCCCAACGGGGCGCTCGTTGCGGGGGTGGTCGGGCTCGCGCCGGGCCGGGTGCTCGACGTCGGCTGCGGTGAGGGTGCCGACGCGGTGTGGTTGGCCTCTGAGGGCTGGGACGTCACCGCGCTGGAGGTGTCCGGAGTGGCTCTCGAGCGCGCGGCTCGACATGCGGCGGACGCCGGGGTTGTCGTGCACTTCGTGCATGCGGGGCTCGCGGAAGCCGGCCTGCCTCTTGGGTCGTTCGACCTCGTGTCCGCGCAGTACCCCGCGCTGCAGCGGACCCCCGACGCCGCGGCCGAACGGGCTCTGCTCGGAGCAGTCGCGCTGGGCGGGGTGCTGCTGCTGGTGCACCACGCCGGCATGGAGGCCCGACCACCAGATGACAACGGATTCGACCCCGCGGACTATGTCTGGCCGTCGATGATCGCCGCGATGCTCGATGACGACTGGGTCGTCGAGGTCGACGAGCAGCGGCCACGCGTGGCACCCGAGGCAGGGGCCGGCGCGCACCACACTGATGACCTGGTGCTGCGCGCCCTTCGGCAGCGGTAGGACCTCGTGCGCCGGCAGGAGGGCTAGTGGGCTGTGGCTTGGGCGCCGGGCGCGGGGACCACCCGTAGCGCCATCATGATGTCGTCGACGTCGACGCCGTCGATGCGGAACTCGCCACGAAGCACCCCTTCCACCTGGAAGCCGGCGCCCTCATACATCGCCCGGGCCACCGTGTTGGTGCCGAGCACCCGCAGCGACAGCTTCGTCGCGCCGAGCTCGCCAGCGTGCTCCTCGGCGGCGGAGAGCAGGGCGCGGCCCACGCCGTGCCCGCGGGCTGCCGGGTCCACGGCGATGCCGTTGATCGTGAGCACGTGCTGGCTCTCCGGCAGCGGTGTGGGCGGCGCCAGCCGGACGTAGCCGACGACGCGTCCGTCGAGCTCGGCCACGAGGTGAGCCTCGGGTGGCTGCTCGGGGCTGAAGAACGGGCTCACCGCCAGGCGTGCGGACACCGAGGGGAACAGCGAGGCGCTGTCCCATGCCTCCCGATCGATGCGCTGCAGGGCCGCTTCGTCCTCGTTGCTTGCCGGACGTACGACGGGGACAGAGGTCATGGGGTCCATCATCGGGCACAGAGATGTCCGGGGGCTGTGGTGAGGTGGCTCCCGTGCCCACACCTGTCGACGTACTCGCTGAAGCTGGTCCTCCCGACGTCCCGGACGGGTTCGCCGCCGAGGCGGAGGCGTTGCTGGTGCGACTGGTCGGCGACCCGTCGGCGCAGTTCCGGGACGGTCAGCTCGAGGCTGTGGCGGCGCTGGTCATCGGCGGCGAGCGGGTGCTGGTGGTGCAGCGGACCGGGTGGGGGAAGTCGGCGGTCTACTTCGTGGCGACGGCTCTGGTGCGGGCCCGCGGCGGCGGTCCGACGCTGATCGTGTCGCCCCTGCTCGCGCTGATGCGGGATCAGGTGGAGGCGGCCCGGCGCGCCGGGTTGCGCGCCGTGACCATGAACTCCGCCAACGCTGACGAGTGGTCGTCGGTGGCGGCAGCGCTGGCCGCGGACGAGGTCGACCTGCTGCTGGTGAGTCCCGAACGGCTGACCAACCCGCGCTTCCGGGACGAGCAGCTGCCGAGGCTGGCTGAGGCAACCGGACTGCTGGTGGTCGACGAAGCGCACTGCATCAGCGACTGGGGGCACGACTTCCGGCCCGACTACCGGCGGATCCGCGACCTGCTCACCGACCTGCCGGCCGGTCGGCCGGTGCTGGCCACCACAGCGACCGCCAACGCCCGGGTCGTCGAGGACGTCGTCGAGCAGCTCGGTGCCGGTGGAGCGCGGGTGCGCACCGTGCGCGGGTCGCTCGCGCGCAGCAGCCTGCGGCTGGGTGTGCTGCCCTTACCGACCCCCGAGGCCCGACTGGGCTGGCTTGCAGCCCGGCTGGGCGAGCTCCCCGGCAGCGGCATCGTCTACGCCCTCACGGTGTCGGCCGCCGAGGACACCGCCGCAATGCTGCGTGACGCGGGCCACGAGGTGGCGGCCTACACCGGCCGCACCGACCCGGCCGATCGACTCGCGCTGGAGACCGCATTGCGTGACAACACCGTCAAGGCGCTCGTGGCCACCAGTGCGCTGGGCATGGGGTTCGACAAGCCGGACCTCGGCTTCGTCGTGCACCTGGGGGCGCCGGCGTCACCGGTGGCCTACTACCAGCAGGTGGGCCGGGCCGGGCGGGCCACCGAGCGGGCCGACGTGCTGCTGCTGCCCGCCCCGGAGGACCGCGAGATCTGGCGCTACTTCGCCACCGCGTCGATGCCCCGGCGGGCTGATGCCGACGCGGTGCTCGCTGCGCTGGCGGAGGCACCCAAGCCGATGTCCACCGCGGCCCTCGAGACCGTGGCCGACGTCCGCCGGACCCGACTCGAGCTGTTGCTGAAGGTGCTCGACGTCGACGGCGCTGTACGCCGGGTGAGCGGCGGGTGGTCGAGCACCGGGGACGGGTGGACCTACGACGAGGAGCGATATGCGCGGGTGGCCGCGGCACGGGAGGCCGAGGCAGCGTCGATGATGGCCTTCCAGGCCACCGCGGGCTGCCGGATGCGATTCCTGCAGGAGGCGCTCGACGACCCGGCTGCCGCTGACTGCGGGCGTTGCGACCGGTGTGCCGGGCCGTGGTTCGACGCGTCGGTGCCCGACGGTGCCGCGCAGGCGGCCTCCCGGACGCTGCGCAAGGTCGGGGTGCCGGTCGATCCACGGTCTCAGTGGCCCAGTGGCATGGCCCGCCTGGGTGTCAGCCGATCCGGACGGATAGGGGCTGACGAGGCTCTCGAGCCCGGCCGGGTGGTGGCCCGACTGACGGATCTGGGCTGGGGTCAGCGGCTGAGGGCGTTACTGGGCACGGGCGCCGCCGATGCGCCGGCCGACGAGCGGCTGCTCGGTGCCTGCGTCGAGGTGTTGGCCGGCTGGGGCTGGGAGCAGCGCCCGGTGGCGGTGGTGACGATGCCGTCACTGTCGCGACCGTCACTCGTGGCGTCGGTGGGTGAGCACCTGGCGCGGCTCGGTCGGCTCGAGCACCTCGGTGCGCTGACCCTCACGACTCCCGAGCCGACCTCCGGTCCGGGTGGTAACAGCGCCTTCCGGCTCGCCGCCGTACACGACCGGTTCGCTGTGAGTGCCGCGCTTGCCGAGCGGCTGGCTGGGCTGGCGGGTCCGGTGCTGCTGGTCGACGACCTGATCGACTCGCGGTGGACGATGACGATCGCGGGAGGGCTGCTGCGCCGCGCCGGTGCGTCGGCAGTGCTGCCGTTCGCCCTCGCTGCGGCTGCCTGACCCGCACTGCCTCACCCCCGCCGCCTCACCCCCGCCGCCTCACCCCCGCCGCCTCACCCCCGCCGCCTCACCCCCGCCGCCTCACCCCCGGTATCCCTCGCCTCCCGATACCGGATGGGAGGACGAAGGGGGCTGCCGGGCCATTCTTGGCAGCCAAAGAGCCACTGCTCCTCCCGAAAGGCACCCCGTCCAGCCTCACCAGAACCACGGGTCCCTCGCGTCACGCCAGCCTGGCCCGGCGTACCGGATCATCGACGCGAATCGCGGCGCAAGGGGGCGGACAGCGCGTCATGGCGGTAGATCCGGGGGTTGCGCCGCGATTCCTGTCCAGGCCGTCAGCCGGACCTGCCGTCAGCCGGGCAGTCAGGCAGTCAGGCAGTCAGGCAGTCAGGCGAGGCGGGTGAACTCCACCGAGACGAAGAGCTCGCCGCCCCCTGGTCCCGAATAGACCCCGCGCAGCGGCGGCACGTCGTCGTAGTCCCGCCCGCGCCCGATGACCACGTGGTCAGGTCCGACCAGCCGGCCGTTGGTGGGATCGCCCGCCTGCCACTCCCCCGCCCACCACTCGACCCAGGCGTGACTCTCGCCCTTGACCTGCTCGCCCACCGGCAAGTCGGCGCGCGGCAGGAGATAGCCCGAGACATAACGTGCGGGCACGCCGAGCCGGCGCAGCACGCCCACGGCGACGTGCGCCATGTCCTGGCAGACCCCCTGGCGCACGTCCCAGGCCTCGGCGGCTGAGGTGTGGACGCCGGTGGCACCCGGGACGTACTCCATGGCCGCACTGACCCAGGAGCACACCCGACGTCCGGTCTCCGCCGGCCCCAGACCGGCCACCTCTGCGCGCACCTGCACCAGGGCGTTCTCCCCCGGTTCGCTGCGAATCGTGGTCGCCAGCAGCTCGGCGAAAAGGTCGCGGTGGGCCGGCTCCTGCAGGGTCGCCCAGTCGAGCCCGTCGTCAGTCACCGGCGGCAAGAACGTCTCGACGACCGAGGTCGCGGTGACCGTCAGTCGTTCGTGCGGCGGCCGCACGTCGAAGGCCGTGACCTGGGTGCCCCAGTAGTCCCTGTAGCGGTAGGTGCTGGCCTGCGGGGACACCTCGAGCCGTGCCTCGAGGGTGGTCTGCGTCGAGGTGGTCAACGGCGTCATCCGCGCCTCGTTGTACGACGTCACCACCGGGCCTGCGTAGCGGTAGCCGGTGCTGTGCACGATGCCCAGCCGGGCCGCGGGCAGTGGCGTCAAGACCGGCAGGCGCTCGGGCACCGGCAGGCGCTCGGGCCCGGGCTCCGCCTCGGGCTCCGCCTCAGGCTCGGGCTCGGGCTCGGGCTCGGTCACGATGCGCCCTCCGACACCCAGGCTGTCGTCGCGCCGCGGGGGAAGAAGCGGGCCGAGATGTCGTCGCTGGCCAGCGAGCAGGCGCGTTGGATGCGCTCCATCTCCCCGGGCAGGTCGGCCATGAGGTCGTCGGCGCCGCGGTACTCCAGCCCGGTGCGCACCTGGCCGAGCCGGCGCCGGGCTCCGTCGGACACCCCGACCCGTCCGGAGGCCGGCTCCAGCGCCTGCAGGCAGACCTCGGCACTGGTCAACGCCGCGAACACCGACCGCGGGAACAGCCTGTCCAGCAACAGGAACTCTGCCGCGTTGGCGTCACCGGCCGCACCGCGATAGGTGCGCAGGAAGGCCTGGTAGGCACCGCAGGACCGCATCAGGTGCGTCCACGACGGACCGCCCTCGATGGCGCGCATCGCGAGCAACCGGGCGGTCATGTCGGCCCGCTCCAACGCACGGCCGAGGGCGATGAAGTGCCAGCAGTCGTCGCGGCTCATCGTGGCGTCGGCGACACCCGCGACCATCGCTGACCGCTCGCGCACCCAGGTGAGGAAGTCGTGCACGCTGATCGAGTCCCGACGCACCTCGGGCAGCTGGGTCCAGGTGGTGTTGAGAACCTGCCACATCTCGGTGCTCACCGTCTCCCGGGCCCGGCGGGCGTTCTCGCGGGCAGCACCCAGGGCGCCGACGATCGAGCTCGGCCCGCTCGCATCCACCAGCCGGGTGACCACCTCGCGCCGGTTCACTTCGTCGGGCACGTCCTGCACACCCATGACCGAGAGCAACGACCGGCACGCCGCGCTCTCGTCGACCCACGAGTCCTCGAGCAGCACCTGCAGGTGGGTGTCGAGGATGCGGGAGGTGTCGTCGGCGCGCTCGACGTAGCGGCCGATCCAGAACAGCGCCTCGGCGATGCGGCTCAGCACGGCGGCACCGCGCTCCGTTGCTGCTGGTCCTGCTGCTGGTGGTCTTGCTGCTGGTGGACTTGTTGCTGCTGCTGCTGGTGCTGCTGGCCCACCAGGCCGCCGTCGGACTCGACCGGTCCGACGTCGGGGGCCAGCCCGGGCCGCAGGTCGGCAACGTGCTCCGAGCTCCTCGCCGTACGACGACGGTCTCCTGCTCGACCGGGGCTGCCGGGCGGGGGGTCACCGAGCACCCAGGTGTCCTTGGAGCCGCCGCCGCGGGAGGAGTTGACGATCAGCTCGCCCTCCGGCAGAGCGACGCGGGTCAGACCACCGGGCAGCACCCAGATGTCGGTGCCGTCGTTGACCGCGAACGGGCGCAGGTCGACGTGCCGGGGACGCAGGGTCTCCCCCACCAGCGTCGGTGCGGTCGACAGCTGCACGACCGGTTGTGCCACCCAGCCGCGCGGGTCGGCCCGCACCTGGACCCGCAACGCGTCGAGCACCTCGGGGGTTGCGGTCGGGCCGATGACGATGCCCTTGCCGCCCGAGCCGTCGACCGGCTTCACCACGAGCTCATGCAGCCGGTCCAGCGCCTCCTCGCGGGCGTCGGCCTCGCCAAGCCGCAGGGTGCGCACGTTGTCGACCAGTGGCTCCTCGGACAGGTAGTAACGGATGAGGTCCGGCACGTAGGTGTAGAGCAGCTTGTCATCGGCCACGCCGTTGCCGATGGCGTTGGCGAGCACCACGGTGCCGGCCCGCGCCGCGTTGACCAGACCCGGGCAGCCCAGCACCGAGTCGCGCCGGAACTGCACCGGGTCGAGGAACTCGTCGTCGACCCGGCGGTAGATGACGTCGACCGGCCGCTCGCCGTCCGTCGTGCGCATGCGCACCCGGTTGCCCGAGCAGACCAGGTCGCGGCCCTCCACCAGCTCGACGCCCATGGTGCGGGCCAGCAGGGCGTGCTCGAAGTAGGCCGAGTTGTGCGCACCCGGTGTCAGCACGACGACGACCGGGTCGTCGACACCCCCGGCGGCAGCAGCCCGCAGCGCGCCGAGCAGCCGGGCGGGATAGTCCGAGACCGGCCGGATCCGCTGGGTGGCAAAGGCTTCCGGGAAGACCTGCGCGACGGCGCGCCGGTTCTCCATCACATAGCTCACGCCCGAGGGCACCCGCACGTTGTCCTCGAGGACCCGGAAGTGGCCGTCCTCACCCCGCACCAGGTCGATGCCCGCGACGTGCACCCGCACACCGTTGGGCGGTTCGAGACCGGCGACGGCGCGTTGGAAGTGGCTGCTGGTCGTGACCACCGTCCGAGGTACGACGCCATCGGTGAGCACCTGCGCGGCGCCGTAGATGTCGGCGAGGAAGGCCTCGAGCGCCCGTACCCGCTGGGCGACCCCGAGGGCGAGCGCGTCCCACTCCTCGGCATCGACGACCCGCGGGACGATGTCCAGCGGGAACGGGTGCTCGCGGCCCTCGAAGTCGAACGTCACGCCACGCTCGAGGAAACCACGCGCCAGGGAATCGGCACGCGCCCGCAGCTCCGCACCCGACAGCGGCCGTAGCGCCTCGTGCAGGGACTCGTTGGCACGCCGGGGCGACCCGTCGGCCGCAAACATCTCGTCCCAGGCGGCACCGAGGCGGTAACCCTCGAACAGATCCGCCATACGCGGACGGTAGGCGCCAGGCATGCCGCGCGCATCACAGGGGTGTTGCCGGAAGGTGTCGGGATCGACCGGTGGCTCCCGGCTGACGGCTACGGTGACCCGCGTGACGGGAGAACCGGCGGACCCCGCGAGCAGCGGGTCCGAGGTCGTACGTCGCGCAGCAACAGCCCTGGCCGAGCGCACCGGGGTCGCCCACCACGACGCGGTGGTCGTCCTGGGCAGTGGCTGGGACGCCGCCGCCGACGTGCTGGGCACCGTGGTGGCCGAGCTGCCGGTGACCGACCTGCCCGGCTTCCTCGCCCCGGTGGCGCCCGGGCATCGCGGCCTGGTCCGCAGCACCGACCTCGACGGGACGGCCCTCCTCATCATGCTCGGGCGGACTCACCTCTTCGAGGGGCACGGCCCCGGCCCTGTGGTGCACGGCCTCCGCGTTGCGGCGGCGGTCGGGGCGCGGGTGGCGGTGCTGACCAACGCCAGTGGCGGTCTGCGACCTGACTGGGAGCCGGGGACCGTGGCAGTGGTGCGGGACCACCTCAACCTGACCGGCACCTCTCCGCTGGTCGGCCCGGAGTTCGTCGACCTCACCGACGCGTGGTCGCCGCGGCTGCGCGCGATCGCCCGCGCGGCCGACCCCGCCCTGGTCGAAGGGGTCTACGCCGGGATGCGTGGGCCGTCGATACAGACCCTCGCCGAGACCCGGATGCTGCAGACGATCGGCGCCGACCTCGTCGGCATGTCGACGGTGCTGGAGGCGATCGCGGCGCGAGCCGCCGGTCTCGAGCTGCTCGGGTTGTCGGCGGTGACGACCCGCGAGGGCACCGGCGAGCTGCTTGATCCCGACGTCGTGGTGGCGGTCGCTGATGCCGCCGTACGCCGTGTTTCGGGGGTTCTTGTCGACGTGCTGCGTGCGGTGCGAGACGATCAGCCCACCCCGCGACCAGAGGACGGCAGATGAGCACCGTGTCGGACGCCACCGGCAGCACCGCAAGAGTCAGCGCCAGCGCCACCTCGGTGGAGCTCAACGGCATCAACATCATCGCCGACGGCGAGCGAAAGGGTCGGCCCAGCAACCTGTTCTGGCCATGGTTCGCCGCGAACATCTCGCTGCTCGCCATCTCCTACGGGGCCTTCATCCTCGGTTTCGGCGTGTCGTTCCAGCAGGCCGCAGTTGCCGGAGTTGTCGGGGTGCTGCTGTCCTTCGCTCTGTGCGGCGTCGTCGCGCTGGCCGGCAAGCGTGGGTCGGCGCCGACGATGGTGCTCAGCCGGGGGGCCTTCGGGGTCACGGGCAACGGGCTGCCCACTTTCCTGTCCTGGGTGCTGCTGGTCGGCTGGGAGACCGTGCTGGTCGCGCTGTCCACCCTGGTCACCTCGACCGTCTTCGACAAGCTCGGCTGGGGCGGCGGGACGACCACGAAGGTGGTGGCCTTCCTCGTCACCGCCGCACTGGTCGCTGGCGGCGGCATCCTCGGGTTCGAGTTCGTGATGCGGCTGCAGACCGTCATCACCTTGGCGACGATGCTGCTCACCATCGGCTTCATCGCCATCACCCTGGACAAGGTGCACTGGGACAAGGTGTCGGCGCTGCCCAGCGGCTCGACCCAGTCGTTCATCGGAGCGCTCGCGCTGGTCGCCACAGGGTTCGGAGTCGGGTGGGTCAACACCGCCGCCGACTACTCCCGCTACCTGCCGCGCCGAGCCAGCGGCCTCGGGGTCTTCGCGTGGACCACCATCGGCGGCGCCCTGGGCTCCGTCGTCCTCGTGCTCTACGGCATTGCGCTGGTGGCCTCCAACGCGGGACTCAGTGACAAGATCTTCGCGGATCCGTTGGGCGCTCTCACCACCCTCGTGCCGACGTGGTTCCTGCTGCCCTTCCTCGTGGTCGCGGTGCTCGGACTGGTCGGCGGTGCGGTGCTCGACATCTACTCCTCCGGGCTCGCCCTGCTCAGCCTGGGGGTCAAGGTCGCTCGCCCTGTCGCCGCCGGCATCGACGGTGTCCTCATGATGCTCGGAACGATCTACATCGTGTTCGTCGCCGACAACTTCCTCGTGCCCTTCCAGGGCTTCCTCATCACCGTCGGCGTGCCGATCGCGGCGTGGGCCGGGGTCTTCGTGGCCGACCTGGCGCTCCGGCGCAAGCCCTACGCCGACGCCGAGCTCTACGACCCCCGCGGTCGCTACGGCTCGGTGCAGATCCCGGCGGTTGCCCTGGTGGTGGTCGGCACCGTGCTCGGCTGGGGCCTGGTCACCAACGGTCTCGCCAGCTGGCTGACCTGGCAGGGCTACCTCCTCGGTCCACTCGGCCTCGGCGGCAAGGGGGGTGCTTGGGCGTTCGCGAACCTTGGTGTCTTCGTGGCCTTCGTCGTGGGCCTGCTTGGCTGGCTGGTGCTGGGGCGTTCGGTGGTCGCCCGCCAGGAGTCGTCTCCTGACCGCGAGCGCTCGACCGCCTGATTGCGGCTGCCTCCCCGAGTCGCCCGGGCGGCTGACTCTGCCTCGGCGCGCCGCAACACACCGGAAACACCCAGGGCCCATCATCAGCCCATGACGGGCACCCGGACCCTCCGCGTGGGGTGCGAGATCGTGCACGTCGCCGAGATCGAGACGGCGACGGTGCTGCAGGTCGAGCCCGACAGCCGGGCGCACAGCGGGCGGGCAGGTGCCACGCCGATCGTCGTACGCCACCAGTGGAGCAGCACCCCCGACCTGCCGATGCACGACTACATGGACGGCTTCGGCAACCCCTGTCGACGCACCGTGCTGCCGGTCGGGCGCTCGGTGCTGGCGTTCGAGGCGGTCGTCGAGGTCGCGGACGCCACCGAGGACGTCGACCTCGACGCCCGCGAGCTCACTCCCCCCGAGCTGCCGGACGACGTCCTGGCGTTCACGCTGCCCAGTCGCTACGTCGTGCCCGACCTGCTCGGCGACGAGGCGTGGCAGCTGTTCGGGGGTCTGGCACCCGGCTACCGGCGGGTGCAGGCGATCTGCGACCACGTCAACGGTGCGCTGTCCTTCGCCTACGGCTCGACCACGTCGACCTGGACCGCTGCCGACGTACGCGCGTCGGGGGTGGGTGTCTGCCGCGACTTCACCCACCTGGCCATCACCTACTGCCGGGCGCTGAACATCCCGGCCCGCTACGTCTTCGGCTATCTGCCTGACATCGAGGTGCCCCCGCTCAAGGACCCGATGGACTTCGCGGCGTGGATGGAGGTGTGGCTCGACGGGCGGTGGTTCACGTTCGACCCGCGCAACAACGTCCCGCGCAAGGGTCGGGTCGTGATCGGCCGCGGCCGCGACGCCGTGGACGTCGCGATGGTCACGACGTACGGTGGTCCGCTGCTGGAGAGCATGACGGTGATCGCGGGCGAGGTCCGCGACGACGGTGATGTCGTGACGGTGATGTCGTGACCCACCGCTCGCAGCACCTGCTGACTGCCCCGCTGCTCGACGCCAAGGGGCTCGACCTCGTCTCGGCGGAGCGGGTCGTCTACGTGCTGCGACAGAGCTTTCGCTATGACTACGACGGCCCGGCTTATGGGCTGCAACAACGACTTGTCGTCGTGCCTGCCGCCCGGCACGGGAATGCGCGACGCCTGACGCACCGGTTGACGGTGACGGACACCGACGCGCCCAGCACGCCGTCGGAGACCCTGGTGACGACGCACCGGCCGCGCAGCGGGGTGGTCGTGGCACGAGCCCGGCTCCCGGTCGTTACGCAGTCGGTGACCTTCTCCGTGGAGGCCGCGGTCGAGCGTCGCGGCCCGTGGCAGGACCACGAGCTGCCCTGGGCCGCGGCTGCCGACCCGCAGTGGCTGCGACCGACCCGGCTCACAACGGCCGACGACGCCATCCGGGGGATGGCCCATCAGCTGCGCGGTCTGCGCCCCCGTGATGCGGCGGTGACCGCTTGTCACCTGGTGCACGAGGCGATGCCGTACGAGTACGGGCTCACCGGCACCCGCACGACAGCAGCCGAGGCGCTCGCGCTCGGTCGCGGTGTCTGCCAGGACCATGCGCATGTGATGGTGGCGACCTGCCGGGCGGCCGGCATCGCGGCGCGCTACGTCTCAGGCCACCTGCTGGGCGAAGGTGCGACGCACGCGTGGGTGGAGGTGCTGGTCGCCGAAGACGGAGTAACCCGCGCCGTCGCGCTCGACCCCTGCAACGACTGCCCCGCCGACGCCCGGTATCTCACTGTGGCCACCGGCCGGGACTACGCCGACGTCGCGCCCGCATCGGGTTCCTACGACGGTGGGGCGATCGGTCGCCTCACCACCACCCAGCAGGTCGGCATCGCCGAAGCCGCCTGACCATAGACCCCACGCAGACTGCCCCCTCGGACGGATGCCGGGATGCATGGGCAGACTGTCCCGGTGCGTATCGCGACCTGGAACGTCAACTCGATCACTGCTCGTCTGCCCCGGCTGCTCGGCTGGCTGGAGGCCTCGAAGCCGGACGTCGTCTGCCTGCAGGAGACCAAGCTCGCCGACGCCGTCTTCCCCACCGCGGCGGTGGAGGCGCTCGGCTACCAGGTCGCCAGCCACGGTGACGGCCGGTGGAACGGCGTGGCCCTGCTGTCCCGGGTCGGCATCGACGAGGTGGCGCGCGGACTGCTCGACGAACCCGGCTTCCCCGCCCCGGAGGCCCGCGCGGTCGGCGCCACCTGTGGCGGCGTACGCCTCTGGTCGGTCTATGTGCCCAACGGGCGCGAGCCAGAGCACGAGCACTACATCTACAAGCTCGCCTGGCTCGACGCCCTCAGGCGCACCCTCGCCGCCGACCTGACGACGACCGACCGGCTTGCTGTGCTCGGCGACTTCAACGTCGCGCCGAACGACGAGGACGTGTGGGACCGGGCCGCCTTCGAGGGATCCACTCACGTCACCGAGCCCGAGCGAGCCGCGCTGACGGCACTGCGGGACCTCGGGCTGGTGGACGTGGTGCCGCGGCCGATGAAGTACGACCGACCGTTCACCTACTGGGACTACCGAGCGGGCGCC
Source organism: Sporichthyaceae bacterium (assembly GCA_031365725.1). Taxonomy (GTDB): domain Bacteria; phylum Actinomycetota; class Actinomycetes; order JACCUZ01; family JACCUZ01; genus JANLYQ01. The sequence continues at coordinate 31,511 of JANLYQ010000006.1, read as the reverse complement.
TTCCACAAGAACCTCGGCATGCGCATCGACCTGGTCTACGCCTCCCCCGCCGTCACCGGCTCCGTCCAGGACGCGTACGTCGACCGCGACGCGCGCAAAGGTACCGGCCCCTCGGACCACGCCCCGGTGGTCGTCGACCTGGTGTGACGCAGTCGGTTGTTTCCTCGGGTGCCGGTGGGGAACGACTGGGTCGACCCGGGGACCGACCCCCGAGACCTGTCATCGAGGGAGCCCTGCCATGGCCAAGGACGCGATCGTCTTCCTGAAGGACGAGCACAAGGTGATGCGCAAGCTGTTCGCGCAGTTCCAGGCAGTGGGCAAGGACGCCACGGCCACGAAAGACAAGCTGGCCAGGCAGATCATCGAGGAGCTGACCTCGCACACCTACCTCGAGAACGAGTGCATGTATCCCGAGGTGCGCCGGCTGCTTCCCGCCCTCGAGGACGACGTGCTCGAGTCCTACGAGGAGCACCACGTCGCCGACCTGCTGGTCATGGAGCTGTTCGCCATGTCGGCCAAGGACGAGCGCTTCACCGCGAAGATGACGGTGCTCATCGAGAACGTGAAGCACCACATGGAGGAAGAAGAGCAGGACTGGTTCCCCAAGGTCCGCGAGGGGCTCGGTCGCAAGCAGCTCGGCGAGCTCGGTGACCGAATGGTCGAGATGAAGAAGAAGGCACCGCGCAGCCCGGTCTCCCTCAAGGCGATGAAGAAGACGCTCGACGCTGCCATTGCCTGACCGCCCCTTGTCGTAGTCCTCGACGGCACCGTCCGGCGGCTGCCAGAGTGGGCGTCGTGCTGACGTCGAGCCTTGCTGCTGAGATGGTCGTTGCTGCAGTGTCCCGGGCGGCTCAGCTGGGAGCGGTGGTGTCCGTGGCCGTCGTCGATGCGGGCGGCCACCTCGTGCACTTCCATCGGATGGATCGTGCCGAGATAGCCGGTCCGACGTTGGCCGTCGACAAGGCGTTCACCGCGGTGGCGCACCGGTGCACGACGGCGTCGCTCGGACCCTTGGCGGCCCCCGATGGCCCGCTCGCCGGGCTGTCGGCCAACGGCTCGGGCCGGTATGTCGTGTTCGGCGGCGGACTGCCCTGCTGGGCGGGCGACCCCGAGGTCGACGGCGCGGTGGTCGCAGGGATCGGCGTCAGCGGCGGCACCGTCGAGCAGGACGTCGCCTGCGCCGAGGCCGGTCATGCGGTCTTCGAGGCGACCCGGTGACCGCGGAGGAGACCACGTCGCCCCGGGACGCACGGGTCGGCCGCATTCGCTTCATGGACGGGCAGCGGGTCAACCTCGACGGCTTCGCGCACGAGGACGCCTCGCTGGGGCTCATCGCGCTGCACAGCCCCGCAGACCCCGTGCCGTCGCTGGTGGTCCTCGACGGTGCGGTCACCGAGATGGATGGACGCGCGGCTGCCGACTTCGACTCCCTCGACGCGATGGTCGCCACCCACGGGCTGGATCTCACCGTGGCCGACGAGGTCATGGCGCTGCCGGACGTCGCGCTCGCTCGGATGTTCGTCGATCCTTCGGTGTCGCGCGCGGAGATCGTGCGGCTCGTGGCCGGCGCGACACCGGCCAAGCTCGCCCAGGTCGTCGCGATGCTGCGCCCGGTCGAGCTGGGCATCGCGATGACCAAGATGCGGGCCAGGAGGACCCCGAGCAACCAGGCGCACGTGACCAACCGGCTCGACGATCCGCTGCTGCTCGCCGCCGACGCAGCCACTGCTGCGGCGTACGGCTTCCGTGAGCTGGAGACAACGGTGCCGGTGCTGGCCGACGCCCCGTCCAACGCGGTTGCGGTCACCATCGGATCCGTCGTCGGCGCTGCCGGGGTGCTCGTGCAGTGCTCGGTCGAGGAGGCGATGGAGCTCGAGATGGGCATGCGCGGGCTCGTGTCCTACGCCGAGACGGTCAGCCTCTACGGCACCGAGTCGGTCTTCGTCGACGGCGACGACACGCCGTACAGCAAGGCGATCCTCGCCGCGGCCTACGCCAGCCGAGGCGTGAAGATGCGGGTGTCCTCTGGTGCGGGCGCCGAGGTGCTGATGGGCGGCGCCGAGGGTTGCTCGATGCTCTACCTCGAGTCGCGATGTGTGTCACTGGCCCGGGCGATGGGCGTGCAGGGCGTGCAGAACGGCGGCATCGACGGGGCCAGCGTCGCCGGTTCCGTGCCGCGCGGGGTGCGCGAGATGATGGCCGAGAATCTCATGGTCATGGCACGCAACCTCGAGGCGTGCACCGGAAACGACGCGCTGATGTCGGAGTCGGACGTGCGCAGGACTTCACGGACACTCCCGATCCTGCTGGCCGGCAGCGACTACGTGTGCAGCGGCTTCGGCTCGATCCAGCGCTACGACAACATGTTCGGCCCGTCGCAGTGGAACGCCGAGGACATCGACGACTGGCTGGCCATGCAGCGCGACTGGGGTGTCGACGGCGGACTGCGTACGGCGCCGCCCGCGGAGGTCGGCCGGCTGCGGCGGCGCGCGGCCGAGGCATGTCGCGACGTCTACCGCTGGCTCGGGCTCGCGGACTTCACCGACGAGCAGGTCGAGCTCGCGGTCGACGCGGTCGGGTCCAAGGACTTGGGCGACCCGGACCCGCTGGTGGTGCTGTCCGCCGCGCAGGTGGTGCGCAGCACCGGGCTCGGGTCCGTCGAGGTGGCGCGGGCGTTGCTCGAGTGCGGCTACGACGTGGAGGCCGAGCGGCTGCTCGACATGCTGGCGGCCCGGGTGCACGGCGACCACCTGCAGACCGCCGCCATCTTCGACGAGCAGATGCAGGTGCTGTCACTGGTCACCGATCCCAACGACTACGCCGGCCCGGGCACCGGCTACGAGCCGAGCCCGGCGCGGCAGGCCGAGATCGATGGCATCCGGCAGGCTCGGGGTGTCGAGGACCTCAGGGCCGACCAGGCAGCGTGGGGCAGCAGCGACCTGCGGGTGCTCGGCCCGGCGGTCGCCGGCTCCGACCCGCGCGAGGTCGTCATCGGCCTGTCCCCAGGCGTCGGTCGCGCGGTGTGGCGCACGTTGTCCGGCCTGCTGGTCGTCGACGTCCTGCACGAGCTGCTCGCCGGGCTCGAGGAGGAGGGCTGCCTCGCCCGGGTCGTGCGCATCAACAGCACCATCGACCTCGGCATGATCGGGCTGACGGCCGCGCGGATGGCCGGCTCCGGCATCGGGATCGGGTTGCAGGGCAAGGGAACCGCGCTCATCCACCGACGCGACCTGCCGCCGCTGGCCAACCTCGAGCTCTACAGCATGGCGCCGGTCATCACCTCCGACCTCTATCGCCTGCTCGGAGCCAACGCCGCGCGGCATGCCAAAGGCGCGACCCCGGTCCCGGCCCGCAACCCCTACACCGACGAGGCGATAGAGGCGCGCTATCACACCAGCGTCATCGCGCTGGTGGCGCTCGAACGCGACTGCGTCGACCAGGCCATCGGTCCCGAAGACATCGCGGTGACACTGTGAAGGCCGACGGCACGCCCTCAGTCGGCATGCGCGCGTTCTCCGGCCGCGACGCCACCGAGCTCACGGTCGACCAGCTGGCTCGGGACGAGATCAGCCCCGACGACGTACGCATCCACCCGGACACCCTCGAGCACCAAGCGCAGGTGGCAGAGGCGCACCACAACCCGCAGCTGGCTGCCAACCTGCGCCGGGCCGGCGAGCTCGCGCTGCTCGACGAGGCCGAGGTGCTGGCGCTGTACGAGTCGCTGCGCCCGGGTCGCTCCACTGCCCAGGACCTCGCGGACGTGGCGGCCCGGCTGGACGGCGTGCCCGCTCCGCTGTGTGCGGTCCTCGTGCGTGAGGCTGCCGAGGTCCATGCGCGGCGCGGTCTGCTGCGGTGACGGTCGGCGCCCCGCTGACGGCCGGTATCGACGTCGGCAACTCCACCACCGAGGTGGTGCTCGGCCGACACCGCACGCACGGGTCCGGTGTCGAGGTGGTGGCCGCTGGCCAGGTGCCCACCAGAGGCGTCAAGGGATCCGCCGCGTCGCTGGACGGTGCAGCCGCTCTGGTCCGACGACTCGAACGGAGAGTCGGTACCGAGGTGTCCGAGGCGGCGGCTGCTCCCCTACGGCCGGTGACGACGAGCACTGCCGGCGTCCCCGAGGACCTGCCCTCGACCGGGTGCCTTGTCGTGGTGGCACCCGGGGCCACCCCCGGCGGCAGCGGCGCAGGGATCGGGACGCCGGTGTTGCTCACCACGACGCGAGCCACGTTGCCCGACGGCCCTCTCGTCGTGCTGGTGCCCGCCGGCACCGGCCACCGCGCGGCTGTGGCGGGTCTGCTGCCGCTGGTCTCCGCAGGGCGCTGCGTGGCCGTGGTCCTGGGCGACGACGAGGCGGTGCTGGTCTCGCACCGGCTCGGCGGGTCGACGGTTCCCGTGGTCGATGAGGTGTCCGCCGCTGATATCGAGCGGCTGACGCGGGCGCGGATCGTGGCGGTGGAAGTCGGCGACAGCGCGCGGCCGTTGCACCTGCTCGGAGATCCGGTGCGGCTGGGCGCCGAGCTCCGCACCACCCCCGACGAAGCCAGCCACGTCGTGGCCGCGACCGACCTGCTTCGCGACAGTCGCACCGGCATCGTCGCGGCCGGCCAGGACGATGACGTCTCCCGTGCGGTCGAGCCGGTGCTCGCCGGGTGGATCCGGCTGCGGGGCGGCGCGCAGGTGCCGTTCCTGCGGGGCCACCCGATGGTCCGCGACGGCGCCGTCGGTGCTGCCTGCGCCTACGGACTGCCGCCGGACCTGACGGCGTACCACGTGGACGACTTGTGGATCCTCGACCTTGCGGCGGTGAGCGACGCGGTGCTCGCCCGGCGCCCGGGTGTGTCGGCTCGGCCCGTGAGCCTGGCTGCGCTGCGCGTCGACCGCGCCGTCGTCGATCCTGCCGACGGGTTGTCGATGCGGCTCGGGGTTCCCGTGCGCACGCTGAGCAGCGAGGCCGCCGCGTCGTACGCCGGGGGGCGCAGCACTCCCGGGGCTGGGCCCGGCGCACTGGTGGTCGACCTCGGCGGGGGCACGGTGGACGCGACCGGACCTGGCGGCACTGTGGTCGCAGCGGGCGCCGGCGAACAGCTGACGGTGTCCGTCGCCGCGCTGGCCGGGATCTCGGCGGCGGCGGCCGAGTGGGTCAAGCGTGGGCCGGCGCACCGGGTGGAGGCACCGCAGGTGCTGCTCGCCGAGGACGGCAGCCGGACGTTCCTCGACCGGCCGGTCGGCGGTGAGCTGGTCGGGTCGCTGGTGGTGTCTGGGCCGGCCGGGCTGCTGCCGTTCCATCGCTCGATGGCTCCGGGTGAGTGGCGCGCGCTGCGACTGCGACTCAAGGTCGACCTCGTCGGCGGCAACGTCGCGCGGGTGCTGCGAACGTTGACGTCCGACGGTCCGCCGGCCGACCACAGGCGACCGGTGATCGTCGTCGGCGGCCCCGCAGGAGATGACGAAATGCTGCGGGTGGTCACTGCCGCCCTTCCCTCCGGTACGCCGGTCGGCCGGGGAGATGTGGCCGGTTCGCTCGGTCACCGGTTCGCGGTGGCCTACGGTCTGCTGCTGGCGGACTGACCTGCCCTGCAGTCGCCGACGTTCACGGCGAGCGCGGCGCCAGAGCGACGACGCGGGACTCGCGCGGTCCGTCGTCCCCCGGCGCCGACGCGGGAGTGCGCACGGTGATCGTCGTACGGTCGGCACGGAAGAGGTCGTGGGAGAACTCGAAGACCTGCCCGTCCCGGTCGTGCGCGGTGCGGGTGATGGAGAGCAGCGCAGCACCTACCTCCACGCCGAGGATCGACGCCTCGTGCTCACCGGCCTCGACCACCTCGATGTGCTCGACCGCCTCGCCCGGGCGGACGTCGTACTCGCTCTCGAGCAGGTCGTACAGCGACCCACCCAGCGGAAGGTCGAGCAGCCCGGCAAAGCGATCGGCCGGCAGCCGGATGTGCTCCAGGGAGATCGGTATGCCATCGGCCAGCCGGAGCCGGACCACGTCGGCGACATAGGCGTCACCGTCGAGGCCCAGCGCAGTACGGGTCTGCTCGTCGGCCGGCAGCATCGCAGTGCTCACCACTCGCGAGCCGGCCGTCATGCCCTGGCGGCGCAACAGCGCGGGCACTCCGACGACACGCGATAGGTCCCGTTCGACCTTCTGCTGCTTGACGAAGGTGCCGCCGCCACGGCCCGGCACCCGACGCACGACACCGGCCTCCTCCAGCGCGGCCAGCGCTTGCCGGACGGTCGAGCGACTGACACCCAGGTCCTCGGCCAGCTCCCGCTCGGCACCGAGCCGCTCACCTGGACGCAGGCGTCCGCGGCTGATCTCCTCGAGCAGCCGGAGGCGCGCGGCCTCGGCCGCTGGCCCGCGCTCGCCCGCGCCCGCGGTCAGATCCCCTCCAGGGCCGCAGCCGACTCGGGCAGCACCTGGCCGCCGTCGACCACCAGGCTCTGCCCCGTGATGTAGCCCGCCTCGTCGCTGGCAAAGAACAGGGCGGCGTGCCCGATGTCCTCGATTTCGCCGAGGCGTCGCTGCGGGATCGCCGCTTCCATGCCGCGCCGATAGTCCTCGCCCATGTCGGCCAGGCCTTCGGTCGCGATGTTGCCGGGCAGCACCGCGTTGACCGTGATGCGGCGTGGCGCCAGCTCGATGGCTGCCGTGCGCATGAAGCCGAGCTGCGCGGCCTTGCTGGCGCCGTAGTGCGACCAGCCGGGGAAACCTGTGATCGGTCCGGTGATCGAGGACGTGAGGACGACGCGGCCGCGGCCGCTTGCGGTCAACGCCGGCAAGGCCGCCTGGACGAGGAACATCGTGCCCTTGACGTTGCAGTCGAACACGACGTCCAGGTCGGCTTCGGTCATCTCCGCCAACGATTTCTCGGGGAAGATGCCTGCGTTGGCGCACACGACATCGAGGCGGCCGAACGCATCGATGGCGGCGGCGACGATGGCCTGGCAGTCGGCCACCCGCGACACGTCACCGACGACGGTCGCCACTCGTCCACTGCCCTCGGACTCGAGGTCGGCGGCCGTTGCCTCGAGAGTCGCCTGGTCACGGGCGGCGATCAGGACGTCGGCACCGGCCCGGGCGAAGACCCGCGCGATGCCTTTGCCGATCCCCTTGCTGCCGCCCGTCACGATGACCGAGCGGCCTTCCATCGAGCTGACCATCAGATCTCCTGTGTACGTAGTCGTGCGCGGGATTGCCGGGGGCCGAGGTGGCCGTCAGCCGAAGCGGGACAGGTAGGCCTCGGCGAGCTCACAGCTGCCGGCTGTGTAGTCCTCGCCCATCGACCTGGCCAGGTCGGTCCCGGCATGCGAGCCGATCCAGGCCACGAGCAGCAGTCGCCGCATCATGACGAAGGTCGGGATCTCGGCCTCCTCGTGCGCCGACAGCGGTCGGACGGTCCGATAGCCCTGAACCCATGCGTCGATGATCTCGGGGAGGCGGGGGTCGTGCTCGAAGAAGCTCACCGCCGACCCGAAGTCGTAGAGGAACCAGCTCCAGCCGCAGTCGTCGAAGTCGATGACCGACACGTCACCGGCCTGCTCACCGTCGACCAGCAGGTTGGCCAGCCGCAGGTCGGCGTGCACGAGCCCGAAGCGATCACGGCCCGACCCGAAGGCGGCGAGCCGCGCCCGCAGGGTGGCATCGAGACGTCCCAGGACCTCGAGCTCGGCCGGGCCGATCGCCGCACCGTCCTGCCAGCGCCCCCAGCGAGGCGGCGTGTCCTCGATGGTCCGAGCCGTTCCGTCCTGACCCGGGCCAAAGGCACCGGCGGCGTCCCAGGAGAACCGCCGGAACCACGACGGTCTCTTCCAGGTCACCACGTGCTCGTGCATTCGCGCCGTCAGCGCACCGAGGTCGGTGAACGACTCGATCAGCCCGCTGTCGTCGGGCGTCGGCTCGACCCCGGGCAGCCATTCGAAGTGCACGATGTGCCGTGGCTCGCCACCGGCGAGCGCCGGTGACCGGGTGAGCAGCCGGCGGCCGTCGGTGGTGGGCAGCACGTGCGGGGTTCGCACGCCCGCGTCCTCGCGCAACGCATCCAGCCACGCCAGCTCGGACTCGATCGCGTCGGCTCGGTGATAGCCCAACCGGTGCACCCGCAGCACGCTGCGGACACCCGAGTCGGGGTCGTCGACGGCGTAGGTCGCGTTCTCGCTGACGTTGAGCAGCGTCAGGGTCGACTCGGGCGACACGTCGTACGCCGACAGGGCCTCGCGCGCGACCGGCTCGAGGACGCCTGCCACGTCGGCAGCGGACAGGTCGTGCCCGGCGCTGCTCATCGGGGCACTCCTACCGGCGTCTGCGCACGTCCCTGCACCTCGCCGAGCACCCGCAGGATCTCGTCGCGCGCGCGCAGCACGTCGGCGGTCGAGCCGGACAGGTAGATGCGTCCAGCCGCGCCGATCATCGAGACGTCCACCAGGGTGATGCCCGGGGCGACCCGCTCGGCGGCGTTGGCTGCGACGGTCGCGAACAGCGCCGGAGTCATCTCGACCACCAGCAGCGTCTGTCCCGGCAGCAGCATCGAGGCCTGCCGGTTGCGGTTGAGGATGACGGCGTGCTGATCGGTGACGTCCTCGATGACGTCGCTGTAGAGCACTTCCGGGCGCAGCTGGTCCTGCGCCGAGGCGCCCAGGCCGTCGAGGATCGCTGCGCCCGCTCGGCGAACCTGCTCGAGGTCGGAGCCGTGCACCTCCAGCACCCCGAACTGCCGCTCCACGAACAGGATGCCCGGCTCGACCGCAGGTGCCGCGCGCAGGGCGAGGTCGGTGACCCGCTCGATCGCCAGCCCGGGCGCCACCTCGACGATCAGCGAGTGCTGACCTTCGAACGGCGGATAGCCGCGGGCCCGCGTCGGCGTCGCGAGGTAGGCCGCGAACTGGGGCTGCAGGTCCTCGACCAGGAGATAGACCCGGAGCTCAGGACGGCTCACCCTGCGATGCCGCTGCTGCCGCTGCTGCCGCTGCTGGCGGTGTCGGCCGTCGGAAAGTGCCGTGCGATCTCGCCGTGCGGGCGCGGGATGACATGCACCGACACCAGCTCACCCACCTGGCCCGCGGTCTCTGCTCCGGCCTCGGTTGCGGCCTTGACCGCACCGACGTCGCCGACGATGGTAACGGCGACCAGGCCGTCGCCTACCTCGGTGCGCGCCACGATCGTGACGTTCGCTGCCTTGACCATGGCGTCGGCAGCAGCGAGCGCTGCGACGTAACCCTTGGTCTCGATCATACCGATCGCGTTGCTGGCCATCAGATCTGCTCCTTCATCGGGGTGGCGCTGGAGGCGTAGGGAACGTCGGTTGCTGGGCTGTCATCGAGTGCAGTGGTGTCGCGGGGTCCTGAGATGTCGTCGATCGCTCCGATGACCAGTGCGTCGATCGGTGGATGCGGGGTGGGGAAGTAGGACGCGGCGACCGATCCGGTGGCGACGAGCACGTGCTCGCCGATGCCGGTGCCGAGCACGTCGAGAGCCACGAGGCGGGTGCCGCTGTCGACCTCGACCTCGAGCAGTGCGCCGCTGGGCAGTCCGTCGATGCGACGAGTCGCCCAGACATTGCCGACCACGGTGGCCTTGAGCATCAGTGGGTCCTCTCGCCGGTGGGGTGATCAGAGCTGGTCTGTCCGGTGGCGTCACGCTCGATGAGCAGGCCCAGCGACCGGGCGCGGTCACGGGCCAAAGGGGTGATGACGGCGCGCGGTCCTAGCACGAGCCGGGCCCCTTGGGCGGCGGCGCGGCGCACGATGCGCTCGGTGACCACACCGCTGGCCAGCCGCTCGACGATCGGCCCGGGCTCTGCTGCGCTACCGGGAACGGCAACGGTCGAGGACCCGGTCGGCTGCAACCGGAGGTCGTGCCGCCCCTCGAGGAGTGCCGTTCTGGTGGACGGGTCGCCGCAGAGCTGTGCGACGTGACGCACCAGCCGATCAAGGTCGGCGTCGTCGCGCACCACGACAGCGCCGGACGCGCCAGAGGTGAAGCCGGCCGGGGTCAACGCTGAGCCGGCAGCCCTCGCGAGGTCAGGCAGCACGTCCCGCAGCACCTCACGGACCGCCGATCGCACGTCGTCGGTGGTGAGTCCGTCCCAGGTGGTCATGCGAGCACCCCGGCAGCGGCGTGGGCGAGCGCGCCTTCGGCCGCCTCAGCCGCCGCTCGCACGTCGGCCTCGCTGCCGCTGAGATAGACCCGGCCGGTCGCACCGATCATGCGCAGGTCGACCACCTTGATCGACGCTGCCTTCTCGGCCTCGTTGGTGGCCAGCACCGCATAGGACGCCGGGGCCATCTCGAGGACGAACCGCGACTCCCCCGCCAGCGCCATCGAGCCGACCTTGTTGCGGTTGACCAGGAACGCGTGCTGGGCGTCCAGCCTTGACACCACCTCCGCGGCGAGCACCTCGGGCCGAAGCGCGTCCGAGGCGGTGGCGTCGAGGGCCTCCAGCACTGCCGCTCCGGCCGACCGCACGGCCTCGGTGGAGCGCGAGTGCACCTCGAGATAGCCGAACTGTCGCTCCACGACAAGGATGCCGGCCTGCACGTCGGCGGCTTTCAACGCCACATCGGTGAGCGCCTCGATGTCGAGGCCGGGCGCGACCTCGATCACCTGCGCCGCCATGCCGGAGCGAGGCAGGCTGCCGCGCACCCAGCTGCCCAGACAGCACATGGTCTGGGGCTGCAACTGGTCCAGGAACAGGAACGAACGGAGCTGGGCCACCGTCATCCCCTGACCATCGTGGTGAGCTCGTCGATGATCAGCCGACGCAGCTCCTCGCGGAGCTCGGCGCGGGCGCTGTCGACCCGCGACGGACCGGCCGGACCATCGACCGCGTTGCTGGCCAATGGATACGGCGGCACCGGCCCCGTCGGGCTGGACCACGGCACCCTGCCGGCGTACGTCGGGAAGGGCTGGGACACGTCGCTGGTGTAGGCGATGCGGGTCCAGTCGACGAGGTGCTTGGGCTGCAGGTTCTCCCCCAGCGAGCTGCGCCCGACAAAGCCGGTACCTATGGTCATCGACGGAGCCAGGTGGGTGCCGAACCCGGCGCTGCCGGTGCTGCCGCCCTCGTTGACGGTGACGCGCAGCACCGGCACAGCCGCGGCGTAAGCCATCACGACGGCAGGGTCCTCGCTGTGCACCACCGCGGAATGCCCGGCGCCGCCGATGCGCAGCACGGCTTGGGCCGCCCGGATGCCACGCCGCGCGTCAGTGACGCGCACGACGCCGAGCACCGGGCACAGCTTCTCGTGCGCGAGGGGCTCCTCATCAGCAACGAGCGGGAAGGGTGCGAGCAGGACCTGAGTGCGCGCCGGCACCCGCACCCCCGCTCGCTCGGCGATCTCGACTGCAGACCGCCCCACCATCGAGGTGTCGAAGCGACCGCCGGGGAAGACGGTGTCGCGCACCTTGTCACGGTCGTCGTCGCTGAGCAGGTGCGCCCCCTCGCGCGTCATCTCCCGCAGCAGCCGGTCGGCGACGGACTCCTCGACGATCAGCACGCTCTCGTTGGTGCACAGCACCGAGTTGTCGAACGCCTTGCTGGCCACGAGCTTCTCAGCGGCCCGGTGCACGTTGGCTGTCGCATCGACCAGCACGGGGACGTTGCCCGGGCCGACACCGATGGCGGGGTTGCCGGATGAGTAGGCGGCCCGCACCACGGGAACCCCGCCGGTGGCGAGGATGACGTCAGTGCGCTCGTCAATCATGAGGGCGTCGATGAGGGGGATCGACGGCTCGTCGACGACCTGCACCACGCCGTCCGGCGCACCAGCAGCGACGGCCACCTCACCCAGGTGCCGGGCTGCGTCCGCGCAGCACGCCTTGGCCAACGGGTGCGGGCTGATGACGATGGCGTTGCGGGTGAGCAGGGCGAGCAGCACCTTGACGTACACGGTCGACACGGGGTTGGTCGATGGAGTCAGAGCCAGGACGACGCCGGCGGGGCGAGGCACCTCGACCATGCGGCGGTCGGCATCGACGCGTGGTGTCACGTAGTCGTGGTCGCGGTAGGCGTCGATGATGCCTCGGGAGCAGAGCCGGTTCTTTACCGTCTTGTGCTCGACGACCCCGAAGCCGGTCTCGCGGACCGCCCACTCGGCATAGTGCGCCGCCCGCTCCTCGGCTGCTGTCGCTACGGCGTCCGCGATGCGCAGGACAGCAGTTCTGTCGTAGGTCGCGAAGGCACGCGCTGCCCAGTGCGCGCGGTCCAGCATCTGGCGCGCGCGCGGCACACCGGCCGCCTCCACCCGGGTGACCAGCTCGCGGGCGCCGCCGTCAGTCATGCGGGCACCCGCTGACCGCGAACCTCGGCGCGAGCGCGGCCGATGGCGACGTCGACACGGTCGAGCAGCTCCTCGCACAGCTCGGGACGCATGAGGATGCCAGGCTTGAACTGGAGGACGCGTGGGTCGAGGGTGGAGAAGATCGCCCACACTCCGTTGTCATAGAGGTGGCGCATCACCACCTTCGCGCCCTGTGGGTGGGCGAACTCCAGCCCCATCACCACGCCGTTGGCGCGGATGCCGACGAACCAGTCCGGCTGGTCGGCCTGGATGACGCGTAGTCCTCGCAGGACCAGGTCGCTGATGTAGTGCACCATCGACCGCGTCTCGGGCCGGTTGCAGATCTCGAGCGCCTTGAGACCAGCGATGCACCCGAGCTCCGCGCCACCGAAGGTGGAGATGTGGCCGAAGCCGTCCTCGGTGAGCCAGCCTGCGGTGTGTTCGCTGAGCAGCACAGCCGACAGGGGATACATCCCGCCGGAGATGCCCTTGCCGGTCACCAGGATGTCTGGGGCGATGCCGTGCTTGGTGATGGCCCAGAGCTCTCCGGTGCGCATCAGCCCGGTCTGCACCTCGTCGGCGATGTAGAGCGCGTCGTAGCCCTCGCAGAGCCGCTTCACCGCTTCGAGGTAGCCCGGCTCGGGCAACGGGAAGCCGTAGGTCGCCGGGATCGTCTCCATGATCACGGCAGCGACGTCGCGGCCACGGAGGGCGTCCTCCATCGCGGCGAGGTCGTTGAACGGGACGTGCGGGAACTCCTCGGGCTGGTCGGAGAGGAACAGCTTGCTGAAGCGGTCGTCCCCGGTGCCGACAGCGAGCCCGGTATGACCATGGTAGGCCTTCTGGATCGAGACGATCTTGCGCTTCTGAGTCGTGTGACGAGCGGTCTTGATGGCGATGTCGATAGCCTCACCGCCGCCGCTGCCATAGACGACCTTGGTCAACCCCGGTGGCGCGGTGGCAATCAGCGCCTCCGCGAGGGCCGTGCGGGCCAGCGAGGGGAAATGATGGTTGCCGATGTCGAAGTGCGACATGGCCACCGTCACCGCTGCCACCACCTCCGCGTTGCGGTGGCCCAGGTTGTAGGTGCCGCCGTTCAGGTGCACGTCGAGCAGACGCTTGCCTGACATGTCATAGATGAAGTAGTCCTCGCGCCGGTCGATGACCAGCGGCACCCCGGACTCGACCCAGAAGTCGGTCTTGCCGGGGTTCCAGAACTCGCGGGCCTTCTCGAGCACCTCGTCCTTGGAGGCGAACGAGAAGTCGCCGTAGTCGAACGTCACCGGCTGCCCACCTCCCGCTGCCAGACCAAAAGGTCAACCGAATCGTTGTACGGTCTGTTGATTGGTTTGTAGCAGAGCGCAGTGGACGAGGTCAACGGACCGTCCACCCACGTGCTGAGAGCAACCTCCTCAGAAGTGCTTGCCGAGCAGGACATCTCCTGCCACGATGCGCCCAGAGCGAGATGTCGGTCACCGCCGACGATTGCTCAGTCGGTCCCGGACGCTCCGTAATCGGTTCGTTCGGCGGTCGTGACAGCACCGAAACGTGCCGCCGACACCATCGAAGCGGCTCGACGGGGGCCCTACTCCACGATGTGCGTCCGGACGGAGACCTGAGGACTGTGACCACGAGCGACAAGCTCTCGCGCAAGGTATCGACCACAAGCGATGGTGACGCGCCCAAGCACCAGCTGAAGGCGGGCGCCGTCGGGCTGCTGGGTGTGCTCTTCATGGCGGTGGCCAACGCCGCTCCCATCACGGCCATGACCGGCAACGTGCCGCTCGCGGTCGGCTACGGCAACGGCATCGCTGCCCCGGCCGGCTTCCTGGTCGCGACGGTCGTGCTGACGCTGTTCACCGTCGGCTTCGTGCAGATGGCCCGCTACATCACCACTGCCGGCGCGTTCTACGGCTTCATCACCCACGGCCTCGGCCAGGTGTGGGGCATGGCCTCCGGCGCCCTGGCCACGATGGCCTACGTCGTCTTCGAGGGCTCGTTGATCGGCATCTTCAGCTACTTTGCCAACGATGCCTTGAATCGCTGGTTCAGCATCGACGTCAACTGGCTGCTCATCGCCGTTGTCGGCATCGCGCTGATCGCGGTCTTCGGCTACTTCGACATCAACATCGCCGCCGGCTTCCTCACGATCACCCTCTGCGCGGAAGTGATCCTCCTCGGCGCCCTGTCGCTGTCAGTGCTGTTCAGCGGAGGTGGACCAGACGGTCTCCTCAGCCAGGCGATCAACCCGGCAGACGCATTCTCCGGACTCACCGAAGGCGGCGGGGTCGGAGCAGTGCTGGCCGACGGTAAGGCAGTCGCAGCCGGCAGTGCGGCTATCGGCATCTTCTTCGCTTTCTGGTCCTGGGTCGGCTACGAGACGACCGCCGTCTACGGCGAGGAGTCACGCAACCCGCGGCACATCGTCCCGCGCGCCACGCTGATCGCCGTCGTCGGGCTGGGCCTCTTCTACACCTTCGTGTCCTGGATGATGATCGCCGGCAACGGCCAGAAGCAGGCGATCGAGAAGGCCAACACCGACGCCATCGGTCTCTGGGTCAATCTCGCTGAGGACAAGCTCGGCGGCAAGTTCGTCGGTGACATCTACCTGTTCCTCATCGTGGTCGGCTCGTTCGCCTGCGGCCTGGCCTTCCACAACGCGGCCAGCCGCTACATCTACGCGATCGGCCGGGAGCTGCCCGCGACCAAGGGCAATCTCGGACGGACCCACGGCGTGCACCAGACCCCTCACATCGCCTCGATCGTGCAGACGGGCATCACCCTGCTGCTCACGGTCGGGTTCTACTTCCTGACAACCAACGGCAGCGACCCGACGAAGGGCGCCTACATCTACGAGTACGGCCTGCTGGCGATCCTCGGCACGATGTCCATCTTGCTGGTGCAGGCCATCACGTCGGTTTCGGTCATCTGGTACTTCCACGTCAAGAAGCTGGCGCCGGGCCACGTGCTCACGACCGGCGTGATCCCCGCTATCGGCTGCGCGGGCATGCTCTACGTCGTCTGGCTGCTGCTGGACAACATCAAGTTCGCCGGCGGTGCCGGCTCTGCCGCGCCGTTCTTCACGGCGATCCCGTACCTCGTGGTGGCCACCTTCGTGGTGGGCCTGTTAGGTGTCCTCTTCCTCAAGTCGAGCAACCGCCCGGTCTACGACGCGATCGGTCGCACCGTCCTCGAAGAGGCGCATCAGCGTGACACCAGCGTGGTGGACAGCGCGACCGCGGCAGGTCACCGTCACTGAGCCGCCCCTGACCGTCGAGCCGGACGCCGGCGGAGACCCCGCAGCCCTCGCCTACACCTTCGGCGGGGTGTCCCCCGTGGTCTCCGTCCGGCCCGGCACCGTCATCTCCACCTGGACCCTCGACTGCTTCGCGGGCCGCATCGGCTCGACCTCGGACCTCGTGTCCGAGGTGTGTGACCCGCGCTACCTCAACCCGCAGACCGGCCCGTTCTACGTCGAGGGTGCCGAGCCCGGCGACACGTTGGTGGTGCACTTTCGCAGCATCACCCCGCGCGGGGGCCGCGGCTACAGCACCACCGTCCCGCTCTTCGGGGCGCTGACCGCCACCCATGCCACGGCGATGCTGCACCCCCCGCTCCCGGAGAAGACCTGGGTCTACGAGATCGACACCTCGGCGGGACTGGTGCGCTACGACGCGCTCGACTCGTCGTACCAGGTCGACCTCCCGCTGGACCCCATGCACGGCACGGTCGGCGTCGCGCCTGCACTCGGCGAGGTGCGCTCGTCGCTTGCGCCGGGCGACTGGGGTGGCAACATGGACACGCCCGAGATGCGGACCGGGTCCACCTGCTATCTCGGAGTCAACGTCGAAGGGGCGTTCTTCAGCCTCGGCGACGGACACGCGAGGCAGGGTGAGGGTGAGACCTGCGGGGTCGCCGTCGAGTGCGCGATGGACACCGTGCTCGTGCTCGACCTGCTCAAGGGCCGTACGCCGACCGCCTGGCCGCGCCTCGAGGACGACACCTTTATCATGACCACGGGGTCCGCCCGACCTCTGGAGGACGCGTTCCGGATCGCGCACACCGAGATGGTCGGCTGGGTCGCCGAGCTCACCGGTCTCTCGACGATGGACGCCTACCAGCTGGTCTCACAGACCGTGCTGACTCCGGTCGCCAACGTCGTCGACACCAACTACACCGTCGTCGCCAAGGTGCCCAAGAACGTTCTGCGCGGCGCCGTCGTGATGGACGGCATCCACGGCCGCCTGAGGACGCGCTGAACCCCTCTCGCATCCAGGATGCGGATCAGGCGTCCCGCTTCCGGAGGACCAGCACGGCCCCGACCAACGCGGCAGCGACCCAGGCGCAAAGCACCAGCAGGCTCGTGGTGGGCGACAGCGCATCCGCGCTCGCGTGAGCCTTGACCATCGTGGCGCCTGCATTGCTGGGCAGGTAGGGCAGCAGATGGTCGCGCCAGCGCGACGGCAGGAGCAGCCCCAGGGGAGGCACGACCAGCAGCAGCCCGAACAGGGTTGCGATCCCACCCGCGGTGCTGCGGATGATGAATCCGAGCGCCACGGAGAAGGCCCCGATCAGGGCGAGATATCCGGCCACGCCGATGATCGCCTGCACCGCTCCGTCGGCGGACAGTGTGGTGCCGTGAGCGCCGAGCAGCTGCTCGCCACCGACGAACGCGACCGCGGTGGCCACTAGCATGAGGGCGAAGGTGACGCCGGTGTAGAGGGCGATCTTCGCCCACAGGACCGGAAGCCGCTTCGGCACTGCACCGAAGGTCGCGCGGATCATGCCGGTGGAGTACTCCCCCGTCACCAGCAGGACTCCGAGGACGCCGACCGCGAGCTGGGCCAGGTTGTACCCCGCGAGAGTGGTGTCGATGGGGCTGAAGGACGCTCGCTCGTCCGGGCGCAGGGTGGACCACTGCATCGATGTCGCCCAGCCGAACAGCCAGCCCAGGGCAATCATCATCAGGACGGCCGCGCCGAGCGTGAGGGCAGTGGAGCGCAGCGACCGCAGCTTGATCCACTCACTGCGGAGAACCCGCATCAGGGTGACGTCCTGGACGAGAACGGCGTCGAGAGTGTCAGGACCCCTGGTCGACGAGGCGGTGAAGGTGCTCATGACGCACTCCTGGCGTGGTGGCCGGTGGGGTTGTGGGCGTGGTACTCGACTTCGTCGCGAGTCATCTCCATGAAGGCCTCCTCCAGGGAGGCCTGCTGGGTGGTGAGCCCGTGCAGGCTGATGCCGAGGTCGCGGGCGGCGTCGCCGATCTGGGCGGCGTTCAGGCCGGTGACCTCCAGGGTGTCCGGGCCGGTGCGGGTCACGGTGATGTCCGCACCGCCGAGGGCCATGGCCAGCTCGGTCGACCCAGGTGAACGCACCATCACGGCGTTGCTCGATGCCTGCGCGATGAGGTCAGCCATCGGCATGTCGGCGATCAGCCGTCCGCGACCGACGACGATCACGTGCTCAGCAGTCAGAGCCATCTCACTCATCAGGTGGCTCGAGACGAACACCGTGTGTCCGTCTGCCGCCAGGCCCTTGAGCAGGTCCCGGATCCAGCGGATCCCCTCCGGGTCCAGGCCGTTGACGGGCTCGTCCAGGATCAGTGTCTCGGGGTCGGCCAGCAGTGCGGACGCGATGCCCAGCCGCTGGCCCATGCCGAGGGAGAAGCCGCCCGCCCGATTCCGGGCGACCTCCTGCAACCCGACCATCTCGATCACCTCCGCCACCCGGGTGTTGGAGATCCCGTGGGTGGCGGCGAGCGCCAGCAGGTGGTTGTGGGCTGATCGCGAGGTGTGGACCGCGCGCGCCTCGAGCAGCGCTCCCACGACCTGCAAGGGCTTGGTGTGCTGCCTGTACGGCTTTCCGCCGACTGTCACGGTCCCACCGGACGGAGCATCGAGTCCGAGGATCATCCGCATCGTGGTGGACTTGCCGGCACCGTTAGGACCGAGAAACCCCGTCACGATGCCGGGTCGGACGGTGAAGGTCAGGTCGTCGACCGCGGTCTTGTCGCCGTACGTCTTCGTGAGGTTCTTGGCTTCGATCATGGTCATCGTCCTTCGGTGAGCTGCGGGTGACGGTCGGAGTACACGATCGCTACGGCGCCCTGCTGCGGGACCGTGGTCCCCGCAGGAATGCTCGGGTGGGTCGGGGTGACGTCGTCGAGGCTGACGTGCGGCAGGATCCGGTCGAGCCATCCCGGCAGCCACCAGTTGGCGCGGCCCAACAGCGCCATGGTCGCCGGCACAAGAACCATCCGGACCACGGTGGCATCGATGGCGATGGCGGTGGCCAGACCCAGCCCGATCATCTGCACGAACGGCGACGGATCGGTGACGAAGGAGAGGAACACCGCCACCATGATCAAGGCGCCGGAGGTGATGACTCGTCCGGTGGATGCCATCCCGCGGGCGACGGACTCGGCGTTGTCACCGGTCGCCTGGTAGGCCTCCCGGATTCGGGACACGAGGAACACCTCGTAGTCCATCGAGAGCCCGAACAGGACGGCGAAGAAGATCACCGGCAGCGGTGAGGCGACCCGGTAGGTGCTGTGCAGGCCGAACAGTCCTCCCAGCCAGCCCCACTGGAACACCGCGACCACCACTCCGTAGGCCCCGCCGATGGACAGCAGGTTCATGGCCGCCGCTTTGAGCGGGACGGCGATCGACCGGAAGACGATCGTGAGCAGCAGCACCGAGGTCAGCAGGATGGCGCCGATGAACAGGGGCAGGGTGTCCGACAGCTGCTTGTCCAGGTCGAGGGTCAACGCGGTCGCACCCGTCACGTACACCCCGTCGGTGCTGAGGTCACGAACCCGTTGCAGGGTCTTGACGGTCGCGGGTTCAGCCGGCGCCGTCCGAGGCAGGGTCGAGAGCACAGCGGTGTCACCGTTCGGGCTGAACCGGGGTGCACCCACCTCGGCGATGCCCGGATCGGCGGCGATGCGACGGGCCAGAACAGGGAGGTCAGCGGCTTGCTTTCCCCCACCTGTCAGGTCGACGACGACGGTCAGAGGCGCGTTGGATCCCGGCCCGAAACCCCGTGCCAACAGGTCGTACGCCGTGCGCTCGGTCTGGTTGGTCGGGTTGTCACCGGCATCGGGAAAGCCGGTGTTCAGGGACAGTGCCGGCGCTGCCAGCGTCAGCAGGAAGACGGCGCTCGCGACCAGGTAGGGCCACGGCCGAGCGGAGATCCGGTGCGCCAACCGCCACCAGACGGTCGCCTCGGTGGCCTTGGGTGCGCGGCGCCGGCCGAAGATCCGGCCGGCATCGATGCGGTTCCCCAGCAGCGACAGCAGGGCGGGCAGCAGGGTGATGGCAGTCCCCACTGCGAACAGCACCACGATCGACGTACCGAGCCCGATGGAGGCAAGGAACCCCACACCTGTCAGCGCAAGGGCACCCATCGCCAGCATCACGGTGCCGCCGGCGAAGACGACTGCTGTGCCGGAGGACCCCATGGCAGCCGACAGGGCCTGGTCGTTGGGCTGCCCGGCGGCCCGGTTCTCGCGGTAGCGGGCGACGATGAACAGTGCGTAGTCGATGCCGACACCGAGCCCGACCATGGCGCCGATGGTGGGTGCCGCCGTCGAGACCGAGAGGCTGCCGGCCAGCAGCACGACCCCGCTGAAGCCGAGGGCTACTGCCACCAACGCGAGGGCGATCGGGACGAGCGCGGCCACGACCGTGCCGAAGGCGACGAGAAGGATGACGAGAGCGGCGATCAGACCGACCGCCTCGGCGCTCGATGACTTCTTCACCGCGTTGAGGAACGCCGCGTCACCGCCGAACTCTGCCTGCACACCGCCGGCGCGGGCCGGTTCGAGCGCGACTCCAACCGCTGCTGCGGTCGGTCGACCGAACTCGGTCGACGGCACGTCCAGCGCGATGTCCGCGAAGGCGATCCGCCCGTCTGCGGAGACGTGACCGGTCGCGAACGGGTCACCGATGCTGGCGACATGCTCGATCCTCTTGACGTTCGACAGAGCATGCGCGATCGCCGGCCGGAAGCTGGCGATCTGCTGGCCCCGCGGCGCGGCGAATACCGCGACCGCTGTGCCCCCTGCCGCCGCCGGGAAGCGCTGCTCCAGCAACGTCACGCCCCTGGCGCTCTCACTGCCCGGAGCGCTGAAGTCATCGGCGAAGGCGCCGCCGAGGGCGACCGACAGACTCACGACGAGCGCAGCAAGGACTGCCCACGCTCCGATCGTCGTCCAGGGTCTGCGCGCACTTGCGTCGCCGATACGGCGGATGAAGCGGTTCATGGTGTGCTCCTGGTGGTGGTCTGGTGAGGGGGGCAAGGTGGATGAGGCTGGACAGGTGCGACGGAGACCAGCGGCAGGCCAAGGTCGCGGACTTTCTGCAGCAGGCCGTGCAGCGCGGCCTGATCGACGACCGGACCCTGAAGGACACTGGTGCCGTCGCTCTGCGGGGTGAGGGTGAGCCCGTCGAACCAGGCGGTCCAACGTTGGTCGAGGTGGCCGGCGATGCGGATCTCGTAGTCACCTGCCTGGTGCCAACTGCCCACTGCTGGTCCGGTGTCCTTCATGTGCGCAACCTAGGAACCGATGTGGTCAGCAGGGATCACCAGATGTGGTGAGCAGAGTGGTGAACTTCGGTGCGACCATGCGGGACGTGTCCCGTGCTATCGAGGCTGGAGCGCTGCCTCGCGTGGGCTGGGGCTTTGTCGCGCTGTACACGCTTGCCTTCATCAGCACCAGTTTGTTGTTCATCACGCCGCTGCTGGTCACGTTGGCACTGAAGATCAACTCGCTGGTAGGCACGGCCCGGGCACCGACCAGCCTGTCGCTGGTGGCCGGGGTGGGCGCGCTCCTGGCGATGGTCGCCAACCCGATCTTCGGCAAGCTGAGCGACCGTACGTCGACCCGGTTCGGTATGCGGCGCCCCTGGATGGCCGTCGGTCTTGCCGGGGGCTCGGCCGGCATCCTCATCGTGGCGCTGGCACCGAACATCCTGGTGGTGCTGCTCGGCTGGTGCATCGCCCAGCTCGGCTTCAACGCGTTGCTCGCCGCGCTGCTCGCGGTCCTGCCGGATCAGGTCCCGCCGGCCCAGCGCGGCTCGGTCGCGGGGATCCTCGGCATCAGCGTGCCCGTCGCATCGGTCGCCGGCACCCTGCTCGTGAGGCTCGTCACCGGCCACCAGCTCGCGATGTTCCTCCTGCCCTGCGCCGTGGGCGGGTTCTTCGTCCTGCTCTTTGCGGCCACCCTCGACGACCGACGCCTTGTGTCGATCGACCGGCCGCCGTGGTCACTTCGTGAGGCAGCCAAGACCTTCTACGTCAACCCGCGCACCAACCCCGACTTCGCGTGGGCGTTCGTCAGTCGCTTCCTCTTCGTACTGGCCTACGCCTTCCTGGCGACCTACCAGACCTACTACCTGCTGGAGCGGATCGGCACGGCGGAGCACGACGTACCCCGGCAGGTCCTTCTTGGGACCTTCGTCCAGTCCGCGCTTGTCATCGCCGCCGCCCTGCTCGGGGGACGGTTGTCCGACCAGACCGGGCGTCGCAAGGTCTTTGTCCTCGTCGGCTCGGCCGTCTACGGCGTGGCGATGTTCGTGATCGCCCTGGCCACCAACCTCGATGGTTTCCTCGTCGGCATGGCGATCGGGGGCATCGGCTTCGGCGTCTATGTGGCTGTCGACCTCGCGCTCGTGGCCGACGTGCTTCCTGACCTGGCGAGTGCCGCCAAGGACCTGGGCCTCGTCAACATTGCCGGCGCGCTGCCGTTCTCGGTGGCCCCCGCCATCGCGCCGGTCGTACTTGTCATCGCCCACGGCAACTACAGCGTGTTGTTCGCCATCGCCGGCGCCAGTGCCCTGCTCGGCGCGGCCGCGATCCTGCCAGTACGGGGCGTGCACTGACTGCCCTTCAGCGCCGGGTGCGCAGCAGATCCAGCTCCATGGCTCGACTGACCGCCGCCCGACGACTGCTCACCCCGAGCTTGGTGTAGATGTTCTTGGTGTGCGTGCGCACCGTGTTGAGGGACAGCACGAGCTCGCGAGCAATGTCTGGGCCAGCCAGGTCACTGGCCAGCAGACGCAGGACGTCGAGCTCGCGGTCACTCAGCGGTTCGACAAGGCCGGATTCTCCCTTGGGCTGCATCGGTTCTGCTCCAGTTGTGGCCAGCAATCGGTGCACGTAGCCAGAGGTGATGCCGCGCTGTCCGGCCGCGTTGAGCAGCGCCAGCATCTGCTCGCCCTCGTCGATGAAGATCCGCACGTAGCCCTGGGGTTCCGCGAGCACCAGCGCACGCTCCAGCGGTTCGAGAGACGACACGAGATTGCCGCGCGACTGCCGGGCAAGGGCCTGCCCGGTAAGTGCCTGCAGCAGGAGGATCTCGATACTGGTGCCGGTGCGACCACCCTCGTCAGCCGCTGCCAGCAGCCGCTGGAGCAGGGCCCACGCCTGCTGACCCGCATCGGTCGAGCCGTCGATCCGGCACCGCGCAAGCAAGGCCCGGGCGAGGGTGACGTGTTCGAACTCCCGCAGGTAGGTGAGTTCGTCGGCGGCGGTCAGGCCCTGGGCAGCCACCCAGCCGAAGGCGTCGGGCAAGCGTCCCTGGGCGATCCACATCCGCGCCCGTCGCGCCGGCATGGCGCGTACGTCGGGAGAGAAGTCACCGACGTAGACCCGCTCGGCGTCGTCGAGCAGCCCGACCGCCGCGTCGAGGTCGCCCTCGACCGCGCGGACCCGGGCCATGACCACCCGCCAGCGGTAGGGGTTCTGAGGCAACCCGAGATGCTCACCGAGCTGGTGGCTCCGAGCGAGCAGCTCCTTGGCGGACTGCAGATCATCGCTCTCGACGTGGAGAGCAGCCAGCCCGACAAGCATGTCCGCAGTTCCTCGGAGGACTGGCCCGTCCTGGGTCTCGGCGAGCCGCAATGCCCGTTCGAGGGTGTGTCGGGCATCGCGCAACCGGCCCTGCACGGCCTGGATGTCGGACAACGCGATCGCGAGCCCGAGCACGTCGGCGACATGGCCTGCCCGCTCCATGCTGAGCATCGAGTCGACATAGGCAGCGCGTGCTACCTCGAGGTCTCCGCTCCCCCACGACGCGAGGCCGATCAGTGCCGCCGCCGCTGCGCGGCCGAGATGGTTGTCCGCATACGAGAGGGCCTGAGCCCGACGCGCATGTGCCCTCGTGCTCGCCAGGTCGCCGCGGACAAGTGCTTGTCCGGCCCGGTGGACGGCGACCGCGACGGGAAGGATCCGGAACGCTTCCTCGTCTGCCACCACCATTCCGGGTGGACGCGTCACCGTCGTCTGGCCGTCGCCCGGCAGTGCGTCCAGCCAACGTTCGGCGTCGCGAAGTCGAGACTCGACACCCTCGGTGTGCCCGCGGGTCAGCAGGACACCGGCAGCGTCGTTGGAGAGCACCGGTCGGGCCCGGATCTGTGCGTCGGGTAGGACGTCCAGCCAGCGGCGCAGCGTCGCCTCCTGTCGCAGCCGCCGCAACGCGGGGCTCGCCAGCTCGACCAAATCGGCAGCGCGGTCGAAGTCTCCGCCGGCCAGCGCATGGTCGATCGCGAGGTGCCGTTCGTCGTGCTGGTCGTACCAGTCACTGGCGCGGCGGTGCAGATCCGGCACCTGGTCGGCATGCCCGTCGAGCAGTCGGGCTCGCAGCACGTCGGCGAACAGGTGGTGGTAGCGGTACCAGTGCCTGCGGTCGTCGAGCGGGACCACGAAGAGGTTGCCGCGGTCGAGGCGCTCCAACATGGCTTTCCCGCCGCGCTGTCCCGTGACCGCGTCACACAGGGGGCCACTGAGGCGGCCGAGGATCGACGTCTGCAGCAGGAAGCTCTGCACATCGAAAGTCTGCCGGCCGAGCACCTGCTCGACGAGGTAGTCGACCACATAGCGGTCGTCGCCGGCGAAGCCGGCAACGAAGCCGGCCAGGTCGGTGCGGCCCCGCATGGACAGCGCGGCAAGCTGCAGGGCGGTGATCCATCCTTCGGTCCGCGCTTCGAGCGCCGCGACGTCCTCGGCCGTGAGCTGCAGACCCATGACGCCATGGAGGTAGTCCAACGCCTCCTCCGGCGTGAACCTCAGGTCAGCGGCGCGGATCTCGACCAGCTCGCCGCGCGCCCGAAGGCCCGCCAACGGGAGCGCCGGGTCAGCCCGCCCGGCCAGCACCAGGTGCAGTCGCCGAGGCTTGTGGTCCAGCAGGAAAGCCATGCCGTCATGCACCTCGGGCGCGTCGATGACGTGGTAGTCGTCGAGCACCAGGACCACGTCCTCGGCGATGGCCGCCAGGTCGTTGATCAAGGTCGTGAGGATCGTGGTGACCGAGGCGGGCGGTGAGGCCTGGAGCAGCGCCAGTGCCCTGGTGCCGACATCCGGAAGCGCAGTCTGCAGTGCCGCGATGGCGTACGCCCAGAAGGTCCCGGGGTCGGAGTCGTGACTGTCGAGCGAGACCCAGACCACGGTGTGGGGAGCGGTCGAGGAGGCGATCCAGTCGGCCAGCAGCGTCGTCTTGCCGAAGCCCGCCGGGGCCGACACCAGCAGCAACGTCGTCTCTGCTCCCCGATCGAGAAGCGCGCGCAGACGGGGACGCGGTACCAGCCGTCGCGGCGACTTAGGGACGTACAGCTTCGTCGCGAGCAAGAGAGTAGGCGCCGGCGGCTGCACGGCTTCAGGCTATGCCGCCGATGCTGGCGGCCGCATTGCACGTCGTGGCTGCCTCACTTGTTCGTACATGCCTCGGCTTGGTCAGCCGTCGTGACCGGACCGGGGCTTTGCGCGGGTGTGCATCCGCTCGCCCTGCGGCCCGAACACACTGAGCACCTCGGCCGGCCCCACGCCGGTGCTGCCGAACCAGTGCGGCACCCGGGTGTCGAACTCCGCCACCTCACCCGACCCGAGGACGACGTCGTGGGCGGCAAGGACCAATCGCATCCGACCGGCGATGACATAGAGCCACTCGTAGCCCTCGTGAGACTTCAGCTCGGGTGTGTTGTTCGACATGGGAATCACGATCTTCCACGCCTGTACGCCGCCCGGCTGCCGCGACAGCGGGATCACCGTGCGGCCGTGGACCCGTTGCGGCTTGAGGCGGACTCGCGGGTCACCCACCTCCGGCGCACCGACCAGGTCGTCCAGCGGCACCCGATAGAGCTGGGCCAGGGGCAGCAGGAGCTCCAGGCTCGGGCGTCGGTGTCCTGTCTCCAAGCGGGACAGGGTGCTCTTCGAGATGCCTGTCGAGGCGGCCAGTCCGGTCAAGGTGACTCCCCGCTGCAGTCGCAGCGCCTTGAGTCGTGGTCGGACGTCCGTCAATGCTGTCGCGATTCCCGTCGCTATGGCGTCCATGACCCGAGTGCACTCGCCATTCCCTGGAATAGCAACAGATGTTGATGCTTGTCGAAACGGAGCGCAGGCTCCGGCCATGAACACATACGACGTACTGATCGTGGGTGGCGGTGCTGCCGGTCTGTCGGCGGCCCTTGTCCTGGCACGGGCTCGCCGCCCGGTGCTGGTGATCGATGCCGGTGCCCCACGCAACGCCCCGGCGGCGCACACGCAGGGCTTTCTGTCCCGGGACGGCATGCCACCGGCAGAGCTGGTCACCGCAGGACGGGCCGAGGTCCTCGGCTACGGCGCTGAGATCGCCGCCGACACGGTCGCGGATCTTGTCGCGTGTCCCGGTGCGGGCTTCCAGGCCCGCCTGACCGGCGGACGACGCGTCTCGGCGCGACGACTTCTTGTCGCGACCGGGCTGCGGGACGAGCTGCCGGACATTCCCGGGCTGCATGATCGATGGGCCAGGGACGTCCTGCACTGTCCCTACTGCCACGGCTGGGAGGTCCGCGACCAGCAGCTCGGCGTTCTCGCCGACGGCACATCCGAGTCCCTCCGGTACGCCCAGATCGTGCGCCAGTGGGCGACCGATGTGGTGCTCTTCGTCCCGGCTGACACCGTGACCAACGCTGCGCGCTCCGAGCTCGTCGCCCGAGCGATCGGCATCGTCGAGGGGGACGTTGCCCGTGTCCTCGTCGAAGACGACCGCCTCGTCGGGGTCGAGCTGACTGATGGAACGCGCATCCCACGCGACGCCCTGTTCGTCCCTCCAAGGTTCGTACCGCACAACGACCTGCTGGTCGCCCTCGGCTGCGACCTCGACGCCAGTGGCTGGGTCGCGAAGGACTCCACCGGGCGCACCAACGTCCCCGGTGTCTGGGTCGCCGGCAACGTCGCCAATCCCCGTGCGCAGGTCATCACTGCCGCCGGCGAGGGCTCTGCCGCAGCCATCGCCCTCAACGCGGACCTCGTCGATGACGACGTCCGCGACGCCCTTCATCTGTTCCACACAACCTGAGGAGAGCTCATGTCCCCCCATGCAACCCCACCCCCCAGCAAGCACCAGCTGGCCCTGATGATCTGGCTCGCCGTGTTTCCGACGTTGACCCTGATCAACCTGGTGCTCGGCGACTGGCTCCGGACGCTGGCACCGGTGACACGCACGTTCTTCCTCACCACCGTGGCGGTGCCCATCGTGATCTACGGACTCATGCCGCACCTGCACCGGCTCCGCCTCCGCTTGCTGACTCGTGCAAGGACGCAATGACGCAGCGATCTGCAGGCCAGGCGAGCTGTTGACGTAGCAGTGCGTGTCTCACGTAGCGTCGACAGCATGACTCCGGGGGAGCTCGCCGCTCTTGCGCACCTGCGTCGGGCCCGCGACCTGATGGACCGCGACTTCGCTCAGCCGCTGGATGTCCCAGCGATGGCGCGGGCCGCGCTGATGTCTCCGGCGCACTTCTCCCGACGCTTCCGGGCGGCCTACGGCGAGACGCCCTACGCCTACCTGATGACGCGCCGCATCGAGCGAGCCATGGCGTTC
The DNA here is from genome assembly GCA_031365725.1 of Sporichthyaceae bacterium. Lineage (GTDB taxonomy): Bacteria > Actinomycetota > Actinomycetes > JACCUZ01 > JACCUZ01 > JANLYQ01. Next base: position 4,369 of record JANLYQ010000006.1, on the reverse strand, counting down.
TTGCGTCAGGGTCTGGGGGTCACCGACGCGTGCATCGCCGTGGGCTGCACGTCGCTCGGCTCGTTCAGCTCGCGCTTCACGGAGGTCGTCGGCGAGACCCCGTCGCAGTACCGGGCGCGGGACCACGCGGACTTCGAAAGCGTCCCCAGTTGCGTGAGCAAGGTCCTGACCCGGCCCCGGCGCACCAGGGTCGCGGAGTGAGCTCGTGATCGTCGTGATCGCCATGACCCGAGCAGTTTCGGAGAAGCACGCGACGCCCTCCTGCTTCTAGGGTCAAGGCATGACAGTCACCGTGTCCACCATGTTCATCCCGGTCAACGACCCCGACGCCGCGCTCGGCTTCTACCGTGACGCGCTGGGCCTCGAGGTCCGCAACGATGTCGGCTCCGGCGGCCTCCGCTGGGTTACCGTTGGTGCCGCAGGGCAAGACGTCGACGTGGTCCTGTTCCCACCACACGGCGGTCGCTCTCAAACTGAGGGCGACGCCCTGCAGGCGCTCATGACGCAGGGATCCTTGCAGGCAGCGATCTTCCGCACCGACGACCTGGACGCCACGTTCGAGAAGGTCCGCGACTCGGGCGCCGAGATCCTCCAGGAGCCGACGTCACAGCCCTGGGGCGCCCGCGACTGCGCCCTTCGCGACCCCTCGGGCAACCTCGTCCGCATCGCGCAGGCCTGAGCGCTGATGGCCGAAGCAAGGGACTCATCGCCCGCGATGACGAGCGCGGACACCCACGCGCTGATCCGGGTGCACGGGGCTCGGGTCAACAACCTCAACGACGTCAGCATCGAGATCCCCAAGCGCCGACTCACTGTGTTCACCGGCGTCTCCGGCTCAGGCAAGAGCTCGTTGGTGTTCGGCACCATCGCGGCGGAGTCGCAGCGCCTGATCAACGAGACCTACAGCGCTTTCGTGCAGGGCTTCATGCCGAGCATGGCTCGCCCCGACGTCGACGTGCTGGAGGGCCTGACCACGGCGATCCTCGTCGACCAGCAGCGCCTGGGCACTGACCCGCGTTCGACCGTCGGCACGGCCACCGACGCGAACGCCATGCTGCGCATCCTGTTCAGCCGTCTGGGAAAGCCGCACATCGGGTCGCCGCAGGCCTTCTCCTTCAACGTGGCCTCGATCTCTGGAGCCGGCGCCGTCACCTTCGAGCGAGGCGGCCGGACGACCAAGGAACGACGCAGCTTCAGCATTCTCGGCGGCATGTGCCCACGCTGCGAGGGGCGCGGGTCGGTCAACGACATCGACCTCTCCCAGCTGTACGACGACAGCAAGTCGCTCAACGCAGGCGCGCTCACGATCCCTGGCTACAGCATGGACGGCTGGTTCGGCCGCATCTTCACCGGCTGCGGCTTCTTCGACCCGGACAAGGCGATCAGGAAGTTCACCAAGCGCGAGCTCGACGACCTGCTCTACAAGGAGGCCACCAAGATCCAGGTCGACGGCATCAACCTGACCTACGAGGGCATCATCCCCAAGGTCCAGAAGTCGATGCTCTCCAAGGACGTCGACTCCCTGCAACCACATGTCCGGGCCTTCGTCGAACGCGCCGTCACGTTCAGCGAATGTCCCGGGTGCCACGGGACACGTCTCAGCGAAGCGGCTCTCTCCTCACGGATCAAGAAGACGAACATCGCCGACACCTGCGCGATGCAGATCACCGACCTGGCCGACTGGCTGCGCGGGCTCACCGAGCCGTCAGTCGCGCCGCTGCTCGCCGCGCTGCTGCACACGCTCGACTCGTTCGTGGAGATCGGGCTCGGTTATCTCTCGCTCGACCGACCGTCCGGCACGCTGTCGGGCGGCGAGGCTCAGCGCACGAAGATGATCCGGCACCTGGGGTCATCCCTGACCGATGTCACCTACGTCTTCGACGAACCCACAGCAGGCCTTCACCCGCACGACATCCAGCAGATGAACAACCTCCTGCTGCGCTTGCGGGACAAGGGGAACACCGTCCTCGTCGTGGAGCACGAGCCAGAGACGATGGCCATCGCCGACCATGTGGTCGACCTCGGTCCCGGTGCCGGCGCTGCCGGCGGCACCGTCTGCTTCGAAGGCACATTCGCCGGCCTCCGGTCCAGTGGCACCGTGACGGGGCTCCATCTGGACGACCGGACAGCGGTGAAACCCTCCGTCCGGTCGCCGCAAGGTCAGCTCGAAGTGCGGGGCGCGGACCTGCACAACCTGCGCAACGTCGACGTCGACATCCCCCTCGGCGTGCTCGTGGTGGTCACCGGGGTCGCAGGCTCCGGCAAGAGTTCGCTCATCACCAGTTCTGTGTCGGGGCGCGACGGCGTCGTGTCGGTCGACCAGACGCGGATCAAGGGGTCGCGACGCAGCAACCCCGCGACGTACAGCGGGCTGCTCGACCCCATCCGCAAGGCGTTCGCGAAGGCGAACAACGTCAAGCCGGCGCTGTTCAGCCCCAACTCCGAGGGCGCCTGCCCGGCGTGCAACGGCGCCGGGGTCATCTACACCGATCTCGGGATGATGGCCGGGGTCGCCATCACCTGCGAAGTGTGCGAGGGCAAGCGGTTCCTGGCCGAGGTGCTGGAGTACACCTTCGGCGGCAAGAACATCAGCGAGGTGCTCGCCATGTCCGTCGACGACGCGGCAGAGTTCTTCGGCGCGGGGGGTGCGCAGACACCGGCCGCCTACAAGATCCTCAGCCAGCTCGCCGATGTAGGGCTTGGCTATCTCCGCATCGGTCAGCCGCTCACCACACTGTCCGGAGGCGAGCGGCAAAGACTCAAGCTAGCCACGCACATGACAGGTAAGGCCGAGGTCTACGTCCTCGACGAGCCCACCACCGGTCTGCACCTGGCCGACGTCGAGGCGCTGCTCCACCTGCTCGACCGGCTCGTCGACTCGGGCACCTCGGTCATCGTCATCGAACACCATCAGGCGGTGATGGCCCACGCCGACTGGATCATCGACCTCGGCCCGGGAGCCGGGCTTGACGGCGGTCGCCTTGTCTTCGAAGGCACCCCGGCCGACCTCGTTGCCGACGGCTCCACTCTCACCGGCAAGCACCTGGCGGCCTACGTCGGCGCCTGACCGGCTACTCGGGTCACGGGTACGTCATGGGCCGAGCGACCTGCCAATCAGCTGGCGCGCAGCTCGTCGGGACCACGGCGATGGCGGCTGCGACGACCGCGACCAGTCTCTGGCTCCGCCGGCAGCAGTCGGTCGAGGGTGGCAGCCAGCTGGCTGGCCCCGATGCGCGCCATCCGGATCTGGCGCAGCGTCCACGGCGTCGGCTGGCGGCGGTAGAACGAGAGCACGCCGAGGCTGGTGCCGCGGGTGATGACGGGCACGAGCAGCAGCCCGCCGAAGCCGGCGGTCCACAGCTGTTCGACCATCGCCCGGTCGGCGTTGGTGTCGGTGACGAGCACCTGCGCGGCGCGCCGGCTGTCGAGCACCCAGCGCACCAGCGGTAGGTCGGTCAGTGGCCGCGGCGGTCCGGCTTCCCAGGTGTGATGGCTGAGGCGATGTACGTCGACAGCATCAGGTCTCACCAGGTCGATGGCCACGTCGTCAGCAACCACGAGACGCGTCGTGGCCGACACCGCGTGGTGCACGTCCTCGAGCTCCTCAGCCTCGCTGAAGCGGTCCGCCAGTCGCTCGAGCAGCACGGCGTCGTCGAGGAACAGGGTCTGTTTCGGGGTGCCGCTCAGCGCCTGCCGGTGCACGGACACGGCCGCCGCGGTGACCTCCTCGGTCAGCGCCGCCCAGCTCGGCCGCGGCGTGGCGAAGAAGTAGCCCTGGCCGTAGGCGATGTCCAGCTCGGCCACGACCTCGAGCAGCTCCGCCGTCTCGATCCCCTCGGCGCAGACCGCCGAGCCGATGCTGGCGGCGAACCGCACCAGGCTCTCGACCATGACCCGGGTGACGGTGTCGGTCGACAGCTGCTCGGTGAGCGACCGGTCGAGCTTGATGAGGTCGGGGCGCAGGACGATCAGTCGCTCGAGGCCGGCGTAGCCCGTGCCGACGTCGTCGATGGCCAGCCGGGCACCGTGCTCGCGCAGCCATGCGGCCATCTCCCGCAGGTCGGCGGTGGCGGCGTAGTGCGCCTCGGTGATCTCCACGGTGACGCCGGTGAGATCCCGGTCGAGCGCCTGCCGCACGACAGAGGCATCCATCGCGCGGGGGCTGACGTTGACCGCGAGATAGGCCCCCGCAGGCCGGCCGGGCAGAGCAAGGGCGGCCGTCAGCGCTGCCGCCTCGAGAGCCGGACCGCGACCCATCGTCCACGCCCGCTCGAACAGGTCGCTGACCGGCGTCCGCTGGTCGGCGAAGCGCGCGAGCGCCTCGTAGCCGGCCACGGTCCCCGTCGTCAGCGCCACGATCGGCTGGACC
>JANLYQ010000072.1:0-93685 GCA_031365725.1 Sporichthyaceae bacterium | reverse complement strand
TCGGCTTGCTGACCCAGGTCCCGTGCGCGATCGCACCCGCGCCGCGTGCCGAGCCGAGCACGAGCCCGGGCACGAGCAGCAGCAGCCCGACCGTCCGCCAGCGTCGACGCATGAGTCCCCCGGATGTGGCGATGAGCGTCGATGGTGGGCGCACAGTGAAACACGCGCGGCTGTCCACCGGAGACGTTTCCACGGAACCGCTTTCCGTGAGCCCTCCTCGACCTGCTGTGTGCGATCAGCCCCGTGGGCGGGCCGCCGGTAGTGCCTCGATCAGCCGGTCGAGGTCGGACTCGTCGTTGTAGTAGTGCACCGACGCCCGCACCAGGTCGGACAGGCCACGCGCCGGAAGGTCGAAGCGGGCGTAGGTCACCGGCGAGACGCTGGTGTTGACCCTTCTCTCGGACAAGACAGCCTGCAGGTCGCGACACGGCACGCCCTCGACGGTGAAGGTGACGATGCCGCACCGGCGGACGCCCTGGTCGTGCACGGTGACACCGGGCAGCTCAGCCAGCCGTGCGCGCAGCGACTCGGCCAGGGCCACCACTCGCGTCTCGATCGCTTCGAGACCCCAGCCCAGCGCGTAGTCGACTGCCACGCCGAGTCCGATCTTAGCGGCGACGTTGCTCTCCCAGTTCTCGAAGCGCCGCGCGTCGTCCCGGATCTCGTAGGCATCGGGCGCGGTCCAGGTCGCGGCGTGCAGATCGAGCAGCGGCGGCTGCAGCTCGGCGATGAGACCTCGACGCACGTACAGGAGGCCGGTGCCCCGCGGTCCGCGCAGGAACTTCCGTCCCGTGCCGGACAGGATGTCGCAGCCGATGCGCTGGACGTCGACCGGCAGCTGGCCCAGCGACTGACAGGCGTCGAGCAAGAACGTCACTCCAGCAGCCCGGGTCAACGTCCCGATCTCCTCGGCCGGGTTGACCAGTCCGCCTTGTGAGGGCACGTGGGTGATCGCCACCAGACGCACCGGGCCTACGCGGTCGTCGTCCAGTCGGCGCGCGAGGTCGGCCACCGACAGCTGGCCGTGCACGTCGTCGTCGACGACCTCGATCACCGCGCCCGTACGAGCCGCGACTTGCAGGAAGGCGATCACGTTGCTCGCATACTCGGCCTTTGCGGTAAGAATCCGGTCGCCCGGGGCAAAGCTCATCGCGTAGAACGCCATGTCCCACGCGCGGGTCGCGCTCTCGACCACGGCGATCTCATCGGGGTCGCAACCGAGCAGCCGCGCGATGTTGGTGTACGTCGCCTCGAGCTGGGCCGTTGCAGCTGCAGCCGCCTCATAGCCACCCCGCTCCGCCTCGGCGCGCAGGTGGCCGATGACGGCGTCGGTGACCTGCACCGGCGGCAGCGCAGCGCCCGCGTTGTTGAGGTGCGCGACGTGCTGGGTGCCCGGTGTGTCGCGCCTGGCACGCTCGACGTCGAAGGTCATGGAGCCAGGCTAGGACCGCGATCGGTGCGAGGTGTGACGGTGGGAGACGACGACAAGACCCGACGTGGCTATGACGCGGCCGTGACCGACTTATGCGAGGGCCGTGTCAGGCGAACTCGCCGGCAAGCCCCTCGACACCGCGGACTGCTCGAGTTGTCTGCTCGTGCGGCGACGGACGGACCCCGAAACGTCGACTTCCCCATGATCGGAGCAGCTGGGCGCCAGATCCGAGCCTGGTGTTGCTCCGATCATGAGGAAAGTGACGTGCGAGCCGCGCCGAACGTTCAGCCCATCGAGCCCGCGTGCCTACGGCGTGACACGACCCGCCACAGCCGGCCGACGAGCACGGTGCCCACGGGTACGAGCGCGTAGAACAGCGGCGTAGAGCTGCCACCGACGTAGGAGCCCTCCCGTTGGTCAGGGTGTACGTCACGGAGTTCTGCAGGTAGGCAATGCCATGCCAGGTGTAGGTGCCGGACAGGTGCCGGCCCGTGGCCATGAGGCCGTCGCCGTAGGCGAGTGCGGCGCTGGCCCACAGGGAGGTCGCGACCAGGAAGACGGTTGCGGCGAAAATGCCCGCGGCGACCCAGGAGTGCCGGGGTCGGTCGCCGAACTGCGCACCGAATTGCTCCCGTGCCAGGTACGCGCTGCTGCCGATCTGAGTCAACGCCTGACCGGCGCCGACCTCAGTCGCCGCCGTGAGCAGATTCTGGCGAACCTCTCGCCGGGTGCTGACCCGGGAATGCTGCGGCAGGTCGTACAGCAGGGAGTCGAGCGTCCACACGTATCGCTCGATCCGGAGCCGGTCGACCACACTGACTCGGGCCGGCCTGGCGGGTGACGGCAGATCAGATGACGACATCACAGGTGCCTTTCACGACTGGGGGGTCAAGGACGTCAGGACGTGAGTGCGGCAGAGACGACGCTGACGAGGGACTGCCACTGAGCAGTCCCTTCGGCCAGGGCGACGCGTCCAAGGCCGGTGGGTCGGTAGTACTTGCGCGCCGGCCCGGAGGACGACGGCACCAGGCGCGTGGTCACGCGCTTCTCGCGCTCGAGCCGCGCTAGCGCCGGATAGACGCTGCCTTCCACGATGTCCACCAGCCCGAGCGCCCGCAGCCGTTGGACCACTTCGTAGCCGTAGGACTCCTGCGAGTCGAGCAGTCGCAGGAGCAGGAGCGACAGCACCCCTTTGAGCAACTGCGGGTCGTGCGAGGTCGACACGCGGCAACACTATGCCTACTACTAGACGTTGTCTAGTAGTAGGACCGAACCACCGACCCGGTCGACCCGGTGTCGTTGCCGGAGCGAGTGGCCAGGACCTGCTCGCGCAGGATGTCGGCGTGGCCGCAGTGCTGGGCGACCTCGCGCAGCACGTGCAGCAGCACCCAACGCAGCGGCAGCGGACCACGCCGGTTGCCGGGCAGCAGGTCGTCGAGGTCGAGACCCGACGTCGCTGCCCGCGAGGCGCCGCACGCCGCGCGATAGGCCGCCTGCACCGACGCGATCGTGTCTCTCTCATCGAGGACGAACGACTCGTCCGGCGTCGCGGGGATGCCGATCTCGGCCCGGGAGCGGCAGGTGATCGCCTCGTCGAACCAGACCTGCTCGACGAAGGTCGCGTGCTTCACCAAGCCGAGCAGCGTGGTGCGCGAGGGCACCAGAGACCGACGCGCCTGCTCCTCGGTCAGGCCGTCGAGGCTGTCGTGCAGGCCGGTGCGGTGCTCGTCGAGGAAGACCTCGAGCGGGACGCGGAACGGCTCGCCGCTCATGCGACGGTGATCGTGGCGATGACCTCGCCGGTGCTCACCGAGTCACCGACCGCGGCGGTGAGTCCGGTGACGGTGCCGGCCTGGTGCGCGGCGAGCGGCTGCTCCATCTTCATCGCTTCGAGCACGACGATGGTGTCACCGACGGCGACCGTCTGGCCCTCGGTGGCGACGACCTTGACGATGGTGCCCTGCATCGGGCTGGTGAGCGAGTCACCGCTCGCTGCAGCACCCGGCTTCGATCCCGAGGTACGACGAGGCGCCCGAGCCGACGCAGCACCGGCACCACCAGCACCCAGACCCGCCGGCAGCACGACCTCCAGCCGCTTGCCGCCCACCTCGACGACCACGGTCTCGCGTGGTGCCGCAGCAGCGGCCGGCTCGGCGACCGCACCGGCGTAGGCCGGGATGGTGTTGTCGAACTCCGTCTCGATCCACCGGGTGTGGATGGTGAACGGCGCGTCCCCGGCCGGAGCGAATGCCGGGTCCGACACCACCGCGCGGTGGAACGGCAGCACCGTCGGCATGCCGTCGACGACGAACTCGGCAAGGGCCCGCCGCGACCGCTCCAGGGCCTGCTGCCGGGTGGCGCCGGTGACGATCAGCTTGCCCAGCATGGAGTCGAAGGCGCCGAGCACCTCACCGCCTTCCTCGACGCCGGAGTCGAGCCGCACCCCCGGGCCGGTCGGCGGTCGGAACGTCGTGACGCGGCCAGGCGCCGGCAGGAAGCCACGGCCGGCGTCCTCACCGTTGATGCGGAACTCGAACGAGTGCCCGCGCACCGGCGGGTCGTCATAGCCCAGCGCCTCGCCGTCGGCGATGCGGAACATCTCGCGCACAAGGTCGATGCCGGTCACCTCTTCGCTGACCGGGTGCTCGACCTGCAGTCGCGTGTTGACCTCGAGGAAGGAGATGGTGCCGCCGTCGTCAGCACTGCCGACGAGGAACTCGCACGTGCCGGCGCCGACATAGCCGGCCTCGGTGAGGATTGCCTTCGACGCGCGGTAGAGCTCGGCCACCTGCGCGTCGCTGAGGAACGGCGCGGGGGCCTCTTCGACGAGCTTCTGGTGGCGCCGCTGCAACGAGCAGTCGCGGGTCGACACGACCACGACGTTGCCGTGGGTGTCGGCGAGGCACTGGGTCTCGACGTGCCGCGGCTTGTCGAGGTACTTCTCGACGAAGCACTCCCCGCGGCCGAACGCCGTCACCGCCTCGCGCACCGCCGAGTCGAACAGCTCGGGGATCTCCTCGAGCGTCCAGGCCACCTTCAAGCCACGACCACCACCGCCGTACGCCGCCTTGATGGCGACCGGCAGACCGTGTTCGCGGGCGAAGGCGACGACCTCCTCGGACCCGCCGACAGGGTCAGAGGTACCGGCGACCAGCGGCGCGCCGGCGCGCTCGGCAATGTGCCGTGCCTTCACCTTGTCGCCCAGGGCGTCGATCGCGGCTGGTGGCGGACCGATCCAGGTCCGGCCGGAGTCGATGACTGCCTGGGCGAACGCGGCGTTCTCGGAGAGGAAGCCGTAGCCCGGGTGCACCGCGTCGGCGCCCGACGCATCGGCGACGGCGAGGAGGCGCGCGACGTCGAGGTAGGAGTCGGCCGGGGTGCTGCCGCCGAGGGTGAAGGCTTCGTCGGCGACGCGCACGTGCAGGCTGTCACGGTCGGGCTCGGCGTAGACCGCGACCGAGGCAAGACCTGCGTCCGTGCACGCTCTGGCGATCCGGACCGCGATCTCGCCTCGGTTGGCGATCAGCACCTTCTGGATCAACGGAAGACCCCCGTGTGACCGAGGGAGTAGCGACCGGGTTGCGGGTAGACGCACAGCCCATGCGGGGCGGCCCCGACCGCGATCTTCTTGATCAGGTGCCCGTCGACGGTCGAGATGGCGTAGACGACGCCGTTGTAGCGACCGCTGACCCAGAACACCTTGCCGTCGCTGGACAAGCCACCCATGTCCGGGCTGCCACCGCCAGGGATGCGCCAGCGACCCACGAGCCGCTGGGTGGCGAAGCGCATCAGCGAGATGGTGCCTTCGCCGCGGTTGGTGATGATCAGCCGCTTGGAGTCGCGGGTGACGTAGAGCCCGTGCGCCCCCTTGCCGGTCGCGAGGAACCGGGTGATCTTCAGCGTCTGCCCGTTCACGAACCAGATGCCGTTGCTGCGCATGTCGGCGACGTAGAACGTCTTGCCGTCGGGCGACATCTTGACGTCCTGCGGCATCGGCATCGCGTGCCCCGGCCGCGCCGTCAGTCGGGTCACGCGCAGCACCTTGAAGCTCTGGGTGTCGACCTTGAGCAGCTGCGAGGAGAACTCGCACGACACGATGAAGTAGCGCCCGTCGGCGGAGAAGTCGGCGTGGTTGACGCCGTAGCAGGGCACCGGGGTGCGGTGCTTGACGGCCATCGTGTGCGGGTCGCGGAAGACCAGCTCGCGGTCGGCGGACGCCATCACCACGGCGTACTTCCCGTTGGGGGTGAAGTAGAGGTTGTACGGGTCGTGCACCGACACGGTCCGGACGGGCTTCCCGGTGCGCGGGTCGAGTGCGGTCAAGGTGTTGCCGAGGTCGTTGTTGACCCACAACGTCTTCAGGTCCCAGGACGGCACCACGTGCTGCGGCTCGGTGCCGGTGACGAAAGTGCGCACGACCTTGTAGGTCTTGGGGTCGATCTCGGTGACCGTGTTGCCCCCGGAGTTGGGGACGTAGATGAGCTCGCGGAAGCCTGCCACGACCGGGGACAGCTGCCCGGGGCGGTCGGCGGCCCAGACGTCGTCGGGCTGCAGCGGCGGTGGCATGCCCGGGAGCAGGTGCAGTCCCGGGGTGCTGCTGGGGGACGGCGACGCGCCGGCAGACGTGCTCGCCGCGAGGGACGACGCGCTCGGTGCGGCGCCCGCTGCTTGCTGCGTGGGGCTGGCCTCGCTGGCCGCGGTGGACGTCCCGGTGCTAGAGCACGCAGTGAGCAGGACGGCCAACGCCAGAGGTACGGCGGCAGCAGCGCGGCGTCCGGCGACCCGAGGACGGGACCGCAGGTGTCGACTGCTCATGCCAGCAGCTCCGTGAGGGTGACGGGTTGCAGGTGCGCGGCGCGCAGTCCGGACAGGATGCCGGGCAGTGCCGCGATCGTCACCCGGTGGCCCAGGTGCAGGCTGATGATCGAGCCACCCTGGGCTCCGTCGAGTACCGCACGCACGACGGTCGCGGTCGAGGGGTCCTGCCAGTCGAGCCCGTCGACGTCGTAGGAGATGCACTTCGCGTAGCCGGCGTGCGCGGCGGCGGTCCGGATCGTTGACGTCGTGGCCTGGGTGCCCGACGCGCGGAACCACGAGCCCCGGCTGCCCGAGGTGCGGCGCAGGATCCGCGCACCACCCTCGATCTCGGCGCTGGCGCTGGTCGCCGACAGCGTCCGCATCGGGTAGTGGTGCAGCGTGTGGTTGCCGAGGTCGTGCCCACCGCGCAGGATGCGCTTGGCCATCGCCGGCTCGGCCTGCAGCCACGTGCCGACGGCCATCACCGTGGCCGCGACCTTGGCCCGCTCGAGCCGAGCCAGCAGGGTCTCGGCAAGGCTCGCGTCACCGGCACCGTGGAAGGTCAGCGCGACCTTGCTCGAGGTCCGCGGACCGTGCCGCACCTCGACCGATCGTCGTACGACCTTGGCGGCGGTGCCGGCCGAGCTGACTGCGCCAGCAGCCGACGCGTTCGCGGTCGCACCAGCTGCTGACGACGACGGCGCCCCGGTCGTCGTCACGGTCGGGTGCACCGTGTCCGAGCCGGGCGCGCAGGCGGCGGTCAGAGCGGCAGCGGCAGAGGCACGCAGGAGGGCACGTCGGGTCAGGGACACCAGGTCACCGTACGACGATCGGCGCGATGATCGCCCCCCAGGACTCGCCCACATCGGTGAGCAGCCGGCGCAGCAGCGGCAGGGACAGACCGACGACGTTGTGCGGGTCACCCTCGACGCGCTCGACGAACGGACCGCCCAGCCCGTCGATGGTGAAGGCTCCGGCGACCAGCAGCGGCTCACCGGTGGCGACGTATGCGTGGATCTCCTCATCGGACAGGTCGGCGAAGTGCACCGTGGTGGCCGCCACCTCCGCAGCATCGCGCCCGGTGCGGGTGTCGATGAGGCAGTGGCCTGTGCGCAGCACCCCGCTGCGCCCCCGCATGCGCTGCCACCTCGACACTGCATCGGCGGCGTCGCTCGGCTTGCCCAGCGCCTCGCCGTCGAGGTCGAGCACCGAGTCGCAGCCGAGCACCAGTGCGTCGGCGACCGTGTCACCGAACGCGGCCACGGCGCTCGCCTTGCGCACCGCCAGCGTCAGTGCCACGTCGGCCGGCGGCCCGGTCACCGTGGCCTCGTCGACTCCGCTGATGACGACCTCGGGCTGGACGCCGGCGTTGCGCAACAGGGTGCGTCTCGCCGGTGACGCCGAGGCGAGGACCAGCCGACGAGGACCCGTCATGCTGGTCGGGCTGAGCAACCCGTGCGGCCCGAGTGGGTCCACGCACCACGGCCCGGGGCGAACGGGCGGCGCAGTCTCGCCGCGGGTGCGGCCCAGAGCGAAGGCGGTGCGGTCGCCGCGCCGGTCGGCGTACGCCGGCCTGCGGCGCTGCGCGCGGCAAGGACGGCGAGCAACGCGGCAAGCTCCTTATCGGTCGGGCGACCGCGCAGCACGGTCACCACTGACGGGGCCGCGGTCGTCACATCGCCAGTCTCGTTCACAGCGGGATGTTGCCGTGCTTGCGGGGCGGCAGCGTCTGGCGCTTGGTGCGCAGGACGCGCAAGGCCTTCACCACGTGCGTGCGGGTGCAGGACGGCGGGATGACCGAGTCGACGAAGCCGCGTTCCGCCGCGATGTAGGGGTTGGCGAGGTGGTCTTCGTAGCCCGCGACCAGCTCGCCCCGCTTGGCCTCGACGTCGTCCCCGGCGTCGGCGAGCTCGCGGCGATAGAGGATGTTGACGGCCCCCTGCGCACCCATCACCGCGATCTGTGCCGTGGGCCAGGCGAGGTTGACATCCGCCCCCAGGTGCTTGGACCCCATCACGTCGTAGGCGCCGCCGTAGGCCTTGCGGGTGATGACGGTGACCTTGGGGACGGTCGCCTCGGCGTAGGCATAGATCAGCTTGGCTCCGCGCCGGATGATGCCGTCCCACTCCTGCGAGGTGCCCGGCAGGAAGCCGGGGACGTCGACGAAGGTCAGCACCGGGAGGTTGAACGCGTCGCAGGTGCGCACGAACCGCGCGGCCTTCTCCGAGGCGTCGATGTCGAGGGTGCCGGCCAGTTGCATCGGCTGGTTGGCGACCACCCCCACCGGGCGACCCTCGACGCGACCGAAGCCGCAGATCACGTTGGGGGCGAACAGCGCCTGCACCTCAAGGAAGTCGGCCGTACCGTCGGCGTCGCGGTCGAGGACGTGGTCGATGACGATGTGCATGTCGTAGGGCTGGTTGGCCGAGTCGGGCACCAGGGTGTCCAGCTCCAGGTCCGCGTCGGTGACCGCCAACGACCCGCCGGACTCCTCGAGCCAGTCGAAGTGAGGCGGCTCGTCGAGGTTGTTGCTGGGCAGGTAGGAGAGCAACGCCTTGACGTAGTCGATGGCCTGGGCCTCGTCCGGGGCGAGGTGATGCGCGACCCCGGACCGGGAGTTGTGCGTGCGTGCCCCGCCCAGGTCCTCCTGGCTGACGTCCTCGCCGGTGACGGTCTTGATGACGTCGGGGCCGGTGATGAACATGTAGGAATTCTGGTCCACCATCACGGTGAAGTCGGTGAGTGCGGGGGAGTAGACCGCGCCCCCGGCGCACGGGCCCATGATCAGAGACACCTGCGGCACGACGCCGCTGGCCAGGACGTTGCGATAGAAGATGTCGCCGTAGAGCCCGAGTGAGACAACACCCTCCTGGATGCGCGCACCACCCGAGTCGTTGTTGCCGATCATCGGGCAGCCGGTCTTGTGCGCCAGGTCCATCACCTTGACGATCTTCTCGCCGAACACCTCGCCGAGGGAGCCGCCGAAGACGGTGAAGTCCTGGGAGAAGACGCACACCGGGCGGCCGTCGACGGTGCCGTAACCCGTCACTACTCCGTCGCCGTAAGGCCGGTTGTCGGCCATCCCGAAGGCGGTGGAGCGGTGCCGGGCCAGCTCGTCCATCTCGACGAACGAGCCGTCGTCGAGCAGGGCGTCGATGCGCTCCCGCGCTGTCATCTTGCCCCTGGCGTGCTGCTTCTCCACCGCCCTCGCCGAGCCGGCGTGCACGGCCTCCTCGTTGCGGCGATGAAGGTCGGCCAGGCGCCCGGCGGTGGTGTGCGGGTCCGGCGCCACGAGCTCCCGCGCTCGGGCGGAGGGGTCGGCGGTCATGGGTCCGTAGCGTAAGCCTCGTGACCAGCCGCTGGGTCGACCTCGACCGACCGCCGCTCCGGGCGGCGGCGTTGCGCCGCGCACTCGTCGTCGACGGCTCGCCGTGGACGGACCTGCGGGTGGTCCAGGAGACCGGTTCCACCAACTCCGACGTGGCCGCCGCCGCGCGGGCGGGGGCTCCCGAGGGGCTGGTGGTCGTGGCCGAGCTGCAGACCGAAGGGCGTGGCCGCGACGGTCGCAGCTGGTCGGCGCCGCTGCGCGCCGGCCTCGCGTTCTCGGTGCTGCTGCGGCCGCCGCCGGCCACCCGGGCCGGCTGGGGATGGCTGCCGCTGCTCGCCGGTCTCGCAGTCGTCGGCCCGGTGCGGACGGTCGCCGGCCTCGACGCCGGCCTCAAGTGGCCCAACGACGTGCTCGTCGGTGACCGCAAGCTGGCCGGGCTGCTCGCCGAGGTCGTCGGTGGCGCCGTGGTGCTGGGCATCGGGCTCAACGTGTCCGTGCGCGAGGAGGAGCTGCCGGTGCCGACGGCCACCTCGCTGGCGATCGAGGGCGCCGGGACCACCGACCGCGAGCCGATGCTGCGAGCGGTGCTGCGCGAGCTCGGGGTGCTCTACGGCCGGTTCGTCGAAGCAGCCGGGGACGTGGCCGCGAGCGGACTCGTGGCGGATTACCGCGCAGCCTGCCGCACCCTCGGACGGCAGGTCCACGTCACCCTGCCGGGCGACAAGAGCGTCGATGGTGAGGCAGTCGCGGTCGACGATGCCGGGCGCATCGTCGTACGCAGTGACAACGGGGACCACGCGCTCGCTGCGGGCGACGTGACCCACCTGCGCTGACCGCCCTGTCGGCGGATCATCTGCCGGCACCGACATTCAGCGGCGTCGATGCGGGACGTGGACCCCTTGTCACTGGCACGATCGCCTGCGTGACCGGTATCCCGAAGCGTCTGCTCGGCGACGGCGAAGACGTCGTCATGGCTCTGCGTCCGCACTGGAAGGAGCTGACCGGCCCCGTCGTGGTGCTGCTGCTCGTCAGCCCGGTGGCGACGTTCCTCGCCGCCAAGGTGCCCGAGGGCAGCGCCCAGCAGTGGCTGCGACTGGCCATCGTCGTGATCGCCGTGCTGGTAGTGCTGCGCTTCACGGTCTGGCCGTTCGTCAAGTGGCTGACCACGTCGTACGTCGTGACCGACCGGCGCATCATCACCCGCGTGGGCGTCGTGGCGCGGGCCGGCCGCGACATGCCGATCTCCCGGGTGAACGACGTGTCGTTCAACCACAGCGGGCTGCTCGAGCGGATGCTGGGCTGCGGCACCCTCGTGGTCGAGTCCGCGGGCGAGCGCGGTCAGCTGGTGCTGCGCGACGTGCCGCACGTCGAAGAGGTGCAGCGCGACATCTATCGGCTGGCCGAGGCCGACGAGGAGCGTCGTCGCGGTCCGGACGCACCCGGGCTGCCTGCCCCCACCACGGACCGGTGACCGAACCGCCCGAGGAGCACCCGGACCCCCTGGTCAGAGCGGCTGAGGTCGAGGAGCGACTGCTCGGCGGCCCGCGTCGACACACCCGCGAGGATGCCGCGCGCTTCGCCGACGCCGACCCCGACTATGTCCGTCGGCTGTGGCGGGCGATGGGTTTCGCCAACGTGGGCAGGGGAGTTGCGGCTTTCACCGATGGTGACCTGCTGGCCCTCGACCGGCTGGGCGCACTCGTGCGCGACGGTGTCATGGACGACGACCTGGCGGTCTCGGTCACCCGGGCACTCGGCCACAACGCGGCGAGGTTGGTCGAGTGGCAGGTCGACGCCCTCGCCGAGCATCTCGCGCGGTCGGAGTCACTGGCTCCCGATGAGGCGATGCGTCGCGCCGTCGATCTGTCCAGCGACCACCTCGAGGAGCTCGAGGCGCTGCTGGTCTACGCCTGGCGCCGCCAGCTCGCCGCGGTCGCCGGTCGGGTTCTCGCGGTGCGCGACTCCGATGCGCGCGGCGGTGTGCTGTCGGTGGGATTCGCCGACCTCGTCTCCTACTCCCGGCTCTCCCAACGGCTGCAGGAGCGCGAGCTGGCGGCCCTGGTCGACCGGTTCGGCCGGCAATCGTCGGACGCCATCGCTGCCGACGGGGGTCGGCTGGTGAAGACCGTCGGGGACGAGGTGCTCTTCGTCGCTGACAGCCCGGTGCAGGCGGCCCGCATCGGGCTGGGTCTGGCCGAGACCATGGCCCGCGACCCAGACCTTCCCGACGTGCGGGTCGGCATCGCCACGGGCACCGTGCTGACGAGGATGGGCGACGTGTTCGGCACCATCGTCAACTTGGCCAGCCGACTCACTGCCATCGCCGCCCCCGGCACCGTGCTGGTCGACGGGACCACGGTGGCCGCGCTCGCCGGAGTGCCGGGACTCGCGGTCGACGTCGTCGGTGTCCGTGCCGTGCGCGGCCTCGGCCTGGTGCGACCCGGCGTCGTGCGCCGGGTGCCGGTGACCGCCCAGTAGCCTCGGAGCCATGGAGCCCGTGCAGGTCGTCCGAGTCGTTCGGGACCCGGCCACGCCGTACGTCGTGGAGCTGGTCCTCGACCGCCCTGCCGCGCACAACGCGCTCTCGACCGTGATGGGCCGAGAGATCGCCGCGGCCACCGCCGAGCTCGCGAGCGACCGGTTGGTCCGGGCTGTGGTGCTGAGCTCGAATGCACCCAAGGCCTTCTGTGTCGGTGCCGACCTGAAGGAACGCAACGGTTACAGCGACGACCAGCTGCGGGCGCAGCGGCCCGTCTTCCGCGCGGCCTTCGCCGGGCTGCTCGACCTGCCGATGCCGACGATCGCCGCGGTGCACGGCTTCGCCCTCGGCGGTGGATTGGAGCTCGCGTTGTCCTGCGACCTCATCGTCTGCGACGAGTCCGCCGTGCTCGGTCTCCCCGAGGTGACCGTCGGAGTGATCCCCGGTGGCGGCGGCACGCAGCTGCTGGTGCGCCGCCTCGGCTCGTCGCGGGCGGCCGACCTGGTGCTCACCGGCCGCAAGCTCTCGGTGGCCGAGGCGCAGGAGCTCGGGCTCGTCGACCGCCGGGTGCCCGCCGGCGAGGACCGCGCGGTGGCGCTGGCCCTGGCGGCCGCCATCGCCGCCAACTCCCCGGTCGGGGTCCGCAACGCCAAGCGGGCCCTGCGCGAGGGTGCCGGGCGCACCTTGGCCGAGGGCCTGGACGTCGAGGACCGGGCCTGGCAGGCCACTGCCTTCTCACCCGACCGCGCCGAGGGCGTGGCAGCCTTCGCCGAGAAGCGGCCGCCCGTCTGGCCAGGGTCATGAGCGACCTGCCGGCGCGGCTGTCGCTGCGCGAGGTCGGGCCCCGGGACGGTCTGCAGAACGAGGCGCCGGTGCCGACCGCGGGCAAGGTGGCGCTGGTGGACGCCCTGTCCGCGACGGGGGTGGGTCGCATCGAGGCGGTGTCGTTCGTGCACCCCCGGGCCGTCCCGTCGATGGCCGACGCCGACGAGGTCTGGGCGGGCGTCCACCGCAACCCGGCCGTGCGCTACTCGGCCCTGGTGCCCAACCTGCGCGGCGCCGAGCGCGCGCTTGCCGCGGGGTTCGAGGAGATCGAGGTGGTCGTCTCGGCGTCGGACACTCACAACCGCACGAACGTCAACCGCTCGACCGAGGAGAGCCTCGACGACATCGCGGCGATCATCGACCTCGCACACGCGCGATCGGCCACCGTGCAGGTCATCGTCTCCACCGCGTGGGGCTGCCCCTACGAGGGCGACGTGCCGGTCGCGCGGGTCCTCGCCGTTGCCGGCCGCGCCCTGGCCGACGGCGCCGACTCGCTGTCCTACGGCGACACCACCGGCATGGCGACCCCGACCCGCGTCACGCGACTGATCGGCGAGACCCGCTCGGCCCAGCCCGACGCCGGGCTCAACCTGCACTTCCACAACACCCGCGGCACCGGCCTCGCCAACGTGCTGGCCGCTCTCGAGCTGGGTGTCAGCGACTTCGACGCCTCTGTCGGGGGGCTCGGTGGCTGCCCCTACGCCCCCGGTGCGACCGGCAACATCGCCACCGAGGAGCTCGTCCACATGGTGGAGGACATGGGGGTGGCTACCGGGGTTGATCTGGCGGCCATGATCGACGTGGCAGCCCAGGCCGAGGTTCTCGTCGGCCGCACGCTGCCGTCGCAGGTGCTGCGCGCCGGACCGCGGACCCGGCGTACGGCACGGGAGTGAGGGGTCGGGCCGGCGTGATCGGGTGTGCGGCCCCGAGGGATGTCCCAGATCC
Source organism: Sporichthyaceae bacterium (assembly GCA_031365725.1). Lineage (GTDB taxonomy): Bacteria > Actinomycetota > Actinomycetes > JACCUZ01 > JACCUZ01 > JANLYQ01. The sequence goes on along the minus strand of JANLYQ010000072.1, from coordinate 79,879 downwards.
GGGCAACCTGCCACGAAGAACCCTTCCCGTGCGACACAGTGGGAGGCCGTGAGCACCTACGACGACGCGGCCCGCCTTCAGGCGCTGCTCGACATCGCCAAGGTGGTCGGGGCTGCTCGCCGCTTCGACGACCTCATCGAGCTCACCGCCGAGGAGGCCCGCCGGGCGCTGGACGCGGCCTCGCTGTCGATCCTGCGCTGGGAGGGCGAGCGGGGTCAGCTGCGGGTCATCGTCAATGTCGGCCTGCTCGGCCCGGGCGAGGTGCGCTTTCCGGCCGACGAGGTCTATCCCGTCACGCAGTTCCCGCAGTCGTACACCCTCGTGGAGCTCCGTCGGGGCTATGTCGCCGACCGCACCTCCGGGGACGAGGAGGCTGACCTGCTCGTCGCCCTCGACAAGGACTCCAGCCTCGGCGTCCCGATCGTCGTCGACGCCCGGGTGTGGGGCGCGCTGTATGCGACGCGCGCGACCGGCCAGGCCCCGTTCATCCCGGCGGACCTCGACTTCGCCACCGCGGTGGGCACCCACGTCGCCACCGGCGTGGTGCAGGCCGACCACGTCGCTCGGATCGAGCGGCTCGCCTTCGAGGACCCGCTCACCGGTCTGGCCAACCGACGCGCGGTCGACGACCGGCTCGAAGCTGCCTTCGACGCCGGCACCGGCAGCGCTCACCCGGTGTCGGTCGTGCTCGCGGACATCAACCGCCTGAAGCAGATCAACGACTCGTTCGGCCACGAGGCCGGTGACCGGCTGATCAACTCGGTCGGACAAGCCGTCAGCCGGGCCAGCGGTCTGGTGCCCGGCAGCCTCGCCGCGCGCATCGGCGGCGACGAGTTCTGCATCGTGGTCACCGGCGCCGATGCCGAGGCTGCGGAGGCGATCGCCAACGAGCTGTGCCGGCTGGTCGACAGCCAGCCGATGAGCACGGGTGTCTCGTGCGGCGTCGCCTCGAGCGACGCGGTGGACAGTCCGATCGACACCCCGGTGCAGCTGCTCCGTCTGGCCGACGCTGCGCAGTACCGCGCCAAACGCGGCGGCCTGCGCCGGCCCGTGGTGGCGGGCCAGGTCAACCCCCTGGACGGCGCGCAGGGCGACATCCCGGGCGTGCGCCGCCGTCGCCGGGGCCGCAGTCCTGCCCTCGTGCCGGACACGTTGGACTCCGGGCTGGCTGTGCTGGACGCCATGCGCGGGCACAGCCCGGCCGAGCGACTGCAGGCGGTCGCCGAGCACGTCTCGGAGCGCACCGATGCCGCCGCCTGGTGGCTCTCCGACGGGCCGCCGGACGGGTCCACGCTGGTGTCGGTGACCACCTCGGTGCACCGGGCCGCGACCGCTGACCCGGCGTGGGACCAGAAGGGCGCGGTGGGCGCGACCTTCGTCCTTGCCGACTATCCCGCCTCGCGACGTGCCGTGCTCGAGTCGTCGTCGTACGCCGTCGAGCGTGACGTCCCCGGCCAGGACTCGGCCGAGGAGGAGCTGCTCGTGCTCGCCGGCTACCGGGCGGTCATCGCAGCCGGCACCGTGTCCGGCGGGTCGGCCTGGCTTGTCGAGATCTACTCGGATCGGCTATCGCTGCCGCTGCTGGACCTCGAACCGGTGCTGCGGGCCCTGGTGGCCGTCGCGGTGGCGGGCGCGGCGGCACCCGTGGCCGGTTCCGCCGGGCTGACGGCCCCGGTGCTCGCCGTATCCGCGGAAGGGTGAGGCGCGCCGGGTCTAGGCTCGCCGCGTCCTGACAGTCCCGCCCCGTCTGAGGTGCCCCGTGTCACACGCCGACCCACCAGAGCCGACCCACCCGGAACCGCGCGACGTGCGCGCCCGGGTCGAGGCCGGCGGTGCTGTGCGCTACCACGACGCCAACGCCGCCAAGGGAAAGCTCTTCGCGCGCGAGCGGGTGCGGTTGCTGATCGACGAGGGGTCCCTCGTCGAGGACGGCGCCTTCGCCAACGCCAGTGCGGCCGACCTGCCCGCCGACGGGGTCATCACCGGCACCGCGACCCTCGACGGCCGGCCGATCGCCCTGATGGCCAACGACTCGACCGTGAAGGCCGGCTCGTGGGGCGCTCGTACGGTCGAGAAGATCATCCGGATCATCGAGACGGCCTATCGCACCGGGGTCCCGATGGTCTATCTCGTCGACTCGGCCGGCGCCCGCATCACCGACCAGGTCGACCTCTTCCCCGGCCGCCGCGGTGCGGGCAAGATCTTCTGGAACCAGGTGCGGGCGAGTGGCTCGATCCCGCAGGTGTGCGCGCTGTTCGGCCCGTCCGCGGCGGGCGGTGCCTACATCCCGGCGTTCTGCGACGTCGTGGTCATGGTCGAGGGCAACGCGTCGATGTACCTCGGGTCGGACCGGATGGTCGAGATGGTGACGGGGGAGAAGACCACCCTCGAGGCGATGGGCGGGGCGCGGGTGCACTGCGCCGAGTCCGGGGTCGGGCACTTCCTCGTCGGCACCGAGGCGGAGGCGTTGGACACCGTGCGCGCCTACCTGTCCTACCTGCCCTCGAGCTGGGAGGGCCGACCGCCCGCGGTCGAGCCGCGGCACGCGCCGGACGTCGACCTCGCTGCTCTGGTGCCGGCCAGCGACCGGCAGGCCTTCGACATGCGCCGCTATGTCAAGGGTCTGCTCGACGAGGGGTCGTTCCTCGAGGTGCAGGCACTGTGGGCGCGCGAGCTGACCGTTGGCTTCGGCCGTCTCGACGGTGAGGTGGTCGGGGTGCTCGGGAACAACTCGATGTTCAAGGGTGGCGTGCTGTTCGTCGACTCCGCGGACAAGGCGGCGCGGTTCATCCAGCTCTGTGATGCGTTCAACGTGCCACTGGTGTTCCTCTCCGACGTGCCCGGCTTCATGGTGGGCTCCGTGGTCGAGAAGCAAGGCATCATCAGGCACGGCGCCAAGATGATCACCGCGGTGTCCGAGGCGACGGTGCCCAAGATGTGCGTCATCGTGCGCAAGGCCTACGGAGCAGGGCTCTATGCCATGGCCGGCCCCGGGTTCGAGCCGGACGCCACGTTGGCGCTGCCGACGGCGAAGATCGCCGTGATGGGTGCCGAGGCCGCGGTCAACGCGGTCTACGCCAACAAGATCGCCGCGATCGACCACGAGACGGAGCGGGCGGCGTTCGTCGCCGAGAAGCGCCGGGAGTACGACGAGGACATCGACCTCATGCGTCTCGCCTCGGAGCTCGTGGTCGACGACGTCGTCGAGCCGCGGGCACTGCGCGGCGAGCTCGTGCGGCGGCTGCAGGCGGCCCGTAGCAAGGACCGGTCGTTCTCCCGCCGCCGCCATGGTGTCACGCCGGTCTGAGTAGATGAGTACGCGTACGGGTACTGCTGAGCCGGTCACCCGCCGATGATCACCTCATGACGAGTCAGCAACCTCCGTCGTTGCCCCCGCTGGACGATCCCACCCGGTGCCCGTCCTGCGCCTTCGACCTGCGTGCCGCCAGCGGCCGCTGCCCGTCCTGCGGCATCGACCTGACCGGACCCGCTGCCAGCCGGTTGTGGGACGTGTCGGTGCAGGCTGCAGCCTTGCTGCGCACCCGCGAGCAGCTGATCGTCGCGCTTCGGTCCGAGGTGGGCGCGCCACCGGCGGCCGCTGTCCCGGTCGACGTTCCCGTTGTGCCCCGTCCCGCCCGGGACCCCGAGATGTCCCGCCGCAAGGTGCAGAACCTGTTGCTGGCCCTGGGTGTCGGGCTGCTGGCCGTGGCTGCTGTCGTCTTCCTCGTCGTCTCCTGGGACCGCCTCGGGGTCGGCGGTCGCTCTGCCGTGATGGCCGGAGCGACGGTGACCGCCGGGCTGTCGGCGTACGGCACGCACCGACGTGGTCTCAGCACCACCGCGGAGTGGCTCTCGCTGCTGACCGTGTGCCTCGGCGTGCTCGACGGCTACGGCGCGCGAGCCTCGGGACTGGCGGGGTCGGACCACGTCGACGGGGCGGCCTACTGGGCCGGCGCTACGGCCGTGGTGGCCCTCGGCGCTGTCGCCCTGTCGCGCGCAGTGCCCAGTCGCACCCTGTTGGTCTCGACCGCCGTGCTGGGGTTGCTGCCCGTGCCGCTGCTCGGTGTGTCGTTCGCCCAGCATGCCGACCACCCGATCGCCGTCCTCGGTGCGGCGATGACCGCACAGGTGCTGCTGGCCGCGGCCGCCGTGCTCTGGATGCCGGTCCGCGGGTCCGGTCTGGGCGCGGTGCGGGTGGTCCTGGGTGTGGGTGGCCTGTCCTCGATGGTGGTCGCGTCGGCCCTCGCCGCCGCCGCGGCTTTTGCCGAGGATGGTTCGCTGCTGTCGGGCACTGTGCTGCTCCTGGTCCTCGCGGGCTGTGCTGCTGCTGCCGGCACCGTGCTCGCCGCCCGCAAGGTCGCCCCCGCGCTCGTCGGACTCGGCGACGTCGCCGCAGTCGGCTTGCTGGTGTTGGCGGTGTGGGCGCCGGTCGACGACCGCAGCAGCGGGCCGTGGTCGCCCGTGGCATTCGCCGGGTCAGCCCTGGTGCTGCTGGCTGCTGCGCTGCTGGTGCCGTCCAGGCGTCGCCCGGCGCCCGCCGTCGTCGCTCTGGTCGCCGTTCTGCTGCCCTGCCTGGGAGCAGTCGACTCGCTCACGGCCGTGCTGCGCGACGCGGTGCGGGCGAGTGTCGAGCCCTGGTCGACGGCGGCCGACCTGGTGACCGTCGGTGCGCATGGGCCAGGCGCCGCACTGCTCGGCATCCTCGGAGCCGGGTTGCTGCTCGGCCCGGGGGTGCCCGGGCGACCGTTGCTGCCGCGTCTGCTGGCACGCCTCGGGCCGGTACTGGGTCTGCCGGCGCTCGTCGGTGGGCTTGCCTTGCTGCCGGGCGCGGTCGGATCGTCGTACAGCGTGGCGCTGGGCGCTCTGGTCGCCCTCGCGGCGGCCGGGCTCGGAGTCGGTGGGTTGCTCGATGGACGGGGGCGGGTGGCGGTGGGGCGGAGCCTGCTCGGGTCCGGTGCCGTGCTGCTTGTCCTCACCCTCGGCTGGTCACTGGCTGCGGAGTCCGCGACCCTTGCCACCCTGCCGGCTGCCGTCGGCGCGCTGCTGGTCGGCGCGGTCGCGGCGCGCGCGTCCGACGCGTTGCGCACCTGGCGACTGGTGCTCGTCGTCGCGGCTGCTCTGGTCGCCCTCGCGTGGGCTGCCGCCGTGGCCCGCCACCTCGGCGCGGGCTGGCCGGCCACCTGGTCCCTGACCCTGGGTTTGCTGGTGGTGGTTGCTCTCGCCTTCGCCGTTGCGGCGACTCCGGGTGCGATCCGAGGGGACCGGCTCGGAGCGGTCGTGCGCGCCGCGGCCGTGCCGGTGGCGACCGTGGCGGTGGTGGCCGACGCCGGGGCAGTGACCCGCTGGTCGGGGGCCTCGGCCACCTGGGGCAGCTGTGGGCTCGCGGCGGCCGTCGTTGCTGCCGTGCTGATCGCTCTGGTGTCGCTCGCGCACCTCGGCGGGTGGGACGGCGTCGTCCGGCTCGACGGGCTGGCGCGGCTCGCGCAGATCGCAGCCGGTGCGGCTGCACTGCCCGCGTTGGTGGGGGCAGCGCAGGACCCGGATCGGCTCTGGGTTGCTCTGCTCGCGGTCGGTCTCGCGGTCGCCGTGCTGGCCCTCGAGCTGCCGCGCTGGGGGTGGGCGTCGGCTGCGCTCCTGACTGCCAGCAGCTGGGTGCGCCTGGACCTGTCCCACGTCGACGCGCCCGAGGCCTACACGGTGCCGGCCGCGGTCGCCCTGCTGGTGCTCGGCGCCGTGCGCCGGCGCCGGGACCCGGCCGCCTCGTCCTGGCGGTCCTACGGCGGGGGGTTGGCCCTGGGCCTCGGTCCTTCCCTTGTCCGGGCGGTCACCGACGCCGGCGACCTCCGCCCGCTGCTGCTGGCGGTCGCCGCGGCGATCGTGGTCGGCGCGGGGGTCCGGGGTCGCCTGCAGGCCCCGCTCGTGGTCGGTGCGGTGGTGCTCGCCCTCGATGCTTTGGTGCAGCTGGCTCCCGTCGTGGCGGCGGCCTACAGCGCGGTACCACGGTGGGTGACCTTGGGCACACTGGGACTGGTGCTGGTGGCGTGCGGCGCGACGTACGAGCACCGGGTCCGTGACCTCCGTCGGGTCGGAGCTCGGGTCGCCGGTCTGTCCTGAGGCGCGACATACCCGCGAAGGACCACTGCACCGAGTGATGATGTGAATACGATGCGGCCATGACGCGCGTGCTTCTGGCCGAGGACGACCAGGCCATCTCCGAGCCGCTCGCGCGCGCGCTGCGCCGTGAGGGCTATGACGTCGAGGTGTGCGAGGACGGCCCCGGAGCTCTCGAGTCCGCGATCAGCACCCCCGTCGACCTGGTCGTGCTCGACATCGGGCTTCCGGGCATGGACGGCCTCGAGGTCTGTCGGCGGCTGCGCACCGAGGGCAGTGGCGTGCCGGTGCTCGTGCTGACCGCGCGCACCGACGAGGTCGACACGGTGGTCGGGCTCGATGCCGGTGCCGACGACTACGTCACCAAGCCGTTCCGGCTGGCCGAGCTGCTCGCCCGGGTGCGCGCCCTGCTGCGCCGGGGCAGCATCGAGATCACCCAGGGCATCCACGGAGTCCGCATCGACGTCGACTCGCACCGGGTCTGGATGGGCGACGACGAGCTGTCGTTGACCGCCAAGGAGTTCGACCTGCTGCGGGTCCTGCTGCGCGAGAGCGGAAAGGTCGTGACTCGCGAGCAGCTGATGCGCGAGGTGTGGGACACCGCGTGGTGGGGGTCGACCAAGACGTTGGACATGCATGTGTCGTGGCTGCGCAAGAAGCTCGGCGACGACGCGACCAGTCCGCGGTTCATCACGACTGTCCGCGGCGTGGGCTTCCGGTTCGAACGCGAGTGAGTCCTGCACCTCGGCGTCCCGCATCTCAGAGTCAAGGTCGGCCGTGAAGAACCGCATGCTCCTGATGACCGGCTCGGTCGGTCTGGTCGCCGCGCTGCTCGTCGGCGTCCCTCTCGTGCTGCTGGCACTCAGGCCCGCGGGTGACAGCACGATCATCAGCGCTGCTGTCGTGACCGCACTTGTGGCTGCGGGTGGTGCGATCGCCGTGGGTGTGCTGCAGGCGCGCATGGTCACCGGCCCGCTGGACGGTCTGCAGCGTCGGGCCGAGGCGCTCGGATCCGGCCAGAAGCGCTTGCCGTTCGCGGCGTCCGGCCTGCCGGAGGTGGACCGGGTCGCCGACCTGCTTGACCGCAGCGGTGATCGCATCGACCGGCTGATCGCCGCCGAAAGACAGTTCGCCAGCGACGCGTCCCACCAGCTGCGCACGCCGCTGACGGCGTTGTCGATGCGGCTGGAGGAGATCCTGCAGGCCGAGGACCAGCAGACCGTCCGCGACGAGGCGGCCAGTGCGCTGGCTCAGGTCGAGCGGCTCGCGACGGTCGTCGAGCACCTGCTGGACGGCGTACGGGACAACAACTTGCGCGCCGGTCCGGTGCCGCTGGACGAGGTCGTGCTGCAGCAGGTGGTCGAGTGGGAGCCGGCGTTTGCCGCGCGACACCGGGTGGTGCGCGCGGTCGGCACCCGCGGACTGGTGGCGCTCGCCACCCCCAACGGCCTCTCGCAGGTGCTTGCCACCTTGCTCGAGAACAGCTTGATCCACGGCGCGGGCACGGTCACGGTCTCTACTCGCTCCACCGGCATCTCGCTGGTCGTCGAGGTCTCCGACGAGGGGCCGGGTGTCCCGCCCGAGCTCGGCGCTCGGATCTTCGAGCGCTCGGTGAGCGGGCGCAAGGGCACCGGTCTTGGCCTGGCAGTGGCCCGCGAGCTGGCCGAGGCAGATGGTGGCCGGCTCGAGCTGGTGCAGCAGCGGCCGGCGATGTTCGCTCTGTTCCTCAGTGCTGCTGGGGCGGGTCCGCGCTAGCAGCGACCTCGTCGGTGGCGACGGGCTGGACCGCCTGTTCGGGGTGGGTGAAGTCGTAGCGCCGGTAGGACCAGAACCGGAACGCCGTGCCGAGGACCAGCCCCACGCCGTTGGCCGCGATGTTGTCGGCCAGCCGACCGGTGAAGCCGAGCAGGTAGTGCGACACGGCCAGACAGGCCAGGGCGATGCCCAGACCCAGGGCGTTGAGCAGGAAGAACAGCGAGTACTCGCGCTTGACCGCCGACCGGCCGCGGTTGCGGAACGTCCAGTGCCGGTTGCCGACATAGGCGACGGTGGTCGCGACCACGGTCGAGACCGTCTTGGATGTCAGCGGCTTGTCGGTCAGGTGCAGCACGAGGTTGAACAGCCCGATGTCGACGAGGAAGGCGATGCCGCCGACCACGCCGAACTTCATCAGCTCACGGACGAGATGGCCCAGCCGGTAGTAGGCCGCCAGCAGCGGCTTCACGAGCGGGTCGCTGCGGCAGAGGTCACGACTCACGAGCCTAGCGACGCGCGTCACCAGGGTGGGACGGGTGCTCGCGGGTCGGTCCGTGGCACCATGACGGACGTAGGACGTGACACGTCAGCGCATCTGTGCCGGTTTCGTGACACATCGACGCGACAATTGTCGGGAGGCGCACGTGAGCGAACCACTGAGTGAGGACCTGCAGGCGTTGCGGTCGACGGTGCGGGAGTTTGCCCGCGAGGTGGTGGCGCCGGTGATCGGCGGCTTCTACGAGCGCGAGGAGTTCCCGTACGACATCGTGCGCCAGATGGGGGAGATGGGGCTGTTCGGGCTGCCCTTCCCCGAGGAGTACGGCGGCATGGGCGGGGACTACTTCGCCCTGTGCATCGCGTTGGAGGAGCTCGCGCGGGTCGACTCGTCGGTGGCGATCACGCTCGAGGCCGGCGTCTCCCTCGGCGCCATGCCGATCTTCCGCTTCGGGACGGTGGAGCAGAAGAGTGAGTGGCTGCCGCGACTGTGCACCGGCGAGCTGCTCGGTGCGTTCGGGCTGACCGAGCCTGGCGCCGGGTCCGATGCCGGCGGCACCCGCACGACGGCCAGGCGTTCTCCCGACGGCTCCGAATGGATCATCAACGGCACCAAGGCGTTCATCACCAACTCGGGCACCGACATCACCGGACTGGTGACGGTCACCGCCATCACGGGCGTGGACGATGACGGGCGACCGCAGATCTCCACGGTGATCGTGCCCGCGGGCACTCCGGGGCTGACGGTTGCCCCGAAGTACAGCAAGGTCGGCTGGAACGCCTCCGACACCCGGGAGCTCTCGCTGGTCGACGTACACGTGCCGGTCGGGAACCTCCTCGGCGACGAAGGTCGCGGCTATGCGCAGTTCCTCTCGATCCTGGACGAGGGACGCATCGCTATCGCCGCGCTCGCGACCGGGCTGGCGCAAGGGTGTCTCGACGAGTCGGTGCGCTACGCAGGCGAGCGGGAGGCGTTCGGCCGGCCGATCGGGGCCAACCAGGCCATCGCCTTCAAGATCGCCGACATGGAGGTGCGGGCACACACGGCTCGGCTGTCCTACTACGACGCGGCCGGCCGGATGCTGCGCGGCGAGCCGTTCAAGCGCCAGGCCGCGATCGCCAAGCTGTACTCCTCGGAGGTTGCGGTCACCAACGCACGCGAGGCCACCCAGGTACATGGTGGCTATGGCTTCATGAATGAGTACCCCGTCGCTCGGATGTGGCGGGACTCGAAGATCCTCGAGATCGGCGAGGGCACCTCCGAGGTGCAGCGGATGCTCATCGCCCGCGACCTCGGCCTCTAGCCGGCCCCTCTCGCCGAAGTGGACCGGAGGAGTGGAGCAGGTCCCGCCACTGCTCCGGTCCACTTCACACCGTCATGGCGTCAGACCGGTCCAGCCGTGAGCGGCGGCATAGCTCGTGAGGATCCTGACCGTCTTGGCGCTTGGTGTCCACCCGCGAGAGAGCAGAGCTTCCGCCGTGCGTAGGACGGCCACCTGAGGCTGGTGCCGGACGGTCCAGCTGCTGATGTCGACCACGAGTCGCCCCAATACCTGCAAGCCGGCCCTCCTTCGGTCGTCGGCCTCTGCCGCGAGCAGCTCACGATGCTGAACCCCGTTGATCTCGACCGTCACGAGCCACGGCGTGAAGTCGTTGTCGAGGTACCACGAGCCTCCGGAGCGCCGGACTCGCTGCTGCCGGGTCGGCTCAGGCAGCCCGGCGCGACGGCAGGCGCGGGCGAAATCGAGCTCGGGCAACGACTGAGCACCGCCTTCGACGTCGTGGATCGTCTCGCGGATGAGCCTGCGACGCGGCAGGGTGGTCCAACACTCGAGGATCTCGAGCAGGTGTGCCGGCCGAGCTAGTCGCTGCTGGACGACGGCCGCGATGACGGCTCGTGACCGACCCTCGCTGCTGCTCTGGGAGGCCAGCTCGACGGCTGCCCGTGCGATGTCGTGGCGTCGATGCGGACCACTGAGGACCACGTGATCGTCCGGGTGCCGCGTCTGGTGCACGGCCACAGTGACCAGCGGGTGCTCCAGCCGACTGACCTCGCGGCTGTGCCGGATGGCGATGTGCACGGTCGGTGCCTCGAAGCCGCGCAGGCCACCGAGCTCGGCGGCCGTTGCCATCGCCAGCACCGCGCCATCCCCGACGTGCAGGGCCCCGGCCCAGCGGCGTTGCGACGGCGTGAGCAGCCCGGTGTGCAGGACGACAACGCGCGGCCCGATCTCGCGCCACACCCCCTGAGCGGTCCGGGAGGCGACGGCGTCATGACCCAGCCCGAGCCGGTGCAGCTGCTCCCTCGTCACCATGTCGTCCTGGCGGGTGGCAAGCGGACGCAGCGCTGCCGGTAGCCGTCGGGAGGAGAATGCTTCCTGCACGCCGTACAGCGTGGTCGGTGGGCTCGATCCAGGCTGTCGGTCATCCACAGGCAGTCTGACTGTGCGGAACTGGACCGGAGGAGTGGTGGATCCCGCAGCAGGTGGCCGGTCCACTTCGGTGGGTAAGAGGTCACGGCTGGCTAGGGTTGCCGCCGTGGGGTTCCCAGTGGTGGGTGTGGTGGGTGGCGGGCAGCTCGCGCGGATGATGGCTCCACCGGCGATCGGGCTGGGCATCACGCTGCGGGTGCTCGCGCGGGACGACCACGACAGCGCCGCGCAGGTCGTGCCGGGCACTGTGGTGGGGGCCGAGGACGACCTCGACGCACTGCGGGCCTTCGCTGCCGGGTGCGACGTGCTGACCTTCGACCACGAGCACGTACCGACGCAGCACCTGCGCACCCTGCAGGCCGAGGGCGTCGTCGTGCACCCCGGCCCCGACGCGCTGGAGCACGCGCAGGACAAGCTGGTCATGCGGCGCCGGCTCACCGAGCTCGGCGTGCGCTGCCCACGGTGGGCTGCGGTCGCGAGCAGCGGAGAGCTGCAGGCGTTCGGCGACGAGGTCGGCTGGCCCGTGATGCTCAAGACCCCGAGAGGCGGGTACGACGGCAAAGGTGTGCGGCTGGTCGAGGCAGCCGCCGATGCCGAGGACTGGTTCGCCCGCGCGGCGGGGTCCCCGCTGCTGGCCGAGGAGAAGGTCGCCTTCACCCGTGAGCTTGCTGCTCTGGTCGCCCGCAGCCCGCACGGGCAGGCCGCCGCGTGGCCGGTGGTCGAGACCCTGCAGGTCGACGGCGTGTGCCGCGAGGTGCTGGCGCCGGCGCCGATCGCCGAGGAGCACGCGCTCGCTGCGCAGCAGGCGGCGCTGCGCATCGCCGAGGGCCTCGGCGTCACCGGGGTGATGGCTGTCGAGATGTTCGACACCCCCGCCGGAGTCCTCGTCAACGAGCTGGCCATGCGCCCGCACAACAGCGGGCACTGGACCATCGAGGGTGCCCGCACCAGCCAGTTCGAGCAGCACCTGCGCGCGGTCCTCGACCTGCCGCTGGGCGACACCCGCGCCACCGCGCCGTACGTCGTGATGGCGAACGTGCTCGGAGGTGAGCTGCCGGAGATGTACGACGGCTACCTGCACTGCCTGGCGCACGACCCTGGCGTGCACATCCACATGTACGGCAAGGACGTCCGCCCTGGGCGAAAGGTGGGTCACGTGACCGTCCCGGGCGACGATGCTGAGGACGTGCGTGAGCGAGCCCGGCACGCGGCGGCGTTCCTGCGAGGAGACATCGATGGCTGAGTCCGACCCGACCCCGGTCGTCGGCATCGTCATGGGCAGCGACTCGGACTGGCGGGTGATGGAGGACGCGGCCAAGGCGCTGGACGAGCTCGGGGTGCCGCATGAGGTCGACGTCGTGTCGGCGCACCGGATGCCCCGCGACATGCTCGCCTACGGCGAGGGCGCGGTCGGCCGCGGCCTGCGCGTCATCATCGCCGGTGCCGGCGGGGCGGCGCACCTGCCCGGCATGCTGGCAAGTGTGACCCCGCTGCCTGTCATCGGCGTGCCGGTGCCGTTGGAACAGCTCGACGGTCTCGACTCGCTGCTCTCGATCGTGCAGATGCCGGCGGGCGTGCCCGTGGCGACCGTCTCGGTCGGCGGTGGGCGCAACGCGGGGCTGCTGGCCGCGCGCATCCTGGGGGTGTCGGACCCGGCGCTGCAGCAGCTCATGGTCGAGTTCCAGCAGGCGCTGGGGGACACCGCGCGCGCCAAGGGTGAGTCGTTGCGCCGCCGCGTCGCGCACAAGGGCGTCGGCTTCGGCATCTGATGCCGACCTACGTCGCCCTGCTGCGCGGTATCAACCTCGGCGCGAAGCGACGCGTCGCGATGGCCGATCTGCGCGCGCTGGTGGAAGGTCTCGGCTACGACGACGTGCGCACGCATCTGCAGAGCGGCAACGCGGTTTTCCGTACGTCGACCAGATCCGGCGCTGCGGTAGAAACGGCCGTCGAGCGGGCGATCGCGGCACACCTCGGCATGGAGGTGGCCGTCGTGGTGCGCACGGCTGCGCAGCTCGCGGCGGTCGTCGCCGCCGACCCGTTCGGTGCGGTGGCGACCGACCCCAAGCGCTATCTCGTCACGTTCCTGCGCTCGCCGCCGTCAGCGCAGTGGCTGGCGGACAACGACCCGGACACCGTGGCGCCTGACCAGTTCGTCGTCGACAAGACCCAGATCTACCTCTGGCTGCCGAACAGCGTCCACACCTCGAAGCTGGCTCGTTCCCTGACCGACGCGAAGATCGGCGGTGTGGCCACCAGTCGCAACTGGGACGTGGTGCATGCGCTCGCGACGATGTCAGCGGGCTGACGGCTCCGGGAAGGGCGGCGGCCTCACAGCGCGAGCGCTGCCATCTCCTGCCAGTCCTCGAGGCCATAGGCCGTGTAGTGCCACATGGACGCACCGGTCACCCGCGCGTCGTTGCACGCGGCGACGAAGGCGCGCGTCTCGAGCCGCCCGGACGCCGCGGCACTGCCCCCGATGACGTGGATCCCGACGGCCGGACCGAGGGTCGCGCGAAGGAAGGCGATGTTGCGCATCGTGTAGTCGTAGGTCGCGGCCGCCCCCGACACCCGGTAGCTCGAATAGCTCATCGGCAGCACGACGTCATAGAAGCGCCCGATCGTGTCGTAGGGGAAGCCCGGCCAGAAGTGCGGCGCCAAGGTCATGCCTACCGGCGACGGGATGATCGCGCCCAGGCGGTAGGACGGACCGACCGCAGCCCGGAGCCGGCTGCTCAGTCGCAGTAGGTTCGCGGTGCGCAGCAGGCCCGTCGGCGTCGTCCCCGATGGCTCGATGTCCAGCGCGAAGGCGTCGAACTGCTGCCCGGTCGACGTACGGAACGCGATCGCGGCCATGGCCCGGCGCCGCTCGCGGGCGACGCGCAGCAACGGTGGCAGGTACCACGCCACCACGCGCATGCCCTGCGCATGCGCAGCGGTCAGGAAGCGCGCGATCTGGGTCGGACGGAAGACGTCGGTGCCGACCGGGGTGACCGAGCTCGCGGTCTGCAGGAACAGCGTGTGGACGCCGGCCCGGTGCATGCGGGCGACGTGCGCCTCCGGGTGGTCCCACACCGCGGTGCCGGAGAAGACCGACACCCAGGCGCCCGAGCCGGCGAACGGTCGAGCCGCCTCGGCCGCGGCCGCCGTGCCCGGCTGTCCCAGCAGGACGGTGGCGCCTATCGCCGCCGCCGCCAGTGCCAGGGCGACGACGACCGGGCGACGCAGCGGGCGCACCCGGGTCAGCTGCCCGTACGGATGATGCGTTCGATCGTCGACAGCGACACCTGACCCGCGCCCGCCAGCCGCGGACTGGAGACGGCGACCTTCGCCGCAGCGCGCACCGACGGGTCTGCGGTGAGCCGCCAGTCCTGCTTCATGTCGTAGTCGAACCACAGCACCGCCTTGACGCCGTACGACGGCAGGCTCGCGTACATCGCCTTGACCCAGGTCGCCTTGCGCGGACCCGCCGCACAGCCGACCTCGTTGAGCATCAGGGGCTTCGACGGTCCGGCGACCCGGCGGATCTCGCGGACCGAGGGTGTCATCATCGACGCGAAGGACAGCCAGCCGCTCTTGGAGGAGCTGCCGAAGTTGTAGACGTCCAGACCGATCCAGTCGACGTAGTCCGCACCGGGATAGAGCGAACGCATCGGGGTGGCGCCGGCGAAGGAGCGGTCGGGGTTCCAGACCCAGATCGCGTTGGTGGCACCGTGCGCCCGGAACACGTCGACCACGTGCCGCCACGCCGCGACGTACTCACCGGGCTTGTTGCCGTTGACCCCGGTCGACCACGGCTCCCAGCCGCCGTTCATCTCCGCCATCAGCCGGATCATGATCGGCCGGCCGAACGCCTTGGTGCCCTCGGCCCAGGCGGCGATCGTGGCGTCTTCGGAGCCACTGATGATCCGGGCGAGTGGTGCGGGTCCGGCGGGGCCGGTCGCCACGACGGGTACCCCGCCGCGCTGGGTGCTCCAGCGGCCGAGGTAGGCCGCGGAGGGCATGCCGCGCTCCCAGCCGGCGAAGTAGCCGACCAGTGCCGAGCGCTTGTGCAGGGCCCGTTGGGTGGCGAGACGTCCCGCGTCGGAGTGGGTGTGGAGCCCGAACAGGACCGGGGTGCTGGTGGCCTGCGCCGGAGCTCCGCCGACGGTGGCAGTGAGAGACGTCAGGGAGAGCACGGCGGCGGTCAGGACGCGGACGGTGGTGCGCAACGAGCGGCTCATAGGTGACTTATCGTGCCCCAGGTCCTGCCACTTGACCGCATCGACGACCCTAGATGCGACGCTCACCGCCAGCGAGCAGTCCTCACGGGCGCCCGAGCGAGCCGTAGGTCCAGTCGGCGGCCCGCCAGCGGGCGGGGTCCAGCGCGTTGCGGGCATCGATGACGATGCGCTCCGAGACGACCTCACCCAGCACAGCAGGGTCCATGTCGCGGAACTCCTGCCACTCGGTCAGGTGCAGCACGAGGTCGGCACCCTCGCAGGCCCCGAGTGCGGAGTCGGCGTAGGCCAGCGTCGGGAACAGCGCCTTGGCGTTGTCGTTGGCGCGGGGGTCGTAGACGGTGACCTGACCGCCGAGCAGCTGCAGCTGACCCGAGACGTTCAGCGCCGGGGAGTCGCGGACGTCGTCGCTGTT
The DNA here is from genome assembly GCA_031365725.1 of Sporichthyaceae bacterium. GTDB lineage: Bacteria > Actinomycetota > Actinomycetes > JACCUZ01 > JACCUZ01 > JANLYQ01. The sequence goes on along the minus strand of JANLYQ010000072.1, from coordinate 64,451 downwards.
GGGCTTGAACGCCGCACCCAGCACGCCGATGCGTTTCCCGAGCAGCGACCCGCCGCACGCTTCGCGGGACCGGTCGACGACATGGGTACGCCGGCGCATGTTGATCGCGTCGACCTCCCGCAGGAAACCGACGGCCTGGTCGACGCCGAGCTCGGCGGCCCGGGCCATGAACGCCCTGATGTCCTTGGGGAGACAGCCGCCGCCGAAACCGAGGCCGGCGTTGAGGAACTTGCGGCCGATCCGGTCGTCATGGCCGATCGCGTCGGCCAGCTTGGTGACGTCGGCGCCGGTAGCCTCGCACAGCTCGGCCATCGCGTTGATGAACGAGATCTTGGTGGCGAGGAAGGCGTTGGCCGCGACCTTGACCAGCTCGGCGGTGGGGAAGTCCGTGACGAGGAACGGTGTGCCCCCGTCGATGGCGCTCGCATAGACCTCACGCAGCAACGCCTCGGCGCGCGCGGACGTCGTGCCCACCACGAGGCGGTCGGGGCGCAAGGTGTCCTCGACGGCGAAGCCTTCGCGCAGGAACTCGGGGTTCCACGCGAGCTCGGCGGCCTCGCCGGCCGGAGCCAGTGCGGCGAGGCGCTGCTGCAGCCGGGCCGCGGTGCCGACCGGCACGGTCGACTTGCCGACCACCAGTGTCGGGCGGTCCAGGTGCGGAGCAAGCCCGTCGACCACGCCGTCGACGTAGCGCATGTCCGCGGCGTAGTCGCCCTTGCGCTGCGGGGTGCCCACGCAGAGGAAGTGCACGTCGGCGGTGGCCACGTCCTCGTACGACGTGGTGAAGCGCAGCCGGCCGCCTTCGACGTGCTTGCGCAGCAGCGGCTCGAGGTCGGGCTCGTAGAAGGGCACCCGACCTGCGGTCAGGGCCTCGATCTTGGCCGGGTCGACGTCCATCCCGATGACCTCGAAGCCGAGCTCGGCCATGCAGGCGGCGTGGGTGGCGCCGAGATAGCCGGTGCCGAGGACGCTGAGACGCAGAGTCATGGCGGAAGGCTACCCAGGGTGACGACGACCTGACCCCCTCGCGACGCTGCGAACGACCGTCGTACGCTCGGTGCCGTGAGTGACTTCGACCACTTCCGGCTGCCCGACGAGCACGAGATGCTGCGCGACTCGGTGCGCGCTCTGTGCGACGACAAGGTGGCCCCGCACGCCGCCGAGGCGGACGCCACCGGGGAGTTCCCCCAGGCGTCGTACGACGCCTTGCGTGCGGCGGGGTTCCACGCGGTGCACATCCCTGAGGAGCACGGCGGCGCCGGCGCCGACGCGCTCGCGACCTGCATCGTGATCGAGGAGGTCGCCCGCGTCTGTGCGTCCAGCTCGTTGATCCCTGCGGTCAACAAGCTCGGCACCCTGCCGCTGATGCTCTCGGCGTCGGAGGACCTGCTCAAGCGCTATCTGCCGGCCGTCGCCAGCGGCGAGGCGATGTTCTCCTACGCGCTCTCCGAGCCCGAGGCGGGCAGCGACGCCGTGGCAATGACCACTCGTGCGGTGCGCGACGGCGACGGCTACGTCCTCAACGGCGTCAAGCGCTGGATCACCAACGCCGGTGTGTCCGACTACTACACGGTCATGGCAGTCACCGACCCCAAGGCCGGCGCCAACGGCATCTCGGCCTTCGTCGTCGAGAAGTCCGACGACGGCTTCACCTTCGGTGCGCCGGAGAAGAAGCTCGGCATCAAGGGGTCACCCACGCGCGAGCTGTACTTCGACGACTGTCGTATCCCGGCCGACCGACTGGTCGGGGCCGAGGGCACCGGGTTCAAGACGGCACTGCGGACCCTGGACCACACCCGCATCACCATCGCGGCGCAGGCGGTCGGCATCGCGTCCGGTGCACTGGCCTATGCGACGGCGTATGCCAAGGAACGCAAGCAGTTCGGCAAGGCCATCGCGGAGTTCCAGGGGATGCAGTTCATGCTCGCCGACATGGCCATGAAGGTCGAGACGGCCCGGCAGATGACCTACGTCGCGGCCTGCAAGTCTGAGCGTGGCGACGCCGACCTGACGTTCTTCGGCGCGGCCGCCAAGTGCTTTGCCTCCGACGTGGCGATGGAGGTCGCCACTGACGCCGTGCAGGTGCTCGGTGGTGCCGGCTACGTCAAGGACCATCCGGTCGAACGGATGATGCGCGACGCCAAGATCACCCAGATCTACGAGGGCACCAACCAGGTGCAGCGACTCGTGATGGCCCGCCAGCTGCTCAGGTAGCCGTGAGCTCTGGCGGCCGGGCCGCTCAGTGCACGGCGCAGCACGGCGTCGGAGTCGGTGACTCGAACGGCACGAACCGTGCAGCAGCAGCCGGCTGCACGGTCAGCTCGAGCTCGCCGGCGCTCCAGACCGGCCGGACGTGCCGCCGGGTCAGGACGACGGCGTCGTCCTCCGCCGCGGCACCGGCGAGCACGCGCACCCGGCTGATCCTGGTGCTGGCGAGCAGGTAACCCACGGTGACCTCCTCACCGAGGGTGCTCGAGCCGGCGAAGGCGACCAGTCGGCCGCCGCGGTGCCGCGCGTGCAGGTCGGCGGCAGCGCGCGCCGGGAACTGCCGGTCGGTGCCACCGGTGCCGAGCTCCCCGACCACCAGAGCCTGTACGTCGACGTCGACCGCTGCCAGTGCGGCGTGCAGCGCCTGCCAGGCCGCGGTCTCCTCGAGGCCGGGCAACCCGACCGACAGCGCAGCCACCGAGCCGGCTGCCCCCGAGCCAGCTGCTGCCGAGCCAGCAGCTGACGGGACCCAGTGGGTGGCGACCACCAGGTCGCCCCCCACCAGGTCATCGATCAGCCCGCGGTCACCGAGCACCTCGCGCACGGCGTCGGCCAGCACCAGAGCCTGGTGGTCGAGCTCGGACAGCGCCCGGCTGTCCAGCCCGATACCGGCGTACGTCATTCCCGATGCCTCCTCCGCTCGTTGCTCAGCGGGCAAGGACCCACATCGGGTTGGTGTAGAACCACAGGTCATCCCATGGATCGGCGGCACCGATCACGTCGAGCGCGGGACCGGCCGGGTCGACGGTGGCACCGCCCAGACCGGGAGCCGTCCGCTTGCCGTCAGAACCACGCAGCCGGACGTAGAAGCTCTCGTCGAGCCGGCCGAGGTCGTAGGACAGCTCGATGACCCCGGTGATGCCGGTGGTGTCCCACGAGGTCTCGACACGGGTGCCGGGGGTGCTGAACGTGTCGCTGTCGCTGACCGGGCCTGTGACGGCGCCCTTGACGAGGTCGACCTTCGCGAGCCGAGGAGTGACCTGCGACCAGTTCGGGATCTGAGCCGGCACTATGCGCACGACGAGGCGCACTCGTGACCCGCGGCGTGCGGTGAGCACCCCACCGAGAGCGACCTCGTCGCCATCGGCGCGCAGCCGCACGTCGAGGGACTCCAGCAGCGCACCGTGGTCGACCCACACCCGACCGGCCCGCATGGCCTGCATGACGGCGGCGTAGGAGAAGTCCCCCGCGCCGACGTGGGTCCGGCTGTAGTAGCCCGGCCAGAAGTCGCCGTTGGTCAGGACGGGAGCGGTCTGGTGCAGGGGCGGGTCGTAGAAACCCTGACGGGCAAACACGGTCGGGTCGCTGCGCACCGAGGTGTCCGCCCAGATCTGGTGGCTGTCGCTGTTGGCGGTCACCCACCACGGCTTTCCTTCGGCGAGCATGCTGTCCCACAGGCCGCCGACGGTCGCGGTCATCCAGTCGAAGCCGCCGTACGTGCGATAGCTCTCCAACGGGTAGCCGGCAAAGCTGTCGGCGGTCGGGCTGTTGTCGTAGTAGCCGCGACCCGAACCGGCACCGGTCGGGGTGGGCAGCCCGGCCGCCTGGTGACCGGGCGCACCCTCCATGCCGATCGCGATCAGCGGTTCCGCGTCACGCCACCCCCGGATCTCGTGCGGAGAGTCGATGCCCTTTCGGGCCGGGTGGTTAGCGAGCATGAGCGCGTCGCGCACCTGGCGCGACCGCACGGCGTCGCCGAGGTAGTGCAGGCCACCGACGGCGAGGGCTTCGTTGGCCGCCGAGCTGGCTGTCGCCTTGTTGACCACTCCGTCGTAGCCGTTCTCGAACGCCTTGAGTACGGCAACCTCGTTGACCCCGGGGTGCACGAACACGGTGCCGTGCTCGGCCGAGGGGATGTTCCACTCGAGCCCCTGGAAGACGAGCATGTCGCTGAACCGCTTGCGGGCCGCGACGATGTCGGGGTTGACGTTCTCCACGCCGATCTTGGCGTGCGCCAGGCTGCCGTGGTCGGTGATGACCATCCAGTCGAGGCCGTAGGCGCTTGCGTGGTGGACGTGGTCGGCGACCAGGTACTGACCGTCGACCGAGTAGCGCGTGTGGATGTGGTGGTCACCGGCCAACCACTGGTAGCCCTCTCGAGGTGTCCGGTGGCGCGCGCGGCCTTCGGCCGCCGCGGCAGGGGCTGCCTGACTGAAGACGCTCGCCGTGCTCGCGGCCGCGCCGAGCAGTCCGGCTGCGCGCAGGAAGCCACGCCGGCCGAGCTCCTCGGGTCGCAGCTCGGAGTCGGGCACCGAGAGGTCCAGCGCCGGGTTGAGCTCCTGCTCCTCGTGCACCTCCGGGTGGTCGTGGTCGTGCGGCTGATCGTGTCCGTGATCGTGCCGGTGGTCGTGCGGGCCCTCGTGCAGTCCCATGCTGATGCCTCCGAGATGACGTACGGCGGGTGGTGACACGCACGCTGCGCCCCCCGGCTGGTGCAGCGGTGGCGTCAAGGTGGCCGGAAGGTAAACATCAGCGGGCTCGTTCGTGCGCTCGGGTGCGACTGGGATGCTGTGGGCGTGACCAGGCCACCGCGTGCAGCGGCTTCCCCTGACCGGTTTTGCGCCTGGCGGTTCTGGCTGGCCACCGCGGTGGTTGTTGCCCTTGGCTGGCTGGTGTCGCCCCACCCGGTGCCGCTCTATGACGGCGTGGGACTGCCCGACGAGCCGTACCGCTACGTCGCACCGCCCGACGGCACGCCGACCACGGTGCGACCGATCACGGTCGCCGCGAAGGCTGAGCTCGCCTCGGGCGTCACAGCTGCCTACCTCTCGCTGGTCTCGCCCGAGTTCGGGCCGCAGGTCAGCCTGGGCGTCCCGCAGGGCGCGCTTGCCGCAGCTGCCGGGCCCGTCACCGTGACCGTGACCCCGCTGGCCCCCACCGAGGAGCCAACCGGCACCACCATCGACGGCAACGTCTATCGCGTCACTCTCGCCGCGCCGAGCGGGCCGGTCACTGTCACCGCCAAGGCGAAAGAGGCCGTCATCTACCTACGGGCACCGACCCTGACCCCCGGCGAGGGGATGCACTACCGCCCGGCGCCCGGCAAGCCGTGGCAGCGACTCAAGACGACCAAGGCCGGTAACGACATCTGGGCCGCGACCTTCGCCGCAGCGGGTGACTACGCCCTCGCGGTCGAGGCGACGGGGTCGACGTCCTCGGCGTCCGGTGGAGGTCGCTCGGGTCTGCTGTGGGGCGGCCTGCTGGCGCTCGTGGTCCTCGTCCTGGCGGCCGTCGTCCTCGTCGTACGCCGGTCGGCAGGAGACGACGAGGACGAGACCGCCGACGATGCCGACGATGCCGACGATGCCGAGCAGCCGTGACCTCCACCACCACGGTCCTTCCCGCCCGCAGCGCCCACAGGGTTCGCCGTGCTGCACCCGATCGCGCCGGGATCCTGGTTCTGCTGGCTGGATTCACCGCAGCCGTCCTGCTTCGAGCGCTGGTGGGTGGCCCGGATGTCGCGCGCTCGATGCCGGCCGGACTGGTGTTCGCGGTTGCTCTCGTGCTCCTCGTCCTCGCCGCCGGCACCCGGCGACCGCGTGTCTCCCGCCAGGTCCTCGTCGCGGGGGCAGCGGGAGGTGCGCTGATCTGCGTACCGGCCGTTCTCGCGCACGTCAGCGCCCGCGGCCTGGTCGTGTCGACCTCTACCCAGGGATTTCTGTTGTGGGCGCTGGTGGTCGCAGTCGTCGCCACCGCCGAGGAGGCGTTCCTGCGGGGTGCGTTGCACGACGCCGTCGCTCGCACCGCGGGACCAGGCGTCGCAGTCGTCGTGGGTGCGGCGGCTTTCGCGTTGCTGCACCTGCCGCTCTACGGCTGGTCGGCGCTGCCCCTCGACCTTGCTGTCGGCGTGGTCCTCGGCGGGCTGCGGGTGCACGCCGGCTCGTGGGCTGCGCCGGCGGTGGCGCACGTCGGCGCCGACCTCGTGTCGTGGTTCCTGCGCTAAGCCGCGACCTCGGTGACCAGCGGCTGGGCGATGAGGACCAGCGAGAACATCGTGTAGGCGACCATCGCCACCAGCCAGGGGTACTCACTGGCCCGACCACGTTGCCGGTCCGCGCCGCGCAGGGTGAGGTGCCGGTGGGCGAGCACCACCGCCACCACGTGTGCGGCGATGATCGCGGCGATGCCGACGTACCAGTAGACGGCGCTGGGCAGGAACGTTGCACTGACCTCGTAGGAGTCGGTGAACGGGTAGGGCAGGTGCAGCGGCCACGACTCGCGACCGACCGGGTTGCCGATCAGCGGCAGCAGCAGCTGGGAGTTGACCAGGACGTACTGCGCGTTGTGCGCGACCAGATAGCCGAAGGCGATCGGCAGCAGGCTCGGCAGCAAGCCGGACAGCGAGTCACGAAAGCGGGTGCGGTGGCCGCCGGCGCGTGCGGCAGCCAGGGCGAAGGCACCGAACACGGCGCAGACCACGACCGTGAGACCGACCAGCGTGACGAGCCGCAGGACCTCGAGCGCGCCCTGGTCCGCGCCGACGCGACCCTGTTCCCATCGGTCCCACTGCGGGGTAGCGATCAGCCCGTCGAAGTTGACCGTCACCAGCAGCAGCATGACGAAGACCACGCGGCTGGTAGCGCGCTCGAAACCCGACTCGAGTCCACCGGCGAACCCACGCCTGCCCCCGGCGCCGAATCGCCACCACCCCAGACGGCCCCAGGTGTTGTAGAGGACGGAGAAGACCTCGCCGCGCTGGAGCCACGTTGCGCCGAACAGCACTCCTGCGACTGCAGTGAGGACGGCGTATACCAGCAGCCCGATGGCGATGACGTGCGGCTTCGTCACGGTGAGGTTGTAGATCAGCTCGCCACAGGCGAGGGAGAAGTAGAGCACGACCGCGGGCCACCAGCCGAGGCGGTCGGGATAGCGCAGTGGCTTGGCGCGGGCGAGCACGGCCCGACGCAGACCGGGGTGGTCCACGAGACGGACGACGGCAGCGAAGGGGTTGACCGGTCGGGTCCAGTCGCCGAGCAGCCCGCAGGAGAGCGGCACCACGATCCAGGCCAGCAGCCAGAACAGGGTGGGCACGATGTTCTCGGCGACCTCGTTGCTGCCCCACAGACCGATGGCGACAAGGGTGGCCAGGACGATGAGGCCGAGCCGGGACCCGATAGTCCCGACGGGAGTACGCGGCGCTCGGTCGACCTCGTCGGTCCGACCGCGGTCGTCGACACCTCGCCGCAGCACGAGGACGAAGGACAGCACCACCACCGCCGCGCCGCCCAGCACGAAGAGGAACAGCGGAATCGGCAGGTCGTAGCGCTCGCCGAACGCGTGGGCGAAGAGTCGACGGCTCACACACTCGATGCTACGGATCGCGCAGCAGCCTGAGGGCGGCAGGAGGGAACACCAGCACCGAGGCCAGACCGGCGGTCACCATCGCCGCGCCGGTGATCGGGGTGATCTGGTGCAGCTCGATGCCGATCTGCACCGCCGCGACGATGAACGGCAGGGACGTCGCCTGCAGCAGCGCTACTGCCACGGTCCGTCGCCGACCCAGCATGCGCCACGACAGCAGTGCCGGCAGGCCGCGGACCGCGAGTAGCGCCAGCACGAAGACGGGGACCCGCAGCAACGCCGAAGGCTGGTCGAGGAGGCCCTGCAGGTCCAACCGGGCACCGCTCGCAACGAAGAAGACTGGCACGACGAATCCGAATCCGATGGCCTCGAGCTTGACCCTGAACGTCGGGTGGCTCGACATGTCGCTGTCGAGCACGGACACGAGGACCCCGGCAAGGAACGCGCCCAGGATGCTTTCGAGGCCGACCCGTGTCGCCAAGGCGGCGAAGCCGAGCAGCAGCACCACGGCAAAGCGCACGCGGATGGCGGCCGTGGTGTCCTGCAGCCGGACCAGTACCTCGCCCAACCGCATTCCCCGGCCGAGCTTTGCCAGCGCTGCTCCGGTCGCCACCACCAGGATCAGGAACACCGCCAGGAGCGAGAGCCGCCCCGCCGGGCTGCCCCCCGATGCCGAGAACAGCAATGACAGCAACACGATCGCGGCGAAGTCGGCCACCGTGGCGCTGAGGATCGCCAGCCGCCCAGCGGTGCTGTCGGTCTGACCGGCGTCCTTCAGCACCGGGACCACCAGCCCGAGCGAGGTCGCCGACAAGGCGATGGCGACGAGCATGGGGGAGCTCACCCAGTGCAACGCGGCGAGCCCCACAGCGATCGGCGCACCGACCGCCAGGCTGAGCAGATAGCCGAGAGCTGCCGATCGTAGGAGTGCTCCGCGCAGCCGCCGCACGTCGATCTCGAGACCTGCCAGGAACAGCAGGAACGCCAGGCCGATCAGGCTGAGGACCTGCACCGGTTGGTCGATGTGCACCCAGCCGAGCACCGCCGGTCCGAGCACGACGCCAGCAACGAGCTCGACCACTGCCGAGGGCACCCGCAGCCACGGGAGGAATCCCAGCGCCAGGGGCGCCAGTGCTCCCACCACGGCCACGATGACGAGGTTGTCCAGCGTCGTCGGCGGCATCGGCGTCGCTCAGAGTCCATAGGCCTCGAGCAGTCGCAGCCATACCTCGCTCACCGTCGGGAAGGCCGGCACCGCATGCCAGAGCCGGTCCACCGTGACCTCGCCGACGATCGCCACGGTGGCCGAGTGCAGCAGCTCCTGCACACCCGGCCCGGTGAACGTGGCGCCGACCAGCACCCGGCGGGTCTCATCCACCACGATCTGGCTCGTCCCGCTGATGCCGTTGCCGAGGGTGGAGGCCCCGGCGACGCTGCCGGTGCCGACGCTCACGACCCGCACGTCGATGCCCTTCTCGCGGGCCTGCGCCTCCGTCAGCCCGACCGCGGCCACCTGCGGGTCGGTGAACGACACCCGGGTCACCGCAGCCGTGCTCGAGGTGTCGCGCACGTCCTTGCCGAGGATGACGTCACCGACCAGGCGAGCTTGGTACTTCCCCATGTGGGTCAACGGTGCGAGCCCGTTGACATCACCCACGGCATAGAGCCATCCACCGGGTACGCCGGTCGCGCGAAGCTGGTCGTCGACCTCAATCACTTTGCCGGGTACCAGCCCGACGCTCTCGACGCCCAGGTCGCCGGTGGTCGGGCGTCGGCCGGCGGCGACGAGCAGCGCATCGCCCACCTGGGTGCTGCCGTCGGCCATCGTCACGGTCACCGGTCCGTCTGTACCCTCGCGAGCCACCGACGCGATCGACGCGCCGACCACGACGGTGATCCCTTCAGCTTCGAGCGCGACCCGCACCTCCTCGCCGGCGAACGGCTCCTCCCGGGACAACAGCCGCGGCCCGGCCTCGAGGACGGTCACCGACTCGCTGCCGAGCCGGCGAAAGGCCTGCGCCAGCTCGGCCCCCACCGGTCCGCCACCGATGACCACGAATCGTCGTGGGATCTCCTTCACCTCGGTGGCGCCACGGTTGTCCCACGGCTGTGCCTCGGCAAGGCCGGGCACGGGCGGCAAAGCCGACCTGGTGCCGGTCGCCACGACGACAGCGCGGCGGGCGGAGAGTCGCCGCCGGGTGCCGTCACTGCCGGACACCTCGACCTCGCGGTTGCCGACGAGGCGAGCGTGTCCCCGGACGAAGGCGATGTCGTTGTCGGCGAGCCACGGCAGCTGTCCGGCGTCGGACCAGCTGCTGGTCATGTAGTCCCGCTGGGCGAGCGCGGCTGCGACGTCGATCGGCCCGGTGACGGCCTCCGCGGCACCAGGAACCCGACGAGCTGCGGCAAGGACGTCGCCGGGGCGGATCAGCGTCTTGCTGGGGATGCAGCCCCAGTAGGAGCACTCACCCCCGACCAGCTCGCGCTCGACCAGGACGACCGACAGCCCGCCGGCGGCGCACCGTCCGGCGGCGTTCTCACCGGCCGGTCCGCCGCCGATCACCAGGACGTCGTACTCGGTCTGATCGCTCATCTTCTGGTCAACCTCTCCCATGGGTTCCATCCTGCCTTCGCGGCGACTGTCCCACGAGTCAGGCGCAGCGCTACGGTCGCGTGACTCGTGCTTCCGGCGGGACCGGGAAGCCGGCCGCCGGCCAGGGTTGGCCGCCATAGCGCTGGGTCACCGGACCGGGCACCGGCGCCATGGTCCCGAGCAGTCCGGCGGCCACCAGCAACACCCGCGCCGGGCCAACGGCACGGAACGGGTCGTCGCGTAGCAGAGCCGGCTGCGATCGACGGACTGTCAACGCACCCGCGATGTGCGACGAGTCGCGCACCAGCGTGCTCACGGCATCCGGTGGTGGCCCGGCAAGGACCCGGCGCAGCGCTGCGGAGACAGCAGGATCGTCGAACAGCGGCGAGCGGTCGCGAGCCAGCAGCACCAGCGACACCCAGGCAGACCCACCCTCGGGGTCCACGATCCGCGCGTCCGCTCGCACGGCCGCGGCAACCGGCTTGGCTCCTGACGGCCACGCCGCAAGCACCCCCACCGGCTTTCCCGCCACATCACTGACCGCAGCAGCGGCCAGGCTCGGTGCCTTAGCGCCGCCGTGGGCAGCGGTGGCGTCCGCACCGGTCAGCAGGGCCAACCAGCACCAGCTCACGCAGGCACGTCCCAGTCCGGGCGCAGGGTGCGGGTCACCGCGCGCAGGTCGTGACGCAGGTCATCGAGGGTGGGTCGCCCCCAGAACCAGTACCCGTTGTAGACCGCATGCACGGTCAGGTCCGGCGCCAGGACGAACGTCGCGGGTGCGTAGGGCCGGTGGACGGTGTCCGTGGTCTCGAGCAGACCGAGCGGCTCGAGGTAGCTGCGCTCGGTATCGGACAGGAAGGTCCAGCGCGCCCCCAGCCCGGCCCGGAAAGCAGCCGACACGGTCGGGTCGTCGATGCTCACGGACACGATCCGCGCGTATGCCACCTCCATCTCGTCCTGGAGTCGGGTCAGGCCGCGGAAGAACGTCTGCTCCTTGGGACACCACCAGCCGCGGAAGAAGGTCAGCACGAGGGGGTCGCCCTCCGCGAGCTCGATGAGGGTGCGCGCGATGCCGCTGTGGTCGGGCAGCTCGAGGTCGGGGAAGGTGCTGCCGGGCACGAGGTCGGGGTGCATGCTGCTCCAAGGACTGTCTCGTCGATGTCGTGTTGTCCTCCGGTCACCGCCCGCCGTTACACCGTCATGTCTTACGGCTCCGTAAGGAAGGCTCCCTCCCGTGCTGTCGAGTGCCGTGATCGCGGAGGTGACCGCGGGGTTGCGGACCGCCGGTTGCGTCTTCGCGGAGGAGGAGGCGCTGCTGCTGATCGAGTCCGCGGCGTCGTCGGCGGAGCTGGCCGCAATGGTCGAGCGCCGGGTCGCCGGGGTGCCGCTGGAGCAGGTGGTCGGCTGGGCGGCATTCGCCGGGCTGCGGGTCCACGTCCAGCGCGGGGTCTTCGTGCCGCGGCGGCGGAGCGAGCTGGTCGTCACGCAGGTCGTGAGGTTGCTCGGCGCCGGTGCACCGCAGCGACCGGTCCTGGCCGTTGACCTGTGCTGCGGCTCGGGCGCTCTCGGCCTGGCCGTGCTGCACGCGTTGGAACCCCGCGCCGTCGAGCTGTACGCCGTCGACCTCGATCCTGTCGCCGTGCGGTGCGCGACGGTCAACCTCGCACCGGTCGGTGGGGTGGCCCTGCAGGGCGACCTGGTCGCCGCGCTGCCGCCGGGGTTGCGCGGGCGGGTCGACATCGTGGTGGCGAGCCCGCCCTACGTGCCGACCGGACAGATCGAGCTGCTGCCCCTCGAGGCTCGCTCGCACGAGTCGCGTCTTGCGCTGGACGGTGGTGCTGACGGCCTGGACGTCGTGCACCGTGTGCTCGCGCAGGCTGGCCCATGGCTGGCTCCGGCAGGATGGCTCGTCGTGGAGATCGCCGCGGGGCAGGCAGACGCCGCGGTGGCAGCAGCCCGCGAGCTCGGCCTACCGGCGTACATCGTGAGCCCGGACGACGCGGACGCGACGGTGCTGGTGGCGGGCGCGCCTGACCCGGCTGACCCGGCTGACCCGGCTGACCCACGTGCCCCGACCGGGGACGACGGGCCGGTGCATCGGCTGCGCGCCGGCGACGAGCGCGCCTTCGCCGACCTGGTCGCCGACTGGTCTCCGGCCATGCTTCGCCTTGCTCGCGCCCATGTGTCGACCGCCGCATCCAGTGAGGAGATCGTCCAGGAGGCGTGGCTGGCGGTGCTGCGCGGGTTGGACGGGTTCGAAGGTCGCTCGACTCTCCGCACCTGGGTCTTCAGCATCGTGGTCAACCTGGCCAAGACGCGTGGAGTGCGTGAGGCGCGGGTGGTGCCGGTCTCTGGTCTTGCGGTCGGTGACGACCCGACCAGTGCGGCGCCGACCGTCGACCCGCGGCGATTTGCCGGCGCCGGAGACCAGTTCGCCGGTCACTGGAGCTCAACCGGGCAGCCCGGCCGCTGGCTGCCCGGACCTGAACAGGCGGCGGTTGACTCCGAGACCCGGCGGCTGGTGGCGGAGGCGCTCGTCGACCTCCCTGAGCAGCAGAGCCGTGTCGTGTCGCTGCGCGACGTGCACGGCCTGAGCTCCCAGGAGGTGTGCGACCTGCTCGGACTCACCCCCGCCAACCAGCGCGTGCTGCTGCACCGCGGTCGGGCCCGACTGCGCGAGGCGCTGGCGGACTACTACCGGGGGAGCGAGGAAAGCGCATGAGTGACAACGATGGGGACCTGCGCGTCGACTCCACGCGTTGCCAACAGGTGGTCGAGCTGGTGACCGACTATCTCGAGGGTGCCCTGGAGGAGGTGACCCGGACCGAGCTCGAGGCACACCTACGGCTGTGCGGTGGCTGCGACCTCTACCTCGCCCAGATGCGCCGCACCATCGAGCTGCTGGGTCACGTCCCGCTCGACACCTTGAGCCAGCAGGTGCAGCGGGAGCTGGTGGCGGCCTTCGGCACCATCCGTGCAGCGCCGCGGGAAGGCGACGTCGGTCCCGAGGGCGAGGGGGGCCTTGCGCGGCCGATCCCGGAGGTCTAGAACCAGGTGCGGGGGCCAGCTGAGGAGCGAGAGTGACCGAGATCGTCGTGGGAGCCGCCGGCGGCGTGCACTCGCGCGCGGCGCTCCGGTGGGCGTTGGCGCGGGCGGCACGCTCGGGGGAACCTGTCAGCCTCGTGCATGCCTGGGCCGACCCGGTGTCGGTCGACGCCGTGCTCGACCCCGACACGGTCGCCGCACTTGCTGCCGACCTCGACGTGGACAGCGTGGTCCTGCCCCGGGTGCGCGTGCTCGGGCGCCAAGGCGAACCCGCGCAGGTGCTGCTCGACCTCGGCCACGACGACGCGCTGCTCGTGGTCGGTGGTGGCCGGCACCACTTCTGGGACCGGCGGCCAGCAGTGCTGGTCCAGCTCCGGCGGCAGGGCACCAGTCCGGTGGTGGTCGTGCCCGAGGAGGGGCCGGGCAGTCCACCGTCGGGTGGTCCCGTCGTCGTGGGCGTGGACCTCTCGGACGGGTCGGCAGCCGCCCTGCGCTGGGCCTGCGCCGAGGCGGTCGCCCAGGACCGGGAGCTTGCGGTCACCCAGGCCTGGCAGCCCACCGCGGCCGACGCGGCCGACGTCGGGCGCCACGCCCACGACCGGCACGATGCGACGGCTGCCCTCCGCCTTCGCCGGTGGGTGGAGGACACCCTCGACACCGCGCAGCGGCCACTGATGCGGCTGCGGGTGGAGCGCGGCGCACCGCTGGACGCCTTGAGCGCCGACGCGGTCGGAGCCGAGCTGCTGGTGCTCGGTTCGCACGGCCACCACGCAGTGTCGCGGCTGCTCGCCGGCTCCACGAGTGGTCAGCTCGCGTTGCTCTGCGACTGCCCGATCGTGGTGGTGCCACCGCTGCCGCTGCGGCTGTCGCCGGGTGCCTGACGCGCGGAACGGCCCGGCGCACCACTACGTTGTCGCGGCGTGAGCACCCAGCGACGCGCCGACGAGAGCACCGGGCTCGACGTCGTACCCCGTCGGTGGCTGGGTCAGGAGGTTCTCCTCGTCTTCGCGCTGTCCCTGGGCGCCTCCGGGGTCCGCGCGTTCCTGCGCCTGCTGGACGACCTCACCAACGGCGCACCGCTGCACACCCAGACAGCGGTCCTCAACGGTTCGCAGGCGCCGGGACGGCCGTGGCTGGACCTGACGCTGCAGCTGGTGTCGATCGGCTTCGGGGTGGTGCCGGTGCTGCTGGGGGCGCATCTGCTGACCCGGTCGGGTGAGAGCCTGCGCGTCCTGGGTCTCGACCTGACGCGGCCACGGTGGGACGGCGTACGGGGTGTGGCTCTGGCTGCGCTCATCGGCGGCAGCGGCCTTGCGCTGTACCTCGTGGCGCACGCAGCCGGTGCCAACCTCACGGTGGTCGCGGAGAACCTGCCCGACGTGTGGTGGCGCATCCCGGTGCTCGTGCTCTCAGCGGCGCAGAACGGGCTGTTGGAGGAGGTGCTGGTCGCGGGCTATCTGCTGCACCGGCTGCGCCAGCTCGGCTGGTCGGACAACCGTGCGTTGGCCGCGAGTGCACTGCTGCGCGGCAGCTATCACCTCTACCAGGGCTTCGGTGGCTTCGCGGGCAACGTGGTGATGGGGCTGGTGTTCGGTCGGCTCTACCAGCGGTGGGGTCGGGTTGCCCCGCTGGTGGTGGCGCACACGTTGATCGATGTGGTGGCGTTCGTGGGCTATGCCCTGCTCGCCGGCAAGGTCAGCTGGTTGCCCGGCTGAGTCGTCTCTCAGCTGCTACGGTCCGGCAGGTCGGCAGCGCCCATCTCCACGGTCCAGAACAGCGCACCGCCCGGGTCGGTGACACCCGCCATCTGCCCGAACGGTGTCTCGAAAGGCGCCGTGGCGACCGTGCCACCGTGTTCGGTCGCCGCAGTCACCGCAGCGTTGATGTCGGCGACGCCGAAGTAGACCAGCCAGTGCGACGGCTTGTCGTCGGCGCCCATCATGTCGCCCATGCCACCCATCGGTGCTTCCTCGTCCGGCAACGAGAACGTCTGGTAGGCGGGGCCGGCCATCGGCATGGCGTCGTTGCGGAAGCCGAAGACCGCGGAATAGAAGGCCCGTGCCGCGTCGGGGTTTGTCGAGCGGAGGTCCTCCCAGACCAGACCGCCGGCCTGGTTGACGACCTCGGCGCCGAGGTGGGTGCCGGCCTGCCACACCCCGAACGTCGCCCCGGCCGGGTCCGCAGCGATGACCATGCGCCCGAGCGGTCCGACGTCGGCGGGCTCGCGGTGGAGCATGCCGCCGTTGTCCCGAACTGCCTGCGCTGTCGCGTCCGCGTCGTCGCTGGCGAAGTAGAGGGTCCAGTCAGCGCGAGCCCCCGGCATGACCGGGCCGATCCCGGCGGCCGCCGAGCCGTCGTAGGAGGCGACGACGTAGCCGCCGTACTGCTCATCGGGTTCGGTGAACGTCCAACCCAGCACGGCGCCGTAGAACGCGCAGGCGGCGGGCACATCGGGAGCCATCAGGTCGGTCCAGGAGGGGACGCCGGCGGGCCAGGGAGTGCTACGGATGCTCATGCCGACAATCCCACTGCAGCCTCAGCGCGCGCGCAACCCCTGGAAGAGGGCGAGTGCCTTGGTCCGTTCCCACCGCACCGCTGACGCACCGGTTGGGGTGCGGTAGTTGATGTTCGCGACCGGCACCGTCGTACGACGACCGCTGCCGCCGGCCACGCCCCGCATGGTCAGGGCGAAGCGAACCAACGCGACGACTCCGTCGTTGTTGTCCACGGTCATCGCCGTGGTGGCTGCGTCGCCGAGGGAGATGATCCGGAACGGGTTGACCAGCGTCGTAGGACTCGTCGCCTTGGCAAAGACGGCGCCGAGGAACTCTTGTTGCCGCTTGACGCGACCGAGGTCGCCCTGCGGGTCGAAGTAGCGCGCCCGCACGTAGGCCAGAGCGGTGCCACCGTCCATCTGCTGGCAGCCCTTGGCCACGTGCAGGCCGCTCTTGTGGTCGTCGATGCGCCGGCGCGGACACAGCTGCACTCCGCCGACCGCATCGGTGGTGCCGACGAAACCGCCGAAGCCGATCTCGGTGTAGTGCTCGATGCGCAGCCCGGTCGCCTGCTCGACGGTCTGCACCAGCAGGGGCGCGCCACCGAAGGCGTAAGCCGCGTTGAGCTTGTCGCGCCCGTGCCCGGGGATCGCGACGTAGGAGTCGCGCGGCAGGCTCACCAACGTCGGTGCTCCGCTGCTGGGGCGGTGCAGCAGGATGATCGTGTCCGTACGCCGACCGGCGACGCGACCGAGGTGCAGGGTCTTGACCTGCTGGTCGGTGAGGCCCTCGCGACTGTCCGAGCCGACGACCAGCCAGTTGGTGCCGGCGCCTGCCGCGGGTCGGCCGGCGTAGTCGCGCACGGCGTCGACCTTCGCGATGCGGGACACGAAGTAGGTCAGCGTGCCGACCACGACGACCACCACGAGCAGCAGGGTGGCGAGGATGCCGAAGGCCCAGCGGCGCGCTCGGCCGGGACGTCGCTGGTGCGGCGACTGGGATGCGGACGACTGGGGCGCGGACGACTGGGGCGCGGACGGCTGGGATGCGGCCGGCTGGGATGCGGACCACTGGGTGCGCGGCGGCCGGGCGGGCGGCACGGCACCCGGCTGGCGGCGACCGGCAGGCCCACGGGGGCTCAGGTGCGGCGGGAGGACCTGGGTCTCGTCCAGCGGCTGCGGCGGTCTGGGCGCTGCGGCTGGCAGGGCCGGCTGGCCAGCAGGGTGATCACGGGTCCAGCCCTCGGGCCACCTGCCGGATCCGCTCATCGAACGACCGTACCCGCCCTTCGATGGCCGATCTCGCCTCATCGGAGCAGCCCAGCGCCGACCCTGTGGGCCAGATCACTCCGATCATGAGAAAACCGACGTACGCGCGGGCGCGCGCACGCGGCCCCCGACCGGCGACCTCAGCTGCAGACGTGGTCGCCGGCAGTGCGGACGCCGGCAGTCGCGCCGCCAGCCGAACGAGTCGCGGCTCCGGATCCGCCGGCCGCCGAGGCGGTCACTCCGGCCGAGCCGTCACCGGCCAGCTCGGGAGCTGACACCGTGACCGCCTTCGCACCGGCGTACGACGATCCGATGACCACCTGCATGGTCGGCCCCAGTCCGGCGACGGCCACGAGTCGCGACCCGGGCAACGAGGCGGCGACCGTCTTGATGCTCTCGGTCCACCGGGTGTCGAAGCGGATGATCGTCTGCGTGGTGTCGGTGCTGCGCCAGTTCTGCGCGGGCCCGGTGGTCTCGAAGCCGCGCGCGGCGAGGTCGGCCGACGCGATGGAGCCCAGGCCGGGGTGGGCGGTGCCGTTGAAGACCTGCAGCCGGATCTGCGCCGGCGGCACCGTGGGCCGCGAGTGCGCCGCAGCAGCAGTCGTCGTGGCGCGAGCGCTGTCCTCGCGCATCGACGCGAAGACGGCGTCGGCGGCCGGGGTGTCCCACAGCGCCACCGAACCCTCGCCGGCGACCGTCATCGACGGGTTGGCCACCGGCACTGTCCGGAAGCGCACGTCACCGCCGGACACGTGACGCAGCCGGGTGCCCAACCGCACGAGCTCGCTCTCGGTCAGACCCGGGTCGGCGCGCACGGACGCGAGCGCCGCGTTGAGGAAGCGCACCAGCGCGCGCGGGTCGAGCAGCACGTCCGTGCTGGTCGCGCGACTCACCATCGCGGCCAAGAACCGTTGCTGGCGCTCGACTCTTCCCAGGTCGGCACGTCCATCGAGGTGTCGCGCCCGCACGTAGGACAGGCCCGTCTCGCCGTTGACATGAGTGACGCCGGCGGGCAGTCGCAGCCCGGCCTTGCGGTCCCGCATCGGTGTGGGACTGCAGACATCGACCCCGCCGACCGAGTCGACCAGTCGGACGAAGCCGAGGAAGTCGACCTCGAGGTAGTGGTCGACCCGCACGCCCGTGGTGCGCTCGACGGTGGCCACCGTCAGCGATGGGCCGCCGAACGCGTAGGCCGCGTTGAGCTTGTTGCGACGCTCGGGCACCTGCGCACCGTTGACACCGGTATGCGCCGGGATCGTGACGTAGGAGTCCCTCGGCAGGCTCACCGCATCGACCGTGCCGTGCCGCGCCGACACGTGCACGAGCAGCATCGTGTCGGCCCGACGACCACCGGCGGTCGCCTCGGTGCCGACATGCAGGCGTTTCATGTCTGCCGTGGTCATGCCGGTGCGCCCGTCCGAACCCACCAGGAGGTACGTCGTGGAGCCGGCCGCCGAAGGCGCCGGGCGGTGCGTCAGCCCGGCGAACGCGTCGACCCGCTGGATCGAGCGGCTGGACCAGGTGAGCAGGCCGTAGCCCGACACCGACGCCACCACCACGGCAGCGGCCGCGACCAGAGCGACCGCGGTCAGCAGCTGGCGGGCGATGCGGCTCAGGCGTGTCGGTGGGCGCCGACCGGTCCTGGGGGCCCGGGGAGCGGCGTCGGGTCCGCGCGGGTTCAGCTGCGCAGGCAGCGTGGGCGAGGACAAGCGCAGACCTTCCGACGCGGGTGGGGCAGAGCGGGACGTCTGGGACACCGACGCGAGCGATGCTAGGTCGGCGCGCGCGACCGGCCGGGGAGGCACGCCGGGCGAGCGCCGAGCCGCGTCGATACCGTGACCTCGCCATGACCACGCCCCTGGATGCGAACGCCCCCGGCGACCCAGCCCGCGCCTGGCCCGGCGTGTCGGTCGTCGTGCCGGTGCTCGACGAGGAGGCGCACCTGCGCTCGGCGGTCGGCACGGTGCTGGGCCAGGACTATCCCGGTCCCCTCGAGGTCGTCCTCGCGCTGGGTCCTTCGACCGACCGCACCGACGAGATCGCCCACGAGCTCGCCGCGGCTGACGACCGCGTCCGGCTGGTCACCAATCCGACCGGCGCCACCGGCGCCGGGCTCAACCTCGCGGTGGCGCTGGCGCAGCACGACATCGTCGTACGCCTCGACGGTCATGCGCTGGTGCCCCGTGACTACGTGCGGATCGCGGTCGCGACCTTGCAGCGCACGGGTGCGGACAACGTCGGCGGCACCATGGCAGCCGAGGGAGTGACCGACTTCCAGCGAGCGGTGGCCGCGGCGATGACCAGCCCGATCGGCGTCGGGCAGGCCAGCTTTCACGTCGGTGGCGAGGAGGGTCCGGCGCCGACCGTCTACCTCGGGGTCTTCCGGCGCGAGACCCTCGCCCGTCTCGGTGGCTACGACGAGACTTTCCTGCGCGCGCAGGACTGGGAGCTGAACCACCGCATCCGCGAGAGCGGTGGTCTCGTGTGGTTCACCCCGCGCCTCACCGTGTCCTACCGGCCGCGGTCCACGGTGCGTGCGCTGGCCAAGCAGTACCGCGACTACGGCCGCTGGCGTCGGGTCGTCATGCGCGAGCACGCCGGGACCGCGAACCTGCGCTACCTCGCGCCGCCCGCCGCCGTGGTCGGCGTTGCCGCCGGTACTGCTCTCGGCCTGGCCGGCTGGCGACCCGCGCTGGTCGCCCCCCTGGGCTATGCCGCGGGTGTCGCGGTCGGCTCGGTCGTCGTCGGACGCGACCTGCCACCGAAGGCGCGCGCCTGGCTGCCGGTCGTGCTCGCCACCATGCACGGCGCCTGGGGCATCGGCTTCCTCACCAGCCCCCGCGATCTGCGCCGGGCCCCGAGCGCGATCACTGGCCGCGGCTAGTCGGGTCGACCCCGGCCCAGCGCAGGAAGTCGGCGATCTCATACGTCGAGCCAGTACCGCCCAGGTGCGGCTGCCAGCCCGGCTGCGCGCAGAGATAGCTTGCCGGGTCGGCGAGCAGCAGGCTCAGCATCGTCTCGGCCACGATGCGGCCGCCCACCGGACCGAGGAACTGGCCACCGGTCGCGAGGTCGGCCTCGCGCAGCACGTAGAACCACAGCGGGGTCGACCGGTCGAGCCCGACGCCGCGGCCGGCCACCGGACCGAACGCCGCGAGGTCCGCGAGATCGGCCCGGTGCAGCACGGGTGCATCGAGCTGACGGGCCACTGCCTGACCCGAGGGCAGTGACCAGGTGAGGTGCCGCAGCAGAGTCCGCTGCGGCAGGGCGAGCGGGCCCGGCGAACCCGGCACGTGGGCGATGGCACTCGTGGGCAAGGTGAACAGGGGTGTCGAGAGCACCGTGTCGATGGTCTTGTTGGGACGGGTTGCCGCGCTGAACGTGCCACCGAAGTCGAAGAACGTCTGCCAGCCGACGAACCGACGCGCCGCCCGGAAACCGCCGCGGAGGTCGCCCGGATCGGTGGCCGGGTGCTGCCCGTCCGGCACGGTCACGCGCGAGTCGAAGATGAGGCCGAAGAACGGCGATCCGTTGTCGCCGGCCAGGTTCGCCCGGTACGACGGCCGCACCATGCTGTGGCCGAACCGGTAGGCGGCACCCGAGAACTCGACCGGGATCGCCGCGCCCCGGCTCCTGGCGGAGCCGCGTCGCGCAGCCCGCGCCAGCACCGCATCGACCATCGGCGTCCCGACGAAGTTCGACAGCACGCGGTTCACCACCAGCCACTGGTAGTGCCACCTCGTCTCCCGCCGAGCGGTGTCGAAGGTGTCCATCGGGTCCGCGCCGGCGACGCGCACCTCGTCGACCGCGTGGTTGTGGAACTCCAGGAATGCCGCGTGCAGTCCCGACACCAGAAGGTTGCTGTCGTTGCGGATGTCGCCGATCACCGCCGACCCGTCGGGTCGTCGCGGCAGGTCCTCGAACGCACCACCCGACTCCACCCGGAGCTTGATCGGGTCGTTGTCGGCGTACAGCTCGGGCGACATGACGGGGCCGGCGCCGTAGACGGAGTCAAGGTCGAACCGTGGCGTGCGCCCGTTCGGTGAGGTGGTCGGATCGGTCGCCACGCCGAGGCGGGACGTGGCGTCGAAAGTCAGGTCGTGGTCGATGAACTGGCCGATGAAGGTCATGCCCGCGGTGTCGTGGGGGTTGTTGCGGTTGACCAGGCTCAGGTCAGGGTCGGTGATGAGCTTCACCGGCCCGCCGTTGGGACCGAACAGGTCATCGCCGGCGTCGAGCATGCCGCCGGAGGCCCCGATGGCGAGAAGAGCCTCGCGTAGCGCCGGGCTGTCCGTGGCGAAGGGCGGCAGCTCCGGGAACATCCGCCCGAAGGTCGTTGACGGGCCGCCGTGACCGGCCCCGCCCATCGGGCAGCCGCTCGAGGCAGCGGCCGTGGCGGGTGCGGCCGCTGAGGCACCGATCCCCGTCAGGGCGACCGCGCCCAGGCCCCCAGCCCCGGCGCGCAGCAGGCTGCGCCGGCTCGGCCCTGTCGGTTGTCCGGACGTGCTCACCCTGGTCGTCATCGTCGTCCCCCTTCGGCGGTCGCCGGGCTGCGCGCCCGTCCGCTACCAGAGGCGCCGCATCGCCGGCTGATACATCGGTCCGGCGGTGCCCGCGGCGTGGAGCGCGGCGAGGGCGATAGCGTCCGGGGGTCCTGACCGGTGCGTGCGAGGAGCAACAGCGACGTGAGCAGCAAGGCGTGCCGATGATCGGCCTGGTGCTGGCAGCAGGGGCCGGGCGACGACTGCGGCCCTACACCGACACGCTGCCCAAAGCCCTGGTGCCGGTCGACGGTGAGACGACGATCCTCGACATCGCGCTGCGCAACCTCGCGGCCGTCGAGCTGACCGACGTCACGGTCGTCGTGGGCTACAGGGCCGAGGCGGTCGATCAGCGGCGGGCCCAGCTCGAGGAGCGCTACGGCGTGCGTCTCACCCTCGTGCACAACGACAAGGCCGAGGAGTGGAACAACTGCTACAGCCTCTGGCTGGCCCGTGACCACCTCGCTCAGGGCGCGCTGCTCGTCAACGGCGACACCGTGCACCCCGTCGACGTCGAGCGTGTCCTGCTGGCCGCCCGTGAGCAGCCGGGCTCGCCCGGCATCCTGCTCGCCCTCGACGACCGAAAGTCGCTGGCCGAGGAGGAGATGAAGGTCGTCCTCGACGAGCACGGCCGGATGCGCCGCATCACCAAGCTGATGGACCCGGCCGAGGCGAGCGGGGAGTACATCGGCGCGACCCTCATCGAGGCGCACGCCGCTGATGCGTTGACCACCGCGCTCGAAGCCACCTGGCGCCGGGACCCCGACCTCTACTACGAGGACGGCTACCAGACCCTGGTCGACACCGGCGGCGAGATCGGCGCCGCACCGATCGGGGATCTGCCCTGGGTCGAGGTCGACAACCACGACGACCTCACGCGGGCCCGGGAGATCGCGTGCCACTACTAGCCCGGATGCTGCTCAGCCCGCTGGTCATCGACATCCGGGCCGGGGCAGTCTCCGGTCTGGGTGACCTGCTGGCTGACAAGCGCATCTCGGCCGGCGGGCATGTCGCGGTCGCCGTCGGACCCGGACAGGGTGAGCGCCTGGTCGAGGAGATCCGGCCCAGCCTCGGCAACGCCGACATCTTCACCGTGCGCGGCGGCAGTCTCGAGGCGGCCGGCGAGCTGCAGACCCAGCTGCGCGGCACGACGTACGACGCCGTGGTCGGGATCGGTGGCGGTCGCACCCTCGACGTCGCCAAGTACGCCGCGACCCGCCTCGCCCTGCCGATGGTGGCGGTGGCCACCAACCTGGCTCACGACGGCATCGCCTCGCCGGTCAGCTCGCTGCTGCACGAGGGCGGCAAGGGGTCCTTCGGTGTCGTGCTGCCGATGGCGGTGGTCGTCGACCTCGACTACGTGCGGTCCTCGCCGCCGCGCATGGTGCGCTCGGGCATCGGCGACGCCGTCTCCAACCTCTCAGCCATCGCCGACTGGGAGCTCGCGGGCGCCGAGCGCGGCGAGCCGGTCGACGGGCTGGCCGTCACCTTCGCCCGTACCGCGGCCGAGGCGCTGGTGCACCGCACTGACGGCATCGACTCCGACCGGTTCCTCACCGCGTTGGCCGAGGCGCTGGTCCTGTCCGGCATGGCCATGGCGGCCGCGGGGTCGAGCCGGCCCTGCAGCGGCAGCGACCACGAGATCCTGCACGCGATCGACCAGCTCTTCCCCGGGGCCGGCAACCACGGCGAGCTCGCCGGCATCGGGGCGCTGTTCGCCTTCTTCCTGCGGGGTGACGACGAGTCGAGGATGCTCGTCGACGCCTGTCTGCGACGCCACGAGCTGCCGCGGTTGCCGGCCGATCTCGGCCTGTCGGACGACCAGTTCGCCGAGGCGGTGTTGCTGGCCCCCAGCACCCGGCCGGACCGCTTCACGATCCTCGAGCACCTCGACCTCGACGCACCGGCGGTGCGCCGCAAGGTCGAGGAGTTCGTCGCTCTGCACGCCTGAACCGACCCCGCGACCGCTGTCCCGGTCCGCGGCGTTGCCGCGGTCCCGGTGATAGCGTTTCGCAGTCCGCAAGCGATCACCGGGTGGGAGAGACGTGGCTGGTCAGGTCCTCTCGGCGCCGACCCATCTGGTGGCTCCCTCTCGGTTCTCGGTGCTGTGGGGGGCGCGACGAATCCTCGCCCTGCTGGTCACCCGTGACCTGAAGGTCAAGTTCTCCGACTCGGTGCTGGGCTATCTCTGGTCGATCCTCGACCCGTTGATGCTCGCCGGTGTCTACTGGTTCGTCTTCACCAAGCTGATGACGCGACAGGTCGGTGACACGCCGTACATCGTCTTCCTGCTCTGCGCGATGCTGCCCTGGCAGTGGGCCAACGGATCGATGCGTGCCTCGATGCGCGCGCTGTCCAAGGACGCCAAGCTGGTGCGCTCGACCAACCTGCCGCGCGAGATCTGGGTGCTGCGCACCGTGGGGTCCAAGGCGATCGAGTTCCTGCTGTCGGTGCCGGTGATCGTGTTCTTCGCCGTCGTGACGCACGCGCACCTGAGCTGGTACGTCGTGTTCGCGCCGCTGGCCTTCCTCATCCAGAGCCTGCTCCTGGTCGGCATCGGCCTTCTGCTCGCCCCGCTGGCCATCCTGTACGGCGACGTCGAGCGGCTGATCAACGCCGTCATGCGGCTGCTGTTCTACCTCTCGCCGGTGATCTACGGCACTCAGGATGTGCAGCACCGGCTGGGCCATGCGGTCGCGCGCATCTACATCCTCAACCCGTTCGCCGGCATCTTCGACCTCTACCGCACGGCGTTCTTCCCCGACCAGTGGGCAGGTTGGCGCGCGGTTGCGGTGTCGGCCGTCATCGCGGTCGTCACGTTCGTCGCCGGTGCGGTGGTGTTCCGCCGGCTCGAGGGCGCCGTCCTGAAGGAGATCTGAGGGTGGGCGCACCCGTCATCGAGGCCCAGAACCTCGGCATCTACTTCAAGCGCAACCGTCGCCGGCACCGTCGTCTGCGCGACATGTTCGCCAGCGAAGAACCGCCTGGTGTCATCACCCCTGCGGCGGCGCGGGGCAAGCGCAAGCCACGCACCGGTGGCTTCTGGGCCTTGAAAGACGTGTCCTTCACCGTCGGTCAGGGCGAGGCGGTCGGTCTCGTCGGGGCCAACGGCCAGGGCAAGAGCACGCTGCTCAAGCTGATCGCCGGCGTGTTGATCCCGGATGCCGGCGGCATCGCCGTCACCGGGGGAGTCGCCCCGCTGATCGAGGTGACCGGTGGCTTCGAGGGCGACCTCACCGCCCGCGACAACATCTGGCTGACGGCCGGTCTGCACGGCCTCTCGCGCCGCGCGATCAACGAGCGGTTCGACGAGATCGTCGACTTCGCCGAGGTGGGCGACTTCCTCGACACACCGTTCCGGCACTTCTCCTCCGGCATGAAGGTGCGCCTCGGCTTCTCGGTCATCACCACTCTCGACGAGCCGATCGTGCTCGTCGACGAGGTGCTGGCCGTCGGCGACCGTGCCTTCCGGGAGAAGTGCTACGGCCGCATGAACGAGATGCTCTCCGGGGGCAAGACGCTGTTCCTCGTCTCGCACAGCGAGGGCGACCTGCGCCGGTTCTGTACCCGGGGGCTCTACCTCAACGCCGGCGCGCTGGTGACCGACGGCTCCTTGGACGACGCGCTCGGGCAGTACCAGGAGGACGCGGACCGGCGGACCCGGAAGTGAGCGCGCCGGTCGCGGTGGACCCAGCCCCCCCGGACCTCGCGACCGGGCTGTCGGACCTGGCCGCTGCACTGGACCTGCCTGCTTCGCCGGACCCGGCGGCCGGCGGCCCGGTGCTGCTGGTGTCGAGCAACCTGCAGGTGCACCCGGCGGCGTTGGCCGACCTCGCCGAAGACCCTCGGTCCGCGACGATGGCTCTGGTCAGCCGCGCAGCCGACTACCCGCCTGACCTCCGGGTGCGGGCCGGTCGGGTGGTCGGGGTGGCGACGGCGGTCCACTCGGCGTACGACGTGGACACTGCCTTTGCCGGCGCACTTCGCGTCGCGGCCGTCGATCGCGGTCCGGCCGCAGCCGTGGCACGCAGCGTCGCCGAGCTGGCCCGGGTGCGCGGCTGGACCGGAGACCCGCTCGCCTTTCTGCTGCTCGCTCTCGTGCGCCGCGAGGTGGCCGTGGCCACCGTGCTGCTCGATCCGTGGGAGTGGTCCCGCGCTGACGACCCGGCACGGGGTCTGCAGCTGCGGCTGGACGCGCTCACCCCGCACGAGGTGCATGCTGCCCGGCTCGCCAGAGCCACGAAGGCCGACGACGGCGTGACGGCGACCCTGCTGCACCGGCCGCTGTCGCGGCGGCTGACGCCGCTGGCGCTTCGTCTCGAGCTCAGTCCCAACCAGGTGACCGCCGGGTCGGTCGTCCTCGGCCTGGCCGCGGCCGGGTCCTTCGCGCTCGGCACCCGTCCGGCGCTGCTCGTCGGCGCGCTGCTGATGCAGACGTCGTTCGTGCTCGACTGCGTCGACGGTGAGGTCGCGCGCTATCGCCGGGCATTCTCCGCCACCGGGGCGTGGCTGGATGCGTCGACCGACCGGCTGAAGGAATTCGCCTGCTACGGCGGCCTCGCCTGGGGTGTGTCGGTCGGCTGGGGCGCCACGCCCCTCTCGGGGCACTTGGCGGGCCGCGGCGCCTGGTGGCTGGCCGCTGCCCTGCTCACGGTGCAGACGGCGCGGCACACGGTCGACTACACCTTCACCGCGGTCAAGGAGCTGCGCGAGACCGTCGTCGTCGCGCTGCCGCTGGACACCCGCTCCGACGTGGCTGCCGCACCGGTGTGCGGTGACGCGCGTGCCGCGCGCGCCGTCGAGCAGTCGCGCCGCGCCGGCGATCGCCGCGGTGTCACCACGGTCAAGAAGCTGCTGCACCTGGGTATCGGCGAGCGGTGGCTGGTGCTCTCGCTGCTGGCCGCTCTCGGGCTCCCGCTGCTGGCCCTCGCTGTGCTGCTGGGTCTGGCGTTGGTGTCGCTGGGCTACACGTCGGTGGGCCGGGTGCTGCGTGCCCGCTCGTGGCCGGCGCCCCCCGTCTCCCCGCGCGAGAAAGCCATCGTGCTGGCCCAGGTCGATGCCGGGGCCTTGGTGCCCGTCCGGGTCGCGGGGCGTCTCGCCGGGCCGCCGGAGGGCACCTCGCGGTGGTTGTGGCTGCGTCCGCCCTTGCTCCGTCTCACCGAGTACGGCGGCCTGCTCGCGCTTGCGGCCGCGCTCGGGGTGCGTGACAGGGTCCCTGCGGCCACCTTCCTGCTGCTGCTGGTGGTCGCCTCGCACCACTACGACGAGCTCTACCGGGTCCTGCACCGGCTGACGCCACCGCCACCGGCGACCGTGGCTGCCGGCCTGGGCTTCGCCGGACGGCTGGCCGTGCTCGGTCTGCTGGCGCTCGCCGCGACTCTGCTGCCCGGCCCGGCGCCCGCGCTCGCCCGGGGGGGCCTGTGGGTGCTGGTCGCCGGGCTCGGCATGCTCTTCCTCGTGGTCGAGCCGACGAGAGTGCTGCGCGAGGTGCGCCGACGGCCCGATCGTGCGCCCGTCAGCGTCGGGGCACCCGGTGGCTGAGCGGCCCACCATCGCCGAGCTGCGCGCGGTGACCCAGCCCCCCGCGATCCGGGGCCGACGCAACTCCGAGCACTGGACGGCCGACCTCTACCAGCGCCGGCTGTCGCCGTACCTCACCCGCGTGCTGATCGGCACCGCGCTCACCGCCAATGCGGTGACCGTGCTGATGATCCTCACGGGCGCGGCGGCCGGCGCCGCGCTGCTGGTGCCGGGCCTTGCCGGTGCCGTCCTCGCGATGCTGCTCGGCCAGCTGCAGATGCTGTGGGACTGCTGCGACGGTGAGGTGGCGCGGTGGCGGCAGACCTTCTCCCCGGCCGGGTTCTTCCTCGACAAGCTCGGCCACACGGTCGCCGAGAGCGCGATCCCGCTGGCCCTCGGTGTACGAGCTGACGGGGGTGTCCGGTCCATCGGCGGCTGGACGACGCTGGGCGCGGTGCTCGCGGTGCTGGTGCTGGTCAACAAGTCGCTCAACGACGGGGTGCACCTGGCGCGGACCGCCAGCGGCCTGATGAAGCTCGAGGACAACGCCGGCGAGGCAACACCCCAGGTGTCGCTGCTGCGTCGGCTGCGCTCGCTCGCACGGTACCTGCCGTTCCACCGGGTGTTCCACTCGATCGAGATGACGTTGCTGGCGTTCGTCGCGGCGATCGGTGACGTGCTCACCGGTGGCGGTGTGGAGGTCACGCGGGTGGTCGTGCTGGTCCTCCTGCCGGTCGCTGTCGTCACCGTCACCGGTCACCTCGCGGCGATCCTCACCTCGAGCCGGCTGCGATGAGCACTCGTCCCCGGGTCGGCGCCGTGGTGCTGAGCATGGGCACCCGGCCGCGGGAGTTCCCGCGGGCACTGGCCTCGTTGTTGGCGCAGGAGGACGTCGACCTCGACGTGGTGGTCGTGGGCAACGGGTGGGAGCCGGTGGGCCTGCCGGCGGGCGTGCGCAGCGTTCACCTGCCCGAGAACGTCGGCATCCCCGAGGGGCGCAACGTCGGGGCCGCCGAGGCGCGCGGCGACGTGCTCTTCTTCTACGACGATGATGCCTACCTCCCGACCACCGACGTGCTCTCGCGGCTCTGTGCAGTGCTGGAGCGGCAGCCCGAGGTGGGTGCCGTGCAGCCGCGTCCGGTCGACCCCGGGGGGGCGCCCTCGCCCTCGCGGTGGGTTCCGCGACCCGGTGGCCGTGACCCGCTGCGGGCAGGAGTGGTGGGCTGGATCTGGGAGGGCACGTTCGTCGTGCGGGCCGAGCTGTTCCACCGGGTCGGTGGCTGGCCGGGGCACTTCTTCTACGGCCACGAGGGCATCGAGCTCGTCTGGCGGATCTGGGACGAGGACTTCACCACCTGGTACGCCCCGGACGTGGTGATGAACCATCCGGCCACCTCACCGGCCCGGCACGCGGCCTACCTCCGCAACAACGCGCGCAACCGCGTCTGGGTGGCCCGCCGGAACCTCCCTGCGCCGCTGATCGTCATGTACCTGACGACCTGGACGCTGGTGTCCGTCGCCCGGCTGCGCTCGCCGCGGCTGCTGCGGGAGTGGTTCGCCGGCTTCCGCGAGGGCTTCGGGCCGGGCGCCGGACCGCGGCGGGTCATGCGCTGGTCGACGGTCTGGCGGCTCACGCTGGCGGGACGACCGCCGGTGGTGTGAGGGACACCCGACTCACCTCACCCGATGCCACTCACCCGACGACACATGAGAGGTGGTGCACATGCCCACCCGGCCCATCCCCGCCCGAGCGACCCCCGACGTCACGGTGGTGCTGATCGGCTACAACGACAGCGCCAACCTGCCCTCGGCCATCCGTTCGGTGCTGGACCAGTCGCTGCGCAACCTCGAGGTGGTGGTGGTCGACGACGCTTCCTCCGACGACTCGGTCGCGGTGGCCGAGGCCATGGCACGCGAGGATGCCCGGCTGACCGTCGTACAGCTGCCGAGCAACAGTGGTGGCTGCAGCCGGCCACGTAACGTCGGGCTCGAGCACGCGCGGGCGCCCTACGTGATGTTCCTCGACAGCGACGACGTGTTCGAGCGGCACGCCTGCAAGAACATGCTGCTCGCGGCCGAGCGCACCGGCGCGGACGTGGTGGCTGGTCAGGTGGTGCGGGTCAACCTCACCCGGGACCGGGAGACCGGCTGGGTCAAGGAGCTGTTCACCCGGCGGGTGACCTACAACGGCATCCGCGAGAACCCGTTGCTCTTCTTCGACCCGCTGTCGACCAACAAGATCTACCGGCGTGACTTCCTGCGCGAGAACGGCATCACCTTCCCCGAAGGCATTCACTACGAGGACTCGCTGTTCTCCACCAAGGTCTACTGCCAGGCCAAGGTGATCGCGGTCGTGCCCAACGTCATCTACTACTGGCGGGTGGTGGAGGACGCAGACGCGGCGTCGATCACCCAGCGTCGGCACGAGTTCGAGAACTTCCGCGACCGCATCGCCGTGCACCGGATGATGGATGACTTCCTGCGTGAGCACGGGTCGGGCGATCTGAAGGTGCACAAGGACTTCAAGTTCATCCGGCACGACCTCAAGCTCTATCTGTCGGACCTGCCCGAGCGCGACGAGGACTACCAGCGCAAGTTCATGGACCTTGCGGCGGACTACCTCGAGACCATCAGCGAGAAGACCCTCGACCTCGTGTATCCGGTCGAGCGGATCTGTGTCGCCATGATCAGACGTCGCGACGTGGAAGAGACCCTCAAGACAGTCGACTACCTGCGGCACGGCTTCGCGCTCTCGACCGACCTCGTCGAGCGGGACGGACGGGTGTTCTGGTCGGACAAGTACCTCGACACCGAGCACGACCGTGCCGTCATGGACGTTACCGAGATGGGGTTCCACCGGCTGCCGTTCAGCCGGCTGGTCCTGCACAACCTCATCACCGCCGGCGAGCTCGTCGGGTCCACCGTGCGCATCCAGGGCCAGGTGGTCATCCCGCTCGGCCGGATCACGCCGGGTGACGACCTCGAGCTCTCCATCGAGCTGAACAACCGGGCCCGGACCGGTCCGCACCGGGCCAAGCCCGTGCGCGACTGGTGGATCGAGGGCAAGCGGCTGCACTACCGCACCGTGATCGACCTGGACGCGGCGCTCGGCCGCCTCGACCAGCTGCACCCGGTGTGGGATGTCGCAATGCGCATCCGCAACGGCGAGGAGGTCAACATCAGCCCGGTGTCGGTGGACCCGACCGCCATCACGGGACGACCCATCACCGTGCGCGCCCGCCTCGGTGGTGCGGCCCGCGGTCAGGTCGAGGCTTTCGCCACGGTCCGGCTCAACCTGGCGTTCCGTCAGCTGCCCGACGTCGGAGGCACCGAGGCTGACGCGCAGGCGGCGTTGCTGGCGGGGCGGGTCACCAACTCGGTCCGCTGGCGGTCCAAGCGCGCGATCGGCAACAACCCGACCTTGAAGAAGCAGGCCTACCGGCTGTTCCGCAAGCTGCCGGTCACGCCCGGTCTCGCCGTGTTCGAGTCGCACATGGGCCTGCAGTACAGCGACAGCCCGCGCTACATCTACGAGGCGGCGGTGGCTACCGGGTTGGACCGGCTGGGCCTTCAGCCGGTGTGGTCCTACGCCCGCAGCAAGCGCGGCTTTCCCGAGGGTGCCCGTCTGGTCAAGCGCGAGAGCTGGCGCTACCTCTACGACCTGGCGCGAGCGGAGTTCTGGGTGGACAACCAGGGACTGCCGCGGATGTTCAACCGGCGTCGTGAGACGACCTACGTCCAGACCTGGCACGGCACTCCGCTCAAGCGGATGGGCTTCGACTCGCCGGCGCTGGAGCGGGCCTCAGCATCGGTGCGAAAGCAGCACAAGACGATGATGCGGCGCTGGAGCGCGTTGCTGGTGCCGAGCGAGTACTTCGTCGAGACCTTCGTGACGTCTTACGGCTACGAGGGCGAGCTGGTGCGTAGAGGCTTGCCCCGCAACGATTTCCTGGTGCGCGGCGCAGACCCGGCTTGGGTGCTGGCCAAGAAGCAGCAGCTACAGCTACCGACCGACCGGCGGCTGGTGCTGTACTGCCCGACCTTCCGGGACCGGGCCCGTCGGCTGCAGAAGGAGTACGACCTGCCGATGGACCTCGAGCTCATGCGCCGTTCGCTCGGCGATGACTCGTTCCTCATGCTGCGCACCCACTACCTCGACCGCTACAAGCTGTCGGCGCGCTACGACCCGTTCGTCGCCGACGTGTCGCTGGTGCACGACGTGACCGAGCTGATGCTCGTCGCGGACGTCCTGGTGACCGACTATTCCTCGGTGATGTTCGACTTCGCCAACACGGGCAAGCCGATGGTGTTCTACACCTACGACTACGAGGACTACGTCCGCGACGAGCGTGGCACCTATCTCGACCTGCCCGACATCGCGCCGGGCCCAGTGGTCGAAGACACCGCAGGATTGATCGAGGCGCTGCGCGAGGTGCAGGAGCGGCCGGAGCAGTGGGCCGATCGCTACGCCGACTTCCAGCAGCGGTTCTGCGAGTTCGAGACGGGCGCGGCCGCCCAGGACGTCGTGGATCGGTTCTTCGCGCGCGGTCTCGCGGCCCGGCCGGGGCAGCGGTCGTGACGCCCACCGAGACCCCGCGGGACATCTTCCTGGTTGCCAACAACATCGACGAGCTCGGCGGGGTGCAGCGCGTCACGCACAACCTCGCCACGATGCTGCACGAGCGCGGCCACCGGGTCACCGTGGTCGGCATCCAGCACGCGGTCGAGGCGCACGACTACGGCACCCGGCCCTACCGGTGGCTGGTGCTCAACGAGGAGGCCGAGCCCCCGCCGCCCCCGAAGACCGGCGGTCTGCTGGCCGGGGTCGACCCCCGCGTCCGTGCCGCCCGCGAGCGACACCACGCTGCCCGCCGTACGGCGGTAGAGAGGCTCTCGTCGTTGTTCGACGTGGTCGACGAGGGTGTCGTGGTGGTGATGCAGATCCACTCGATGAACTGGGTGGCCCCGGCCCGCACCGGTCACCTGCACGTGATCGGCATGAGCCACGAGTCCTTCGATGCGACGCTGGCGTCGAGCCGGTGGGAGCGGGTGCAGAGGTTCTACCGCGATGTCGACCTCATGCTGCTGCTGACCGAGCACGATGCGGCGCGGTTCGAGCTCGAGGGCTTCAACAACGTCGGCGTGATGCCCAACTCGCTGTCCTACTATCCCGAGGCGGCCAGCGACCAGACCACGAAGGTGGTCGTCGCGGCCGGCCGGCTCGCGCCGGAGAAGGGCTACGACCGGCTGATCACTGCCTTCGGGCTCGTCGCCGGCCAGCATCCGGACTGGACGCTGACGATCTGGGGGAGCGGTCCGCTGAAGGCCGACCTGGGCAAGCAGGTGACGGCCGCCGGGCTCGAAGCCAGGGTGCTGCTGCCCGGTCTCGCCGGCGACATCGAGACCGAGCTGCTGGCGTCCTCGGTGTTCGCGCTGTCCTCCATCCACGAGGGCCTGCCGATGGCGTTGGCCGAAGGCATGGCGTGCGGTCTCGCCTGCGTCGCTTTCGACTGCGCACCTGGTGTGCGAGAGATCGTGACCGACGGGGTGGACGGGCTGGTCGTGCCACCGCGCAACGTCGAGGCCCTGGCGGCCGGACTGTCCCGGCTGATGGGTGACGCGGACCTTCGTCGGCGCTTCGGTGCTGCGGCGCGGCAGAGTGTCCGGCGTTTTGCCGCGGACGAGATCCTGGCCCGGTGGGAAGCCACCTTCGACCTCGTCGACCGGTAGCTCGGATACCTGAGGCAGCGCCTACCGGGCCGGGCCGTAGATGCGGAGCTGGGGCTCGCGCAGCAGCAGCCGCCACCCGTCGAAGGACCTCGGCGCGTGCCGGGACAGGCCGGGTGTCCAGACCAGGTAGGTGCCGGGCGCCCCGGTGCCGACCGGGGCCGCCGTGAGCCCGTGCCCGACCTTGCGGACCTTCGCGTGCACGACCAGCCCGCCCCCGACCGGCTCGCGGCTGAAGATGCCGAGCACCAGGGCGTCGCGGTCGTCGGTGATGATCGTCGACACCATCGCGTCATGGGTGTGCAGCCAGGCGCGCACAGCGTTCCAGGAGTGGTCGCGCGGGTTGTCGAGGATCAGCCCCCGCAGCGGTACGGCGGCCACCAGGACAGCCAGGACCGCTACGGCCACGGTGACGCCCACCCCGAGCCCGGACAGCCGACGCCGCAGGTGCACCAGCAGCCACGCCACGAAGGCGGTCGAGCCGATCACCAGCGCGGGGAGCACCGGCACCCAGTAGCGCATGAGTGAGGCGTTGATGCGGATGAAGCCCGGGTCGAGCAGTCCCGACACCAGCGTCAGCGGCACCCAGATCACCAGGAACCAACCGAGCAGCAGCACGTGCTCGCGCCGTCGCACCACGAGTGCGCCGAGCACCATGAGCACGAACGAGGTCAGCACCAGCAGCGTCTGCGGATAGACCTCGACGATGCGCGGGAACCGCAGCAGGGCGTCGAGCCGGGTGATCGGTGACAGCGGGGCGCTGCCGTGCTCGCCGTCGACCTTGAGCCGCGCCAACGGGTCGCCGTGCGCCCACTGCGCCAGCACCATCTCGAGCACCAGCGCGCCGAGCATCGGCAGCGCGACCTGCACCCAGCGCGCCATCCGCGCCCGCCACACGACGAGCACCGCGACGACCAGGGGGTAGAAGAACACCGACAGCTCACGTACCAGATAGGCCCAGCCGAAGCAGAACCCGGCCAGCAGGAACCATCGCGTGGCCGCCCGACCCTCGCGCCGGGTCGCAGCGATCATGAGCGCAAAACCGGTGGTGACAAAGGCGGTCGACGGGATGTCGGGCAGCAGCTGCCAGCTCGTCATGCGCTCGGTGCCGTTGGTGATCACGGTGTCGACGAGCACCGGGTGGAAGACCAGCAGCACCGCGGCCACGGCGCCGACCCACCGGTCGAACAGCACAGCGCCCAGCGCGAGCACGGCAACCACCAGCATGATCCCGGTGAGGAACGGCCAGGCGTAGTAGGTGACCTGCCCGTAGCCGAAGACCTCGAGGAACAGCCTCGTCGGCAGGATGGTGCCGATCCGCAGCGCGTGGTGGTCCAGCGGCACGTGCGGGAAGCTGCGTGCGTCGTTGAGCACGAAGATGCCGTCGTTCCAGCGCGGCGCCGGGCGCACGAGGAACGTCACCACCAGGTGCAGGAGGACGACCCCGAGCGCGATCACCCAGGTCGGCAAACCCGGCAGGAACGTACGCGGTCGCGACGGCCGAGCAGCGCCACTCGGGGACGCATCACCTGGGGACACGGTGGCCGTGGCCATCACCTAGAGCGCCATGCCGATCGGGTCGCCCGCCACGATGAGCTCGGCTCCCGTCGCCGCACGCACCTCCCCGACCGTCACGCCCGGGGCGAGCTCGCGCAGCACCAGCCCTTCGCCGGTCACGTCCATGACCGCGAGGTCGGTGATGATGCGGTCGACGACCCTCCGGCCGGTGTAAGGCAGCGTGCACTCGGCCACGACCTTGTGGGTGCCGTCCTTGGCGACGTGCTCCATGACCACGATGACGCGGCGGGCGCCGGCGACGAGGTCCATCGCGCCACCCATGCCCTTGACCATCTTGCCGGGGATCATCCAGTTGGCCAGGTCACCGGCAGCCGAGACCTGCATGGCGCCGAGGATCGCGGCGTCGATGTGCCCCCCGCGGATCATGCCGAAGGACACCGCCGAGTCGAAGAACGACGCCCCAGGCTGCACGGTGACGGTCTCCTTGCCGGCGTTGATCAGGTCCGGGTCCTCGTCGCCTTCGAACGGGTAGGGGCCGACGCCGAGGATGCCGTTCTCGCTCTGCAGCGTCACGTCGACACCGTCAGGCAGGTAGCTGGGGACAAGAGTCGGCAACCCGATGCCGAGGTTGACGTACTGCCCGTCCTCGAGCTCGGACGCCGCCCGGGCCGCCATCTGCTCACGTGTCAGTGCCATGACTCAGGCCCCCGTGTCGGTCGTCTGAGTCCCGGCGTCCGACCGCGGTCGCACGGTGCGCTTCTCGATCCGCTTCTCGAAGTCCGGTCCCACCTCGAGGACCCGCTGCACGTAGACGCCCGGGGTGTGGACCTCCTCCGGCGGGATCTCGCCGACCTCGACCAGATGCTCGACCTGCGCGATGGTGACGCGGCCCGCGGTCGCGCAGAGCGGGTTGAAGTTGCGCGCGCTCTCGCGGTAGACGAGGTTGCCGGCCCGGTCACCCTTCCAGGCATGCACGAGCGCGACGTCGGTGACGATCGACTCCTCGAGCACGAACGTCCGCGTCTCGCCGCCCATCGTCAGCTCCCGGGTCTCCTTGGCCGGCGACGCGAGAGCGACCGAGCCGTCGGGGTGGTAGCGCCACGGCAGTCCACCCTCGGCCACCTGCGTGCCGACCCCGGTCACGGTGAAGAACGCCGGGATGCCGGCCCCGCCCGAGCGCAGCCGCTCGGCCAGCGTGCCCTGCGGGGTCAGCTCGACCTCGAGCTCCCCAGAGAGGAACTGTCGCGCGAACTCCTTGTTCTCACCGACGTAGGACGCGACGACCCGGCTGACGCGGTGGTCGGCCAGCAGCACGCCGAGCCCCCAGCCGTCGACGCCGCAGTTGTTGGAGACGACCTGCAGGTCGCGCGGCCCGGCGTCGTACAGCGCGGCGATCAGCTCGGTCGGCACGCCGCAGAGGCCGAAGCCACCGACCGCAAGACTTGCTCCGTCGGTGATGCCGACGACAGCCTCGGCGGCGGTGGGCACGACCTTGTCCGTGGGCACGTCGGGACTCTAACGAACCGGAGAGGCATCCGACGGGGTCGGTGTCAGGAGCAGATGCCCTGTGCCGCGGACCGGGTCTGCAGAGTCTCCGAGGGCGAGGGGGACGAGCCGGAGCCCGCCGTGACCGTGGCCACGGTGGGAGCGTCGCTGCCCACTGTCACGACCAGCGTCGCGCCGAGGCTCGCGTCGGCGGAGACGGTGGCACCGGGCAGGGCGGCGCCGAGGGTGCGTCCCGACTCGTTGTACGCCGGGTCGTGGCGCACCGTGGTGGTGGTCAGGTCGGAGCGGGCGGCGCTGCTCACGCTGACCACCTGGAAGCCGTCAGCGGTCAGGCCGTCGGCGACCTTCTGCGCCGCTGCCAGGTCGCCGGCGCCGTCGAGCACCTGCACCCGGACCGCGCTGGCCGCAGTGACCAGCGGCGGCCCGGTCACCGACGGTGTCGGGCTCGCACCCGGGCTGGGCGTCGCCTTGCCCGGCAGCGGCTGGTCGTAGCGCAGTGCCGTCCAGACCGCGGCCGCCGACTTCTTCCACTGCAGGCGGTTGGGGTCGAGGGCGTAGGGCTCGTTGGGGATGGTGAGGAAGGTGACCGCGCTGGTCGGCATGCTGCGCACGTCCTGAGCCAGCGAGCGCATCGCGTTGAGGTCACCGAGGGAGGGGTCGGTCGTGAGGGACTTGGTGGCGGCGTCGAGGAAGTTGAAGAGCGCGACCGGGTTGAGCAGCAGCCCGGTGCTCTTGACCTTCTTGATCATCGAGGACAGGAAGGCCTGCTGGCGGCCGATCCGGTCGACGTCGCCGCCGTTGCCCAGGGCGTAGCGGGTGCGCACGTAGGCGAGCGCCTGGCCGCCCTTGACCGTGTGGTAACCGGCCGCTATGACGAGGTGCGACTTCGGGTCGTTGACGGCCTGCGGGAGGCAGACCCGGACCCCGCCGAGGGCATTGACCATGTCCTTGAAGCCGTTGAAGTCGATCACGACGTAGTGGTCGATGAAGATCTTGGTGAGCGACTCGACGGTCTTGATGGTGCAGGCCGCCCCGCCGTCGGAGAACGAGGCGTTGAACATCTCCGGGGCGCGCGGCGGGATCGTCGTGCCGTCGGGCATGGTGCAGGCCGGGATGGAGACCATCGAGTCACGCGGGATGCTCACCGCGGTCGCCGACTTACGGTCCGCCGCCAGGTGCAGCAGGATCGTGGTGTCGGAGCGCTCGCCCGGGACGGCGACGGCGCTCTCGCCCGAGCGCTTGTCCGATCCCATGATCAGGATGTTCTCGGCCTTGGCGACCTCGGCCACCTTGGTCGGCCGGGACGTCGCATCGCCGAGCTGCTTGTCGACGGCCACCTTGTGGATGTTGCCGTTGAGCCGCTGGTAGACCACGAAGGCACTCACCGAGCCGGTCACCAGCAGCACGGCGACGACCACCCCGAGCGCGGTCAGCGCGCGGCGCAGCGGACGCCGACGAGCGGCGTGCCGCGCACGGGGAGCGTGGCGTCGAGCAGCGGGCTGGGTCACGCGTGGTCCTGTCCGTGAGACGACTGGGGGGCAGCGGTGCGCGACGTGGTGACCGTCGATTCTAGGTCATCGGCGGGCCACGATGCCCTCCTGCGCGATCCGCGCCGGCAGGAGCGCGGGGTCGAGGTGGCGGCACAGCACTGCGGTGCAGGTGCCGGCCAACGGCCGCAGCAGGGCGTCCTGGATGGCGTCCAGCGTGGTCAGCTGCTCGGTGACGAGCAGCCGGGCACCCTCGGGCAGGGCGGTGGCATCGGTGGTGTGGGCGACGAGGTCAGCGGCGGTCAGCGTCCGCTCGGTGCCTGCGGCTCCCAGCGTGAGCGCCGCGGCGTCCGGGTCGACCGGGCCGCTCGGCACGAACCGGTCGCCGTGCCCGGCCACCTCCCGGTCGTAGTCGAGGTCGGCCCAGACCGGCGCCGTCACGTCCCGCCGGGGGAGCCCCATCGGCCCCAGCCCGAGCGCGACCACCTCGCCCGCGTCGCCCTTGCTGCCCGGCGCTCGGTCGTAGGACGTCACCAACAGGTCCGCCGCGAGCGGTGCAGCGGAGCCGAGGGCCACGTGGGCACCGAGGGTCCAGCAAGCCTGCAGCCACACCGCGGCCTGCCAGTGCAGAGGCAGGTCGATGACGACCCGGGCGCCGGGCCGCAGGTCGAGGTCGTCGCGCAGCAGGTTGGCGGTCTTGGCCACCCAGGTGGCGAAGGTCACGACCGAGAGCTCGACCCGTTCGCCGGACCGGTCGTCGTAGAAGGTGATCAGCGGCCGGGCCGGGTCCCGCCGCAGGGCCGCGTCCAACAGCTGCGGTGGGGTGGTCAGCAGCAGGTCAGGCATCCGGCCAGGCTACGGACTCCACCTGGCAACCACCTGGGTCCCCGGAGTCGACCACGTGGGGTGACCAGGCCGCCGCCTGCTGCAGCGCGGCAACGTCACGGTGCGGCAAAGGTTCACGCTCGGCACACGCCGCGCTGGTCAAGGGTCCGGCCCCGCTGGTCGATCCGGTGCACACTGGTCTGCCGCAACGTCACATCAGCCCCGACAGCCACATCAGCCCCGTCCTTCCCGACCGCGGGGCACCTGCGCTGGGCACACCGCCTGCCCGCGCTCCGCCCAGCCCGATGCCGCCCGCACCCGACAGTGAAGGTCCTCGACCATGCGCCGCGCTCCCGCCGTCCTGCTCAGCCTCGTGCTGCCGGTCGCGGTCGTCGCGCTGCCTGTGGTGGGCGCCCCGCACCCGAGGCCGCATCCGGTAGCGGCCCAGGTGCACTCGCTGCCCCTGATGGCTCGGCAGGTGGCTCACCCGGTGACGACGCAGCAGACCCCGCACGGTGTGGCGACGCACCCCGTGCGCGGCGCCGCCCGCAGCAGCACGGCCCTGTCGATCGGCGCGGACGTGCTGGTCAGCCGCCCGCACGTCGGGACTTTCTCGATGCTCGGCGTGACCTGGGCGCCCCCGCGCACCTCGGCACAGGCACCCGCCCGCCTCGCCATCACCGTGCGCACCCACGACCGGCACGGCTGGGGCGCGTGGACGGCACTCGACCCGGCCGACCCGCCCAGCGGCCCGGACGCGCGCTCCGCCCGGCCGGGCACCGAGCCGCTCTGGGTCGGCCGGTCCGACGGCGTGCAGGTGCGGGTGCGCGTGACCACTCCCGGCCCGACCACACTCACCACCCCGGCCCTGCCTGCCGGCCTCCGGCTCGACCTCGTCGACCCCGGCTCCTCGAGTGCGGACAGCGCGAACCCCGCCGGCGCGCACGGCCCCGCCCTGCAGGCCCAGGCGGCCGCCGGCCAGCCGACGATCCTCAGTCGTTCCCAGTGGGGCGCCGACGAGTCGCTGCGGAGAAGCGGACCGTCGTACAACGCCACGATCAAGGAAGGCTTCGTCCACCACACGGCCGGCACCAACGGCTACACCGACGCCGACGTGCCGAAGATCATCCGCGGCATCTACGCCTTCCACGTCAGAGGGAACGGTTGGTCCGACATCGGCTACAACTTCCTCGTCGACCGCTTCGGCCGACTGTGGGAGGGCCGTTACGGCGGCATCGACCGCGCGGTCATCGGTGCGCACACCGGTGGTTTCAACGTCGACAGCTTCGCGGTGTCGGCGATCGGCAACTACGACACGACGGTCCCCGCGCCGGAGATGCTCGACGCCATCGCCCGGCTGATGGCGTGGAAGCTCGCCGCCAACCACCGCGACCCCAATGGCAGCACGGTGCTCACATCCCAAGGTGGTTCGTTCACGCGCTACCGATCGGGCACGCAGGTCACCTTCGCCACCATCGCCGCGCACCGCGACGCGGGGCAGACCTCATGTCCTGGCAACAACCTGTACGCCGCCCTCCCGACGATCCGCGCCCTGACCGCGAGCTATCTCGGCACGTCGATGTTCGACCCCTCGCCCAGCCCCGCGACGGCGACCTACGGCAGCGGCGCCACCATCACCACCACGGCGCGGGTCACCAGCGACCAGACCTGGACCCTGCAGGTCACCGACTCCTGCCGCGGCACCCTCGTGCGCACCCTGACCGGGACCGCCTCGCCGACCGCACCGATCGCCGCGGCCTGGGACCTGCGTGACACGTCCGGGCGACCCGTGCGACCTGGCGGCTACAGCGTCACGTTGACCAGCGGTGATGCCCTGGGCAGCGTCGCGCCGTGGACCGGCCGAGTCTCGGTCCAGGCCACCGCGACGCGACCGCCGACCCCAGCCGCCGTCGCGTTGCCCGGTGCGGCCGGCTTCGTGCCCGTCGACCCGATCAAGGTCTATGACACCCGCGCCGAGGGCGCTCTCCCGCTCGGCCCCGGTGGTCAGGTCACCATCGTCGTACCCGGCGCGGGCCGGCTGCCGAGCAGCGGCATCGGTGCCGTGGCGCTGAGCATCGCGTCGAGCTGCGCCACCACGGACACGGCCGTCACGGCGTGGCCCGCCGGCGGCCGGCGACCGAGCACCGCAGCCGTCGACATCGCGGCCGGCACCGCCACGTCCGGACTCGCGGTCACCTCGCTCGGGGCGAACGGTGCCGTCAGCATCTCCAACGCCGCCGGTAGCAACGAGCTCACCGTGCACGTCGTCGGCTACTACCCGACCGCCGGGGGCCAGGGCTTCCACCAGGTGCGCGCGCTGCGCATCTACGACTCGCAGCACGACCCGGCCGGGATGGTGGTCCCGGGGACCGACCGGTCGGTGCGAGTGCCGACGTTGTCCGGCATCCCCTCGACCTCGATGACCGGCGCCCTGCTCAACATCACGACCACCGCGCCGAGCGGTGCCGGGACACTGACCGTGCAGTCAGCCAGCGGCGACCGCGACAACGCGACGACGGCTTACGCGCCGCGGTCGCTGGTGCGCACCCGGGCGGTGGCCCGGCTGCAGGACGGCACCTTCACGCTCTCGGCCCACGGCGCTGCCACCCACGTCGTCGTCGACCTGGTCGGGTGGTGGGCCGCTCCTGAGGTGACACCTGGTCGGTTGTTCCAGGCGCGCGCCGCGACCCGCGTCCTCGACACGAGGTACGGCATCGGGGTCCCGCGTCGCCGTCTCGCGGCCGGCGGCACCCTTGCCGTCACGGTGGCCGGCCGCGGTCGCGCGGTGCCGGGGGCCACCCGGGCGGTCGTGCTCCAGCTCACCGCGCGCAACGCCTACGGCTCGACCTACGTCACGGCCTGGGGGCGCGGCCAACGCAAGCCGTTGCACCCCGACCTCCTGGTGCCGGGGTGGCGGTCGAGCGCCAACCTGGTGGTGGTGCCGGTCGGCACCCGTGGGCGGATCCTGCTGGCCGGGGGTCCTGCCTCGACCGACCTCGTCGCCGAGGTCGTCGGCTACTACCGCTGAGCAAGCGCCGGGCTGACCGCGGTACGCCGATAGGCTGGGCGGGACATGAGCGAGCAACCGGCCCCCGCCACCACTGCGCCCCTGGTGACGATCGTGCTGCCGTGCTTCAACGAGCACGAGCACGTCATCGCCGAGGTCGAGCGGATCTGCGCGGCGATGGACGCCAGCGGCCTGACGTATGAGCTGCTGGCCATCGACGACGCCTCGACCGACAACACCCTCGCGCTGCTGCAGGATGCGCTGCCGCGGTTCCCCGCGATGCGCCTGATGCCGTTCCGGCGCAACGGCGGGTCGGGCACAGCCCGGCGCATCGGCACCCTCGAGGCGCGCGGCGAGATCGTGGTGTGGACCGACGCCGACATGACCTACCCCAACGAGCGCATCCCCGAGCTCGTCCTGATGCTGCGCGACGACCCGACATACGACCAGGTCGTCGGGGCGCGCACCAGCGAAGAGGGCACCCACAAGCTGTTGCGGGTGCCGGCGAAATGGGTCATCCGCAAGATCGCCGAGAAGCTGTCCAACTCCTCGATCCCCGACCTCAACTCCGGCCTGCGCGCCTTCCGCCGCACGGTGTCCTTGCCCTACCTGCGGCTGCTGCCGGCGGGTTTCTCCTGCGTCACGACCATCACGCTGGCGTTCCTGTCCAACCAGCACGACATCCGCTACGTGCCGATCAGCTATGCCAAGCGCTCCGGTGTCTCGAAGTTCCACTTCACCAAGGACGCCTACCGCTACATCCTGCAAGTGCTGCGCATGGTCATGTACTTCAACCCGCTCAAGGTCCTGATGCCCCCGGCGCTCACGCTGATCGGGGTGGGGATGCTCAAGGCGGTCTACGACCTGGTCGTCCACCCGGTGCGGTTCTCGGTCAACACCGTGCTGATCCTGATCACCGGCATGCTGGTGGCTGCCCTGGCGCTGCTGGCGGACCTCATCGTCCGGTCGCGCTCGGAGGTCTAGCCCCGGTGGTCTCCTCCGACCCGCCGGACGACTCCGACGGCGATTCCGACGTCGAGGCTGAGCAAGATCCCGCCGGCCGCTCGTCGTGGCGCCGCCCGCTGGTGTCGGCGGTGTTCGTGGTCCTCGTCGTTGCGGCCTTCGGGTGGTCGCTGGCCGGCCAGTGGTCGGAGGTCGGTGACCAGCTCGGTCGGCAGCGCCCACTCGTGCTGGTCGGAGCGCTCGCTATGGCGCTGATCGGCCTGGTCATGAGCTTTCTCTTGTGGCGCGGGACGTTGCGGGTGCTCGGGTCGAGCCTGTCGGTGCTCCCGGCGGCCCGCCTGTTCTTCGTGACCCAGCTGGGAAAGTACCTCCCCGGTGCCGTCTGGCCGGTGGTGGCGCAGATGCGGATGGGTCGCGAGCTGGGGGTGCCCCGGCAGCGGATGGCTCTCGCCTTCCTGTTGACCCTGGGGCTGTCGACGCTGGTCGGGGTCCTGGTCGGCGTTGCTGCGCTGCCGGCTCTGGTGGGAGCCGAGGGCCGGGTCGTTCTGTTCGGGCTGCTGGCCCTGCCGGTGCTGCTGGCACTGCTGGTGCCGACGGTGCTCAACCGGTTGCTGAACACCGCGCTGCGGGTCATCCGACGTCCCGGACTTGACGAGCCGCTGGCTGGTCGGGACATCGCCCGCGGAGTCGCGTGGGCGGTGGCGTTCTGGGCTGTCTATGGCGGGCACGTCTGGTTGCTCGCCGTCGGGCTAGGAGCCGACCCGGTGTCGGCGCTGCCGGTCGCGATCGGCGGATTTGCCATCGCCTTCTCCCTGGGGCCGTTGCTCGTCGTGCTGCCCGCGGGGGTGGGTGTGCGTGAGGCGGTGCTGGTCGCGCTGCTGGCGGCGGTGCTGTCCACGTCCGAGGCGACAGCTGTTGCTCTCACCTCACGCGCGGTCCTCGTGCTCACCGACGGCCTGCTGGCTTTGAGCGCCGCCCTGCTCCCGGTGCTCCCGCGCTCCGCCCGCCCCGAAGTGGACCACGAGAGGTAGCAGGGAACGCCCCTCAGGCGACCGGCTTGCGAGCCCGCGCCACCAGACCCGGCCCGGAGCGCGGGAACGCGTGCTGCAGCTTGCGGAACGGGAGGGTCCCGAGCCGGGCAGCGGTTGCCGTCCACGGCGTGCCCGGCTGCAGCGTGCGACCACTGGCATCGGAGCGCTGCGCCATCGACGGCGCCGGTGCGTCGTGCCCCGACCGCGCGGAACCGCCCGCGGCCAACCGGCGCCGGTGCACCGCGTTGCGCCCGGCTTCCAGCGCGTAGCCCAACGGCGCACCGACGTGCACCAGCTGGACGTCGACCAGCCCGGCCTGCTGCAGCCGCGACTCGAGCACCGGCGGGTCGTAGCGGCGGAAGTGCCCGACCGCCTCGTCCGCCGGCCCGAACCGCTTCTGCCACGCGGGGGTCGACAGCAGTAGCCAGCCACCCGGACGCAGGTGCGCAGCCCAGCCGG
Source organism: Sporichthyaceae bacterium (assembly GCA_031365725.1). GTDB lineage: Bacteria > Actinomycetota > Actinomycetes > JACCUZ01 > JACCUZ01 > JANLYQ01. The sequence continues at coordinate 20,897 of JANLYQ010000072.1, read as the reverse complement.
TGAGCGCCTCGACGTCGTGCTCGATGTGCTCGATCACCTCGAACGCCACGACCAGGTCGAAGAGCTCGTCGGCGCCGACCACGGCCAGGTCGCCTTGGCGCACCTCGCCGCCGCTGGGCTCGATGCGGGTCCGCGCGACCGCGCTCGACACCCCGTCCGGCTCGACGCCGAGATAGCGGTGCTCGCGGGCCAGCCGAGCACCGAAACCGCCCTGCCCGCAGCCCATCTCGAGCACGTCGAGCCGCCCGGGCGGCAGCATGCGCGACACCACCTCCCAGCGCAGCCAGGCGTTGGGACTCAGCGGCGGCAACGGCGTGGGAGGGACAGACATCAAGGCCTCCGGGGTACGACGGCGAGCAGGCGTTCGTGCAGCGGTGCGGTGACGGCGGTGGGGGTGAACGCCGCGCGGGCCAGGTCGCGCGCGGCGCTGCGGGCGGCAGCGAGCCGGTCCCGGTCGGCAGCCAAGGCGTGCAGCTCGTCGGCCAGCGCGGCCGGGTCGCCGGGGGGCACGAGCACCGCCGCCTGCCGCAGCGCGCGGGACTGCGGCTCGGTGTCGGAGGTCACGATCGCGCAGCCGGCCGCAGCACCCTGGAACACCTTGTTGGGGACCACGCGTAACGCCTTCGGACCGGTGCCGAAGATGCCGAGGCAGACGTCGTGCCCGGCGACCACCGAGGGCAGGTCCTCGCCCTCGACCCAGTCCAGCCAGGTGATGTCAGGGGAGTCGCCCGCGAGCTCACGGGTCCGCGCCAGGTCCTGGCCGGTGCCGATCATCGTCGTCGTCACGCCGGTGAGCATCGCCAGTGCCTCGCCGATGACCGGTGCTCCCTGCAGCGGAGTGAACAACCCGAAGAACACCACCTGGAGCGGACCGTCGTAGGTCGTCGTGCGGGTCGCGTCCCCGGCGTCGAACCACGACTCGGGCGCGCCGACCGGCACCACGACGGCGCGGGCCCGGTGCGGCAGCTGCAATGCGGCGCGATGTTCGGCGGTGTCCACCACGACGATGTCGGCGCTGCCCAGTGCTGTCGCATCGAGTCGGCGCAAGAGCTGCTGGCGCACACCGCCGCTGACGCCCCGATCGCCGGCGGTGTCAGAGGCCCCGACCAGGTGGTCGAGCACGATCGGGACGTGCGGGAACAGCCGTCGGGCCAGCAGCACGTCGAAGTGCCCGAGGTAGCCCACCACCACGGCGTCCGGCCAGCTGGTCGGCGTCCGCCAGCGACGCGACCGCAGCGTCAGCTCCGTCCAGCAACGCAGCAGTCGCCACGCCAGTCGCGGCAACGTCCAGGGCGCGCGCAGCATCGACACCCGCGCAGCGGTCGAGAGCCCGATGGGCACGTTGCACTCGAGGACGGTGCTGCCGTGGGCCCGCAGGCCGTCGCGGAGCACCGCGACCCGGGGGTGCGCCCCAGCGTCGTAGGTGCCGAAGAACAGGAGGCGCATCGGCGACAACCTTAGGTGAAACGTCAAGGAAGGGGACCCGCAGGTCGATGGCGGGTCAGCACGACAATTCAGTCCCACCAGTACCATCAGTCCCTTGCGTCACACGCCGCCTGCCCTTGGGGCAGAGCATGGTCCCGAGGAGGAGGTCCCTGTGCGCCCACGGCCGTCCAGCTCCCTGCGTTCGGTCCGCGCGCCGCTGATGGCCGCCCTCGCCGCCACTCTGCTGCTGCCGCTGGTCGCAGCCGGCCCCGTCGTCGGCCCGGCGGCCGCGGCGATCTGTCCCGCCTCGGGTGGCGTGGCGATCCCGCGAGCGACCGCGAGCGGCGACGTCGTCTTCCAGGGCGGTGGCTGGGGTCATGGCCTCGGGATGAGCCAGTACGGCGCCGAAGGTGCGGCCCGGCTCGGCTGCTCGGCGCAGGACATCCTCACCCGCTACTACACCGGCACGGCCGTCGTACCCCGCCCGATGCCGTCCTCGGTCCTGCTGCGGCTGCTCGACAACGGCTACCGGGTCGACATCGACGCCGTGGCCGGAGCCCTCACCTGGACGGTGCCCGGCTGCCTCCCGGAACCCCCCACCACTCCTGCCCCCACGACTCCTGCCCCCACCACTCCTCCGCCCCCCTGCCCGCCGGTCCAGCCGCAGGGCGCCCGCTGGCAGCTGCGGCTCGACGACGCGACCCACAACGCATTCGTGCTCTACGACCTCGGCGTGAGCCCGAAGCTCGCGCTGTGGACCGGCGGCTCGGCGGCCGCACCGCTGCGACTGCAGGAGGGCGGCTCGGTCGCCCACCTCACGACCTGGCAGGGCTCCTCGATCTACCTCGAACGCTCCACCCGTTGGGACTGGACCGCGCTCACCATCGACGGTGGACTGATCGACGCGGTGCAGCAGATCGACTCCACCCCCGAGGGCCCGGCGATGGAGAAGTACCTCTGGGGCCTCGCCGAGGTCCCCTCCTCCTTCCCCGCCGCTGCCCTTCAGGCGCAGGCCATCGCGGCCCGGACGTACGCCGCCAAGCGGGCCGGTCGCATCCTCATGCCGACCCCCGCCGACCAGAACTGGACCGGCTGGGCCAAGGAGTCAGAGGGACCGGGCGGCGCCTGGGGCGCGGCCTGGCGTGCTGCGGTCGACGCCACCGCCGGACAGGTCATCGCCGCCACCACGACCGGCACCATGATCGACGCGTTCTACTCCTCCTCCACCGGCGGCTACAGCGAGGACGAGCGCTACGTCTGGGGCGTCGAGGCCCCGTTCCTGCGCCCGGTCGATGACTCCGCGTGGGACGCCGCCTCCTCCAACCCGGCCGGCAAGCGCTCGTGGGCGGTCGGGTTCACCTGGTCGACGCTGGCCCGGCGCCTCGGCTTCGCCTCGATCAGCAGCATCTCGGTGCCGCCGCGCGGCTCGGCCGAACGCGTCACCGGCGTGCGCATCACCGGGCTGCGTGCCGGCCGTCTCCTCACGACGTACGTCGACGGGTGGGACGTCAAGGAAGCGCTCGGTCTGAGCTCTCCGGGGTTCACCACCGCGGTGCGGCATACCGGCGGACCCTCCGCGCAGCCCCTGGTCGGTGACTGGGACGGCGACGGCCGGCAGGAGCCGGGGTGGTTCCGCGACGGGCAGGTCGCGCTGTCGATGACCGGCCCGAGCGGTCCGTGGACCAAGAGGTTCGCCTACGGCCGGCCCGGTGACATCGCCGTCGTCGGCGACTGGGACCACGACGGGCGCAGCGACCTCGGGGTGTTCCGCGCCGGCACGTGGCTGCTGCGCGCCGGCCTCACCGGCGGCGCACCCACGACGACGGTGCGCTTCGGCCGGGCCGGCGACCGTCCGGTGATCGGGTCCTGGACCGGCACCAGCCTCGGCCTGGGTGTCGTGCGCAGCGCAGGTCCCAGTCGCAGTCGCGGTCTGACCTGGCTGTTGCGCCGCACCCTGTCCGGCGGTCACGCCCAGCGCAGCTTCCGCTTCGGCCGCACCGGTGACGTCCCGGTCGTCGGGTCGTGGGACGGCGCGGCTCGCACCGGCGTGGGCGTCGCCCGCGGCACCACCTGGGTGCTGCGCGGCCTCGGCACCGGACATGCACTAGGCCCGCGGGTGGCCCTGTCCTATGGCCTTCCCGCAGGCAGATCGCCGGGCCGGGACCGACATGTCGTCGGCGACTGGGACGGCGACCACGACAGCACTCCGACGGTGGTTCGGGGTCGCAGCTTCGTCGCGCGGGTCTCGATCAGACCAGACCCCGCCTCGGGCGCAACGACCACGAGCACCTTCCTCGGCTGACACGACCACGATCCGGTCGACCCGCTGCTCGGGTCTGCCCCGCGCTGCCCGGCAGCGCGGCGTAGGCTGCCACGCAGGGGACGGTCGTCGCAGAAGGAGTGATGTCGCCAGTGTCAACAGAGTCGTCGGGAGCACCCAAGGTGCTCCTCGACGCAACCGCGGTGCCTGCAGACCGCGGGGGGGTCGGGAGGTACGTCGACGGGCTCGTCGCTGCTCTCGCCGCGGCCGGTCGCGACCTCGTGGTCGTCTGTCAGCGTTCCGACGCGCAACGCTTCACGCTGCTCACCGGCGGGGCGTCCTCGGTCGAGATCATCCCCGGCCCATCGGCTGTGGCGCACCGACCGGCGCGGCTCGCCTGGGAGCAGACCGGCCTGCCACTGATCGCCCAGCAGGTCGAGGCCGAGGTCATCCACTCGCCCTACTACACGATGCCGCTGCACGCTCCCATGTCGACGGTGGTGACCGTGCACGATGCGACCTACTTCTCCGAGCCCGAGCTGCACAGTGCGCTCAAGACCGGGTTCTACCGGTCGGCGACCCGCACCGCCGTACGCCGGGCCACCCGCGTCGTCGTCCCGTCGCGGTCGACGCGGGACGAGCTCGTGCGGCTCCTCGACGCCGACCACGATCGCATCGACGTCGCACCGCACGGCGTCGACATGGCCACCTTCCGGCCGCCGACCGAGGTCGAGACCCGGCGGGTCAGCGACCGGCTCGGCCTGCACGGCAAGCCGTACGTCGCGTTCCTCGGGGTGCTCGAGCGCCGCAAGAACGTCCCCGACCTCGTCCGCGGCTGGGTGAGCGCGGTGCAGGACATGGCCGAGCCGCCGGCCCTCGTGCTCGCCGGCAGCAGCGGCTGGGACGACGGGGTCGACCAGGCCGTGGCGGAGGTGCCCGAGGGGCTCAAGGTCGTGCGCACCGGCTTCATGCGCCCGGCCGACCTGCCCGGTCTGCTCGGGGGCGCGACGGTCGTGGCCTACCCGAGCCGGGCCGAGGGCTTCGGCCTGCCGCTGCTCGAGGCGATGGCCTGCGGTGCCGCCGTCCTCACAGCCCGTCGGCTCTCCCTGCCCGAGGTTGGCGGTGACGCCGTCGCCTACACCGAGCCCGATGCCGAGAGCATCGCGGTCGCGCTACGGTCGCTGGTCGAGGACCAGCCGCGGCGCGAGCGGTTGTCGGCCCTGGGTGTCGAGCGGGCCCGTGAGTTCACCTGGGAGGCGTCGGCAGCGGCGCACCTCGCTTCCTATGCCCGAGCGGCCGGAGCCGTCGACCGGGTCGGCTGACAGACTCGTCGCCATGACCGAAGCCGTCCTGCTGGTCGGCGGCAGGGGTACCCGCCTGCGTCCGCTCACCGTCAACACCCCCAAGCCGATGCTGCCTACCGCAGGGGTGCCGTTCCTCCACCACGTGCTGTCCCGGGCGCGCGCTGCCGGTATCGACCACGTCGTGCTCGCCACGTCGTACCGCCCGGAGGTCTTCCGCGACGGCATCGGCGACGGGTCGCAGCTGGGCCTTCGGGTCGACTACGTCACCGAGGACGTGCCGATGGGCACCGGCGGCGCCATCCGCAACGTGCTCGACCACCTCGAGAGCGGGCCGGCCGATCCGGTGGTGATCCTCAACGGCGACATCCTCTCCGGCCACGACCTGGCAGCCCAGGTCGAGGCGCATCAGTCGTCCGGCGCCGTAGTGACCCTGCACCTGACCGAGGTCGAGGACCCGCGGGCCTTCGGCTGCGTCCCCACCGACGACGACGGCCGGGTGACAGCCTTCCTGGAGAAGACGCCCGACCCGGTCACGAACCGCATCAACGCCGGCTGCTATGTCTTCCGCCGTGACGTCATCGATGCCATCCCCGCGGGTCGCCCGGTGTCGGTCGAGCGCGAGACCTTTCCTGCGCTGGTGGCCTCGGGCGCGTTGGTGCTCGGTCACGTCGACCCGGCGTACTGGCTCGACCTCGGCACCCCGGCGGCTTACGTGCGCGGGTCGTGCGACCTCGTGCTCGGTGTTCTCGACTCGCCGGCGCTGCCCGGTGCCGCGGGCGAGTGCCTGACCCTTCCCGGGTCGTCCGTCGAGAGCTCGGCGGTGCTCTCCGGCGGCACGGTGGTCGGTGCCGGGGCGCGGGTCGGTGCCGGGGCCACGGTCACGGGCAGCGTCGTGCTCGACGGCGCGGTCGTCGGCGCAGGTGCCGTGGTCGTCGACTCGGTGGTGGGCCGCAGGGCCACTCTCGGCGCGGGGGTGCACATCGCCGGCACCGTGGTCGGTGACGGCGCGGAAGTCGCCGAGGGCAACGAGCTTGCCCCCGGCGCGCGGGTCTGGTGTGACGCGCGGCTGGCGCCATACACGCTGCGGTTCAGCCCCGACGAGCCGCCGACTCAGTAGCCGCCGGGCTCCGGGGAGGAGCTCGCCGGGTTGGCCTCGACGAAGGTCTTGACAGCCGCGCCGCTGACCTGACCACACATCTGGGTCACGCTGTTCTTGGATCCCCAGTGCGCCATCGCGATGTGCTTGCCCGCCGGGAAGGCGCCGTAGGCCGGGTCCCACGCCGACACGATGACCTTGCCGGCGGTGGCCTTGTTCTTGCGCGCCGACACCGCGAGGTCCTTCAGTGCCGAGAGCTGCTTGCCGGTCACCGTGGCGTCGTACCAGATATCGGTGTAGCCGTGCTCCTGGGTGTGCACGAGTCGCTCCATCGGCGGCCGGTTCGCCTTGGTATAGAAGGCTTTCGGCGACACGACGCCGGGGTTCCAGTGCGGTCCGTAGGACGGCGGGATCGTCTTGTACTTCTCTACTGTCCCGTCCGCCACGTGGGTGCGAAGGGCCGCGGTGTTGGTGTCCTTCGACGTCGCCGGCGCGCTGCAGCTGGCTGCCGCGGCGGAGACCCCGAACGACGACAACGCCTTGTTTGCCGGGTCGTTGCGCTTCTTGAGATAGGTGGGGACAGCAACCGCCGCAATCAGTGCGATCGCCACGAGGACGACGATCCCGTAGAACAGCTGGCTCTTGCGACGCTCCTTGGCCGCCTCGGCCTTGCGCATGGCCTCGACCCTGCCGCGGCGGTCGCGCTCCTGCGCCTTGGTCTGGGTCTTGGGCTTGTTCGCCACGAGCGTCGTCTGTCCTTCGAGGTGTGCGAGCTGGGACCGCCGACTCTAGCGACTGAACCTGAGAGAGACTGCGCGTCGTGTCCGAGAGCGAGCCCGTGGTGCGCACCTGGCGCCCGGGTCGGCCGGTCGACCTGGCGGCCACGTTGGGTCCCATGCGGCGCGGCGGCTCCGACCCGACCTTCCGCTATGACGGCGCGCGGCCCCGGCCCGACGCCACCGGACGGCCGGCGGGCGCCGGCCTCTGGCGCACGACCCGCACCCCCGAGGGGCCGGCCACCATGCACCTCGCGGTGCGAGCGGGCGACGCGGAGGTCGTCGCTCGCGCCTGGGGTCCCGGGGCGCCACGGTCGCTGGACGAGCTGCCCGACCTGCTCGGGGACAGCGACGACCCCGCCGGTTTCACCCCCGTGCACGACGTCGTTCGCGAGGGCTGGCGGCGCAGTCAGGGCTGGCGGGTGCCGCGATCCTGCCGGCTGATCGAGGCGCTCGTCCCCGCGGTGCTCGAGCAGAAGGTCACCGGCCGTGAGGCGTGGGCCTCCTGGCGGTGGCTGGTCCGGCACTACGGCGAGCCCGCGCCCGGCCCTGGCGACGTCCTGCCCGCGGGGTTGATGGTCGCCCCGGACGGCCCGACCTGGGCGAAGGTGCCGTCCTGGGACTGGCACCTCGCCGGGGTCGACCAGTCCCGGTCGCGTACGGCGGTCGGCGCAGCCGCCCGCGCCGGCCGGTTGGAGGCGCTGGTGCAGCGCCCACCGGCCGAGGCGGCGGTTGCCTTGCAGACCTTGCCCGGCATCGGGCTCTGGACCGCGGCCGAGGTGGGCCAGCGAGCCCTGGGCGATGCCGATGCGGTGTCGGTCGGCGACTTCCACCTCGCGTCTCGCGTCGGCTGGGCGCTGGTGGGGGAGAAGGTCGACGACGACGCGATGCTCGAGCTGCTCGAGCCCTACCGCGGTCACCGCTATCGCGCGGTGCGCATGATCGAGCTTGCCGGCATCGCCCCGCCACGCCGCGGGCCACGCTTCGCCGGCCGCGACTACCGCGGCATCTGACCGTCAGCGCTGCACCAAGAAGTCGTCGACCTCGCGCGGGGATCGCGACGGGGCGGGCCGACGAGGGTGACCGACTGCCACTGCACCCATCGGCTCCCAGTCCGCGGGCAGCTCCAGCTCGCGGCGGACGACGTCGCGGCAGAACATCGTGCTACTCACCCACGCCGACCCGAGGTCCTCGATCGCCAATGCCACCAACAGGTTCTCGACCCCCGCGCCCATCGCGACGAGGAAGAGCTCGCGCTCGGCGGCCGATCTGCGTTCGTCGGGGTAGGTGTGCATCCCGCCGGTGACCAGGCACGGGATGACGATGGTGGCCGCGCCGCGCAGCACGTCGCCTCGTCGGGTGCGCCGCTCGACCTGAGCGTCGGTGAAACCGTCCCGCCGTAGGTCTGACACCCACGCGGCCAGCATCGCGTCGAGCAGCGCCCGGCGCCGGTGCGGGTCGTCGACGAGCACGAACCGCCACGGCACCGTGTGGTGCGGAGCGGGCGCGGTGAGCGCCGCCGCGACGGCCCGCCGCAACGCCGCCGGGTCGACGGGCGCGTCGGTGAACTCACGCACCGTGCGCCGCGCCGGCAGGACGTCGTGCGCGCCGAGGCGGAACAGGTCGTCGGCCGCCGGACGCACCAGCGACGCGGCACCGGGGCCGTCCTCCCGGGTGGTGCGATGAGCCAGACCGCGTACGACGGCGAAGGGGCGGCGCCCGAGCTTGCCCTTCACCAGGTCAGCGGCCGAGGCGACCTCGTCGGCCACGGCCGTCACCGTGGCGGTGAGCTCGTTGCCGTGGCCGTCGTCGCGGCCACGGAGGTCGTCGACCGGCGCCAGGCCGGCCACCCCGATGGCCTGGTCGATCTGGCCGGCGCGCCAGGCTCGGCCCATGGTGTCGGTGAGCACCACTGCCACGTCGGCACCGGTCAGCGCCAGCAGCCGGGCCCGCAGCACCCGGGCCGAGGTGTCGGGCTGGACCGGCAGCAGCAGCACGGTCCCGGGCGCGGTGCCACTCGCGTCGACCCCGGCGGCTGCCAGCACCAGTCCGTGCCGGGTCTCGACGATGCTCATCGCCCCGCGACGCGCCACCACCCGCACCGTCTCGGCCGCGATCGCCTCCTCGCGGTCGACCTGCAGTGCGCGGCCCTCGGCCTTGGACACCACCTTGGAGGTCACCAGCACCACGTCGCCGTCGAGCAACCCGAAGTCCTCGGCCGCCAGTGCCGTCACCAGCAGCTCTGCCAGGTCGTCGCCGGGGGAGACCTCGGGCACCCCGTCCGGCGCCCAGACCAGCAGCGACCCGCTCACCGGGACGCCAGCTCCGCAGCCAGGTCCAGCGCCGAACGCGCCATGCCCGCGGCGCCAGCGACGTCGGGCATCAGCAGCGGCACCGCCCGGCAGGCGATCCCGGCGGACGCGAGCGCCGGCACGACATCGGCGTCGGAGGTGTGCACCAGCCAGCCGTCCAGCAGTCCGCCGTCCCGCCGCGCGCCGTAGTGGAGCGCCACCGCGGCTGCCGAGGTCTCGACCCCGATGGCCGCCAGCACCTTGTCGGCCATGCCGCGCACCGGTGCGTCGCCGATGATCGGCGAGAGTCCGACCACCGGAGCGCGCGTCGCCTGCAGCGCCTCCCGCAGCCCAGGCACCGCGAGCACGGTGCCGATGCTGACCACGGGGTTGGACGGCGGCAGCAGCACGACATCGGCCGCCGCCAGCGCCTCCACCACACCGGGTCCGGGCCGCGACGACTCAGCACCGACCGCCACGATCTCGTGCGCGACCGGCTCGGCGTGCAACCGCACCCAGTACTCCTGGAAGTGAATCGCCTTGCGGGCCGAGCTCCCCTGACCCGCGTCGGGGTCGTCGACCACCACATGGGTCTCGATGCGGTCGTCGCTCATCGGCAGCAGCGTCACCCCGAGCTCCGGCAGCCCCCACCGCCGGCAGAGCGCCTCGGTCACCTGGCTGAGCGGGTAGCCCGCGTCGAGCATCTGGGTGCGCACCACATGGGTGGCGATGTCACGGTCACCCAGACCGAACCACCCCGGCCCCACGCCGTACGCCGCCAGCTCCTCGCGCACCGAGAAGGTCTCGTCGTCCCGCCCCCAGCCCTGCTCCTCGTGGATGCCGCCACCGAGGGTGTACATGACCGTGTCGAGGTCGGGGCAGACCCGCAGACCGAACAGTGTGATGTCGTCGCCGGTGTTGCCGATGACCGTGATCTCCAGGGGCTCACCGCCCTCGTCGCGGGCCGCCGCGAGCAGACCACGCAGGAAACGGGCTCCCCCGATGCCACCGGCTGGGACGACGACGCGCATGGGCCTCAGTCTGTCCGGTGCCCCACGACTCGCCGATGGGTGGTCCTCTGTTCGGCTAAATATCACCGACCGGCTTGACGGACCGGCAACGACGCGCGTGTAATTCCACCAGTGTGATTCGGCAACCGGCGTCCAGCGCGCCGGTGCCCACCACGGGTCGAGGGAGGCAACACCATGGGCGAGGTCTATCCGCTCATCGACGAGCCGGAGGAAGACAACGGGTGGCAGGACCGTGCGCTCTGCGCACAGACCGACCCGGAAGCCTTCTTCCCTGAGAAGGGTGGCTCCACCCGCGAGGCCAAGAAGGTGTGCCTCGGCTGCGACGTGCGCGTCGAGTGCCTGGAGTACGCATTGGGCAAGGACGAGCGCTTCGGCATCTGGGGCGGGCTGTCCGAGCGCGAGCGACGCCGCCTCAAGAAGAGCGCCGTCTGAGCTGCGACGACCGGCGACGGCGGAGCAGGGCGGGGCCGCCCTCGGCATAGGGTTGGCGACCGCATGACCGACGCCGAGACCGACCCCCAGCCCGCTACGACCGCCACGACCGCCACGGTGGCCACGGTCGCCGTCGTCGCGGTGGTCGTCGGTCACCACGGCGCCCGGTGGCTTCCTGGACTGCAGGGCGCGCTGATGGCCCAGACCCGCCGTCCCGAGGTCATCGTCGCTGCCGACACCAGCGGCCCCGCGGCGCCGAGCACCCGGAGCCTGCTCACCGCGTGGCTGGGTGCCGAGCAGGTGGTGTCTCTGCCCGAGCGCACCGGCTTCGGGTCGGCCGTCGCTGCTGCGCTGGAGCTGCCCGCCGCGACCCGCCCGGACGGCTGGGTCTGGCTGCTGCACGACGACTGTGCGCCAGACCCCGGGGCGCTGGCCGCGCTGATCGCCGCCGCCGAGGCCGACCCCGAGATCGGCATCGCCGGCCCCAAGGTGCTCGGTCTCGTCGACCGGCGGCTGCTGCTCGAAGTCGGCGTCAGCATCTCCCGCAGCGGCCGGCGGCACACCGGGCTCGAACGCCGCGAGCACGATCAGGGACAGCACGACGGCGTCCGCCGGGTGCTTGCCGTGGGCACTGCCGGCCTGCTGGTGCGCCGCCAGGTCTGGCACGAGCTGGGCGGCCTGGACGCTCGCCTGCCGCTGCTGCGTGACGACGTCGACCTCGGCTGGCGGGCCACCCTCGCGGGGCACCGGGTGGTCGTCGTGACCGACGCCGTCCTCCATCACGCCGAGGCCGGCAGCCACCGTCGGAGACCGATTCACGTCGGCGGGGCCAGCGCTCACCTGCTCGACCGGCGGCACGCCCTCTGGGTGCTCCTCACCAACCTGCCGGCGCTCTCGGCGCTCGCCACGCTGCCGTGGCTGGTGCTCGCCGGGCTGGTGCGCAGTCTCGGCCTGCTGCTCGGCAAGCGGCCCAGGGACGCGGCCGACGAGGCGTGGGCGTTGGTGTCGGTGGTCGGGCGACCGGACCGGGTGCTGCGCGCCCGGCGGGCCCGCCGGGCCACCCGACGACTCTCGCCGCGGGCTGCCCAGCCGCTGCTGGCCCCGCGCGGAGCGGCCGTCCGGCACGGGTTGGAGACCGCCAGCCTGTACTTCGGCACCGCCGCCGGTCAGGCCCTGGGAGGTCGGCACCGGGCTGCCCCGCGAGCCATCGAGACCGGCCCCGGTGCGGAGGACGCCGAGGAGCTGCCGTCGACCCGTGGCCGACTGCTGCAGCGGGTGCTGATGCGCCCGCCGGTGCTGCTCCTGCTCGGGTTGCTCGCCCTCGCCCTGCTCGCCGACCGTCGGCTCGTCGGGTCCGGACGTCTCACCGGCGGCGCCCTGCTGCCGGCTCCCGGCAGCGTCGCCAGCCTCTGGCAGTCCTATCTCGCCGCCTGGCACCCCGTCGGGGTGGGCACCCACACCGGCGCCTCGCCGTACCTCGCGGTGCTGGCCCTGCTCGGCTTCGCGTCCGGCGATGCCGGCCGCGGCATCCACGTGCTGCTCCTGGGAGCGGTCCCACTGGCGGGGCTGTCTGCCTACGTCGGGCTGCGGCCGCTGGTCCGGCCGCGGCTGGTGCGGGTCTGGGCGGCGGCGACCTATGCGCTGCTGCCGCCGTTGCTGGGAGCCGTCGCAGCCGGGCGGGTCGGCACAGTGGTGGTGGCTCTCCTGCTGCCCCTGGTCGGGCTGTCGCTGGCGCGCGCCTTCGGGCTGCGGGTGCCGCGGCGTCCGCTGTTGCGCCTCGCCGAGGTGTTTGCCGATCGAGCGCCCGGCGACGAGCCGGAGGGAGAGCTGACGGCGGTCGACAGCGACGCCCGGCAGTGGCGCTCGGCGTGGTGGGCCGCCCTCCTGGTCGCGATCGCCGCGTCCTTCGTGCCCCTCGCCTGGGCAGTGGCTGGTGGCGTCGCGGTGGGGCTGGCGATGGCGGCCGAGCTCGCCGAGCGGCGTACGACCGACCGGGTGCGCGGGCTGGGTGTCCTGCGGCACCACTGGGGCCGCGCCGTGGCGGTGCTGTCACCCCGCTCGTGCTGCTGCTGCCGTGGGTGCTGGCGCTGGTGGCCGACCCTCGGCGGCTGCTGCTCGAGGCCGGTGCCCCCGGACCGGGGTTGGCCAGCAGACGACTCGACGGTCTCGACCTGCTGATGCTGCACCCGGGCGGTCCCGGCTTGCCGCCACTGGTGCTGGGCATGGGTCTGCTGGCCGCGGCGCTGGCTGCCCTCGTGCGCCCGGACCGGCGGCGCGCGGTGCTGGCCGGCTGGGCGCTGGCGCTCGTGGCGCTGGTGGGGGTCGTGGTACTGAGCCGGTTGTCGGTGCAGACCCCCACACTGATCGCGCCTGCAAGGGTGTGGCCGGGCATGCTGTCGCTGGTCGCCGGAGCAGGGTTGCTGGTTGCTGCCGCTACCGGCGCCGCCGGCGCCCGCGGGCGGGTCGTGCGCTCGAGCTTCGGCTGGCGGCAGCCGGCTGCGATCGCCGTGCTGGTGCTCGCCGTGATCGGTCCTGCACTGGGCGCGGTCTGGTGGGTGGCCGGCACTGCGGGCGACCCGCTGGCCCGCCGCAGCCCCACCCTGCTGCCTGCGTTCCTGGCGGCTGCCGCCGACCACCCGGGCCGCCCCCGGACGCTGGTGCTGCGGCCCCGGGTCGACGGCACGATGAGCTACACCCTGTTGCGCGCGACCGGTCCGCGCACCGGCGACGCCGAGGTGAGCCGACCGGTGGCCTCGCTGCCCGGGCTGGACGATGCCGTGGCTGACCTGACCTCCGGCCGAGGAGGAGATGCGGCCGCCCGGCTGGTGCCCTTCGGCGTGCGGTTCGTCCTGCTCTCACCGCGTCACCCCGCCGGGCGACGTACGGTCCCGCTGCCGACGGCGCTGGTCCGCACCCTCGACGGCGTACCCGGTGTCGAGCGCGTCAGCAGCCAGGGCGGAAGTGTGCTCTGGCAGATCGCGCACCCGGTCGCCCGGCTGCGGGTGCTCCCGCCCGGCGCGCCCGTGGTTGCGCCTGATGGCGGGCCGCCGCCCACGCAGGTCCTGCCCGCCGGCCCGGTGTCCGCGACGGCTCGGGTGCCCGCGGGCCCAGCCGGGCGGCTCCTGGTGCTCGCCGATGCCCGCGACAGCGGCTGGCGGGCGACCCTCGACGGGCACGCCCTGGAGCCGCGTCGCTATGCCGGCTGGTCCCAGGCGTTCGTGCTGCCCGCCGGCGGTGGCACGGTGCAGGTCCGGTACGACGCCGGGGACCGGCCCCTGCTGCTCTGGGTGCAGCTGGGCGCGGTGCTGCTCGTGCTGCTGCTGGCCCTGCCACCGCTGCGTGGTTCTATCGACGCTGAGGGCGACGCCGACCCCGGCGCGGGGGAGTCGACGTGAAGGGGAATGGGTCCATCCGCCGTCCCGCGGCTGCGCTCGTCATCGTTCTCGCGCTGCTGTTCGCCCTCGGTGTCATCGGGGACCTGACTGTCGGCATGACACGCTCGGCCGGCGGTGCGCACCTGGCGCGTCGGTCGGTCGCGGCGGTGGTCGACGTTGCTCGGGCCGACGCCGCCTGCCCGGACCCGGTGGCCGGCGCCGGCACGACCACCACCGTGCGGGTGGCGGCGCCGGGAGCAGTCGCAGGTGGTTCGACCCACGCGTCCTCGATCGGCGCGTCATCCTCCTCCGGCGGCGTGGCCGTCACCGGTCTCGGGCCGCAGGCCGTCAGCCAGCTCGACGTGGCGCCGCACGCCGCCGGGTCGCTGATCACCGGAGCCGGCGACGCCCCGGTCGTGGCGCGCGGCACAGGCGCTGCCGCCCCCGGGCTGCGCGCCGACCAGCTGACCCGCAGCACGACAGAGGCGTTGCGCGGGTTGGCGGGCACGGTGTGCGCGACACCCAGCGCCGACAGCTGGTTCGTCGGTGGGGGAGCAGTCGTCGGGCAGCGCGACCGGGTCTACCTCACCAACCCCGCGTCTGCGCCGGCAGTGGTCGACATCGAGCTCTACGGGCCCGACGGGCGCATCGCGGCCCCCTCCGGACGCGGCATAGCGGTCGCGGCCGGTCGCCAGGAGGTGCGCCTGCTGGACGCTCTGTCGCCGGGGACCCCGGTCTTCGGTGTGCACGTGCACGCCCGCAGCGGACAGGTCGCTGCCGCGATTCGAGACCAGCAGATCGACGGCTTGACCCCGCTCGGCTCTGACTGGCTCCCGGTGGCCGCGGCCCCTGCCCTGCGGCAGACAGTTGCCGGAGTGACCGGTGGCCCGGGTGCTCGCCGTCTCCAGGTGCTCAACCCCGGCCAGCGCGATGGCATCGTGAAGGTCCGGCTGGTCAGCGCGTCGGGATCCTTCGCGCCCTCCGGTGGTCTCGACGTGGTCGAGGTGCCGGCCGGCTCGGTCACCGACGTCGACATCGCCGCGGCGACCGCCGGTGCTCCCGTCGCTGTCTCGCTGGACTCCGACGTGCCGATCACGGCCGGGGTGCTGGTGCGCGCCGCGGGGACGGCGGGTCAGCTCGCCGACCTGGCCTACGCCGCCGCCGGGAGCGTGCTGACCCCCGCGGCCGCGGGCGTCGTCCTTGCCGTGCAGGCACCCAGCGGTGTGGTGAGCACGCTGCTGCTCACGACCACCAGCAGCACGGCCGCGACCGTGCGGCTCACCCCGCTCCCCCCGGTCACCGGCGCACCGCAGGATGTCCAGGTGCCCGGCGACAGCCAGCTGGTGGTCCCGCTCGCGCGATTCGGGGCCGGTGCAGATGTGGCACTGACCGTTGTACCTCTGGCCGGGTCGGGGCCTGTCCTCGCTGTCCGGGCGGTGTCCGAGGCCGAGGCCAAGGGGCCGTTCCTCAGCATCGAGCCCGTGCCGCCAGGCCGGTTCACCGTGCGCGTGCCGGGAGTGCTGGCCGACCTGTCGACCGGGTTGCTGCCGACCCGCTGACTCGTCCGGGTGGGGCCGTCATTCCGGGTCGATGGCCTCGGGCGGCAGACCGAGCAGCTCCGCGACTGCCTCGACGACGACGTCGTGCACCAGGTCCTCCCGGGCCCGCAGGCCCCGGGCACGGGCCTCGACCGGACGCCGGTGCACCACCACCCGGGCGGGATGCCCGGGTCGAGCCGGTTCGGCCCTGGCCAGCGGCACCTCGTCGACCGTTCCGGCGGGTGGCAGCTCCTCCACCGCGATAAGCACGTCGCGCAGCTGGTCGGCCCAGTCCCGGGCCACGTCCGCCGCGACGTCGAGCACCATGTCCTCGAAGGCCTGCGCCCGGGTGCGTGCAGCCGGCAGCCCCGGGGGCAGCAGGACACCGCGAAGGCCGCGGCCGTGCCGGTCCCGTCGGGCGGGCTCGTCAGGTCCAGCGCTCACCGCTCCACCCTAGGGACGCTCACCGCGTCCACCCTAGGGAGGAGACGCGCCGGAGTCCCGGAGCAGCCAATGCGGGCCGCGCCCCGCGCGCCTCGGTACGGTTCGCACCGTGAGCCCTGTCCGTCGCTGCTCCCGCATTGCGTGCGGACGTCCGGCTGTGGCGACCCTCACCTACGTCTACGCGGACTCCACCGCAGTCCTCGGGCCGCTGGCGACCTATGCGGAGCCGCACTGCTACGACCTCTGCGCGGCGCACTCCGAGCGCCTGACGGCGCCCCGCGGCTGGGAGGTCCTGCGGCTGGCCCCGGACCCTGCCCAGGTCGGGCCCACCACCGATGACCTCGAGGCCCTGGCCGATGCTGTGCGCGAAGCCGCCCGGCCCGCGCCGGAGCCGATGCGCGAACCGGTGGAGGTCGGGCGTCGCGGCCACCTGCGGATGCTGCGCTCGCCGGACTGACCGGACTGACCGGAATGAGCGACTGAGCGACTGAGCCTGCTGGTCGGATCCGCCGCACATGCCCCACTCGGGTGCTTACCTGATTGCCCCTTTTGTCATAGAAACGCCGCTTATTCAAGGTGTTCAGCCGGGATGCCGATGCATTGCTGTCGCCCCGGATGAAGAACGCTTGCAGAGAGAGCAGACCGCCATGGCCCGCACGAGCACCGCCAGCCGCCCCGCCCCCGTCGCCGTCCCGCTCGGGTCGCTCACCCAGCCGGGGGCCCGAGACGGTTCCTGCTGCCAGGCCTGCGGGAGTGAGCGCATTACCCGCATCGCCATGAACCTCACCGACGGCTCGCCGGTCGAGTTCGTCTCCTGTCACCGTTGTGAGCATCGCGCCTGGACCGAGGCCGGCGGCACTGCCGCGCTGCCCGTCACCAACGTCCTGGACCGCACCCGCAAGGTCTGAGTCACGCCCCGCCCGCCGGTAGGCTCCGCGGGTGCCCGAACCGCTCGAACCTTTGCGTCAGGACCTCTCGACCTTCGTCAAGGCCTACGACGTCCGCGGCCTCGTCCCCGACCAGCTCGACACCCAGGTGGCCCAGGCTCTGGGGGCGTCGTTCGTGCACGTCGTGTTCGACGGTAACGACCAGAGCGGCAGCCCGCGACGCATCGTCATCGGCCACGACATGCGTCCTTCGTCGCCCGAGCTGGTGGCGGCCTTCGCGGCCGGTGCCACCTCCCAGGGGGTCGACGTCGTCGAGATCGGCCTGGCCTCCACCGACGAGCTCTACTTCGCGAGCGGCAGCCTCGACCTGCCGGGGGCGATGTTCACGGCCAGCCACAACCCGGCGGCGTACAACGGCATCAAGCTCTGTCGCTCCGGCGCCCGGCCTGTCGGGCAGGACACCGGCCTCGTGGAGATCCGCGACCTGGCCCAGAAAGGTGGCCCTGCGCCGGTCGAGGATGCGCCCGGCGTCGTGACCCGGCAGGACGTGCTCCCGGCCTACGCCGAGCACCTGCGCAGCCTGGTGGACATCAGCGGCAACCGCCGGCTGCGGGTGGTCGTCGACGCCGGCAACGGCATGGGTGGGCACACCGTCCCGACGGTCCTCGCCGGGTTGCCGGTCGACCTCGTCCCGATGTACTTCGAGCTGGACGGCAGCTTTCCCAACCACGAGGCCAACCCGCTCGAGCCGGCCAACCTGGTCGACCTGCAGGCCCGCGTCGTGGCCGAGCACGCCGACATCGGCCTCGCCTTCGACGGTGACGCTGATCGCTGCTTCGTCATCGACGAGCGGGGCGCGCCGGTCTCACCCTCTGCGGTCACTGCCCTGGTCGCGGTCCGGGAGCTGGCCCGACACCCCGGTGGGACCGTGATCCACAACTTGATCACCTCGCGCGCCGTCCCTGAGATCATCACCGAGCACGGCGGTACGCCGGTGCGTACCCGGGTCGGACACTCCTTCATCAAGGCCGAGATGGCGCGCACCGATGCGGTGTTCGGCGGCGAGCACTCCGCGCACTACTACTTTCGCGACTTCTGGCGGGCCGACACCGGCCTGCTCGCCGCGCTGCACGTTCTCGCTGCGCTGGGGGAGCAGGACCAGCCACTGTCGGCGCTCGGCGCCGACTACGAGCGGTATGTCGCCTCCGGTGAGGTCAACAGCGAGGTGGCCGACCAGGCGGCGGCCACCCTGCTGGTTCGCACCGCCTTCGAAGGCCGTCCCGGCGTCGTGATCGACGAGCTCGACGGCATGACCGTGGGCACACCTGACTGGTGGTTCAACCTGCGTGCCTCCAACACCGAGCCGCTGCTCCGTCTCAATGTCGAGGCAGCCGACCGCGCGGGCATGGAAGCCTTGCGCGAGGAGGTGCTCGCGATCGTGCGGGACCAACCCGCCACCCCCACCC
Organism: Sporichthyaceae bacterium; assembly: GCA_031365725.1. Taxonomy (GTDB): domain Bacteria; phylum Actinomycetota; class Actinomycetes; order JACCUZ01; family JACCUZ01; genus JANLYQ01. Next base: position 2,573 of record JANLYQ010000072.1, on the reverse strand, counting down.
CGACGTCCGAGGAGACCAGCGCCGTGCCGCTCGACCCCCGTCTCATGGAGATCCTGGCCTGCCCGGCCTGCCACAGCCCGCTGCGCTCCGACGAGGCCGCCGCCGAGCTGGTGTGCACGTCGTCGACCTGCGGGCTGGCCTACCCCGTACGTGACGACATCCCGGTGCTGCTCGTCGAGGAGGCGCGTCGACCGTGACCAGACCGGGCGAGCTCGACCTCGACGTCCTCGACGACCCGAGCGCTCTCGCCGCGCTGGATGCCTCGGACATGTTGCGGGCCGTGGCGAGCGCCGGTGCCCAGGTGCGTGAGGCAGTCGCCATCATCGAGCCGGACCTGTTGGCGCCGCTGGTGGCCGACGGTCGCCCGCGGGCTGTGGTCGTCACCGGCATGGGTGGGTCGGGCATCGTCGCCGACGTCGCCGTCGCTGTCGCGGGGCGGACCTGTCCGGTGCCGGTGGTGGCCCACCGCGGGCACCGGCTGCCCGGCTGGGTCGGACCGATGGACCTGGTCATCGCCGTGTCCTGCTCGGGGGGCACCGAGGAGACGCTGTCGGCGACCGACGAGGCGCTGCGGCGCGGCGCGCGCCTGGTCACCGTGGGCGCGGCCCGATCACCCTTGGCGGCCCGCAGCGACGGTGGACGTGCGCTGCACCTGCCGGTGGACAGCCATGGCCGCATGCCCCGGGCCAACCTGTGGGGACTCGCCGTGCCGGTGCTGCTGGTGCTCGAGGCCGTCGGACTGGCCGACGTACCGCGGGAGATGCTCGCCGACCTCGCCGACCGGCTCGATGCCACGGCGGAGGCATGCGGACCGGCGAGCGAGACCGTCAGCAACCCCGCCAAAGGGCTGGCCCTGCAACTTGCCGGGACGCTGCCCTATATCTGGGGCGCCAGCGAGCTCGCTGCCGTAGCCGCCTCCCGCACCGCCGCGCAGCTGGCTGAGAACGCGAAACACCCTGCCGTCCACGGGCCGCTGACCGAGGTGCACCACAACCAGGTCGTGGTGTTCGCCGGAGTGTTCGGATCGCTGGCCGACGAGCTCGGTGGTGGCGGCGGCGAGGGCGAGGGCGACCGCGTGGCGAACGACATCGACGACATCTTCCGCGACCCGGTCGAGGACGGTCCGGGACGCACCCGGGTCCGGCTGCTCGTGCTCCGGGACACCGACGAGGTGCCGCAGGTCTCGCTGCGGGCCGATGCCTCGCACGAGGTTGCGGAGCGTTACCGGGTGGCCTCGGGTGAGCTGCGGGCCGAGGGCGATCACCCGTTGACGCGGCTGGCCTCCCTGGTGGCGCCGTTGGACTTCGTGAGTGTCTATCTCGCGCTCGTGCAGAACCTCGACCCGTCTCCGATCGAGCCGATCGTGGCGCTCAAGGGCGGCGCCGGGGCATGAGCACCGCTGGCGGCAACCGCGCCATCGTCGCCGCGCTCGGGGCCAACCTCGGCATCGCCGTGACGAAGTTTGCGGCGTTCGCGTTGACCGGCTCGTCCTCGATGCTGGCCGAGTCCATCCACTCGGTCGCCGATTCCGGCAACCAGGGTCTGCTTCTTGTCGGCGGTCGGCGCGCGACCCGGGACGCGACCCCTGAGCACCCCTTCGGCTACGGACGCGAGCGTTACGTCTTCGCCTTCATCGTGTCCGTGGTGCTGTTCAGTGTCGGGGGCCTGTTCGCGCTGTATGAGGGCTGGCACAAGGTGCAGCACCCGGAGCCGATCGAGAGCTGGCGCTGGGTGCCGGTGCTGGTGCTCGTCGTGGCCACCGGACTGGAGTCGTTCTCCTTCCGCACGGCCATCGTCGAGTCCAACGTGGTGCGCGGGTCGCTGTCCTGGCTGGCCTTCATCCGGCGGGCAAAAGCACCCGAGCTGCCCGTCGTCCTGCTCGAAGACTTTGCCGCGCTGATCGGTCTCGTGCTCGCTCTTGCCGGCGTGCTGCTGACGCTGGGCACTCACGATGGCGTCTGGGACGGCATCGGCACGCTGGCGATCGGTGTCCTGTTGGTGGCGGTGGCCTTTGTCCTCGCCATCGAGACCAAGAGCCTGCTGCTCGGCGAAGGTGCCACCCCGGAAGCCGTGGCCAGGATCGAGGCAGCACTGGTCGCTGATGGCTCCGTGCTGCGCGTGATCCACATGAAGACGATGCACCTGGGCCCGGACGAGCTCCTGGTGGCCGCCAAGATCGCGGTGGCTCCCACTGACAGTGCGGCCGACGTGGCCCGCGCCATCGATGCCGCAGAGGCCCGGGTCCGCGCCGCCGAGCCCGTGGCCCGACTGATCTACCTGGAGCCTGACATCGATACCTCGCCCACTGTCTGAACTCGGCGTTGGCCGGCTCGCGCGCGTGCGGAGCCCGTGGCGCGCCGATGGTCCGCTGGGGCCAGCGGCCCCGGCCGCGGAGGTAGTCGGCGGCGCGCCATGTGCCACCGCAGGGTTCTGCTGCAGCACTCAGGCCGCGGCGAGCAGCTGGTGGAGGCCGCGCTCGATGGGGCTGGTGAGGGTGATCCCGTCGGGTGGCGCGCGCCGGATCTCGGGCGGTTGCCGGGTCAGGGTTGTTGTGAGTCCCTCGGTCAGCTGGC
>JANLYQ010000068.1:0-28024 GCA_031365725.1 Sporichthyaceae bacterium | reverse complement strand
CGCCGCCAACGGCCAAGGACTCTGCGCCGCCTGCAACTACGCCAAACAAGCCCCCGGCTGGAAAGCCACCACCGGCGCGGACGGCGCCGACGGTGCCGGCCACCGCGTCGACCTCACCACCCCCACCGGACACACCTACACAAGCCACCCACCCCCACTGCCCGGCACCCGACCACCACGAGCAGACGACAGACCAGGCAAAGGCGACGCAACGGCCGCGCTCACGGCCACCAGTCCTATCGAGCGTGCGCTCCTCGACCTGTTCGCCGCCGCCTGAGACCAGTAGCTCAGCTCGCTGACCAGCAGCTCAAATCGCTAGCCGCGGCCGGAGGTTGCGGCGCGCCCGCCGATGACAAGCGTGGCGGTCGAGTAGGTCGCCGTGCTGAGGACGAAGCCGATGAGCCCGAACGGAGCGATGGCCCCTAGCACCACCCCTGCAGCCAGCAGGGCCGGCCAGAGGCGGCCGACCTGACCAGAACGCCACAGGCCGACGGCTAGCAGCAGTGTTCCGAACACGCTGAGGGCCAGACCAGGCACGATCCCGACGAGGTAGCGCTCCGGGTGATCAGACACGTAGGACAGCAGCCGAGCCCCTGCTGCAGGGGAAAGCACAGCCGGGTCGGCGGCGGTCGCATCGACCACTCCTTCGCCGGCCACTCCGGCGGCGAAGAAGAGTCCGCCCAGGGTGAGCAGAGCTGCCCCCGGGTTGGTCCATCGGCTGCCGCGTCCACGAACCAGCACCATGACCAGGCCGGCGAGGGTGAGCGACTCGAGCGCCACTCCCATTCCCCCGAAGAAGTGCATGGCCCACCAGGTGTCGCGGCGGCCCGAGACGAGGGCGTAGCTGAAGAGACCGTCCGTATCCGGCTGCGGGTGCCACACCGTGAGGACGCGGTCGCCCAGCGTCCCGACGACGAGCCCGGCGAACGCCAGGAGGAGTCCGGCTCGGTTTGTCGCCGCGGCAGCGACGCTCTCCCGGGGGGCGGCGTCGGTGCTCTCGGTGCCTTCGCTTGTGGTCACGTTGCTCCCGGGAAAGTGTCGGTGGGGTCGTACTCTGCCCGTTCGAAGGGGTCCCCGTCGCGGTCTAACGTCGAGGACGTGCAGACACGACCCCCAGGGCTGACCGACCACGACATCGTCGCAACGCTGCAGCGTGAGTGGCGGCTCGTCGCGACTGAGGCGACGTACGCTGCGGTGGGATCGGCAGCCACCACTGGGCAGTCCGAGCAGCTGACGGGACGCAGTGGTTGGAGGCCAGCGGCTTCACGACACGTTCACGGAAAAGACTGCTGCCGAGCTCACGTCCACGCTGTGCCGTCTGTACGAGCTCGCGCCGCCGGCGGGCGAGCTCGACGGTGACTGCTGGTCCGGCTGCTACGGCTTTCTTCTCCGGCAGCTGCTCGCGAGACATCGGGGCGACGACGCCGACGCCCTAGTTCGGCACGACCGGCTGGTGGTCGCCGCCGGACCACAGCAGGGTCCGTGGGGCATCACCCACGGCGAACCGCACCCGGGCAACGTGCTGCGCACAACCGAGGGCCTGCGTCTCGTCGACTGGGACACGGCGCTGCTCGCCCCGCCGGAACGCGACGTCTGGCTACTTGCTGCTGCCGCCTGCCCCGGAGCACTCGAGGTGTACGCCGACAACTGCGGCGGCGCGCTCAGCCCCCTGCTTCTGGCGCGCTATGAGCTTGCCTGGTCGCTGGCCGACATTGCCGTCTGCGTCGAGCGGCTGCGCGGTGCGGGCGTCGAGACCGAGGACACGTCGTGGTCCTGGGACGCGCTGGTCGATACGCTCGACGAGCTTCCCGGCAAGGCGAACCAGGTGTCCATCCGCGCCACCGACTGTGCCGCGGCACCCTGCACAGCGACCCGGGCCGCCCGGAAGAGGAACAGCGCGATCCCGGCCGCCCCCTGCATCAGGCCGGTGCCCGGCGGCAGCAACGGCTCCGGCGCGCGGTGCTCAACGAACCGCCAGTACGCGTGCGGCCCTCGGCGGAATGCGCGCTCGACGATGGTGTCCGCGAGCTGCAACGCGAACACCAGGTCCTGCTCGTTACCGCTGCGCTGATAGGCATGCAAGAAGACGTCTCCTGCCCCGGCTGTCCCGCAGCACTGTCCGTCGTTGTCCCAGAAACCGGGGTACAGCCGCGCCGGTAGACCCGACGCACGCACGCTGTGCAGGCACCGACGATGCCACGACGACGGTGGCGCACCCGCGACCCCCTCTACGCCGGCAGTGGCGAGCGCCGAGAACAAGAGCGACGTCCCGGTCGGCCCGTGGCACCAGGTGTAGGTGGCCTCGTCCGCGTCGGTGTCGGCGGCGGGTGGCACGAGTTTCGGGACGACAAACCCGCCACCCCCGGTGTCCGCCAGGGAAACCAGGTGCTCGGCACCGCTGCGTGCGACGTCAACGAGGTCGGGTCGCCCGAGCTCGGCGCCGGCCACGGCGAGCGCGGCAGCGATGCCGGCCAGCCCGTGAGAGAAGTTGGGCATCTCGGGTCGGTGGTCCAGATGGAACCGACGCGGCACGTACAACCAGGTGAGCCCCGTCAGTGTCGGCTCGGCTTCGCCGAGCAGGACGCCTGCTGCATCAGAAGCCAGCTCACCGGCCCCCGGCACGTGATGGCGGGCCGCCCAGACCGCGGCCAGCAGCACGCCTGCTGTGCCGCTGGTGAGGTCGTTGAGGCGGGCGTCGTCGCTGTAGCGCGGTGCTCCGACCGCGGACTGCGCCCAGCCGTCCGGCGTTGCCAGTTCGAGAAGCCGACCCACGGCCTTGCCCGCGCCCTCCTGACCGAGGGCGAGGAGCACGCCGATGTCGCTCGGCAGGCCGTCGAAGTAGGTCGCATCGGTGGTCGTGGCGAGGCGACCACGCAGCCGTTCGCCGATGCCGTCGGCGAGCGCCGACTCCTCCTCGGTCCAGGGCCGGGTGGCCCGGATCTCGGCGAGGACATGGGCCAGGCTGCCGATGCCCTCGTGCATCCCGTCTCGGAACGGCCCCGGCTGTACGTCGGCCGGGACGCGGTCGCCCGCAGAGTCGACCGGCACCGACGTCGGCAGCCACGGCCCGTCGTCGTCACGCACCTGGTCGAGCAGCCAGCGCCAGGCCGCCTCAGCGGTGCCGACGTACGCGCTGGTGTCCATCGGTGGTCAACGTACGCGCCGGTTCAGCGGGTGCGGAAGTACCAGACCTTGGGTTGAACACCGGCCCTGGCCGGGTCCTGGTCGAGGACATTGCCGGCGCCGTCGTAGAACCCTTGAATCACGACCTTGTACCGGGTGCGAGCACGCATGCGGGCCTTCGGTGTGATCACTACCGTCGAGGTGGTTGCGTCCCAGCGCACGGCCGCGGGGATCGCACGTGGCAGTCCTGTCCGGAAGATTTGGGCCAAGAACCTCACCGGTACCGCGACGGTGGGGGTTGCTCGTTCGCCGAGTCGCGCCGTGACAACTCGATCACGTCGGACGTGTATCGCTCCGGCAGCCGGCGATGTCGTCACCACGATGGGTGCGACGCTGTCCAGCGTGACGGTGTCCAGGATAGGAGTGACCGAGACGTTGCCAGCGAGGTCTTCAAGCTGCACGTCAACGGTTTGAGCGCCGCTTGTGTCCGCCAAGAGCCAGAGCGCAGGAGCGCCAGCGGAGACTAGTGGTCCATAGGCGCCAGACGCAGATCGGATCCTGAAGCCGCGAAGAGCCTCGCTAGCGGTGACAGCGACAGAGACGTGGCGGCTGGACGTGACCTCAGGCGTACCGGTTGATGTACGAACGACCACGGAGCCAGCGGGGGCAGTCATGTCGAGCCGGAGACTCACCGGGTAGTTGGTGAAACCACTAGAGTTGTTGGCAGCAGTGGCAACGTGGGTGCCTTCCGCCAAGTCGGTGAAGACAGTTCCCCACGTGCCATCGTCAGCGACGATCACCGGGCGGGAAGCCTGGCCGTCCAGGCGGACGAAGATCTCGTGCTTCGGCGTACCCGTGCCCGTCAAGGGAAACGATGACCGTGACGACACCGCATCCGGCGGTAAGCCATTGATCGTGACGAGGTCAGCAAAGTGGAATGTGAGCGACCATCGAAGAACGGCACCGTCAAAGCCCGGTGAGTCATCGTCTATGAAGAGTTTCCACTGTCCGTTAACCCCTCCGGAAGTGAGGTCTCGCAGGGTTGTCGTTGAGTTCACACGGTCGAGGTCGGTTGCGTCGGAGTCGTTGTCCTGCGGTAGGTACCTGCCCTCCGTGAGCTCGGGCGGGGCGAAGGCGGTCGCGTCGTCGTCGAAGGTGAGAGTCGTCAGCGCCGAGAGGGGTTGATCACCCCCGATATCGCTCATGATCGTGGCCGAGGCGCCTCCGGGGGCGACCACGACAACATCCAAGTCGGAGGGCCGCGGGTGGTCGATCCCATTCACTGTGACGTCGACGTCGTAAACGTCGCCAACGAGGCCCGAGACGTTGAGCAGCGACGGGGACGGCGTGGTGCCCGTGTTCGTGAGCGTGAAGCTCTCGTTCCGGACGAATGTCTCCTCGAAAGTGGGAGCAGCATCAGCCGCTGCGCTGACGGGGAGGGCGGAAAACGACGTCAACGCCAGTCCGCCGACCAGCACCCACCACATGCTCCGCTGCCGTTGCTGGTCGATTTGCTGACGCCAGATGCACTGCGGACTGCGAGCCACGGTGTCCTTAGGTCGTCGTAGTGGTCGGCGCAGCGTGTCACAAGCCGGTCACCGTGCGAGGCAAAACGATCAAAGCCGACACGGGTGGCGTCACACGCATGCAGAGGTCAGCAACGACGTCAGCGGAAGACGTCAGTGATCGGCATCAGTATTCGACCTCAGCGGAAGACGACGGTGCGGGATCCGTTGAGCAGCACCCGGTGCTCGCTGTGCCACTTGACCGCGCGGGACAGCACTGCCGCTTCCACGTCGCGACCGGCGGCGACCGCATCCTCGGGGGTGAACGAGTGGTCGATGCGGGTGACGTCCTGCTCGATGATCGGGCCTTCGTCGAGCGCCGGGGTCACGAAGTGCGCGGTCGCGCCGACCAGCTTGACCCCGCGTTCATGCGCCTGCTGATAGGGCCGCGCCCCTTTGAAGCTGGGGAGAAACGAGTGGTGGATGTTGATGGCGCGGCCCTGTAGCCAGCTGCACATCTCGTCGGACAGCACCTGCATGTAGCGGGCCAGCACGACCAGCGAGATGTCGAGCTCTTCGACCAGCTCGCGTAGCCGAGCCTCGGCGACGGGCTTCGACTCCGGCGTGACCGGCACGTGGTGATAGGCGATGCCGTACGTCGCTGCGAGTGGTGCTGCGTCGAGGTGGTTGCTCACGATCGCGGGCACCTCGATGTTGAGGGCGCCGATGCTGCGGCGGTAGAGCAGGTCGTTGACGCAGTGGCCGAACTTCGAGGCGAGCAGCAGCGTGCGGGTGGGTTCGCGGGCGTCGTACAGCTGCCAGGTCATGGACCGCGCCTCGGCCACCGGCGTGATAGCGGCGACGAGGGCAGCGCGGTCGACGGCTGTGTCGCTCACGTCGAACTGGATCCGCATGAAGAACAATCCGCTGCGCTCATCCTCGAACTGCTGGCTCTGCCGGATGTTGCCTGACGCGTCGAGCAGGACGCCGCTGACGGCATGAACCAGGCCGGGCTGGTCGGGGCAGGAGACAGTGAGGACAAAACTGGACCCTGCGGCGGAAGCGGCAGTGACCCCGGAGACAGTCGGCACGGCGTCAGCATGGCAAATGCTGGTGCGCCTCGTGCATAGTGTCTCGCCATGAGCAACAAGGACGATCGGTCCGGAGGGGTCCAGTCCGTCGACCGTGCCCTGACGGTCCTGTCGTTGCTCACCACCCACGAGATGCTCGGGGTCACCGACATCGCCGAGGCGCTCGGCGTGCACAAGTCCACCGCCTTCCGCCTCGTCGCGACCCTCGAGAGCCACGAGCTGGTGGAGCAGGTGTCCGAACGCGGGAAGTTTCGCCTCGGAGTCGGAGTGCTCCGACTGGCCGGCGCTGCCGCTGTACGGCTCGATGTCGTGCAGGAGAGTCGTCGCATCACCAGCGAGCTCGCGACCCGGGTGGGGGAGACCGTCAACATCGTGGTGCTCTCCGGTCGCGATGCGCTGTACGTCGACCAGGTCGCCGGCCCCTCCGCACTGGCGCTGCACAACTGGGTGGGTCAGCGCATCCCGCTGCACGCGACGTCCAACGGCAAGGTGCTTCTGGCCCACCAGACACCGGCCTTCGTCGACGACCTGCTGGCTCACCCTCTGCAGCGGTTCACCGACCGCACCGTGACCGACCCGGCTGTCCTGCGCGCCGCGCTGGCCGAGGCGCTGACCCGCGGCTGGGCTGCCGCGGTGGACGAGCTGGAGGTCGGGCTGAGCGCGGTGGCGGCGCCCTTGGTCGGTGCCTCCGGGGCGGTGGTCGCGTCGATCAGCGTCAGCGGGCCGACCTTCCGCCTACCCCCGGCGCGACTGGCGGAGGTGGCCGAGGCGGTTTGCGCCAGCGCCGATCGCATCTCCGGACGGCTCGGGTGGCACGGTGCCGGGGGGCAGTCCGGCAACGGCGGCACGATCGTCAGCATGGCGGGACAGCCGGTCCGAACCGCTTGACGGCGGATGCGGGGCAGACGATTCTGTCTCTCGATCGGCACTGAGGTGCGTCATGCGCAACGCCCGCTAAGGGGTTGACCAGCCCTGCCCGCAGATCTGTTCATCGGTGGCACGTGGCGCGACCCGCTCGCGGGTGGCAGCCGGGAGATCCGCTGCCCTGCCGACGGTGCCCTCGTGGCGACCGTCGCTGAGGCGACTGCGGCCGACACGACCACGGCGATCGCGGCGGCGCGCACCGCGTTCGACGACGGGCCGTGGCCGCACACGACCGGCCTCGAGCGCCGGGACCTGCTGCTGCGGCTCGCCGACGTGCTCGAGCGCGACCGCGAGCTGGTGGCCAAGGCCGAGGCGCTCGACACCGGCAAGCGCATGGTCGAGGCGCTCTATGACGTCGACGACGTGGTGGCCTGCTTCCGGCACTTCGCCGCAGCGGCGGGCGCCGACCTCGGCCGGGTGGTCCCCACCCATCGCGCTGACGCCGTCAGCACGGTGGTGCACGAGCCGGTCGGCGTCTGCGGGCTGATCACGCCGTGGAACTACCCGCTGCTGCAGACCTCGTGGAAGGTCGGGCCGGCGCTCGCGGCCGGCAACACCTTCGTCCTCAAGCCCAGCGAGCTCACGCCCTCGACCGCGATCCTGCTGATGCGCGCCCTGGTCGAGGTCGGCCTGCCCGACGGTGTCGCCAACCTCGTGCTCGGTGCCGGCAGCGAGGTCGGCGCGCCACTCGCGTCGCACCCCGACATCGACTTCGTGTCCTTCACCGGCGGCCTCGTGACCGGCAAGGTCGTCATGGCTGCGGCTGCCGCCACGGTCAAGAACGTCGCTCTCGAGCTGGGCGGCAAGAACCCCAACATCGTCTTCGCCGACGCCGACCTCGACGCCGCGATGGACATGGCGCTGACCGCGGTCTTCTTGCACTCCGGCCAGGTCTGCTCGGCCGGGGCACGCCTGCTCGTGCAGGACTCGCTGCACGACCGCTTCGTCGACGAGCTCGTCCGCCGCGCGCAGCTGATCCGGCTCGGAGGACCCTTCGACGAGACGGCCGAGACCGGACCGCTGATCTCCGCCGCGCACCTGGCGAAGGTCGAGGCCTACGTCGCCATGGGCCTCGCTGAGGGCGCGGTGCTGCGTTGTGGAGGTTCGCGTCCTGACGATGCCGCGCTGGCCGACGGGCACTACTACCTGCCCACGGTGCTCGACCGCTGCACCACCGGCATGCGCGTCGTGCAGGACGAGTCGTTCGGCCCGGTCCTGACCGTGGAGACCTTCGCCGACGAAGCCGAGGCCGTCCGGTTGGCCAACGACACGATGTACGGCCTGGCGGGTGCGGTGTGGACCGCCGACGCCGGTCGCGCGGCGCGGGTCTCGAGCCGGCTGCGCGCAGGCACGGTCTGGATCAACGACTATCACCCCTACGTGCCGCAGGCCGAGTGGGGCGGCTACAAGCAGTCCGGTGTCGGTCGTGAGCTCGGGGAGGCTGGCTTGGCTGAGTACCGCGAGACCAAGCACGTGTGGCACAACATCGACCCGCGGGCGCAGGGCTGGTTCGACGGGAAACCCCGTGACTGACGCCGTCGTCGCGGTCCGCGACCTCTGGAAGGTGTTCGGCCCCAAAGCCGACGAGGTACCCGGCTCCCTGGTGCTCGCCGGGCTGTCCCGACGCGAGCTGATGGACCAAGCGGGCTGTACGGCGGCCGTGCGCGACATCTGCTTCGACGTCGCTCCGGGCGAGGTGTTCGTCGTCATGGGGCTCTCCGGCTCGGGCAAGTCGACCCTGGTGCGTTGCCTCACCCGGCTGATCGAGCCCACCGCCGGACAGGTGATGTTCGAGGGCGAGGACATCCGGGCCGCCGACGACAAACGGCTGCGAGAGCTGCGCCGCAACAAGTTCTCGATGGTCTTCCAGCACTTCGGCCTGCTGCCGCACCGCAGGGTCATCGACAACGTGGCCTACGGCCTCGAGATCCGCGGCCAGGGCAAGACCGAGCGCAACAAGCGGGCGATGGAGGTCATCGACCTGGTAGGGCTGACCGGCTACGAGAACTCCTACCCCGACCAGCTCTCCGGCGGCATGCAGCAGCGTGTCGGTCTGGCCCGAGCCCTCGCCGGCGAGCCGGACGTGCTGTTCTTCGACGAGCCGTTCTCCGCGCTCGACCCACTGATCCGCCGCGACATGCAGGCGGAGGTGATCCGGCTGCACCACGAGCTCGGCAAGACGATGATCTTCATCACGCACGACCTCAACGAGGCGCTCAAGCTCGGCGACCGCATCCTCATCATGCGCGACGGTCGCGAGGTGCAGACCGGTGCCGGCGACGAGCTGGTGGGGGCACCGGCCGACGACTACGTGCGCGACTTCGTGCGCGAGGTGCCGCGCTCGCACGTGTTGACGTTGCGCTGGATCATGCGGCCCCCGCGAGACGGTGACGACCTCACCGGTCCCGAGCTCGGCCCTGACGTCGTCGTTCGCGAGGCGACCCGCGCCGTGCTCGCCGCCTCCGCCCCGGTGAAGGTGGTGGCCGACGGCCGACTGCTCGGCATCGTGGGCGACGAGGAGATCCTCGCGATCGTCGCAGGTCTGGAGCCGGTGACCTGATGGCGATCCTGACGAGCACGGGGGCACTGGCAGGCGTCCGGGCGCGGGCACCGCGACGCCTCGTCAGTGTGGGCGGTCTCCTTCTCGGCTGGCTCGTGCTCTGGGTGGTGCTGCGAGGACACGACACGCTGTCCCTGTCGCCCTCGGCGCTCACCCCGCTGCACCGCTGGTTCAACGACCTCAACGACGCGATCGGCCGCAGCCGCAACAGCAACCCGCTGTTCCTCTACTTCTTCAACGAGATCCGCGCCGCGCTCGACACCTTGGTGACCTTCGTGCAGGGGCTCATCGCTCAGCCGGCGTACGGCCGACCCATCCCGGTGGTCGGTTGGCTCGGCGTGGTGGCCCTGGGCGGTTGGGCTGCGGCCGCCCTCGGCAACATCCGGGTCGGGCTGCTCGCCGCCGCCGGACTCGTCTTCGTGGGCCTGCAGGGACTGTGGCGGGAGAGCATGGACACCCTGGCGCTCACGGTGTCGGCGGTGCTGGTGGCGCTGCTCATCGGCATCCCCCTCGGTGTGTGGGTAGGGCTCTCACCCCGCGCCACTCGCAGCGTCACGCCGGTGCTCGACTTCATGCAGACGATGCCGGCGTTCGTCTACCTCGCGCCCATGACACTGCTGTTCCAGATCGGGCCAGCGTCCGCGACCATCACCACTCTCATCTTCGCGATGCCCCCCACCGTCCGCATCACCGGCTATGGCATCCGGAGCGTGTCCTCATCGGTTGTCGAGGCCAGCGAGTCGCTGGGCAGCACGCGGTTGCAGGCCCTGCGCTCGGTGATGCTGCCGCTCGCCAAGCGCACCATCGTGCTGGGCATCAACCAGACCATCATGGCGGCCTTCGCGATGGTCACGGTGGCCGCGCTGATCGACGCACCCGGTCTCGGCAAGGTCATCATCAAGGCGTTGACCATCCTCGACGTCGGTGCCTCCTTCAATGCCGGGCTCGCGATCGTGGTGCTCGCAGTCGTCCTCGACCGGGTCACCACTGCCGCCAGCGAGCGCGTCGAGGTGAGTCGCCGTCGCGGACGCCCGTCGCCAGCACGCCGGCCGCTGGTCATCGGCGGTCTCGTCATCGCGCTCGTCTGCGTCTACCTTTCGCGCACCTACCTCTGGGCGGCGGAGTTCCCGTCGACGATCCAGCTCGGCGGGCGATCTATCTCCGTCGGCGTCGGCAGTCGCATCGCCCAGGCCGCCGACTCGACGTCTGCCTGGGTGCTCGACCACTTCTCCGGGGTAACCAACGGCTTCCGGGATCTGGTCACGGTCCGGCTGCTCAACCCCTTCCAGTCGCTGCTCACCGACTCGCCGTGGTTCGTCGTCGTGCTGGTCGTCGTGGGACTGGCACTGGTGGTCGGCGGGCGGACGGCGGCGATCACCGCTGCGGTCTGCCTCGCGCTCCTCATTGCCACCGGCCTGTGGGAGGACGCCATGACCACCTTGGCGTCCACCCTGGTGGCTACCGTTCTCACGATGGTGCTGGGCATCGGCTTCGGCGTCTGGATGGGTCGCAGCATGCGGGCTGACCGGCTGCTGCGCCCGCTGCTCGACGCCGGCCAGACCATGCCCGCCTTCGTCTACCTGGTGCCGTTCCTCGCGCTGTTTGCGGCAAGTCGGTTCACCGCGATCGTCGCGGCCATCGCCTACGCCGCTCCCGTCGCCACCAAGATCGTGGCCGACGGCATCCGAGGTGTTCCCACGACGTCGGTCGAGGCAGCCGTTGCTGCGGGGTCCAACACCTGGCAGGTCATCACCAAGGTCCAGCTGCCGATGGCCCGGCGAGCCCTCACGCTCGCCACCAACCAGGGCCTCATCTACGTCCTGTCGATGGTGGTCGTGGGAGGCCTGGTCGGTGCCGGCGCACTCGGCTACGACGTGGTCGCAGGGTTCTCTCAGTCCAACCTGTTCGGCAAGGGGCTAGCTGCCGGGCTCGCCATCGTTCTGCTCGGCATCATGCTCGATCGCATCACGCGCGCCGCTGCCGATCGCGCGCAGACCACGGCCCACCTATGACCCCGCATCACCAACCCCGAGGAGACACTCGTGAGCCCGACCATCCTGGCCCGACCGACCAGAGGGATCAGCACGGTTGTCGCCGTGGCTGGTCTCGCCCTCGTCCTTGCCGGCTGCGGTGGTGCGAAGGTCGGTGACTCCGCCGGCGCCAGCGCCGGTGCGACGTCGACCGGCGGCAGCAGCAGCAGTGGAGCACCCGCGGCCGCAAAGTGCGGCACCTTCAACATCGCGGTGAACCCGTGGGTCGGTTACGAGGCCGACGCGGCAGTCGTCGCCTATGTCGCGCAGAAGGACCTCGGCTGCACGGTGGTCAAGAAGGACCTCAAGGAGGAGGTGTCCTGGCAGGGCTTCGGCACCGGCGAGGTCGACGTCGTCCTCGAGAACTGGGGCCACGACGACCTGGTCAAGAAGTACATCGACGGCGACAAGTCGGCGATGGACGCGGGCCCGACGGGCAACAAGGGCATCATCGGCTGGTACGTCGCGCCCTGGATGGCCAAGAAGTACCCCGACATCACCGACGGCAAGAACCTCAACACGTACGCCTCGATGTTCAAGACCAGCGAGTCCGGCGGCAAGGGCCAGCTGCTCGACGGTGACCCGTCCTTCGTCACCAACGACGAGGCCCTGGTCAAGAACCTCAAGCTGGACTACAAGGTCGTGTACGCCGGCAGCGAGGCGGCACTTATCCAGGCCTTCCGTCAGTCGGAGAAGAACAAGACCCCGGTGATCGGCTACTTCTACGAGCCGCAGTGGTTCCTCTCCGAGGTGCCCCTGGTCAAGGTCAACCTGCCGGCCTACACGGCCGGGTGCGACGCCAACGCCGAGAAGGTGGCCTGCGACTACCCCGAATACATCTTGAACAAGGTCATGAGCACCAAGTTCGTCGCGTCCGGCAGTCCGGCGGTGGATCTGGTCAAGAAGTTCGGTTGGACCAACGACGACCAGAACGTGGTCGCGAAGTACATCGCCCAGGACAAGATGTCGGCCGAGGACGCCGCCAAGAAGTGGGTCGAGGCCAACCCCGACAAGGTGAAGGCCTGGCTGCCCGCCGGCTAGTCCCGACAGCAGGGGCGGGCCTGCCTTGACAGGCTCGTCCCCGCTCGTCAGCCTTGTTGCGCCTCATGGTGTCGGTTGCGTCATGCGCAACTGATTCTGTCCGAGCCTGTGTCGACGCCGAAGGAGCCGTGATGCCCGGTCGTGGCCCCAAGGTCGTGATCGTCGGGGCCGGGGTCGTCGGAGCGGGGCTGGCCGACGAGCTCGCCCTGCGCGGCTGGACCGACATCACCGTGCTCGACCAGGGCCCGATGCCGGCACCGGGTGGCTCGTCGTCCCACGCGCCCGGGCTGGTGTTCCAGACCAACGGCTCGCTGACGCTGGCCGCGATGGCGGCTCGCACGGTCGAGAAGCTCGGCGGGCTGACCCACGACGGGCAGGACTGCTTCCAACCGGTCGGCAGCCTCGAGGTGGCCACCACCCCGGAGCGGCTGGCCGAGCTGCACCGCCGGCACGGCTACGCCCAGTCCTGGGGCGCGCCGGCCGAGATCCTCGACCCGGCGCAGTGCGTGGCCCTGCATCCGCTGCTGGACCCCGAGGTCGTGCTCGGCGGTCTTCACGTGCCGTCCGACGGGCTCGCCCGATCCGTGCTGGCCGTCGGTGCTCAGCTGGCTCGGGCCCGCGAGCACGGGGTGTGGGTGCGGGACCGGCACGAGGTGATCGACATCCGCGTCGCCGGCGGCCGCGTCGTCGGGGTCGTCACCGACAAGGGCGAGATCGCGGCCGACCTCGTCGTCTGCTGCGCGGGGATCTGGGGGCCGAAGGTCGCCCGCATGGTCGGCATGACGTTGCCGCTGACCCCGCTGGCGCACCAGCTCGCGTGGACCGGACCGGTGCCCGCCCTGGCCGGCGCCACCCAAGAGGCCACCCGGCCGATCCTGCGGCACCAGGACGCCGACCTCTACTACCGCGAGCGCTTCGACACCCTCGGCATCGGCTACTACGGCCACCGGCCGATCTCGATGACGGCCGAGGACATCCTGTCGGTCGACGCGGCCGAGGTGATGCCGTCGGTCCTGGCCTTCACCGAGGACGACTTCGCGCCCGCGTGGGAGGAGACCCAGCGGCTGCTGCCGGCCACCCACGACACCAAGGTCGAGGACGGCATCAACGGACTGTTCTCCTTCACCCCCGACACGATGCCGCTGCTCGGGCCGGCGTCGGGCGTCGAGGGCTTCTGGGTCGCCGAGGCGGTGTGGGTGACGCACTCGGCGGGTGTCGCCGAGGCGATGGCCGAGTCGCTCGTGGACGGTGAGTCCTCGACGTACGACCTGCATGACTGCGACGTCAACCGCTTCCAGCCCCACCAGCTCGCGCCGGACTATGTGCGGGCCCGCGGTGAGCAGAACTACGTCGAGGTCTACGACATCCTGCATCCGCTGCAGCCGATGGAGTCGCCGCGACCGATGCGCACGTCGCCGTTCTACTCCCGCCAGCAGGAGCTCGGCGCGGTCTTCCTCGAGGCCGCCGGCTGGGAGCGACCGCAGTGGTACGCCGCTAACACCGGGCTGGTCGACGGGCGCGACATCCCGGTGCCGCACGACTGGGCTGCGCAGTTCTGGTCGCCGATCGTGGGCGCTGAGGCGCAGGCGACCCGCGAGGGCGTGGCGATGTACGACATGACCGCGCTGACCCGGCTCGAGGTATCCGGACCGGGCGCGGCGACGTTCTTGCAGCGGCTGACGACCGGCGACGTCGACAAGTCCGTCGGCTCGGTGACCTACTGCCTCATGCTCGGTGCCGACGGCGGCATCCGCAGCGACGTCACGGTGGCCCGGCTGGGCGAGACGCTGTTCCAGGTCGGGGCCAACGGTCCGCTCGACCGCGACCGCTTGACCCGGCACCTGCCAGCCGACGGGTCGGTGGTCGTGCGCGACATCACCGCCGGCACCTGCTGCATCGGGCTGTGGGGACCTAAGGCGCGCGACCTGATCACCCCTCTGGTCGACGAGGACTTCTCGGCCGCCGGCTTCCGCTACTTCCGGGCCAAGCGCGCGCACGTCGGCGTCGTGCCGGTCACTGCCATGCGGCTGTCGTACGTCGGTGAGCTGGGCTGGGAGATCTACACCACCGCCGACCTGGGGCTCGCGTTGTGGGACCAGCTGTGGGCGGCTGGTGAGAGCCACGGTGTCATCGCGGCCGGACGTGGCGCTTTCACCAGCCTGCGCCTCGAGAAGGGCTACCGGTCCTTCGGCGTCGACATGACCTTCGAGCACGATCCGTGGGAGGCCGGTCTGGGCTTCGCGGTCAAGCTCGACAAGGGCGACTTCCTGGGTCGTGAGGCGGTGCTGGCGCGGCGGGACGACGTACGCCGAAAGCTTGTGTGCCTCACCGTCGCTGACCCGGCCGAGGTGCTGATGGGCAAGGAGCCGGTGCTCGTCGCTGACGTGCCGGTCGGCTACGTCACGAGTGCCGCCTACGGCTACACCGCCAGCACTGGCATCGCCTACGCGTGGCTGCCCGCTGAGCTGGCCGAGGTCGGCACCGCGGTCGAGGTGGCGTCCTTCGACCGTCGGGTTGCTGCTGTTGTCACTGGCGAGCCGTTGGTCGACCCGGGCATGACCCGGCTGCGGGGCTGAGCGCGATGGCTGCGACCGGTGCCGGCGCCGAGGTGCTGCCCGAGCACCCGGACTGGCTGTGGCGCACCCCTACGCCCGAGGCGTCGTACGACGTCGTGATCGTCGGCGGCGGCGGGCACGGGTTGGCGACGGCCTACCACCTCGCGCGCGACCACGGCATCACCGATGTGGCGGTGCTCGAACGCGGCTGGCTCGCCGGCGGAAACATGGCGCGCAACACGACCATCATCAGGTCCAACTACCTGTGGGACGAGAGCGCCGGCATCTACGAGCACGCGCTCAAGCTGTGGGAGGGCCTCGAGGACGACCTCGGCTATCCGATCCTTTTCAGTCAGCGTGGTGTGCTCAACCTCGCGCACAGCCCGCAGGACGTGCGCGAAGGCACCCGTCGGGTGCACGCCAACCGGCTCAACGGAATCGACGCCGAGTGGCTCGATCCGGCGGGGGTGAAAGAGGTCTGCCCGATCGTCGACGTGTCGCCGGACCTGCGGCACCCGGTGCACGGCGCGACCTACCAACCCCGGGCCGGCATCGCCAAGCACGACTACGTGGCCTGGGGCTATGCCCGGGCGGCTGACGCGATGGGTGTCGACCTGCTGCAGCACGTCGAGGTCACCGGCATCGATGTGCACGACGGTCGGGCGGTCGGGGTCCTCACGTCAACGGGCACGATCGCGGCCGGTGCCGTGGTGCTGTGCGCCTCCGGGCACTCGTCGGTGCTCGCGCGCACGGCCGGCATCGACCTGCCGCTGTCGAGTCATCCGTTGCAGGCGCTGGTGTCGGACCTGCTCGAGCCGATCCACCCGACGGTCGTGATGTCCAACGCCGTGCACG
Source organism: Sporichthyaceae bacterium (assembly GCA_031365725.1). Lineage (GTDB taxonomy): Bacteria > Actinomycetota > Actinomycetes > JACCUZ01 > JACCUZ01 > JANLYQ01. Next base: position 12,340 of record JANLYQ010000068.1, on the reverse strand, counting down.
TCTACGTCAGCCAGGCGCACAAGGGCGAGCTGGTGATGGGTGCGGGCATCGACACCTACAACGGCTATGCCCAGCGCGGCGCGTTCCATGTGGTCGAGGAGCAGATGGCGGCGGCGCTGGAGCTGTTCCCTGTGTTCGCGCGCGCGCACGTCCTGCGCACCTGGGGCGGTGTGGTCGACGTGTCGCCGGACGCCTCGCCGATCGTCGGGCTCACCGAGGTGGACCGGTTGTTCGTCAACGCCGGCTGGGGGACAGGTGGCTTCAAGGCGACGCCGGGCATCGGTGACTGCCTGGCGGCCACCGTGGCGCACGGCAAGCCGCACCCGCTGGTGGAGGCATTCACCCTCGAGCGGTTCACCACGGGTGCCTTGGTCGACGAGCACGGTGCCGCGGCGGTGGCGCACTGATGATGAGGTCGTCGTGCTGCTGATTCCCTGTCCGTGGTGCGGGCCGCGGGACGAGACCGAGTTCCACTACGGCGGGGCCGCGCACGTCGCCTACCCGCACGACCCGGCTGCTCTCAGCGATGCGGAGTGGGCGAAGTTCCTGTTCTTCCGCGACAACCCCAAGGGTCCGTTCGCCGAGCGGTGGAGTCACAGCGCTGGGTGCCGACGCTGGTTCAACGCCGTGCGCAATACCGCGACCCACCAGCTGCTGTCGGTCTACCTGCCCGGTGAGTCGCAGCCGTGACGCCGCCCTTGTTCCGCACCGAAGCCGGTGGGCTGGTCGACCGGTCGCGCCCGCTGCGGTTCACCTTCGACGGGGTCGCGCACGAGGGCTTCGTCGGTGACACCCTCGCCTCCGCCCTGCTCGCCGCCGGGGTGCACCGGATGTCGACGAGCATCCGGCTCGGTCGCCCGCGCGGGGTTCTGACCGCCGGATGGGAGGAGCCCGACGCACTGGTGCAGGTCGACGAGCCGTTCCCCGAGGTGCTGCCCGCGACCACCCTCGAGCTCTACGAGGGCCTGGTCGCGCACAGCACCGCTGGCCAGGGTCGGCTCTCGACCCAGCGCGACCCGGCTCGCTACGACGCGATGCACCTGCACTGCGAGGTGCTGGTCGTCGGCGCCGGCCCGGCCGGGCTCGCAGCCGCTCGGGATGCGGCCGGTCGCGGCGACCGGGTCGTGCTGGTCGACGACCAGCCGCAGGTCGGCGGCAGCCTGCTGGGCACCGGGGCGACCGTCGCTGGCGTGCCCGGTGGGCAGTGGGCGGAGGGTGTCCGCGCCGAGCTCGAGGCGATGCCCGACGTGCGGGTGCTGACCCGCACCACGGTGCTCGGACACTACGACGACAACTACCTGGTCGCTCTCGAGCGCCGCACCTGCCACCTCGGCGCAGATGCGCCGGATCACGTGTCACGCGAACGGGTCTGGCGGATCCGCGCTGGTCGTGTCGTGCACGCCACCGGTGCGCACGAACGGCTGCTCGGCTGCGTGGGCAACGACCTGCCGGGTGTCCTGCTGGTGGGTGCCGCGCGCAGCTATGCGTTGCGCTACGGGGTGCTTGTCGGTCGACGCGCGGTCGTGATGACTGCCGACGACGCGGCCTACGACGCGGTGGTCGACCTGGTGGCCGCGGGCCTGCAGGTGGCTGCGGTTGTCGACACCCGTCCCGGCGGTGCCGCGCCGCATCGGGTCGCCCGGGTCGCCGAGCTGGGTGTCGACGTGCGGGCGGCGTACGGCGTGGTGGGGGTGCGGACACCGGTCGACCTGGATCTCGGACACACCGGGTCGTTCGTCGCCGGGGTGCGGATCGCGCCGATCGAGCACGGTGACGTCGTCGGTGCTGCCACCGACGTCGACGCAGACGTGCTGCTGCTCTCCGGTGGCTGGACCCCGGCGCTGTCGTTGTGGAGCCACGCCGGTGGCACGCTGGTGTGGGACGCCGACCGCAGCGCCCACCTGCCGGGTGTCTGCCGGCAACGGGTCGAGGTCGTCGGGGCGGCCGCGGGGCAACCGACGCTCGTGGACCTTCCGGCAGATGCCGAGACCGGCGCCGCGGCGACGAGCTGGCTGGTGCCGGGCGAGGACGGCGCGCGAGACGAGATCGTGGTCGACCGCGCCCGGGACGTGACCGTCGGCGACCTCGTGCGTGCCACCGGTGCGGGGCTGCGGTCGCTGGAGCACGTCAAGCGCTACACGACCGCGGGCACCGGATCCGACCAGGGCCGCACCGTCGGGATGCTGGTGGCCGAGGTGGTGGCGGGGCAGCCGGACGGGGCAGCGATCGGCTCGTTGCCACCGACCGCCGCGCGGCCGCCGTACGTGCCGGTGTCGTTCGCTGCTCTCGCCGGCCGCGATCGCGGTGTGCGGAGCGATCCGGTGCGCGTCACGTCGATGCAGGACTGGCACGTCGAGCACGGTGCGGTGTTCGAGGACGTCGGCCAGTGGAAACGGCCATGGTTCTTCCCGCGGGACGGTGAGGAGATGGACGCAGCCGTGCTGCGGGAGTCCCATGCGGCGCGCACCGGTGTGGCGTTCATGGATGCCTCGACGCTGGGCAAGATCGAGCTGCAGGGTGCCGACGCCGGGATGTTCCTCGACCTGCTTTACACCAACCTGATGTCCTCGCTGGCGGTCGGCTCGGTGCGCTACGGCGTGATGTGCCGACCGGACGGCATGGTCTTCGACGACGGCACCGTGCTGCGGTTGGCGCAGGATCGGTGGCTGGTCACCACCACCACCGGCAATGCTGCTGCGGTGCTCGACTGGATGGAGGAGTGGCTGCAGACCGAGTGGCCGCACCTGCGGGTGCGCGCGACGTCGGTGACGGAGCAGTGGGCGACGATCGCGTTGGTCGGCCCTGGATCGCGAGGCGTGCTGGCAGTCCTGTCACCCGACCTTGCCGTTGCGGCTGAGGATTTCCCCTTCATGACATGGCGTGACACCGAGGTCGCCGGGCTGCCTGCCCGGGTGGCGCGCATCTCGTTCTCCGGCGAGCTGGCGTACGAGCTGCACGTGGCGTGGTGGCACGGCCGGGCTCTCATCGACGCTGTTGTTGCGGCGGGTGCAAGTGCCGGCATCACGGCCTACGGCACGGAGACGATGCACGTCCTGCGCGCCGAGAAGGGCTATCCGATCGTCGGGCAGGACACCGACGGCACGGTGACCCCGCAGGACCTGGGCATGTCGTGGATCGTGTCGAAGAAGAAGGCCGACTTCATCGGCAAGCGGTCGTTCGCGCGGGCCGACACTGCGCGCCCGGATCGCCGGCAGCTGGTGGGCCTGCTGCCCGCCGACGGCACCACCCGGCTCGTCGAGGGCGGGCAGGTGGTCGCGATGGCCGAGCTGCCGGCGCCCCCGGTACCGATGCTCGGTCACGTGACGTCGAGCTATGACAGTGCGGCGCTCGGTCGGCCGTTCGCGCTTGCGTTGGTCGCTGGTGGTCGGGCCCGCATCGGTGATCGGCTGTTCGTCACGGACCAGGCTTTTCAGACGGTGCCGGTGCAGGTGGTCGACCCGGTGCTGGTCGACCCGGAGGGGGCGCGTCGTGACGGCTGACGTGGCTGGTCTCTCGTGCCGCGCCTCGCCGTCCACGGTGTCGCCGTTGTCGTCGTACGCCGACCGCCTCGGTGACGTTGCCGTCCGCAGCGCCGGTGCCCTGTCGATCGGCGAGGTGCCGTTCGTCTCGATGGTGAACCTGCGTGTCGACGCGGCTGGTTCCGGTGCGGCCGCGGTCGTCGAGGTGCTCGGCATCGACCGGTTGCCGAGCACAGGGACGGTCGTCGTCGGTCCTGGTGTCGTTCGCGGCGGTGACTCTGCCGGTGTCCGCGTGCTCGGGCTCGGTCCGGACGAGTGGCTGGTGCTCGGTGCACCCGACACGGCGGATGCTGTGGTCGACGGACTGCGCTCGGCGCTGACCTCGCTCGAGGTTGACGGGGTCTGGTCGGTCGTCGACGTGTCCGCTGCTCGGACGACGATCGGGTTGGCCGGGCCCGCGGCCCGCGAGGTGCTCGCCCATGGCTGCGCCCTCGACCTCGACCGGCGGGTGTTCGGCGCCGAGGCACCGCTGCAGTGTGCCCAGACGATGCTGGCCCGCGCCCAGGTGGTGCTGGTGGCGGGCGACGACGACGGCGTGCAGGTCCTGGTGCGATCGTCTTTCGCGATCTACCTGGTCGACTGGCTGCTCGACGCCTGCCTGGAGTGGGTGGATGGCTGAGTTCCCCCGGCTCCTGCAGACCGCTTTGGACACGACGACCCCCCGGGCGCTGGCGGAGTTCTACCGTCAGCTGCTCGGCCTGCTCTACCGCGAGGGCGATGAGCCGCCGACCGACGGATCGGTCGATGACGCTGACTGGCTCGTCCTGGTCGATGACCACGGCGTGCGGCAACTGGCCTTCCAGCAGGTCGACCGCCTTACGCCGACCACCTGGCCGTCGCACGACGTCCCCATGCAGCTGCACCTGGACTTCACCGTGACGAGCCGCAGCGAGCTCGACCGGCACCGGGCCCGGGCCGAGTCACTCGGCGCATCGGTGCTCCTCGACCGCGCCGACGATCCCGACGAAGCATTGTTCGTCCTTGCCGACCCGTCCGGTCACCCGTTCTGCATCTTCGTTCCGTGAGCCGCAGCTGGCCCGAGTTGCCTCAGCGGTTGGTCACCGCGACATCACGACGACGCCGACAATGACGGCGAGGATGGCGACACCACCGACCAGCCCCACCCACGCGACGATCCGCCCCGCCCGACCGCGCCACCCTGGCCGACTGCCCAGGGCGGAGGCACCGGCGATGAGTCGACCCTGCGGGGTCGCCTGGCTCACTCCGGACGGACCGTCGAGATCTGACACGCGAACACTCCCGGGGCTAGGCCCGAAACCGGGCGGTCGTGTGTAGGCAGGCTAGCCCAGCCTCGACCGACACAGCGTCACGGCCGCTGGCCTCGATCTCGGACGGCCGGGCTGATCTCGGGCCGGCGAACGGTGACTGCCACACTGGCGACCATGGCCATCTGGCGCGTGCGGGACTTCCACGACGACGACCTCGACCAGGTCGTGCGGGTCTGGGAAGAGTCGCGGAAGACCAGCGTCGAACCGGTCTACGGATTAGCCGAAGTTCTTGCCGCCGTGCGCAGTGACGCCGCCGCGTCTGTGGTGGCGGTGGTGGGACAAGCAGTCGTTGGCGCCGCGGTCGCGCGGGTCAATGGGGACCGCGGTTGGGTGACGATGCTGGCCCTGGCGGATGACTGGCGCGGCAGAGGCTTGGGATCGGCCATGTTGCTCGAGCTGGAACAGCGCCTGGTCCACCGCGGCGTCCATCGCCTATCGGCGTTGCTCCCCGAGGGCGAGACCGGGATCCAGGCGTTCCTCAACGTGGGTTACGCGACCCGGGCCCTCGCCTACTTCGAACGCGTCGTGCCGTTGCAACCACAGGAGATCGGCCGCCTCGAGAGGCTCGGGGGGCACGTCCTGCCGGTGGGGTTGTGGGACTCCCTGGCCGGCATGGCGGAGGAGAAGGGGCTCATCGAGCGACGGCTCGTCCTTCCGCTGTCGAAGCCCGACCTGGCCGAGGAGTTCGGAGTGCTACCCCCGCGTGCGGTCGTGCTCTTTGGTCCTCCCGGGACCGGCAAGACGACCTTCGCGAAGGCGGTGGCGTCGCGCCTCGGCTGGCCGTTCGTCGAGGTCCTGCCCTCCCGCCTGGCGGCCGAGGGACCGGGGTTGGCGCTCGCGTTGCGCACGACATTCGCCGAGATCGCCGAGCTCGAGCACGTCGTGGTGTTCATCGACGAGGTGGAGGAGATCGCCGCCGAGCGAGGGGGTCGTCCGCCATCGCCGATGCAAGGGGTCACCAACGAGTTGCTGAAATGCATTGCCTCCTTCCGCGAGAAGGAGGGACGACTCCTCGTGTGTGCCACGAACTTCGTCCGCGCCCTCGACCCTGCTTTTCTGCGACACGGCCGTTTCGACTACGTCATCCCGATCGGACCGCCCGACGCCACTGCCCGGGCCGCGATCTGGCAGCGCTACATCCCGGACGCCGTCGAGGCTTTTGTCGATCTCGAGTCCCTGATTGAGGCGAGCAACCTGTTCACGCCCGCCGACATCGAGTTCGCCGCGCGGAAGGCGTCGCAGCGTGCACTGGAAGTTGCGGTCTACCACGAGGCGGAGGCCGCCGACGAACCGCCGGGGCCGCGGACCGACGACTACCTCGCTGCCATCCAGGAGACCCGCGGCACCTTGACCGACAGCATGGTCTCGGAGTTCAACGCAGACATCGAGCGCCTAGCCCGACTGTGATCGCCCGAGCACGACGCGTGACCCGAAGGTCTATGGTCACCCCATGGGACGCGTGGTCCGGTTCGTCGTCGGGTCGTACCTGCTGGCTGCGGTCGTCGGACGGCTGATCGAGGCGGCAGGCTTGTCTCGATGCGAGTGCTCGACCGGCTGCTGGTGTCGACTCCCGGGACTGTCCGCCTTCCGGTGGGTTCTTCCCTACGGCCACCGATAGCCGGACGCAGAACGTCCGCAACTGGCTCTAGCGTTGAGGGCATGACCAACAACACCCCCTGGGAACCGCCGCTCGCGGGCACCGAGACCGAGCACCTGCTTGCGTCACTGGACAGGCTCCGGACGACCTTCCGCTGGAAGGCCGGTGGCCTCGACGCCGTCGGGCTGCAAGCCCGCATCGGTGCCTCGTCGCTGACCCTGGGCAGCCTGCTCAAGCACCTCGCGCTGGTGGAGGACTTCTACTCCACGACCAAGCTCAGCGGTACGTCGATCGGCGAGCCGTGGGAGTCCACCTACCGGTTCGACGTGGAGGACTGGCAGTTCCTCTCGGCCGCCGACGACACTCCGGACGAGTTGTACGCCCTGTGGGACGGCGCCGTCGCTCGGGCCCGCGAACGCGTGTCGGCCGCCATGGCCGATGGTGGCCTCGATCAGTTCATCAACGACTCCGACAGCGAGGGCAACCACCCGAGCCTGCGCCGGATGTTGTTCGACCTGGTCGAGGAGTACGGCCGGCACACCGGTCACGCCGACCTTCTGCGCGAGTCGGTCGACGGTCTCGTCGGGGAAGATCCGCCGCCCGGCTCGGTCTACTAGCGATCAGGTAGTGGCGACTTGGCCGCTGGCCGCGAGCAGCTGCTGCCCGAGGCGTCGAGCCGCGTCCTGCAACTCGACCCCGGCCACGAAGCAGTAGCCGAACGGCAGCGCCGCGACCTGGCCGGCGTACCAGGTGGGGTTGCTCGTGGTGCCGACCAAGCGGGTCGTCGCGTCGTCCACCTGTTCGAGCCGAAGGTCGCCGCGAGCAGCTCGACACCGCGGATCCGGTCGACCCGATACGCGCGCCGGGCATCGGCTGGGTGCGAGTAACAGAGGAGGTACCAGCGACCGTGCCGCACCACCAGGCCCCACGGGTCGACCTCGGCGCGGTGCTGCGGCGGACTGCCTCTGCCTGTGCCGCCACGGGCGCAGGCAGCGCACGCACAATCTTGCCGAGCGCGCTGCCCACGATGTCAGTGGGATCGGCCGCGTCGTGGTGGCCATCGAGGGCCGCCATCACGAGCGCCAGTGCCTCGTCGGCGGTGAAGACCAGCGGCGGCAGGCGCAGCCCCACGACCGACGCGGTAGCCGCCGTACGGCCCGCGGGTCGAGTCGATCGGGATGCCGGCCGCACGCAGGATGGCCACGTAGCGGCGCGCCGCCCGCTCCGAGACACCCAGACCGTCGGCCAGCCGGTCAGCGGTGATGCCGGGTGTGCCTTGCACCAGCTCGAGGGCGAGCAGCGCCCGTGCGGTCGGGCTCTCGAGGGCCGTCACTGTTGCTGCAGTCCGTCCCAGGACCAGTACAGAACGGCGAGCCCGTCGGGCACGTCCTCGGGCGAGCGCGGATAGCGCGCCATCGCGCCGCGTGTCGCCCAGGCGAAGTAGTCGTGCAGCACCTGGTGCAGACGCTCGTCGGCGTCGAGCCCCACATCGTGCAGAGCCACGTCGAAGCAGGCGATGGCTCGATCGTCCATCTCGTCGTGCTCCCCGTTGCCGCTGTGCATGCGCACGACCGTCGTCTCGTCGCCGTACGCCGTCGTGTAGGCCGGTGGGCCGCCCAGTGCCTCACCGAGGTACGCCGCCAGGCGATCGGTGTGATCCGCGCGGAGGCCATGGCTGAAGGCGTGGGCAACCACCTCGTCCCCGAGCACCCGCTCATGCCAGGCCGCCGCGAGCCGCACCATCCCGGCGGCGCCCCCCGCGGCGTCGTACACGCTCTGCATGTGCATCACCATGGCGGATCCGGCCGTCGCTGGCTAGGGAGTGATGACGAGGTTGGCCATGTCGACGACGGGCCGGTAGCCAAGGGCGAGATAGATCTTGTTCGACGTCGGGTTGGCCTGGTCGGTGAACAGGCAGACGCGAGCACCTTGGTCCTGCAGCCGCGCGGAGACCTCGGCCACCGCGTTGCTGGCCCAGCCGCGCCCACGCTGCTCCGGCGGGGTGTAGACCGGCCCGATCCGCGCGACGCCGAAGGCAGGTCGGCTGGCGGCCGTGAGGTGCACCCTGGCGCCTGTCTCGTCGACCCAGAACCACACGCCGCCGCTCTTGATCCGCTCGAGCAGGTCGGCCGCGTCGGGTGGGTCCTGGGCGCTGCTGCCCGGCGGTCGACCGGCCTGCTCATCGGCATCGTGATGGAAGGCCGCGAACCACGCGGTCACCAGGTCGATGTCGGCGGTGGTGGCCTGCACCAGGGTGCCGCGGACGGCGAGCGGCCGCGCCAGGGTGTCGAGCTCGAAGAGCCGGGTGTGCGCGGCGACCTCGACCCGGCCGCCGCGCAGACGGGCGGTCTCTGCGGCCACGAGCTCAACGGTCGGCAGCGCGCCATTGACAGCGCGCAGTTCCTCGCCCCGCTCGTGCAGCGTCCGTGCGAGCACCACTGCGGCACCGTCGGGCATCGGCAGCAGGAACGGCGGGTACGGCGGGAACGGTGCGGTGCGCATGCCCGCTCCCACGACGCGGCCGGAGGAGTCCAGGACCACCAGCCACCACGGCGGATAGGGCGTCGTCAGTGCTGCTCCCGCTGGCGACGACATGCGGTGCGCGATAGTGGTCACGACGGTGCTGACCACCGGGTCGGCGGCCACAAACTCCTGCGCCGCGCTCAGGAACTCGGCTGGGTCCGACAGGAAGGTCAGCGCGTGGCCCGGTCGGCTGCTGCTGGTCGACGTGGTCACGTCAGGATCAGCCCGCGCCGCGGTCCTGCCAGGTGCACAGACACACCCTGTTGCCCTCGGAATCCGCCAGCACCCAGAAGGACGGTGCCTCGGCGTCGCTCTCCAGGACCCCGCCGGCGGCCACAGCAGCGGCGATGCGGCCTTCGACCACCTCGGGGGCCACCCACAGGTCGAAGTGGAACCGTTGTCGCGGCTCGTCGCTGCCCGACTCCTGGAACCACAGGTCAGGCACGGTGTCGCTGCGGACATCGTCCTGGCCTGGCGCCGGCGGCGCTGCGGCGAGCACGGCGTGCCAGAACGGCCGGATCGCCGCCGCGTGCGGGGTGTCCAGGGCCAGCTCGAGTGCCTGGGCTGCTTGCGGCTCGGCGGCAACGCTCTCGGCTGCAGCGAGCTCGCTGATGGTCCGGGCGAGGCGCACGTCGCGGTCGGTGACCCCACCGACGTCGTGGCTGCGCAGGCGCACCCCCAGGTGGCCGTAGCGCAGGTCGAGGTCCGGGTGATGGTCCATCTCCTCGGCTGCCTCCCCGATGGCCTGCACGAGCCGCAGTCCGGTGGCAAAGCGGCGGGTCATCAGCCGGGTGTGCAATCCGCCGAGCAGGTAAGCCCAGTCGGTCAGGCCGGCGTCGGCGATCTGGGTGCCGGTGAGGGTGCTCACGAGCGTCGGGCGAGGTCGCCGAGGATCGCCGCCAGCTCGGCCGGCTTGGACCACATCGGCCAGTGGCTCGTCGGCAGGTCGACGTACGTCAGGTCGGTGAGCTCGGCCAAACCGGCGACGAACGGATAGCCGCTGGCCACCGCGTCGTTGTACTGCTCGGAGGTGAAGCCGGTGCAGATCACCGTCGTCGGCACGTCGCGGCGGGCATCGTTGGTGAGGACGGGGGAGTCGCGCAGGGCAGCACCAGGCTCGGGCACGGCGCGACGTCGAAAGGTGTCAAGCTGCTCGGGGCTCAGGCCGTCGAGGTTCTCCTCAGCCGACAGCTCCTCGATCGGCGGCAACGGCTTCTCGAGGTCGGCAAAGTCGGGGTCAAGAGCCCCGGTGGCTGCGCCCGAGTCGACGTAGACCATCGCCGCGATGTTCTCGGGCATGCGGTCGGTCACGACGTAGCCGGGCACACCGGCGCCGCTGTGCACGGCCAACAGCACCGGTCGGCCCGCGGCGGTGACGGCGGCGCAGATGGCGTCCACGTGGTCGGTCAACGTGATCGCCGACCGGTCGGTGTCGACAGCGTCCAACCCCGGCAAGGTGAGGGCAGTGACGTCGTGCCCGTCGGCGCGGAGTGGGGTCGCGACCTCGTCCCACGCCCATGCGCCGAGCCAGAAACCGGGGACCAGGATGATCGGTGTGGAGTCCATGCGATCGACCCTAGAACGCACCCCCGACAGGCGCGAGGCTCAGAACCAGTCCCACCGGCTGTCGGAGCCCTGCCAGGTCGACGCCGTCGCCGTGCAGACCAGATACTCGGTCGAGGAGGCCGCCACGTCGGCGGCCGTAAGGACGTAGTTCTGGTCTGTGCCGAGGATCCGGGCGGACGGGTCAAGGGTCGTGTCGCCAGGCGGGTTGGCCGCAGGGTCAGCCGTCTGCATCGCCCAGCTGTAGCCGACGTTTTCGACTGGCCCTGCGACGGACGCCGAGCACATGACCGTCATGCCGGTGGTCGGGGCAACGAACGTGAGATCAGGAATGATGCTCACGCGCGTCACGACTGGCGGCGCGAGTGCTGCCATCGCACGATCCACGGTCAGCACGTCGGGCGCAAAGCCGCCCCACGACGCGGTCGTCGTGCAGCGCAACGTCCTGCCCGCCAGCTGTCGAAGGACTGCCGCGGTCAGGGTGAGGGGAGACCCGGTGCCGATCTCGGTGGCGATGCCTCCGCTCACGACGCTCCAGGTGACCGTCACCGGGACCCCGGTCTGGCGGTACGTCGGCGGCGTGCAGGTGACGGGCGTGCCTGGCGAGGGCAGTGGCGTAGGGGCGCCCGCCGTCAGGCTCATGACCGAGAGGGTGTTGCTCGCTCGGGAGGGGCCGGAGGGGATGCTCGCCACGGCAAGAGCACTTGCGCTTGCGCGGCCGACTGCTGAATAGGCATCGACCGTGCAGGTGAGCCGAGCCCCTGCATCAACACTCGACAAGGTCCACGTAGACCCCTTGGTGGTGACCTCCTCCCCGGTGAGGGGTCGTCGCGTCTGCCACGTGATGTCGAGGCGAATCGTGTTGCTCGTCCACGTCCCGGCCCGACAAGTGAGGACCGAGCCGACACTGACGGTCCCCTCGATCGCCGTTGCGGTGATCTGCTCCGGCTTGGCCCGGTTGTCGTCGCTTGCTGCTTGCGGCAACGAGGCAGACGCCTGCCTCAACCACCCGCGATATGCCGCGACGGAGGTGAGCAGCGTGGGCCTCGCTGCCCGGCAGCTCGAGGCACTCCAGGAGGTCACACCCACGACGTACGACACGCCACGTTTCCGCACCACGAGCGGGCCGCCGGTGTCACCCGTGCACGCTCGCACGTAGCCCGCGCCCTGTGCACGGGCGCGACCGACAGCGAGCATGGTCTTCGGCCGAAAGCGCGAACGCCAGGCTCGCGCTGCGGCCCGTGGCTGCAGCTGTACGACGCCCTGCCGGAGGCGGCCGGCGGCCGAGCGCTCGCTCTGACCCCAGCCGTAGAGCGTGAGCGCCGGTGGCGTCGGAGAGGTGAGGAGTGCGCTGACCGACGCTGGAGCCAGCTGGGCGTACGACGTCAGGGTGAGCGGGTGCAGCGGCCGGAGGACGGCGATGTCGTTGAGCAGCGTGGTCGAGCGGAACCCGGGGTGTGCGAGGACCGCCTCGACCCTGACCGCAGCGGTGGTCCCCCGTGGAACGCCGTCGTTGTTGTGCAGTGGCCGACCGTCAAGCGTCGCCTCGTAGAAGCCCGTGCGCTGCACGCAGGAAGCGGCCGTCACGATTGTCTCTGGATCGATGGCGATCCCTGTGCACACGACCCTCCACCGGAAGTAGCCGTTGGTGCTGTACAGGAGGGGCAGCACCCAGGGAGCCGAGACAGTCGGCTTGCTGACCCAGGTCCCGTGCGCGATCGCACCCGCGCCGCGTGCCGAGCCGAGCACGAGCCCGGGCACGAGCAGCAGCAGCCCGACCGTCCGCCAGCGTCGACGCATGAGTCCCCCGGATGTGGCGATGAGCGTCG
>JANLYQ010000040.1:0-17232 GCA_031365725.1 Sporichthyaceae bacterium | reverse complement strand
GAGGAGGTTGCTGCCGTGGCGCGGGACCGGGCAGCCGCGTCGGCGGCGCTGTTCTACGTCGACTCGTTGGAGCCGTTGCGTCGAGGTGGCCGCATCGGGACGGCCGCGGCCCTCATCGGCTCGGCCCTGTCGGTCAAACCGCTCCTGCACCTGGTCGACGGCCGGGTCGAGCCGCGGGAGAAGGTGCGTACGACCTCGCGGGCCATCGCCCGGCTGGAGGAGCTGGCGGTGGGGCTGGCCGGCAGCCGGCCGGTGGACCTGGCGGTGCACCACCTGGGGGCCGAGGATCGGGCCGACGCGCTGGCTGCCCGGCTGCGAGCGCGGGTGCCGGGGCTCGGCCAGCTGGTGGTGGGGGAGGTCGGCGCGGTGGTCGGCACGCACGTCGGACCCGGGATGCTGGCCGTGGTGGTCGCGCCCCGGCTCTGAGCTCGCCTTCGTCCACAGGATGATGATCATGCTGGTCATCCACAGATGGCGTCGGGCACGGTGTGCGGGGCCGTTGGCTGCCTAGCGTGCTGGACATGGCACCTCAACCTGCCCAGCCCGCCTCGCGTGCCCAGCCTGCCCGGCCCGCCCCGCGTGCCCAGCCTGCCCAGCCTGCCCGGCACCGGCGGGCTACCGCCGGTGACGCGATCGGCGCACCCGCGGCCGACGGGCGAGCAGTGAGCCGCGATCTTTCCCCTGGCGGCGGACTCGGGCGACTCCTGGCCGTCGTGCACGCGCAGGGGGACCCGGCGGGTGAGGTGGCTGCCGGTGCGGCTGGCAGTCCGGGGCGCTCGACGGCCGTCGAGGTCCCGGCCGACCTGTGGCCCGAGACGGTGTCGCCCACCGCTGCCTGGGTGCCGCAGCGCCCGGTGCCCCCGGTCGTCCCGGCGGTCCCGGTGCAGTCAGGCCCGGTGGCCCGGCCCGCTCGGCGAGCCCCGGCCCGTCGTGTGATCGACCTTCTGGTGGCGGGGGGGCTGCCGCGTCCCTCCTGGGGTGCGGCTCGTTGGGCGCCCAGCCGGCCCGCCGTGGTCGGTGTGGCCGTCGTGCTGGTGGTTGCCGTGCTGGTGGCGGCGCTGATGGTCTGGCGTTCCCAGCCCTCGGCTCAGGCTGCGCCGCAGGTGGACCGACGACTCCCGAGAGGGAGCGCGTCAGCGGCCGGTGTGACCACCGGCTCTGGCGCTTTGGTGCTGGCCTCGGGTGTCGCCTCGGGCACGCGCACAGGCATAGGCACGGGCACGGATGCGAGTTCGGGTGCGGCCTCGGGTGCGGGTGCGAGGTCGGGTGCGAATGCGGGTTCGCCGGTGCTGGTGCACGTCGTCGGCGCGGTCCGTCGCCAGGGCCTGGTGCAGCTGCCCACCGGCGCCCGGGTCGTCGACGCGGTGCGCGCGGCCGGCGGCTTCAGCAGCACCGCGCGACAGGCCAGCGTCAACCTCGCAAGGGTGCTGGTCGACGGCGAGCAGCTGCTGGTGCAGCGCCGCGGGGGTCCACTCATTCTCGGCGCAGACGGCGCCGCTGGCCCTCCCGGGGGTGGTGCAGGGACCGGGGGATCGGTCGGCTCGTCGACTGCGAGCGGTGCGGGTGCTACCGGCGGCGTAGGGGGTGCTGGGACCGCGGGGACACCCCTGGTGCCGCTGGACCTCAACGCCGCGACCGTCGAGAGTCTCGACGCGTTGCCGGGCATCGGACCGGTGCTGGCCCAGCGCATCGTCGCCTGGCGCGCGGCGCACGGTCGCTTCAGCTCGGTCGAGGAGCTCGGTGAGGTGTCAGGCATCGGTGAGTCGACGCTCGCTGACCTCCGCCCGGTGGTGCGGGTGTGACCGACGACGACCAGGGACCCTGCACGCCCGGCGACTGCCTATCGGCTGGCGACCGGTCACCGCCCGGCGACCGCCGATCGGCTGGCGACCGGTCACCGCCCGGCGACCGTGTCCCGCCCGGCGACCGCGAGCTGCCAGACGCGCGGCTGGCGCTGCCGGCGTTGCTCGTGTGGTGGGGGGCGTTCGTCGCGACCGGCGCGGCCCCCGGATGGTCGGCGGGGTGGCTCGCGGTGGGCAGCGCGCTGGCGGTTCTGCTGGGCCTGGTCGCCCTGCGCTCGACCTTCCTCCGGCCGGTTCGCGGGGCCTTGGTGCTGGGCGGGTGTGCGCTGCTGGCGGGCTGCCTCGTCGGAGCTCTGCGTCTGGAGGGCTTGGCCACCAGCGGTCTGCAGGCGCCCGCCGCCGACCGGGCGATCGTCATCGTCACGGGTGTCCTCACCGGTGACCCGGCGGTCCGGCGCGGGACCACGTCGGGCACCCGCCGTCTCGGCGACCTGGTGGTCGTGCCGGTGCGGCTGACCGACGTACAGGTGCGGGGGCGGTTCCTGCACCTGCGGGCGCCGGTGCTGGTGCTCGGCCAGGACCTGCGCTGGCGCGGCCTTCTGCCGGGGCAGCACGTCACCTTCACCGGGCGGCTGTCCCCAGCCCGTCCTGGGCAGGCGGTGGCAGCTGTGGTCATGGTGCGTGGGCCGCCGCGTCTGCTCGGTCGTGCGCCGGTGGTCCAACGGGTGGCCGGGGCGTTGCGCGGCGGGCTCCGGCGCGCCGCCAGCGGCCTGCCGATGCCCGAACGCGGACTGCTGCCTGGGCTCGTGCTGGGCGACACCTCTGCGATGGCGCCGGAGCTGGTCGACGCCTTCCGCACCGCGGGCCTCACCCACCTGACTGCGGTGAGCGGGGCGAACATTGCCATCTTCGTGTCGTTCGTGTTGCTGGTGGGGCGCACGGTCGGGCTGCGCGGTCGGTGGGTGCCAGTCGCAGGAGCCCTCGCGACCGTCGCGTTCGTCGTGCTCGCGCGCCCACAGCCCTCGGTGCTACGGGCAGCGGTGATGGGAGCCGTCGGGCTCAGTGCTCTCGCATCCGGCCGGCAGCGCCGCAGCCCGTCGGCGCTGGCTGCCGCGGTCCTGGTGCTCGTGCTGGTCGATCCGTGGCTCGCGCGGTCCTACGGCTTCATCCTGTCGACGCTCGCCACCGGCGGGCTGGTGCTGGTGGCTCCTGGCTGGGCCCGGGCATGGCACGCGCGAGGACTGCCCCGGCCGGTGGCCGAGGCGCTGGCGGTCCCCCTGGCCGCGCAGCTCGTGTGCGCGCCGGTGATCGTCCTGCTCAGCGGCCAGGTCAGCGTGGTGGCCGTCCTGGCCAACCTGCTGGCCGCGCCCGCCGTTGCTCCCGCCACCGTGTTGGGTGTGCTCGTCACGGTCGCAGCGCCGGTGAGCCCGTGGTTGGCGGGGATGCTGGCTCATGTCGCAGGGCTTCCGGTGTGGTGGCTGGTGCAGGTCGCGCAGGACTCGGCGGCCGTGCCGGGCGCCGCTTTCGGGTGGCCCGCAACTGCAGCAGGCGCGGTCCTTCTGGCTCTGGCCACCGTCGTTGCCGTGCCCGTGGTGAGACGGCTGGCCCGGCACCGATGGCTGGCAACAGCGGCGGTGGCCGGTCTCGTGACTGCCGTCGTGGTGCCGGCAACGGCACCCGGTTGGCCGCCGCACGGTTGGGTCATGGCGGTGTGCGACGTGGGGCAGGGCGACGCACTGGCCCTGTCCGTCGGGCCGGGCGCTGCCGTGGTCGTCGACGCCGGCCCCGACCCGCGCGCAATCGATCGCTGCCTGCGCCGGCTCGGGGTGCGCACCGTCCCGTTGGTCGTGCTGACTCATCTGCACGCCGACCACGTCGAGGGGCTGCCTGGCGTCTTGCGGCACCGGCGGGTCGGCGCCGTCCTGCGTACCCCGTTCGGTGAGCCGGCCTCGGAGCTGGTCCGGGTGACCGGGTGGGCCCGAGGGGCGCACGTGCCACTCTCGCTCGTGCAGGCGGGGGAGACGGTGCGGGTCGGGCCGGTCCGCTGGCGGGTGGTGTGGCCGACGCGCGTCATCCGGGTGGACTCGATGCCCAACAACGCGAGCGTCGTGCTGCTGGTGCACAGCAACGGCTTGCGGCTGCTGCTGACCGGTGACGTTGAACGTCCGGCGCAGGACGCCTTGCTGGCCGCGGGCGGGCTGCCTCGTGTCGATGTGCTGAAGGTGGCCCACCACGGCTCGGCCAACCAGGAGCCGTCGCTGCTCCGGGTGCTGCTGCCGCGGCTGGCACTGGTGAGCGTCGGGCTCGGCAACGACTACGGCCACCCTGCGGCCGTCACCTTGCGTCACCTGCGTCAGGCGGGGGCGGTGCTGGGGCGTACCGATAGCGACGGCACGCTGGCCGTGGTGGGCGACCGGCGGCACCTGCGCCTTGTCCGAGCCGGCAGGTAGCCTCGGCGGCGATGACCAGCAGCGCGCCAGCCCTCACCCTCGTGCACGGACCCGAGGCGCTCCTACGTGACCGTGCCGTCGCGCGGAGGGTGGCGGCGCTCCGCGCGGACGACAGCGCGGCCGAGGTGCATGACCTGTCGGCGGTCGGGTTGGAGCCGGGCCGGGTCGCCGGGCTCGCCGCGCCGTCACTGTTCGGTGGCGCATCGATCCTGGTCGTCCGCGACCTGTCCGAGGCCTCGGACGACATCGCCGCCGAGCTCAAGGCGCTCTTCGGTGCGCCACCGGATGACGTCAAGCTCGTGCTCGTGCACGCCGGCGGGGTCAAGGGCAAGGCACTGCTCGATGCGGTACGCAAGGCCGGTGCCGAGGTCATCGACTGCAAGGCGCTCAAGTGGGACAGCGACAAGCTGGCCTTCGTGCAGGCGGAGTTCAGCTCGGCCCGACGGCGCATCGACGGGGCCGCGGCACAGGCACTCCTCGACGCCCTCGGCAGCGACCTACGTGAGCTGGCATCAGCCTGCAGCCAGTTGATCGCCGACACCGACGGCACGATCACCAGCGAGGTGGTCGAGCGATATCACGCCGGCCGGGTCGAGGTCACCGGCTTCAAGGTCGCCGACGCGGCAGTCGAGGGCCGTCACGACGAGGCGCTGCGGCTGATGCGGCATGCGTTGGCCACCGGGGTCGACCCGGTGCCGCTCAACGCGGCACTCGCGGCCGGCCTCCGGGCGATGGCGCGGGTCGCGGGGTCGCGGTTGAGTCGACCCGACGACGTGGCGCGAGAGCTCGGCCTGGCGCCGTTCGTGGTCAAGAAGGCCAAGGGCCAGCTCGCGGGCTGGACCCCGACCGGTGTCGAGGACGCGATCGTCGCGGTGGCGCGAGCCGACGAGCAGATCAAGGGCGGCGGCACCGACCAGGTCTATGCCCTGGAGTGCGCAGTGCGGGCCATCGTGTCGGCACGCTCAGCCAGCTGAGCGCACGAGGCCGACCGACCTCGCTCAGCACGGAGCAGTGTGCGGCGTCAGATCAGAGCGAGGCGACGCGCTTGGCCATGGCTGACTTACGGTTGGCGGCCTGGTTGGCGTGGATGACGCCCTTGCTGGCGGCCTTGTCGAGCTGACGGGCCGCGTGGGTCATGGCAGCCACGGCCGTGTCGCGGGCGCCCGTGTCGGCGGCCTCGCGGAACTTGCGCACCGAGGTCTTGAGGGCAGACTTGACGCCCTTGTTGCGCAACCGAGCGGCCTCGTTGGTCTTGATCCGCTTGAGCTGGGACTTGATGTTCGCCACGAAGGAGCCTCGAGATCTGTCTGGTCCGGGAAGATGCGGGAGCGCCGCCCGCCGGAACACGCCCGGGGCAGCGACGCATCAGGCTATCAACTTCGGAGCGTGCGGCCAATCCGGCGGGATCGGTGCTCGAGCCAGGAAAGAGCCACGCTGCCGAAGTAGGCCCGGTGCGCGGCCAACCAGGACGAGGCGATGTCCGGCACCGGGTCGTCGGCCTGGGCGCCCATGAAGGCCGCGATCAGCGCCAGGAAGGAGTCGACCCGTTCGTCGACCACGACTGCGTCGCGCCGCTCCAGACCGTCGGAAGGCCAGGACTCGGCGAGCACCCGGTCGGCGTCGACCACGGCGCCTGCGTCGTGCCGGTGGTCGGCGTGCACGGTAACCAGCAGACCGACCAGGTCGGTCCACGCCGGTCCGAGCGCCAGCCAGTTCCAGTCGCAGATCCAGGCGACGCCGCCCCGGTCGATGAGGATGTTGTCCGGGCGAAGGTCGTTGTGGCCGGGGTCGTTGCCAACCAGGGCCTCGGCCGCAGCCTGCACGAGGTCGTGCAGCCGGCCGAGGTTGTCGGTCGCCCACGGCGTGATGAGCCTGGAGCTGCTCCGACCCGCCGCGAGGTCGGCAAACCATTGCGACCACGCGTCCTCCAGCATCCCCGCCGTCATCGGAGCCAGCTCGAGGTCCGGCGGCGACGCACGCAGGGCGGCGGCGTACGTCTCGCAGGCATGCACCGCGGCGACAAGGTCGGGTGACGTCCACGGCTGACCAGGCATCCGGGCGCCGGGCACAGCGGTCGTCGCCAGCACCTGCCAGTCGTCCAACCGCTCCGACCAGAGCAGCGCCGGTGCCGGCACCTCGGGCGGCAGTGCGCGCAGCACCTCGGCTTCGCGGGCGTACGACGATGCGGCGATGGGCCTGATCGCGTGCGAGGCGGCTTTGACGAAGACCGACGTGCCGTCAGCAAGGTCGAGCAGTCCGGCGAACCCGCGCGTGAAGCCACCGCCGGCCACCGCGACGCCCGCTACCTCGGCTCCGGCCCGCCCCTCGATGCGCCGGCGTACGGCCGGGGGCAGCTCGCCCCACCCCGGCCGCTGTGCCGTGCGCTCGTACGGCGGCCGCGCGGTCACCGCCACAGCGAGCCCGTGTCCAGCCAGTCCAGTGCCGCGGCTCCGCACCAGGCCTGCCACGTCCTGATCGTCGGCAACCCGGGCGGCGCGGGCCGGCGAGCGCGGTCGTGCCAGACCCCGACCATGCAGGCGATGACCGACGCCAGGTGGTCGGGCGGCACCTCTCGGGTCACTGGCGAGGCAGCGAGGAACGTGTCGGGGTCCGGGCCGCCCTGGATGCGGAAGTCCATGGCCAGCAACAGGGTGTCCAACCAGGGCGCGCCGCGGCCGGCCCAGGCCCAGTCCAGCAGCACCGCCTCTCCGTCGCGCACGATGACGTTGTCGGCGCGGGCGTCCCAGTGCACCAGCCGATCGCCGACGGTGACCTGGCGGGCGAGCTCCTGGCAGGCCAGGAAGTCGGGGAGTCGCTCCAGCAGCGTCGGGGCGATGCCGTCGGGCTCCGCGGCCACGGCGTCCCAGCCGGTCAGCAGCTGTCCCATGTCGGCGAAGTCGGGCAGCCCCCGGGGGGCCTTGGTCGCGGCCAGCTGCTCGAGTGATCTGCTCATGACCGTGGCGTCCGCCACGGTCCACGGCACCTGCGGCCGGTGACCGTCGATGTCCTCCAGCACCAGGGCGACCCACGACCCGTCGTCGTACGCCGACAGCAGCCGGGCGTGCGGCACCGGTTTGCCCAGCTGCGCGAGCTGCTCCAGCGCGACGATCTCGGCCCGGTTCATCACGGGGGTGTCCGGGTTGAGCTCGACGCCGCACGCCTTCACGAACACCCGGGTGCCGTCCGCGCAGACGACGCGAACCGCAGCGCCGGGGGAGAAACCACCGTGCTGGCTTCGCGCCTCGACAACCGGGGAGCCGAGCCCGGCCACGATGTCGCCGCGCACGTGCTCGGGCACGTCGTCCCAGCCGATGCGCGCGCCAGCCGCCGCCGGTGCCGTCGGTGCGGTCGAAGCCGCAGCAGCCCCGGGTGTCGCCTGTGCCGTCGAGCCCGCCGATGCCGCAGCAGCCCCCGGTGTCCTCATCACCCGATCATCGGGGGCGGCGCGGCATCCTGGCCAACGGATTCGCGCTGCGTGGGAGGATGGTCGCGCCCCCCGTCGTACGAGCAAGCATTGGATGCTGAGTGCCGCCCGTCCCTCCCGCCAATGCCGCGCAGGTGCCGCACCGCACCGACCCGTCGGTGATCCGCAACTTCTGCATCATCGCCCACATCGACCACGGCAAGTCGACGTTGGCCGACCGCATGCTGCAGGCGACCGGTGTCGTCGACGAGCGCTCGATGCGCGCGCAGTACCTCGACCGGATGGACATCGAGCGCGAGCGCGGCATCACGATCAAGAGCCAGGCGGTGCGGTTGCCGTTCACCGCGCACGACGGGGCGACGTACGCCCTGAACATGATCGACACTCCCGGCCACGTCGACTTCACCTACGAGGTGTCGCGGTCGCTGGCTGCCTGCGAGGGCTGCGTCCTGCTCGTCGACGCCGCGCAGGGCATCGAGGCGCAGACGCTAGCCAACCTCTATCTCGCGCTCGAGAACGACCTCGTGATCATCCCGGTGCTCAACAAGATCGACCTGCCGTCGGCGCAGCCGGAGAAGTACGCCGCCGAGCTCGCGCACATCATCGGCTGCGACCCCGAGTCCGTGCTCCGGGTGAGTGCCAAGACCGGTGAGGGTGTCGGTGCGCTGCTCGACGAGATCGTGAAGCTCGTGCCCGCGCCGGTTGGCGACCCGGATGCGCCTGCCCGGGCCATGATCTTCGACAGCGTGTACGACGCCTACCGCGGCGTCATCACCTACGTCCGCGTGATCGACGGCAACCTCTCCGCCCGCGAGCGCATCCTCATGCTCTCGACCAAGGTGCAGCACGAGATGCTCGAGATCGGCGTCATCTCCCCCGAGCCGGTGCCCTCGACCGGCCTCGGCGTCGGGGAGGTCGGCTATCTCATCACCGGCGTCAAGGACGTGCGGCAGTCCCGTGTCGGCGACACCGTGACCAACGCGGTCAAGCCGGCGACGAAGGCACTCGGTGGCTACAAGGACCCGAAGCCGATGGTGTTCTCGGGGCTCTATCCCGTCGACGGCGACGACTACCCGGACCTGCACGACGCGTTGGAGCGCCTGCAGCTCAACGACGCGGCGCTGGTGTGGGAGCCCGAGACCTCGGCCGCTCTCGGCTTCGGATTCCGTTGCGGCTTCCTCGGTCTGCTGCACCTGGAGATCGTGCGCGAGCGGCTCGAGCGGGAGTTCGACCTCAACCTCATCGCGACCGCGCCGAACGTCGTCTACCGCGTGGTGCTGGACGACGCGAGCGAGCGGGTCGTCACCAACCCGAGCGAGTTCCCCGACGGCAAGATCGCCGAGGTGTACGAACCGGTTGTGCGGGCGACGATCCTCACGCCCAGCGACTACATCGGCGCGATCATGGAGCTCTGCCAGAACCGGCGCGGGACGTTGCTCGGCATGGACTATCTGTCCGAGGAGCGCGTTGAGCTGCGCTACAGCCTGCCGTTGGCCGAGATCATCTTCGACTTCTTCGACAACCTGAAGTCCAAGACTCGCGGCTATGCCTCGCTGGACTACGAGGTCGAGGGGGAGCAGGCCGCGGCACTGGTGAAGGTCGACATCCTGCTGCAGGGCGAGGGCGTCGATGCGTTCTCCTCGATCGTGCACAAGGACAAGGCCTATGCCTACGGCGTCACGATGACCCAGCGGCTGCGCGAACTGATCCCGCGGCAGCAGTTCGAGGTGCCGATCCAGGCCGCCATCGGCGCCCGCATCATCGCCAGAGAGAGCATCCGCGCGATGCGCAAGGACGTGCTCGCCAAGTGCTACGGCGGTGACATCACCCGTAAGCGCAAGCTGCTGGAGAAGCAGAAGGAAGGCAAGAAGCGGATGAAGATGGTGGGCCGCGTCGAGGTCCCACAAGAAGCCTTCATCGCCGCGCTGTCGACCGACGGGGTGGACAAGGCGAAGAAGTAGTGCGCTCGTGACCCCGCCGTCACCCGTGGCGTCGCCTCCACCGGGGTCTGTGGACAACGGACGGCTTACGGACGCACTCTGGTGGCAGGCTCGGTGAGTGCCGAGAGATTGCGAGAGATCCTTATGGCTGCCGACGCTGCCGACACCCTGGGAGCTGCCCCGCCGGTCTGGCTGGACCGCATGCGTGACCGCGCCCCGGGCCACTTCACCGATGCCGACCTCGAGGCGCTGCCAGAGGGTTACGGCTACGAGCTCGTTGACGGGGTCCTGATCGTGAGCCCGGCGCCCAGCAAGGCCCATCAGCAGCTGCTCGGTCGGCTGTACGTCCAGCTCGTCGAGGCGTCCCCAGCCGAGCTGGCCGTGATGTTGGCGCCGTTCGACTTCAAGCCCGATCCCGACAGCACCTGGCAGCCGGACCTGCTCGTCGCGGTCGACGCCGAGATCGGCGAGAAGCGGCTCGAGGGGCGACCGCTGCTGGTCGTGGAGATCAGGTCCGGCCGCGGGCTCAAGGACCGGGCGCTGAAGAAGGTTGCCTACGAGGAAGCCGGCGTGCCGACGTACTGGCTCGTCGATCCGATTGAGCCGTCACTGACGGTGCTCGAGCTCGACGACGACGGACGCTACGTCGAGACCGCGCGACTGGTCGGTGACGGCTCGCTGCCCGTCGTACGACCATTTCCCGTGGCTGTGTCGCTCGTCTGACGGATAGCCTCGAAGCCATGCCCGCTGCTCGCATCGTCTCGGTCAACGTCGTGCACGCACTGGTCCCGGACACCCGCGGCGACCTCGACCAGACCGCTATCGACAAGAGACCAGTGGGCGACCGGGTGCCGGCGGTGGCTCCCGGGCCGGCCGGGGCTGGGCTCGCCGGCGACCAGGTCTATGACACCCGGCACCACGGCGGCCCCGACCAGGCGGTCTACGCCTACGCCGTTGAGGACCGCGACCGTTGGTCGGCCGAGCTGGGGCGCGAGCTGGCTCCGGGGTCGTTCGGGCAAAATCTCGACACCGTGGGCATCGACGTCACCGGCGCCGTGATCGGCGAGCGGTGGACGGTCGGCGACGACGGCCTGGTGCTCGAGGTCAGCTGCCCCCGGATCCCGTGCACGACCTTCCAGGGCTTCATGGCCGAGCCGCATTGGGTCAAGCGGTTCACCGAGGCGGGCGCACCCGGTGCCTACTTGCGGGTCGTCTCGCCCGGCACCATCGGCGCCGGTGACGCCGTGGTCGTCTCTGACCGCCCGGCGCACGGCGTCACTATCGGCGACGTCTTCACCCCGCGCAGCACCGACGTCGACCGGCTTCAGCGCTTGCTCGACGAGCAGCCCGGTCTCGCCGCCGACCTCGACCGCGCCGTCCGCCGCGACCTCGCCGCGCGCGCCCGCACCGCCGCCCCTTGACCGCCCTGTCCTCCCTGCCTGTCCCGTCGGACCGTCAGACCGTCTGACCGTCTGACCGTCTGACCGTCTGACCGTTAGACCCTTCTGGCCCTTCGAGTGGCGGAACCTGGCTGCGGGAGACCGTCGAGTGGCGGAACCTGGCTGAGGTGGTCGTCGAGTGGCGGAACCTGGCTGAGCCAGCGGCCTACCGACGACCAGGTTCCGCCACTCGATGACGGGTGGCGAGGCGGTAGCTCTCGAGTCGCGCGCCAAGGCGGCTACGGCCGTAGGCCGTGATGCTGGACGGCCGAGCAAGAGCCCACCACCTCGCCACCCGTGCCGGATCTGCGACCAGCCCGCGCGCTGCCTCGGCATCGCGGATGACCGTTCCAGGTTCCCGAGCAATCTCCGCTGTCGTGTATCCGTAGCGGTCGAGGCCGAGCCGCAGCAACGCCTTGTCCCGGCGCAAGTCTCGGCCGTGCCGATCCCGGTCCCGGTGGTCGCCGCCGTCACACTCGGGAAATCGATGCGTCCCCACGAGGTAGAGATCGGCCCGAGCGACGAAGGTCTTGCCATCCCAGATCTCGTGCTGGCACTCCACCGGACCTAGCCCAACCAAGGTGTGTTGCAACCGGAGCACCGTCTCCCACCAGGACTCACTCTTGGCATCTGCAAGCTTGACCGCTCGCCGGAGCACTCGAGCGCCACGAGCACCTGGGCGGATGGCGGACAGGATCGACTCGACACTCTCGCCTGTTGCCAGTGCACAGTCGATCATCGGGACGAGGTCGATCAGCGACAGGTCGCGAGCCATCTCCGCGAGAGTGTCGCTCGCGCTGACGCACGGCACGCCGTCAACCATCTCGATCTGCGCGGTGCGGCTGCGACGGACGTACAGGCCGCCGCGCTGGACGTGGATCTGGCTGGTGGTCGTCGCCAGCAGGACGTGCGCCGGCAGCACGTGCGGAAGCCACCAACCGCGCAGAGCTGCCGAGGTGAGATGACCGAACCCGCTGTCGCGCGGCAGCACCTGGGCGACCAGTCGTGCGGTGTCGACAAGCGGCCGCTCTGGTCGACGTACGGCGTGAAGGCCGTGACTCAGCTGCTGCCACCCGGTCGAGCGGAGCTGGGCACGAGTGAGGCCGAGGTGAGGCGCATCGCGCAGTCGGACGGCGTCCGCACGTGCACGAGGTAGGGCCGACACTGGCATCGCAGACGTCATGGCTCGACACTCTGCGACGTAATAGGGCCGCGACGCGGCCACGGACACAAGTTGTGGACAACTCACAGGTCGACAAGTTTGTGGATGGTCGCCGATATCTGCGCGAGTGGCGGAATCTGGTCGTGCGGCGGCCGGTAGAGCAACCAGCTTCCGCCACTCGACGGGCCGGACCACCAGGTTCCGCCACTCGACGGGCCGACCACCAGGTTCCGCCACTCGAGGGTCCGCGGGGGAGGATGGGCGGGTGCCGGCTGCGCTGCCCGAGGGCGAGGACCCCCCACCCGATGGGTCGTTGCCGGAGTCGGCGTACGACGGGATCGGCTCGAGGCCCTTCGGGGTCTACCTGCACGTGCCGTTCTGTGCCGTGCGGTGCGGCTACTGCGACTTCAACACCTACACGGCGACGGAGCTGGGGGGTGGGGCGTCGCAGGCGGCGTACGCCGGGACCGCGGCGGCCGAGATCGACCTGGCGGCCCGGGTGCTGGGCGGTCGCGCCGGACCCGCGGCGACGGTCTTTCTCGGCGGCGGCACCCCGACCCTGCTGCCACCGACTGACCTTGCGGCCCTGCTCACGGCGATCCGCGACCGACTGGGACTGGGGGCTGACGCTGAGGTTACGACCGAGGCCAACCCCGACAGTGTCGACGCGGCTGACCTGCAGCGGCTGAGGGCCGCCGGGTTCACCCGCGTCTCCTTCGGCATGCAGAGCGCGGTCCCGCATGTGCTCACGACCCTGGACCGCACCCACGACCCCGACCGGGTCCCGCAGGTGGTCGCCTGGGCCCGTGCGGCCGGCTTCGAGGGAATCAGCCTCGACCTCATCTACGGCACGCCGGGGGAGTCGCAGGACGACTGGCGCACCAGCCTGGACGCCGCAGTCGCTGCCGGACCCGACCACGTCAGTGCCTACGCCCTCGTGGTGGAGGAGGGAACCCGGATGGCCGGACAGGTCCGCCGCGGGGAGATCCCGCCACCGGACGACGACGACATGGCAGACCGCTATCTGCTTACCGAGCAGGTGCTGACCGCTGCCGGCCTCGGCTGGTACGAAGTGAGCAACTGGTCCCGCGGCGAGCGCCAGCGATCACGCCACAACGAGGGCTATTGGCGCGGCTACGACTGGTGGGGCATCGGCCCCGGCGCGCACAGCCACGTCGGTGGCGTCCGGTGGTGGAACGTCAAGCATCCCAGCGCGTACGCCGGTCGGCTGGCCGCCGGGGCGAGCCCGGCGCTCGCCCGCGAGGTTCTTACCGACGACCAGCGGCGCACCGAACGAGTGCTGCTGGGCATCCGGCTGCGCGAGGGACACCCGCTGGTCGACCTCGACTCGCGGGGCCGTCGCGGAGCCCGGCGGGCGGTGACGGACGGGTTGCTGGACGAGGCCGCACAGGCCGACGGCCGCGCGGCGTTGACGCTGCGCGGCCGTCTGCTGGCCGATGCGGTGGTGCGGGAGCTGGTCTGACTTCGCTGCTCCGAGTGGCTAGTGCACCAGCCGGATGTTGAGCGGATAGCGGTAGTCCTCGCCACGACTGGCTGCCACTCCAGCGACGATGCTGAGGATCAGCCAGGCCAGCAAGACCAGCGGCAGCAGGACTATCCCGATGAGAACGAGGATCAGCAGCCCGGAGACTGCCGCCGCGATGTAGACGGTGATCTGGAAGTTCAGCGCTTCCACCGCCTGCCGTCGGACGAAGGCCGACTTCGGGCCCTGGATCAGCATCACCAGCAGCGGACCGAGGAACGACAGCCCCACGACGCTGGCGATGATCGCGCTGATGTGCGCGAGCATGCCCCAGGTGCGTTCGTCGGCGGGGCTGAGGACGCCCGCCTGCCCGGCCATCGGGGGGTAGCCGCCCGGCGCCTCCGGCGGCAGATAGCCGCCCTGTGGGCCGTAGCCCGGTTGACCGGAGGGGGGTGCGGGCGGCGGCTGGCCGAACGACGACGTGTCGGACATCGGCTGCTGCCCGGACGACGGAGCCTCGGGGGTTGTCGGTTGCCCGGGCGCCGACGGTTCGGCAGGACGCCCGTCAGGTGTCTCGCTCACCGTGCGTCCTCAGACCTTGACGACGACGGTGTTCAGGACCTTGTCGGCGAAGGTCTGCCGCTTGGCGTCCCACAGCGGCCAGAGGTAGCCGAGGTAGCACGGCAGGCCGTCGATGATGTGCACGAAGTAGCGGCCGATGCCCAGGCCGCCGCCGATGGGTTGACCGGTGACGCCCGACAGCAGACGGGTGCCGGCCATCTTCTTGCCGTAGGACTGGCCCGTCTGACCACCGAGGTAGGCGTTGTACAGCGACCACGCCAGCGCGGCGAGGTAGACCAGCGATCCCAGCGGACGGCTGATGGCGTAGAAGATGCCCGCGACGATGAACGGACCGACGTTGTCGATGAGGGCCGACAGCACCCGCTTGGGCCAGTCGGCATAGCCGCTGCCAGGCGCCACTGCCTCCCCCTGAGGCGCGCCGTAGCCGCCGTAACCACCTGCCGGCGGGGCGGCGCCGTAACCACCGCCGGGCGGGGCCGGCGGGGCGTCGTAGCCACCGCCCGGCGCGGCAGGCGCGGCGGGCGGCGGGGGTGGAGAAGAGGGCGGCGGGAACGACGCGCCGGCGGGCGGGGCCGCGAACGGGTCCGAACCCTCACCCTCGGGGGGCGTGGGCGGCTCGGGCGGGAACGTGGACATCGGTCTCTCCTCTGCGGATGGTGGACCTTCGCTACCGGAGGCTAGGGGTAGCAGGGCGAATCGTCACGGATTCCCGCTCACGGATCGCCGGTCACGAAGTCGATCAGCTCCTCCACCCGCCCGAGCAGGCTCGGTTCGAGGTCGGCGAAGGTCGACACCGACGCGAGGATCCGGCGCCAGGCGGCAGGCGGGTCGACCGGCCAGCCGAGCGCCGCGCAGACCCCCTCCTTCCACGGCTGACCACGTGGCACCTCGGGCCACACGTCGATGCCCAGCGCCGTCGGCCGCACCGCCTGCCACACATCGACGTACGGATGACCGACGACCAGCACGTGCGGCGACACGACCTGCGCAGCGAGCCGCGACTCCTTGCTGCCGCTGACCAGATGGTCGACGAGCACCCCGAGTCGTCGCCCCGGCGCGGGCCCGAACGACCGCACCACCGCGGGCAGGTCGTCGATGCCGCCGAGGTGCTCGACCACGACACCCTCGGCGCGCAGGTCGTCGCCCCAGACCTTCTCGACCAGCTCGGCGTCGTGCTTGCCCTCGACGTAGATCCGGCTGGCCTTGGCGACGCGGGCGCGCACCGTGGGCAGCGCGACCGACCCGGACGCCGTACGGCGGGGAGCGGAGGTGCCGGCAGCGACCGGGCGCGGGCGCACCAGCTCGACCGGAACGCCCTCGACGTGGAAGCCGAAGCCGAGGGGGAAGACGCGGTGCTTGCCGTGCCGGTCCTCGAGGGTGACGGTCATGCCGGCGGTGGTCTTCTCGGTGCGCACGACGGCGCCGCAGAAGCCGGTCTCGACGTCCTCGGCGACCAGGTCGCGGACCGCCTCGACCCGCGGCGTCGGAGCCCGACGGGGAGCCCAGCCGCCGGCGAGCACGTCCCCGGAGTACCTGTCCATGGTGACCACCCTGTCGTCGTGGGGCCGCTGCGGCCACGTGACACGCCCGGCGCCTGCCCGCCGACGTACACTTGGCACTCGATATCGATGAGTGCCAGCGATCCCGAGGCGGAGGTGCACGTGCTGGAGGACCGCAAGCTCGACGTGCTCCGCGCGATCGTGGAGGACTACGTGTCTACCCACGAGCCGGTGGGGTCCAAGACCTTGGTCGAGCGGCACAACCTCGGTGTCTCGCCGGCCACCATCCGTAACGACATGGCCGCGCTCGAGGACGAGGGCTACATCGCGCAGCCGCACACGAGTGCCGGGCGCATCCCGACCGACAAGGGCTACCGGTTGTTCGTCGACCGGCTCTCGTCGGTCAAGCCGTTGACGACCGCCGAGCGTCGCGCGATCCAGTCCTTCCTCGACGGCGCGATGGACCTCGACGACATCGTTGCGCGCACGGTGCGGTTGCTGGCGCAGCTGACCCGGCAGGTGGCGGTCGTGCAGTACCCCTCGCTGTCGCGTTCGAGCGTGCGGCACGTCGAGCTGGTGTCGTTGAGCACCACCCGGCTCCTGGTCGTCCTGATCACGAGCACCGGTCGGGTCGAGCAGCGGGTCGTGGAGACGGGCACCGAGGTGCCGGACACGCTGCTTGCCGAGCTGCGGGCCCAGCTCAACGCCCTGACCGTGGGTGCCCGGCTGCCCGACGCCGCCGGTCGACTCGCCGAGCTGCCGATCCACTTCACCGACGACCAGCGCTCGACGGTGTCGGCGGTGCTGTCGGCGTTGCTCGAGAGCCTCGTCGAGGAGCACCAAGACCGCGTGGTGATGGGCGGCACGGCCAACCTCGCCCGCTTCGGCCCCGACTTCCCGCTCTCGATCCACCCGGTGCTCGAGGCACTCGAGGAGCAGATGGTGCTGCTGCGCCTGCTCGGTGAGGCGAGCGACCCCTCGGTGCTGCAGGTCAAGATCGGTCACGAGAACAGCCACGAGGGGCTGACGACGACCTCGGTCGTCAGCGTGGGCTACGGCACCGAGGGCGAGTCCCTCGCCAAGCTCGGTGTCCTGGGGCCGACCCGGATGGACTACCCCGGAACGATGGGAGCAGTGCGCGCAGTGGCACGGTACGTCGGCAAGATCGTCGGTGAGGCATAGGTGGCCGCCGACAACATCGACTTCTACGAGGTCCTCGGGGTGGCGCGCGATGCGACGCCGGAGGAGATCAAGAAGGCCTACCGCAAGCTGGCGCGTCAGCTGCACCCCGACGTCAACCCGGGGGAGGAGGAGCGCTTCAAGGCGGTCACCATGGCCTACGAGGTGCTCTCCGACCCGCAGAAGCGTGAGATGCACGACCTGGGTGGTGACCCGTTCTCCACCGGTGGCGGCTTCGGCTCCGGGTTCGGCTTCTCCGACATCATGGACGC
>JANLYQ010000123.1:0-34491 GCA_031365725.1 Sporichthyaceae bacterium | reverse complement strand
GGGGTCCGCCGCGGCCCCCCGGGGCCCCCGGGGGGGCGCCCGGGCGCGGGCGCGCCGTGGGGGGCGCCCGCGCCGCGTCGTAGCCCGGCAGCGGCCGCAGCGGCGAGAGGTCCTCGTCGCTGTCGACCATGGTGAGGTCGGTGAAACCGAGGTCAGCGGCGCGGATGAACGCAGCCAGACCGAGAGCGGGCTCGCCGGCGAGCGCATAGCCGCAGGCGGAGTTGTAAGCGATGACGGCGGCCGCGTCCGGGTGTCCGACCCGGTCGTGGTCGTCGGTGGCGACGAGGTAGGCATCCCCCAGCTCCGCGCTGGCCCGTCGCGCGCCGAGGCCGTAGGCCACCTGTTGGACGGCGACCACGTTGGCCGGGTCGATGACCCGTGCCGCCGGGCCGGTGAGCAGCTCGCGGGCCGCGGCCCAGTCCTCGTGACTGCGGTGCACCAGCAGCAGCATCGCCGCCGCCTGCGGGTCCGGTGCCTGCCGCGCGACGGCCGCTTCGAGCTGGGCCCGCGCGGCGTCCGCCTCGGCACCGGCGCCGGCGGCGAGCACCGTGGTGCGCAGCCACGGGTGAGCGCCGCCCGCGGCACCACCGGCAGCAGCCCCAGCAGCCACGGAAGCCCCAGCGGCCCCGGCAGATCTGTCGGTCTCCGCCAGCAGGTCGTGAGCGTCGTCGCGAGCACCCGACCACAGCAGCTGCACCAGACGCTGGTTGACGTCCACCTTGTCGAGGTCGCGAGCAGCCCGCACCGTCATCACGTTGCTGACCACGAAGAAGGCCGCCATCAGCAGGCCGAAGGTCAGCCCGGCCCGCCAGGCCACCAAGCCGACGAGCACCCCGACCACGACCGACACCATCGCGGCCCGCACCTGGCGTCGGGCCGGTGACCCGGGCAGCAGCTCCCGCAGCGTCTGTCCCCCGTCCAGCGGCAGCATCGGCAGAAGGTTCAGCACGCTCCACCCGAGGGTCGTGTAGATGGCGATGTTGACCACGTCACGCCCCAGCGCCGAGTCGATCCCGACCGTGCGGCCATAGACCAGCAGTGCACCACCGATGACGATGCCCACCGCGGGCCCGGCCACCGAGATGGCCACCGAGCGCGCGCGGCTGAGCCGAGCGGGGGGCGCGTAGGAGGTCAGACCACCCAGGCCCGCAAGGGCGATCGTCGGCTCGGCCCCCGTCGTACGGGCGACGACGGCATGTCCCAGCTCGTGCACCAGGACAGCCACCGGCACGATCACCAGCCAGACGACGAAGTGCTGCAGACCGACGCCGGGGTACCACCCCAGCAGGGCGACGATCACCGCGAACGAGGCGTCGATCGTCACCGGGAAGCCCAGCACGCGAAAGCGCGCCAGTGGCCGCCCGCCCTGCACCAGCTGCGTCATGCACCGAGACTAGGCGACCGGGTGCGTAGGGTCGTGGCAGCCGGGAGGCCCACGGTGAGGACCAGGGGAGGAACGTGATGGCGCGGGCGCCGGGACGGGACCAGCGGGCACCGATGGAACGCCTGGTGCGGCTCATCGGTGCGCTCAACGGCCGCCGGGACCGCACCCCGCTCGCCGACCTGCTCACTGCGGTCGCACCCGGCCAGCCGCATGACGAGGCGACCCGCAAGATGCTCCAGCGCGACCTCGACCACCTCAACGCGCTGGGCTACGACATCCGCAACGTCGCCGAACCCGGGCACGACGGGGTCTTCGTGATGCGCGCGCGGGACAACCGGCTGCAGGTGCACCTGCGCGCCGAGCAGCGTGGCGAGCTGTTGCGCGCCGCGCTGGCCGCCGGACTGGAGGGGATGTCGCGTCACCTCGGCGGGGACGACGACACGATCCCCGGTGCCACCTCGACGACCGCGGCCCCAGCCGACCTCGACCTGGTGCAGCGCGCCACCAGCCGCTCGTGCCTGGTCCACTTCACGTACAAGGCCGAGCGCCGCACCGTCCACCCGGCGCGGCTGCACAGCGGCCCGTCCGGCTGGTACCTCACCGGTCGCGAGGACGGCCCGGGCGGCATCGTCAAGGAGTTCGTGGTGTCGCGGATGAGCGAGATCAGCCTCGACCCGCCGGGCACGGCCGAGCCGGTCAGAGGCCCGGTGCGCCGGTCGCTCGATCCGCTCACCTGGGAGGTCGACCAGCCGACCGACGTGGTGATCGCGCTGCCTGCCGAGCACCGGGTGCTCGCCGAAAATCTCCTGGGTACGCCGGCAGCAGTCGCTGCCGTCGATGCCGTGCTGTGGCTGACCTACCGCGTCACGCACCGGCGCATCTTTCGCTTCCGCATCTACGAGCTGGGTACTCGTGTGCACGTGGTCTCCCCTGCCGACGTGCGGGACGAGCTGCTGGCCGAGCTGCGCGACCTCGCCGGTGTGCGATGAGCGCGGCCTCGGGGGTCGCCGTCTACGCGCAGCGACTGGCCGCTCTCCCCCGCGCCCTCAGCATCCTCGAGCTGCACCCGGACGGTCTGCCCATGGCGGACCTGGCTGACGAGCTCGGGGTCACCACCCGGGACCTGCGCGAGGTGTTCCTCGCCTACTACCTGGCTGACCTCGTCGATCTCGGCAGCTTCGGCCTGCCGGTCGTCGAGCTCTTCGGTGGCGACGACAGCGACACCACGGGCGGAGCGAGCGGGGCGGGGCCTGGCAACGACCGGCGCGAGTGGGTGCGGGTCCTCGCCTCGGACCCCGAGCGCGAGCTGGGTGTCGACCACCTCAGCGCGGTCGAGCTCGGAGCGCTCTTCCAGGCCGGTGCCGACCTGCTCACCCTCGAGCCGGCCAACGACGTCCTGCGCGAAGCCCTCGACGCATTCGTCGTCGCGCTGGCACCGGGTGACGCGGACGAACCGACGACCGGTGACACCCTGGCCGCCCAGGACCTGCACCGCGCCGCCGAGCAACGCCGCCGCGTCGAGATCACGTACGTGCGGCAATGGAGTCCCGGGGCCAGTCACCGGGTCGTGGATCCTTACCGGCTCGTGCGCACAAGACGCGGCTGGGAGCTCGACGCCGGCCCTGCCGACGACAAGGCAGCGGTGCGCACCTACCTCGTCTCCGGCATCACCTCCCATCGGGTGCTCGCCGAGACCTTCCCGCTGCCCGCCGAGCTCGACAACCTGCTCGCGGCCAACCGCGCCTCGGTCGAGGTCCGCGTCGTGGTGCCCCAGACGGCCCGCTGGGTGGTCGAACGCTTCGCCGAGACGACGAGCGTGCTCGACGACGACGAGTCCGACGTCGCCCTGCTCGCCCAGCTGCTGCCCCCGGTGGAGCAACGCCTCGGGCTGCTGCTGCTGTGCGCCGGGCCTGACGCCTTCGTGGCCGAGCCGGCGGACCTGGCTGATGCAGGTGCGGCAACCGCCCGCGCCCTGCTGACCCACCACGAGCAAGGCGCACCCGGGTCGTGACCTCGACCCGCCGCGCGTGGATCGTCTGGGCGGTCGCGGTCACTGCTTACGTCGTGGCGGTGCTCCAACGCACGTCGCTCGGAGTCGCCGGTCTCGATGCGACCGATCGCTTCGGTCTCGCCGCCAGCACCCTCGCCGGCTTCGCCGTCCTGCAACTGCTGGTCTACGCCGGCCTCCAGGTGCCCGTGGGCCTGCTGCTGGACCGACTCGGTCCGCGGGTGCTCATCGCCGGCGGAGCCGCGTTGATGGCGGCCGGTCAGGTGCTGCTCGCGACCACGCCGCTGGTGAGTGTGGCGATCGCTGGGCGGGTGCTGGTCGGAGCGGGTGACGCGATGACCTTCATCAGCGTCCTGCGGATCGTCACCGCGTGGTTGCCCCCTCGGCGTACCGCCCTGATGACCCAGCTCACCGGGGTGTTCGGCCAGGTCGGCCAGCTGCTCAGCGCGGTGCCGCTGGTCGCGCTGCTGCACGCGTCGGGCTGGACCACTGCCTTCCTGTCAGCGGCGTCGCTCAGCGTTGTGAGCACTGTCCTCGTGGTGCTGGTCGTCCGCGACTCTCCCTCCGGTCCGGTGCGCTCGCACGACGCGCTGACCCTCGCCTGCGCCTGGGCCGACCTGAGAAGTGCGTGGCTGCACCCCGGAACGCGACTCGGACTGTGGTCGCACTTCACCGCGCAGTTCTCCGGCACCGTCTTTGCGCTGCTGTGGGGCTATCCGTTTCTGGTGTCTGGCGAAGGCTTGTCCCGTGCCACGACATCGGCGCTGTTCACCCTGCTGGTGGTGGTGGGCATGGTCAGCGCGCCGTTCGTGGGCGTCGTCGTTGCACGCCATCCGCTGCGACGGTCGTGGGTCGTGCTCGGCATCATCGGCGGGCAGATGACGTTGTGGGCCGTGGTCCTGGGCTGGCCCCGCGGACCCGCTCCCCTGCCGGTGCTGGTGCTCCTCGTGGTCGTGCTCGCACTCGGCGGACCGGCCTCGATGATCGGCTTCGACTTCGCCCGCACGTTCAACCCGCCCAACCGACTGGGGACGGCGACCGGCATCGTCAACGTCGGTGGCTTCGTCGCCTCGCTGGTGACGATGCTCCTGGTGGGGCTCATTCTCGATGCGGCCCACAGCGGCAGCGCGCACCAGGGCAGCGGGCGACCGGCGTACGGGCTCGGAGAGTTCCGGCTGGCGCTCTCGGTGCAGTACGTCGTGTGGGCCGTGGGTCTCGCCGGCATCGTCGTCGCGCGGCGCAAGGTGCGGGCCCGGATGGCTCGCGAGGGAGTCGTGGTGCCGCCGATCCGCGACGCGCTGGCCCGTCGCCGGGGTCCGGAGCCCCAATGAACTCGGGCGAGCCCAGGCGTCCGTCGATGGGGGCCGATGTGCGCCGATGTGCGCCGATGTCCTCCAGGCCGCGGGAGCCTCAGGGCTTGGGGACCGCACCCGGGTTGATCTTCACGATCGAGGTGGTCGTCTCGCCGGCCGGCACCGTGGTGGCGTAGAGCGCACCGCCGCTCCACTCCAGCGCCGCGGCAACAGGCAGGTCCATGAAGGGCGCCCGGACCCCGGCGACGATCGTCGAGATCCGGTTGGCCGCGGGCTCGGCGACATAGACCGCGCCGCTGCCGTCGGCGTCGACGGCCAGACCGGTCGGTGCCACGAAGCCGCTGCCGATCTGGGTCACCGAGTGGTTGCCCGGGTTGATCCGATAGACCTTTCCTCGGGCGCCGAGCACCGGGTTCAGCGAACCGGACGGACGGGTCGTGACGTAGAGCAGACCCTTGACCGACTCGACGTCGGTCGGCGCGGCCTCGAACCGATAAGTCTTGCCCACGGTGCAGGTCGGCAGCGTCAGCACTGCAGCCACCGACGCTGTGATCGGGACCGTCTGGACCGGCAGCACCGCCACCAGACTCATCGCGCCCTTCTTGGTGACGCGCACGAGGTCGTTGGCAGCGGTGTCGGCGACGACCACCGAGCCGTCGGGCAGCAGCGCCGTGGCTGCCGGCAGAGACCGTGCCTTGCCGCGGTAGCTGCCGGTGCCAAGAGCCTTGGGCAGCTTCTTCTGACAGCTCCGGCTCAGGCCCACGATGCCGTAGGTGCGCTTCTTGTCGGGGTTCTTTCCCGTCTCGTAGTCAGAGAGCGACGCGACGGTCTTGGTGCGGCCATCGGCGGTCAGCCGGGTGAGGCGGGCATATGCCTTTCCCCTGGCCGGACGGCCGGTGAGAGTGAAGCTGGTGCCGGCGCCCGCGGCCTCGACCGCCCCGACGACGATTTTCGGCGAGGTGGTGAACAACGCCTCCGGTCCGGTGCCGTCGACCTTCACCCGGGTCAGGCGGCCAGCACCCGCCTGGGCGATGGTGATCTTGCCGTGCACCACGGAGAATGTCACCGGTCCCTTGAGGCCATGCACGATGATGGTGACCGGGACGAGAGCCGCAGTCGGTCGTACGGCGGCAGCTGCCGGGAGGACGGCCGAGCTCGCGACCAGCGTGGTCGAGACGGCGAGTCCGGCGAGGACCAGGACGGGACGGGCACGCATCAGGCTTCCTCCGTGGAGCAGGACGATGAGACGGTCTGCTGGCACCAACTCTCACAGACCAGGCCGAGTTCCGCAGGTGGTCCGGACATGCCGAGAGCCCCCGTCCAGAAGGACGAGGGCTCTCGGGTGAGGTCGGGTCAGACCGGGCGGACCGACTCCGCCTGCGGGCCGCGCTGGCCCTGCGTGATGTCGAACTCCACGCGCTGGTTCTCGTCGAGCGACTTGTAGCCGTCACCCTGGATGGCCGAGAAGTGCACGAAGACGTCGGCGCCGCCGCCGTCCTGGGCAATGAAGCCGAAGCCCTTCTCCGCGTTGAACCACTTGACGGTGCCCTGAGCCATGCTGATCTCCTTGGGAAAAACGGTCGAGGCTGCACGGTGCATGCCTCGGGCTGCTGCCAGGCCGTTTCTGCTACCGAGGATCGGAAAACAGCAACGCCCGCGGTGTCAGAAGATCCCGCGGGCGTCAAAAACGAACGTGGAACTGCTCACTGCAACCGGGACAACCGTAACACGCTCACGCCCGCATGCCACAAGCGCGGCGCGCCGGCTCAGCCGAGAGTGATCCGGCGTCCCGCACCTGTCACCACGTCGCCGGCAGCAAGCTGTCGGCCGCGGCGTAGCTCTGTTTCGCCGTTGACCGTCACGGCGCCGCTGGCGAGCAGCTCGCGCACCGCACCGCCGGACTCGACCAGCCCGGCCAGCTTGAGGAGCTGGCCGAGCCGGATGCCCCGATCCCCCACGTCGACCTGCTCGACCTGCTCGACCGGCTTGTCCCGCTCACTCATGGCCGCGACGCTAGCGGCGGACAGTTCCCGCGCGGTCAGCAGGTGACCGCACCACCCAGAGGGTCAGCTCGGTGGTGGTCGTTCGGTCGGGGGCGCCCACGATCACCCCGTTGCGAACCGCTTGCGGCGATCGCGGAAGCCGTTCTCGAGCCTGTGGATGACCGGCGACGTAGCGGCGCCGTTCTCGTCAGAATCTGGCCATGCGTCTGGAGGTGAGCACCGAGTCGGTAGCCGGCGTGGCCGACCCCGTACGCCGGGCTGCCGCAGCACTTGCCGCGGTGTCGTTGCCGGGGTCGCCGCCGGTGGCCGACCTCGCCGCAGGCGACGCGATCGCAGCACTGCTCTCGGTGGCCGGCGAGTCGCTGGCTGCCTGTTCCGCGGACCTGCGCTCGGTCGCGGTGCTGGTGGAGGTTGCGGCCCAGGACTACCGGCGGGTCGAGGCGCGACTGAGTCATCCCGGCAGCCCGACAGTTCCGCGGCCGTCAGCGGAAACGCACCCATGACCCTCGCCGTGCAGGCGAGCAGCGAGCTGCTCGGGCCCCCCCTGCCGCGGGACGAGTCGCCGGCAGTACTGCGCTGTGCCGAGGCGCTGCACACCAGCGCCGAGCGGCTACGGTCGCTGGCGCAGGGTCTCGGTGCTCTGGTGCCCGTGCAGCACTGGAGCGGCGCGTCAGCAGCTGCCGCGGACGACCGGCTGATCGAGCTCGCGACCTCGCTCATCCTCGAGCGCGGTCGACTGCTGCGAGCGGCTGATGCGCTGCGGACGTTCGCCCGCGCACTCGGTGTCATCGCCGACCAGGCGGACGAGGCGAAGGCGCTGATCTCCGCGGCCCAGCAGACCCAGGACCGGGTCGACCGTCTCGACCCCGGCCTGGCAGCGGCCCGGGCCGCCGGCAGCTGGAGCGGTCACCGCACGGACGGGCACCTCTACGACCCCGTCGCCGTCGTGCTGCTGCATCGCGCCCGCGAGGCCGCACAGCAGGCCCGCGACGGATACACCCGGGCGGCCCGGGCCCTCACCGACGAGCTCACCGGACTGTCCGGCAGGCGGGTGGTGCGAGCCAGCCTCTCGTCGCGGACCTGGCTTGACGTCGCGGGCTTCGTCCCGGTTCTCGGTGATGCTGTCGACGCGGTCAATGCCGTCGTCTACCTGCGCCAGCGGCGGTGGTCCGACGCCGCGCTCACCGGCGCAGCTGTGGTGCCCGGACCGGAGGGGTGGCTGGCCGGCGGCGGCAAGATCGCCCGAGCCGTCGGTCACGTCGGCGACGTCGAGCGGGTGGTCGACAGCAGTCCGCAGCGACGGGTGGCCGATGTGCTGTCCGGGCTGGACATCCCCGGCAGGACGCCCTGGACCCGGATGCTTCCCGATGACGCCACCATCGAGTCGCTCTACCGCGAGGTCTTCGAGCCATTAGGCACCACGACGATGAGGTCCGCCGGGCTCGGCCCGGTCTGGGTGACCGAGCTGCCGGGTGGGGGCGCGGTCATCTTCCGTCGACATAGCAGTGCGGAGGGTGCCGCAATCGACTTTCACCGTCTGCCTGACCTGTCCGTCACCAAGATCCACCGGCCGAAGCACTGACACGATGGAAGACATGACGATGGTGCGGGCCGAGATCAAGGACATCATGATGTGGCCGGGCGAGGCCCCCGGCCGGGAGCCGACCGACATCGACCCCACGCACTTCGGCTTCGAGGTGCAGGTCTTCATCGGGACCAGCCACCAGCAGACGGCCGACAGCTTTGACATCGTGGTCTGCTCACCCAGCTGGCTGGCCGCCGAGATGGCTGCCGGACGGTTCCACCCCTTCATCACCCATCAGCTCACTGGCATGGATACCCGGGTCATCCCCGGCAATCGCATCTGGCTGATGCAGCGCTGGTCCCGAGCCGACCTCGAAGCGGCGGTTCGCAACATCTGCGAGGCGATGAGCCCGGCACCTGACTGGGGGACGCTCGCGTCGCGGATCGGTCGCTGGCTGCCCTGGGAGTACGACTACCAGTACGACGACCACATCGACGCCCACTTCGGCGAGGTCTTCCCGCGCAGTGACCAGCCACCTCCGGTGAGGTAGCGGGCCCGACCCGACCGGCTCGAGCTTGGCGGCCTGACCCGAGACGTTGTCCACGCGGGACGGTCGTGACACGCGCCGCGAGTGTCGGCCTCCAGCCCCTAAGACCTCGTCACGACGCGTTGCTGGCCCTCGGCCATGCCGGCGCTCCTGCGGGGCAGCCAGCCCGCGGCGGCGTACATCCCGGCGGCGACGAGCAGCACCGACGGCCACGCGCCGACAAGACGAGCAAGCAGGTGCGAGACGACGAACAGCGCCAGGAACACGCCACTGAGCACCATCGCCGCGCGGAGCCCCGCGGCTCGTCGCCAGGACATCGCGCACCCGGCCAGGCCGAGGAGCAGGACGACCCCGCCGAGCGGGCGGCTCCCGGTGCCGGCCGCAACGGCGTAGCCGACGACCAGCGTCGCAGCGGCCAGCAGCGCGGTGAGCCTGGTGCCGGGGAATCGTGCGGTGAGCGTGGTCGTCGGCATGACCTCAGGCTAGGACCAGCGAACCGACACGTCAGTGACCAGGTCCGCGGGCGACCTCAACCCCGGATCCGCAGGTTGGTGGGGTCGTACATCGGGCGCAGCGACACCCGGGCCGGGTGCCGGGTGCCGGCCACTTCGACCTGCCAGTCGGCAGCCACGAGCCAGTCGCTGGTCACCGGCCCGGCCGACCCGACCATGGCCAGCCCGACGGCCCCTCCCAGGGTGTGACCGTAGGAGGCGGCCCGGACGTAGCCCACCGGCACTCCGTCCCGCAGCACTGGTTCGGCGTGGTGCAGCATCGGATCCGGGTCGTCGAGCAGCACCTGCACGAGTCGACGCGCCGGCACCCCGGCCGTGCGCTGCTTCTCGACTGCGGCGCGGCCGATGAAGTCATGGTCCAGAGCGACGGCGAAGGCGAGCCCGACCTCACCGACCGTGTCGGTGTTGTCGATGTCGTGGCCGTAGTCGCGGTAGCCCTTTTCCATACGCAGGCTGCTCAGCGCGGCCAGTCCGGCCGGTCGCAGGTCGTACGCCGCCCCGGCCGCAGCGACCCGGTCGTAGACGTGCCCGGCCTGCTCGGCAGGAACGTAGAGCTCGTAGCCCAGCTCACCGACGTAGGTGATGCGGATGCAGAGCGCGCGGGCAAAGCCGATGTCGATCCAGCGGGCGGCCCGGAACGGGAACCCGTCATCGGAGAGGTCAGCCGAGCTGAGCGACTGCAGCACCGCCCGCGAGTGCGGCCCCTGCACGTTGAGCTGGGCATGGCCGCCGGTCACGTCGGTGACTGACGCGCGTAGGTCGCCGAGGTGGCGCCGCATCCAGGTCTCGACGTGCCGGTGCGCCGTGTCGGAGGCGACCACCCAGAACCGGTCGTCGGCCAGCTTGGTGACGGTGAGGTCGGCCTCGAGCAGCCCGCCCTCGTTGAGCCACTGGGTGTACGTGAGGGTGCCCGGCTCGCCGTCGACCGCGTTGGCCGAGAGCCGACCCAGCAGCGCGCCGGCGTCCCGACCCTGCACGAGGAACTTCGCCATGAACGACATGTCCATCGCGACGACGCCTTCGCGCGCGGCACGGTGCTCCTCGGCCCAGCGGCCGAACCACGCAGGTCGGCTCCAGGTCAGGGCACCGGGGTCGGCGGTCACCCCGGCACCGGCGTACCAGCCGGGGCTCTCCCACCCGCTGACGTCGCGGAAGTGGGCCCCAGCGGCGACGAGGCGGTCGTGCCAGGGCGAGACCTTGGCGCCGCGGGCCGACGCCATCGACCGGTGCGGGAAGTGGCACTGGTAGACCATGCCCAGCGACTCGACCGTGCGCGTCGCCCGGTACTCGGGGTTGGCCTGGTAGGCGTGCTGACGGTCGATGTTGATGCCGGTCACATCGATGTCGGGGCGACCATCGACGATCCACTGCGCGAGGGCGCGACCGAGGCCGCCGCCGGTGAGGATGCCGACGGAGTTGAGTCCGGCGGCGACGAAGTAGTTGCGGACCTCGGGCGCCTCGCCGACCACCGGCGCGAGGTCGGGGGTGAAGCTCTCGGGGCCGCAGAAGAACTTTCGGATCCCGACCTCGGAGGAGACCGGGATGCGCTCCATCGCGGCTTCGAGGTAAGGGCCCATCCGGTCCCAGTCCGGTGGCAGGTCACCGAAGGAGAAGTCGTCGGGGATGCGGTCGACGTGCCACGGAGCACAGACCGACTCGAACAGCCCGAGCAGGAGTCCGCCGCCTTCCTCACGGAAGTAGCCGAAGCGAGCAGGATCCTCGAGCACCGGCCAGTCACGGGAGACGCCGTCGATCGGTTCCGTCAGCAAGTAGTAGTGCTCCGCCGCCTGCAGGGCCACGGTCACCCCGGACCGCTCGGCCAGCTGCCGGGCCCACATGCCGGCGCAGTTGACCACCACCTCGCACTCGACGTCCCCCGCCGAGGTCCGCACCCCGCTCACCGCTCCCCCGGTGGTCAGCACGTCCAGCACCGAGACACCCTCGACGACCTGACCCCCCGC
Source organism: Sporichthyaceae bacterium (assembly GCA_031365725.1). Lineage (GTDB taxonomy): Bacteria > Actinomycetota > Actinomycetes > JACCUZ01 > JACCUZ01 > JANLYQ01. The sequence goes on along the minus strand of JANLYQ010000123.1, from coordinate 23,238 downwards.
CAGCCGCGCCCCCCTGGCCAAGGACATCGTCACGTCGACCGGGTTGGCCCGGCCGTCTTCCTTGACGTAGAAGCCGGCGAGCACGTCGTCGGTCCGCGCGAGCGGGAACAGCCCCCCCACGTCGGCGGCCGAGATCTCGTGCACGTCGACGCCGCACAGGCGGTTGAACGCCGACACCCGGCGGTACTCCTCGAGCCGATCGGCGTCGGTGGCCAGCTCGATGAAGCCCACCGGGTCGAAGCCGGTCGCGAGCCCGGTCTCAGCCTCCAGACGGGCGTACAGGTCGCGGGTGTAGGTGCGCATCTCGGTCGAGGTCTGCGAGGTCGACCCGAACGTGACCATGAGCCCGGCGGCGTGCCAGGTGGTGCCGCTGGTCAGGCGGTCTCGCTCGAGCAGCAGCACGTCCTCACCGAGGTGGGCGAGGTGATAGGCGACAGACGTGCCGATGACCCCGCCACCGATGACCACCACCCGGGCTCGTACGGGCAGAGCGGGGGCGGTGGCCATGGCTCAGGAGCCTAACCGGGCCGTCCGGGCCGTCCGGGCCGTCCGGGCCTGTTCGGGTCAGGCGGAGGCGGTCTGCACCTCGCCAGCACCGAGGTCGACGGCCGGTGCGCCCATGGCGACCAGCTCGGCGACCCGGCGCGCGTGGTCCTCGGCGTCGCGCCGTGCGCCCGAGAGTGAGGCGGCCGCCACGTCCTGGAGGTGGGACATGGCCGGGTTGCTGCCCGCGAGCGTCAGCTCAGCCGTCAGGATGGTGACGTCGAGCTTCCAGACGTCGGAGAGCACGCGGCGGAGGTAGGGCTCGGCGTGGTCCCAGCCCTCCTTGGGGGTGCCGGGCGCGTAGCCGCCACCGCGGCTGTGCACCACGACCGCAGGCCGCCCCGCGAGCGGCTCCGGGCCACCGGCCTTGAGCGGGGCCGCGGTGAGGATCCGGTCGATCCACGACTGCACGCTGGCCGGAGTTGTCCAGTTGTAGAGCGGCACGGCCAGCAGGAATGCGTCGGAACTGACCAGCTCGTCGACCAGCTGGTCGGCCAGCTCGGCGGCGGCGACCTGCTCGGCACTGCGGTCCTCGGCCGGGACGAAGCCTGCGCTGACGGCGGCGGCGTCGATCGGGGGAACCGGTGCGGTGCCCAGGTCGCGGCGGATGACGACGCCGTCCGGGTGCTCGAGGGACCAGACGCGCTCGAAGCTGTCGGCCAGGCCACGGGAGGTCGAGTTGTCCGGGAAGAGGCTGGCGTCGAGACGGAAGAGCTGGGGCATCGAAGACTCCTACAGGCGCAGGGCGGGGCCACTGGGAAGGAGGTGGCAGCACGAACAATGTTGCGTGTTCAATATTTGTTCCCGCATCTGATCAGGTCCACGCTCCTCAGCCGTGTGACCCTGGTCACCGAGGCGACCGAAAGGTCATCTGGGCAGCAGGAAGATCATCAAGGTGGACCAGATCAGGTGAGTCGTGGCCGGGGCGAGCACGCCCCGGGTGGCTCGACGTTCCGCGGCGAACAGCGAGCCCATGACTGCTGCGGCAGCCACCAGGACGGCGTTGCCGGCGGCTGCCGTCACGGCGACGTAGGCGACGGTGGACCACAGCGCCGGCCGGTGCTGGGCGAACGCGCTGTAGAGCGCTCCCCGGAAGAAGAGCTCCTCGGCAAGGCCGTTGACCAAGGCGATCACCAGCACCAGCCCCACCGACCCGGTGTCCGCCCGGCCGATGACGGCCGCCACGAGGTCATGCAGCACTGGGATGCGGCGGAGCAGCACGGCGGCGACAGCGAAGGAACCGAACGAGGTCACGCCGAGCAGAGCCGGTGCGAGAATGTGCCGTCGTCCGTCGAGCCGTCCCAGGTGCAGCGGGCCGGACACCAGCGCGCCCACGCTCCAGGCCACGGCGAGTCCCAGCGCGAGGGGGTAGAACCGCGCGGATCCGACGGGCGTCTGTAGCGTCATCCCCAACAGCGCGGCCCCGACCAGGCAGGTCACCGCTACGACCTGACGGCGGCGGCGACGGACCTCGTCTGACTCCTCGTGGTGCGGGGTCCTGGCCGGGCCCAGCATCGCGAGCCACCGCGGGGCCACGAGGCGTGGGGTCATGCCCTGGTTGTGTCCCGCGCCGCGCCCGGTCAAGCGTCACCCGGCGTCACGCATCGTCGATCGTGCTGAGGTCGGAGCGGACCAGAGCACTGACCCGACGCAGGTCGGCCGGGGGCACCATCCGGTCGATGCCCTCGACGAGCAGCAACGCAAGGCTGTAGGTCGGGTCGGCAGCGAGCGCGCGTTCGACCGCCACCGTTGCGAGTGCGCCGTTGCCCGACGCGTAGGCGACCCAGGACAGCACGCTGCAGATCGGGGCGGCGTCGCGATCGTCCGCGCACCGCGCCAGAGCCGACAACAGACCGAGCGACTGCCCGGCTGCTGCCGCCGAGTCAGCAGGGTCTGCCGGTCCCGGAGAGTTCGCGGGGGCCACCCAGTCACGCGGGCCAGCGGCGGGATCGGCTGGACCGGCGGGATCGGCGGTCGGGCGGGCACGAGCACGGCTCTCGTCGAACAAGGCAGTGATCACCACGTCCCGGGTCAGCACGTCGTGCAGGCCGAGCACCACGACGGCAGCGGCCGGGACGGCCACGACGCCGCTCTCTGCCCAGGCGCGGCGGAGGTCGGCGAGCCGGGCGAGGACGAAGCACCGCACCATCGACGGTCCCCCTGCGACCAGCGCCTCGGTCAGCACCTCGTGAGCCTCCGCCGCCGCGGCCCCGCAGCGCTGCGTCCATTCCGGGTCCGAGGGCGGCCGGACCGACGCGCGCAGCGCCTCCCGATCGACCAGAACGGTCTCACCCTGGCCGACCAGCTCGGCGGCGAAAGCCAGGACCGCCGGCGAGGGCTCGCTCGGCAGCGGGGTCCCCTCCGGTGGGCAGCAACGAGGGTCGGAGCAGAGGTAGGACCACCACCGCCCGTCGCGCACGTGCAGTGCCTCGAGGACCTCGATGCCGGCCCGATCCAGCGCGACCGTGAGGGCTCGCGTGAGAGCGGCCCGAGCGGGCCGTCCTCGGCTCGAGCGGGTCCCGCTCCGGGGCGCCGTGCGTTCCGCGGTGTAGACCACGGCCACCACGGCCGACGCCCCGAGCGCGGCAACGCGGGCAGCGATCTCCTGCGCCACCGCACGGTCAACCCGGGACGGCTCGAGGTCGACCCGCATGACCAGACGGTCCCGCTTGCGGGGGCCGTCCAGGCACATCACGACCAGGCTCTCGCTGGGGTGGAAGCCCAACCGGTAGGGCAGCAACCCCAGGACGTCGGCGGGGCCGTCGATGCGCACCACCGTGGGTGTCTCGCCGAGGGCGGGCGACTCGCGACGCCGGAGGTCGTCGTGGTCGTGCAGGTCGTGGTCACGCGGGTCGTTGTCCATGCCTCGAGCGTGCTGCCGCAGCGGTGGCGTCAGGACGGCCCGAAGCGATCTGTGGACAACTCGGGGGTGTCGACGGCTGTGGATGACGGCGTACCGGCTCAGGTTCTGTCCGGGCCGCTTCCTAGGGTGGTGGCATGGAAGAGCGCACCCTCGGGCCAACCAACCCTGTCTCGGTCGTCGGCCTCGGCTGCTGGCAGCTGGGCGCCGACTGGGGCGAGGTCAGCGAGTCCGACGCGATGTCGGTGCTGCACGCCGCGCTGGACGGTGGGGTGACGTTCCTGGACACCGCCGACGTCTACGGCGATGGCCGCAGCGAGGCTCTCATCGGCCGGGTGCTGCGCGACCGGGGCACCAGGGGGGACCGCATCATGGTTGCCACCAAGATGGGCCGGCGCGCCGACCCGCACGTCCCGGGGTCCTTCACGATGGCGGCCTTCGGCGGGTGGCTGGACCGCTCGCGCCACAACCTCGGGGTCGACACCATCGACCTCGTCCAGCTGCACTGCCCCCCGACGCCGGTCTTTGCCGACGACCGGGTCTTCGACGCCCTCGACACCTTGGTCGACGACGGCGTGATCGCGGCCTACGGCGTCTCCGTCGAAACGGTCGCCGAGGCCCTCACTGCACTTGCACGGCCGAACGTCGCGTCGGTACAGATCATCCTGAATGCCTTCCGGCGCAAGCCGTTGGAGCAGGTGCTACCCGCCGCTCAGGCAGCAGGGGTCGGCATCATCGCCCGAGTACCGCTGGCCTCCGGCCTGCTCTCCGGTCGCTACGACGAGACCACGACCTTCGCGGCTGACGACCACCGCACCTACAACCGCGGCGGCGAGGCCTTCGACGTCGGCGAGACGTTCAGCGGCGTGCCCTTCGACGTCGGGGTGCGGGCCGCGCGGCGAGTTGCAGCGCTGACGCCCACCGGGGCTACGACTGCACAGCTGGCGTTGCGCTGGATCATCGACCAGCCAGGCGTGTCGACGGTGATCCCGGGCGCGCGCAACGCCGACCAGGCCCGGGGCAACGCTGCGGCCGCCGACCTCGCGCCACTGGACGACGCAACGCTGGCCGAGCTCGCCCGCATCTATGACGAGGACGTCCGAGAGCACGTGCACGACCGCTGGTGACTCAGCGGCGTCAAGGCCGGAGCCGGTCCTGCAGCACGCTGCGGATGCCCGGTCGTGTCGCGAAGACCAGCAGCAGGCCGGCCTCGCGCAGCGACCGTTCGGCGACCGAGCCGACCAGCACGCTGCGTCCACCGTCGCCGACGACGGCAGACGCGGCGGCGCGCAACGCCAGTTCCGACGCGGCGGCCCGGGCCGTCATCAACGCCTGCGCATCCGGGTCGGGCCGCGCATCAGCTGCGTCCAGCGCCCCCCGAGCTGATTCGACGGCTGAGTCGACCCCGGCTGGGTCGGCCATGATCCGGGCACATCTGGTCGCGAGACCGAGCGGCAAGGAACCGTTGCCCCGCAAGGAGAACACGTCAGCCTGCTGCCATCGCTCGTACGTCGTGATTGCTGTGACCCGGGACGGCGGGACCCGATGCGCGTCAAGGTGCAGAGTGACCGTGCGGCTGGCGGCAACGGCCGTCAGGTCGAGGGGGACCGCCGCCGCGGTCGACCGAGCGGCCAGGTCCGCGGCATCGGCGAGCACCCAGGTGACTCCCCCGTCCTCGTCGCGCGCCGCGATGTGCACGAGGTCGACCAGACCCCAGCCGGTCAGCCAGGGGACGCTACCGGTGAGTTCCAGGTCAGTGCCGACGCGACGGACCCGCAACGGCACCACACCGGGCCGGATGCCCCCGATCGCCACACCTGCCCGGAGCGAACCGGAGCACAGGTCGCCCAGGACGTGACCTGTCAGTGGCGACGCGGCCACCGCGCTGACCACCCCGTGGTGCTGCATCCACACCAGCGTCGTGCTCAGACAGCCAGCAGCCAGCGCCTCGATGACCCGGTAGCGGGTCGCGCGGTCGACGCCGCCGTGCTCAGCCGGTGCGGCGATCCCGTAGAGCCCGTCCCTGGCCAACGCGTCGAGGTGCTCCGGCGGCAGGCTGCCGGTGCGATCCACCTCCGTCGCGGCGGGAGCCAGCACCCGCTCGGCCACCACCTCCGCCGCGGCCAGCGCGTCGGCAGAGGTCATGTGCGGAAACCGAGATGCAGATGGTCCTGATGGGTCTGGTCGCTGAAGTAGGCGAGCCCGCCGCTGTCGAGGTCGACCGGGCCGCCGACCTGGTAGGCGCCGGTCGCCAAGGCCGCCCGCATCGCGGTCCCGACGAAGGCGCGGTGCTGCGGCTCGACCACCCGTCTGTCGTCCAGCGCCCAGAGGTCGACGGCCCGGCCCTGCGGGTGATCACTCGGTCGGGTCGTGCCGAACACGTACGTCGGGTGGCCCGAGCGCACCACGCTCACGTCGAGGAGATAGCTCCGCGACAGCGACAGCAGCGCCCGGCAGACCGAGTCGTGCACCAGGCCAGCAGCCACGTCGGCCCGACCGGCTACCGGTAACCGCACCCGGGCACTCGCCAGCAGCCTCGTGGCCGCGGCAGTCAGAGGGCCTGCCGCCGCCGGGCCAGGATGCGCAGGACGCAGCGAGGTCACCCGCCAGCCGGCGCTGCCGCGGACCAGTCGCACATCGACCGTGCTGCCGCTGCTGGCGATGCCACCGTCAGCCCGGCGCCGGTGCTGCTCGAGCACCACGAGCACGCTGGCCGACGTGGCCACGATGCCGCCGGACTGCGCGTCGACCACCGCGGTGACCGCCGCGTCCTGCGGACCGAGAAGCGGCCGGGCAGCCGCCGCCAGCGCACCCGGCAGGTTCGGTGCGGTCGTCAGGTGCTGGGCACGCAGCCGCGCCTCAGCCGCTGCCACCGACCCGCCGCGCGCGGCTTCCCACGAGCCGATCGTCTGCAGGACCCGGGTGGCCAGCCGCTTGACCTCGGGGTGGACCTCCCCAGCGACGGCCTGCCAGGGCACCAGTGGCGGGAGCGGGGTGACGCTCGCCGTTGCAGCCGTCGGCGTCGGGGTGCTGCCCGGTCGACGGGACGTGCCGGCCGCGGTGGCACTCGCCGCGGGCCGAGGGCCCGAGCAGCCCGTCAAGGCGGCGCCGCCGGCAACGGCCGCACCCACGCCCAGTCGCAACAGGTCCCGCCGACTGGCTGGGTACCCGGGCGTGACGACGGGTGCACGGGTCGGCTCGTGCTTCCGGTCATCCACCATTTCTCGAGCGTACGACCGGGGCGACCGCCTCACGGATAGCGTCCGATCAGGTCCAGCGCCCGGCCCCCTCCGACTCGCGCGGCTGCCCACTCGACCCGGAGGTCGAGTGCCGCCGCTGCCTCACGAACGGCCGTTTCCGGTTCGGAAGCATCCTGGCGGGCCGACACGACATGGCGCACCACCTGGCCCTTGACGTGCTTGGCATAGAAGCTCACTGCCGTACGACGACCTCCCGCTGCACCCTCGGCGAGAACCCGCACGGTCAGCACCTGATCGGCCACCGGCGGACTCGGCCGCCACAGCGCCAGGTAGTCGGTGGACCGCAGGTCGAGCACGCCTTCCTCCCCCACGAGCAGCGGCAGAGCGCGGGCCAGGTGGGGGCGCCAGTGCGCGGCCACGGTGCCGAACCCGGGCACCGAACCCGACGCCGGAACCCGGTAGTCCGGCAGCAGGTCGCCGCCCCGGACGACCCCCCACAGCCCGCTGAGCACCACGACCTGCTCCTCAGCGCGCGACCGCGCACCGGTCGACAGACTCCCGACGGCGAGCGCGTGGTAGAGCACCCCGGTGTATCGCTCCAGCGCTGGCATCGTGGGGGCACTCGCCGCTCGCGCATCAGCCCGCAGCGCGGCCGCCGCCGTGGACGCGGGCAGCCGCAGGCCCGCGGCAAGCCCAGCGGGGTCGGCACGGACGGCACTGCGCAGCGCGGCCATCAGGTCTCGCCGGGCAGACGCGAGACCTGGCGTGCGCAGGGCGGGGCGCCGGCCGACCGGCGGGCCCGCGCCGCCGGACGCTTTCGCCTCCGACGGCGGGAGCAGGATGATCACGGAGCGCGACGCTATCCATAGTGGTCGACGCCGGACGTACCTGCCCCTAGCCTGCCGAGCACGCTGGTGGGGCCCGCGGACGGGCGAGGACACGCGTGCTGGCACAGGAGGACAGGGGTGGCCGAAGGCATCCGCACCGGGGTGCGTGCCGACCCCCGCTGAGGAAGGACACCGGATGGCAGAGGGGCGGTGCCGGGTGCTGGTGGCGCCCGACTCGTTCACCGGCAGCCTGACGGCACGAGAAGCCGCGGCGGCGATCGGGGCTGGGGTGGCCGATGCCGCTGCGGCTCGCGGATGCACGGTCGTCGTCGACCTGCTCCCTGTCGCTGACGGCGGCGAAGGGACCGTGGCGGTGCTTGCCGGGGTCGGCTGGGACCGCCTCGAGCGGGTCGTGCCGGGGCCGACGGGCATCCGGGGTCCGGCCGGGTTCGTCTGCTCGCCCGCGGTCGGGTGGACCGGGCGCCGCACAGCAGTGGTGGACCTCGCCGAGGCCTGCGGCCTCACCCGCCTTCCCCCGCCCGGCCCGACCGCCGCGACAGCGCGACAGTCCTCGACCGAGGGCATGGGAGACCTGGTCCGAGCCGCACTCGACCTCGACGTCGAGGTGCTGGTGCTGTGTCTCGGGGGCAGCGCCAGCACCGACGGCGGCAGTGGCCTGGCTGCCGCTCTCGGCGTGCGCTTCCTCGACGCGGGAGGGCGTGACCTGGCACCCGGCGGTGCCGCCCTCGCTGGTCTCGAGCGGATCGTGGTGTCGGGGCTCGATCCTCGGCTGCACGCAGTCGATCTGCTGGTCACCAGCGACGTCGACAACCCGCTGACCGGTCCGACCGGGGCCGCGCAGGTGTTCGGGCCGCAGAAGGGAGCCGGGCCGGCCGACGTGCTGCTGCTCGACGCTGCGCTCGGCCGACTGCACGTGGTGGCCCTGCGCGATCTCGGTGTCGACCTCGACGCCGCGACCGGTGCAGGGGCAGCCGGTGGCACGGCCGGCGGTGCCGTCGGTCTGCTCGGCGCGCGACCGGTCGCCGGGGCCGAGCTCCTGCTGGACCTGCTGGGGCTGCCCGCCGCACTCCGCCACGCCGACGTGGTGGTCACCGGCGAGGGGTCGTTCGACGCGCAGAGCCTGCGCGGCAAGGCACCGGTTGCGGTGGCCCGCCGGGCCGCAGTCGCGGGAGTCCCGGTGCTGATGCTGGCCGGCCGGGTGGATCGTCGCGGTCTGGACGCTGCCGCACCCGGCTGGGCAGCCAGGCTGCCGGCGTACGGCCTGACGGACGGCACGGACGGCACGGACGGCACTGACGCCACGGACGGCGAGCGAGCGCAGCGGGAAGCCGCGCCGAGACTGCGCGCTCTGGCCGCCGAGAAGATCGTGCCCTTCCTCACGCTGGTCGGCGGTTCACCGCCGCGCCGACCGGGCACAGGACATCAGTGATGGTGTTGTCCCGGCTCATCACGTCGTCGCTGTCAGATGCTCCTCCATGTCACCTTTCTGCGTGCCCCCCCGTTCTCCCGTGTCGACGTCCCTACGGAAGGATCGCCATGTGCTCGAACACGCCGCGCGCCGAGCGTGAGCTCCCGGTCTCGCACGAGGCACCCAGTCACGCCCGGGCGTTCCTGCGGGACACCGGGTGCCAGGAGCACCACGCTGAGGTCGTGGAGGACGCGGTGCTGCTGGTCAGCGAGCTGGTGACCAATTCGGTGCTGCATGGTGGACCACCATTGGTCGTGGCAGTCGACTGCACCGAGGCCGCACTTCAGGTGCGGGTGCGCGACGGGTCACCACAGCTGCCCACCCCGCGCGATGCTGCTCGAGGGGACGAGAACGGTCGCGGCCTGGCGCTCGTCGATGCCATGTCCGACGAGTGGGGCGTCGAGCGGGACGCCGACGGCAAGCACGTGTGGTTCGTCCTGCGCTGAGCCGCTGAGCCGCTGAGTCATCGACCCGGCGAATCGCCGAGTGGTTCAGCCGGTCGCTGCGGCTGCCGCCTCGGCGTCCTGCTGACGACGAGCCTCGATGCCCGATTGGGTCCGCAACTTCTCCTCCGGCAGGAAGAACACCACGACGAGCGCAACCACGAGCACCAGCGCGGCGGACCCGAACACGAGATCCATCGACTGGCTGAAGCCCTGCAGGAACGGCCGAGCCAGCCGCGGGTCCAGGTGCTTGAGGAAGGAGGTGTCGTCCAACGACCCCTTGGGCAGGCCCCTGCCGCTGGCAATGGCCTGGACGATCGTGTTGTTCGTCGGGTCGGCGAGCACCTTCGGGTCCTTGAGGGCGGCCCGGAAGGCAGGCGTCGCCGCGTCGGAGCGGAAGGCCTCCGCGATCTTTCCGCCGACGGTGGAGAAGAGCACCGACAGGAAGACGGCGGTGCCCAACGTGCCGCCCATCTGCCGGAAGAAGGTGGCCGACGAGGTCGCCACCCCCATGTCCTGCGGCGGGACGGCGTTCTGCACGGCCAGGGTCAGCGGCTGCATGTTGAAGCCGAGCCCGACACCGAAGATCCCGGCCAGGGTCATCGTCACCGCGAGGGAGGTGTCGACGCCGATCCGGCTGAGACCGGCGAGGGCGATCACCAGCAGAGCCGCTCCCATGATCGGGAACTTCTTGTAGCGCTCGGTGCGAGAGATCACCTGGCCGGACAGGATGGAGCCGAACATGATGCCCGCGGTCAGCGGCAGCAGCAGCAGACCTGCGGTCGTGGGGCTGACCCCCTTGACGATCTGCAGATACAGCGGCAGCGACGCGAGTCCGCCGAACATGCCCATGCCGATGATGAAGTTCAGCAGCGACCCGAGGGCGAAGGTGCGACCACGGAACAGCCGCAGCGGGATCAGCGCGTCGTCGCCGATGCGCCGCTCGGCCAGCAGGAAGCCGATGACCCCGAGCGCTCCGACGACGTAGCAGGCGAAGGCACTGCCCGAGGTCCAGCCCCAGGAGCGACCCTGCTCAGCCACGATCAGGAGTGGCACGAGACCAACGACGAGAGCGAGTGCACCGGGGTAGTCGATGCGATGCTCGCGACGGGTGTGCGGCAGGTGCAGGCTGCGCATCACCAGGAACAGCGCCACCGCGCCGACCGGCACGTTGACGAGGAAGACCCATCGCCATCCGGTGACGCCCAGGATGCTCGACTGGCCGGCCAGGAAGCCCCCGACGACGGGGCCGAGGACGCTCGAGGTGCCGAACACCGCGAGGAAGTAGCCCTGGTACTTCGCCCGCTCCCGCGGCGGCACGATGTCCCCGATGATGGTCAGAGCCAGCGAGAACAGACCACCGGCGCCGAGGCCCTGGAAGGCCCGGAAGGCCGCCAGCTGGGTCATCGAGGTGGCGAAGCCGCTCATGGCCGACCCGAGGACGAAGATCGAAATGGCGGCGAGGAAGAACGGTCGTCGACCGTAGAGGTCCGAGAGCTTGCCGTAGAGCGGCGTGCTGATCGTGGCCGTGATGAGGTACGCCGTGGTGACCCACGCCTGCACCGACAGACCCTGGAGGTCGTCGGCGATGGTGCGGATCGAGGTGGCCACGATGGTCTGGTCGAGCGCCGCGAGGAACATGCCGGCCATCAGGCCGGACATGATCGTCAGGATCTGCCGGTGGCTGAGCTCGCCCGAGGGCGCGCCCGGCGCGGGACGGGTGGCGGACCCGGACGCGGTGGAAGGGGTGGCGGTCATCTGGACTCCAGGTCGAGGGGCTCGAGGGTGTCAAGCGAGGGGGGCGAGGTGGTCGGCGGGTTGGACATGGCGGCCCGATGGGTGGCGATCGAGGTGTTGAGGCGGTCGAGCAGCTCGGCGAGCTGGATCAGGTCGCGGTCGGGCCAGGCACCCAGCAGCTCGCCCATCAGCTGCGTCCGGTGCGCCTGCTTCTCGGCAAAGAGCGCGTCGCCGCGGGCGGTCGCGACCAGCAGGCTGGCGCGACCGTCCTCGGGGTCGGACTGGCGCTCGACCAGCCCGGCGGTTACCAGCTGCGCCACCTGCCGGCTGACGGTCGAGGGGTCCACGCAGGCGGTGTCGGCCAGCGCCGAGCTGCGCTGCGGGCCGTCCTTGACCAGATGCACCAGCAGTCCGAACGCGGCCCACTCCACGCCGTCGCCGGCGGTCGGTCGGCCGCCGGTCATCTGGTGCTTGAGTCCGGACAGGCCGCGGTGCAACCGAGCAAGGTTCTCGCTGACGCTGCGTACGGCATCGGGGTGTCCCTGCGGCTCCGCGTGGCCCTGCGTCCCGCTCTCGCTCATGTCGTCACCTCACCTCTGCCCGCGGGCCTACCGCTGCCGGTCAGCCCCTGCCGCGCGCCAGGCGATCTCAGGCCGATGTGCCCTCGCGTCAACTACTTGCATTCTACACACATCGGAATAGGTCGAGTCACGAGCAGGGCCCGGCGGCCGCGCGCGTGCATGCCTGATCAACAGCCACCGGCGACGGTCGGCGGGGGCTCGGGTTACCGTGCCAGCGTGATCTCGGTGTCCCTCGCGCGCGTCCTGAAGACAGCCGGGCTGGCGTGGACACCGGCGTCTGGTGACCGCATGGTCGTGGCCGATCGCGACATGGACGGCCAGGTCTTCGTGCTGTCGGACATGACCGTCGAGGTGCACGAGATGCCGGGCGGGCCGGTGGTGCGCTTCAACGGCACGACCGAGTGGGCGCTGGACTCCCTCGAGCTGGACGAGGTGCTCTGGCTGCCGGCCGAGGACCAGCTCCGCTGCCTGCTCGGTGACGCCTTTGCCGGGCTCAGCACCACGCCGCAGGGGTACGCCGTCCGGCTGCACGGTCATCTCGATGCCTTCACGGGGAGCGAGGCCGCGGAGGCCTACGGGCAGGCGTTGCTCGCGCTGCTCTGACGACTCACCACCGACGGCTCAGGCCGAGGTGTCGCCGCCGAGCGCGGCCTCGGAGAGCCGGCGGAGCGCCCGCTGGTGGCGTTGCAGCTGCACCACCAGCGACCACGAGACCTCGTCCGGCGGGCGTGCCCCGTTGACCGTGACGAGCCGCTCGCGGTTGGCGTAGTAGTCGATCATCGGTCGGGTCTTGGCCTCGTAGACCTCGAGGCGGTGCTCGATCACGTCCTGGGTGTCGTCGCTGCCCCGGCCCCGTGCGAGCAGGCGCCGGACCAGCTCGTCGCGGCCGGCCTCGAGGTAGGCCGCGACCTGCACTGCGACGCCGAGCTCGCGGGCCGTCTCGTAGGCGATCTCGGCCTGCTCTACGGTGCGCGGGAAGCCGTCGAGGACATAGCCGCCGCGCGCGCTGGCCTCGACGATCGGCTTGCGAAGCATGTCCAGCACCATGTGATCGGGGACCAGGTCACCGCGGGAGACGAACTCCTGCACCTGCCGACCGAAGGTCGTGCCGTCGGTGACGTGCTGGCGGAGGAGATCACCGCTGGAGATGTGGGTGATGCCGAAATGCTCGGCCAACCGCACCGCCTGGGTCCCCTTACCGGCCCCGGGAGCGCCGATCAGCAACAGTCGCACCGCGCTCGCACCTCCCCTGACCTCGGCCACGAGCGCCAGGTCGGCGCGGTCCGGGCATTGATCCTGTCACCTCGGCGAACCGGCGGACACCCTGTCAGCGCGTGGGGGGCACACTGGCCCGGGTCGTCGGCAAGACCATCGACCATCAGAGGACGTCGGAGGAACTGGTGAGCAGGCGGGGCTGGCTGCTGTTCGCGGCGATGGGCGTGATCTGGGGTCTGCCCTATCTGCTCATCAAGGTGGCAGTCGACGAGATCGCGCCCAGCACCCTGGTGCTGGCCCGCACGCTGCTCGCCACAGTCCTGCTGCTGCCCGTCGCCGTGGCCCGCGGAAGCCTGACCGGGCTGCGTGCCGCGTGGATCGCCCTCGTGGCCTTCGCCGTGGTCGAGATCATGGTGCCCTGGCTGCTCCTCGGTCTGGCCGAGCAGCGCCTGTCGAGCTCGCTGACCGGCCTTCTGGTCGCCGCTGTCCCGCTGGTCGGCGCCAGCCTCGCGCTTGCCACCGGTGCCGAGGACCGCCTGGACACTCGCCGCGGGCTGGGGCTCGGCCTCGGCCTGGCCGGCGTCGCCGCTCTCGTGGGCTTCGAGGTCGGCGGGGGCGACGTGCTTGCCGTGCTTGCCGTGGCCGCGGTCGCGGTGTGCTACGCCAGCGGCCCACTGATCCTGTCCCGCTGGCTGTCCCACCTGTCCGGGCTCGGGGTCATCGCCGTCTCGTTGGCGCTGACCGCCGCGGTCTACCTGCCGGTCGGCCTGGCCCAGGCGCCGTCGCGCCTTCCCGGCATCGCTGTGCTGGGTGCCGTCGCAGCTCTTGCGGCGGTATGCACGGCGACCGCGTTTCTGCTGTTCTTCGCCCTGATCGCTGAGGTGGGGCCGACCCGCTCGACGGTCATCACCTACGTCAACCCGGCCGTCGCCGTGCTGCTCGGGGTGCTGCTGCTGCACGAGCGCTTCACGGTGACGACGGCGTTCGGGTTCGGCCTGATCCTGCTCGGATCGGTACTGGCCACCCGGTCGTCAGCCGCCCCGAGCTCCGAACCCGAACCGGTCCCGGTGTCCTGACTGGTCGGCGTGGGTCGCGTCTAGGCCACCGACTGCGAGGGGTGCGGTCAGCCGCCGGACTTGCGGCGGAACTGCCGCTTGGTGACGTCGTTGCTCGAGGCACCGACACCGTGGCCACCGAGGTGGTCCTCGCCGTGCGCGGTCTTGGCCTTTGCCGCCTTGGCGTCGAGCACCTCGCGCATGCGCTTCTGCACATCGCTCTCGGGCTTGCTCGCCGAGTCGTGGGGGCGCTTCGCAACCATGAGTCAGGAGCCCTTCGTCGTCGTCGAGCCAGCGAGCCGATTGGGTTGTGCCGGGCGGGCGAGGTAGGACCGCACGCCGTCGGCCAGACCCTGAGCGTATCTCCCGCGGCACCTCGGGCTGGTCATGCAGCGGGCGTCGCCGGCGTTGCGCATGTTGCCCAGCTCCACCATCACGGTCGGCACGTCCGCCATGTTGAGGGTGCCGAGGTCGCGCCGGACGTCCAACCCGTCCCCGCCGTACGACGACGAGACCGGGAAGCCGGCGCCCGAGAGGCCCGAGCGCACGGACAACGCGAGTGCGTTCGACGTGCGCAGGATGTCGTCGGTGTATCCCCTGCGCAGCCCGGGCTTGATGACGAAAAAGCCGTGCACCTGGCTCGCGGCACCGTCGCCGTGCAACGAGATCTCCAGATCGGCTCCGACCTTCGCACCGAACCGGCCGCGTGCGTCGATGCAGGGACTGGGATCGAGATGGCTGTTGCTGCTACGGGTGAGGCGAACCCGCGCGCCGAGCACCTCAAGGTCGGCCTTCAGCGCCAAGGAGGTCGCCCAGGTGAAGGTGGCTTCGGGATAGCCACCGTTGGTCGCCGTTCCCGAGGTGTTGCACACCTTCCAGAAGCCCACCCACACCTTGCGGTTGATCGCCTGCGGGTGCGCGGTCTCGGTCAGCTGGTGTCCCGGGTCGATCGCGATCGTGCGTCCGGCCAGCGGCAGCGCCGAGGGGGCCACCAGTGCGGGGGTCGACGCTCGGGCCGCGGGGGCGAGAGCGAGCAGGGCGGTCAGCCCGGCGAGGGCAGCAGCCAGAAGGGGAGGACGCACTCCCCCACCATGCCCCATGGTGACGGTCGTGGCGTCGAGCGGGACGAGTGCGGCATGCTCGCGTCATGCCCGCACCCGGTCACCGCCCACCGACGGCGGCACCGATCGTCGCGCTGCTGGCGTTGGGCCTGGGCCTCGGACTTGCCCTCGCCATCGCCGGGCCCTCGGCCGCTGCCCGCTCGAGGACAGCCGCCGATGGCTATCCGACCGGGCTGCAGGTCGTGCCGGGCACTTTGCCGCGCTCGCCTGCACCGACGTCGTTGCACGTCGAGGCGGGAACGGTGGTCGACGGCCGGCGCAGGTTGCGCACCGGGCTGGCCGGTTCCTTGCTGCTGCTGGGTCGCTCGGGGACGGGCTACGTCGTGCTCGTGACCAGCACCAGCGGCACGGACCGGGCGCTGTGGCGGATCGACCGCGACGGCCGGCCCGCGCGGCTCCGTCGTCTCGGTTCGGGCAGTGCTGACGGTGGCCTGCCGATCCTCTCGGCGGACGGTCGGCGGGTCGCCTACCTGGCCCCCGGCTCCGCCACCACCCGCGCGACGGTGCTGCGGGTCCGCGACGGCCGGTCCGTGGGCGCCCACCGGTTCCACGGGCAGCTGCTCGCCCTGGACTTCCATCGTCGGCTGCTGCTCAGCGGCACCCGACCGACCCGCACGGTCTACTGGGACCCCGGTGATGGCGCGGTCACGACGGCCCCCCGCAGTGCCGGCAGCCGCCAGCTCATCCGCGCCGATGTCTTCCTGGACCGAGCGGTGACCCTCGTCGACGACCCGGCCGGGCCGGGCGGTGTCTGCGTCGACTGGACCCGGCTCTCCGACGCGGCTCGGGTGCTGTGGCACAGCTGTGCGGACGTGCCGGTCAGACTCTCGCCCTCCGGTGCGCTGATGCTGACGACCCAGCTCTCCGCTGACGGCCCGGGGCCGGGGCTGCTCCAGGTGCGCGACGCCGACACCTCGGTGGTGCGCGCCACGTTTCGCACGACGGGCTACTTCGGTGACTGGTCGTGGGAGAGCGACAAGGCCGTGCTGCTGACCACCTGGCGCAACGGGCGTTCGTCCGCGGTGCGCTTCACCCTCGCCGCCGACCTCCCCGACGGCGGGACGTTGGAGCGGGTGTCGGCTCTGGTCCCAGGAACGCTCGGCGACAATCGGCTGGAATGGTCGTTTCCCCCTCGCTAGCCTCGCCACCGTGACGCGCACCCCCACGACGAGTCCCGTCCGCTGACGAAGTGATCGGCGCCCTCGCCTCCGCACGCACCCGGTTGGCGGGGCTGCGGATGGACCTCACGCCGCTGCGCAGCTCGCGTGACTTCCGATTGCTGTTCTGGGCCGGCACGGTGTTCTACGTCGGCGGGATGGTCAGCTATGTCGCGCTGCCCTACCAGCTCTACCGACTCACTCATTCGAACTTCGCGGTCGGCGCGATGGGCATCGTCGAGCTGGTGCCGCTGGTCGTTTTCGGCTTGTACGGCGGTGCGCTGGCCGACCACGTCGACCGCCGTCGGATGCTGGTGATGACCGGTGCGGCACAGGCAGTCCTGACCGGGGTACTGCTGGGGAACGCCGTCATCGCTCACCCCCGCGTCTCGGTCATCTACATCGTCGGGGCGCTGCTCTCCGTCGCGCAGTCACTGGGGCGCCCCAGTCGCGAGGCGCTGCTGCCGCGCACGGTGCGTCACGACGAACTGCCGGCCGCGGTGGCGCTGTCCTCGCTCGGCATGCAAGCGGGGACGTTGCTCGGCCCGGCCGCGGGTGGGTTGCTGGTCGCCACCGTCGGGGTCGCGTGGGGCTACGCCGTCGACGTCACCGGGCTGGTCGTCGCCACGATGCTCTACGTCGCCCTCGGCAGCTATCCGCCGACCGACCGCAGCACGCCGCCGAGTCTGGCCGGCATCGTCGAAGGCATCCGCTATGCCGTGGGCCGCCGGGATCTGCTCGGGACCTACGTCATCGACATGGTGGCGATGTTCATGGCGATGCCGATCGTGCTGTTCCCCGCCTTCGCGCAGGACGTGTTCCACCGGCCGGGGATGCTCGGCCTGCTCTACACCGCCGACGGCGTCGGCGCCCTGCTGGCCACGGTGACCAGCGGCTGGATGAGTCGCTTCCACCACCACGGGCGCGCGGTCGTGGTCGCGTCGATGTGCTGGGGTGCTGCGATCGCGTTCGCCGGGTTGGCGCCGAAGGTGTGGATCGCGTTGGTGTTCCTCGTCGTCGCCGGCAGTGCGGACATGGTGAGCGGGATGTTCCGGCAGACCATCTGGCACCAGACGATCCCCGACGACAAACGCGGCCGGCTGGCCGGGATCGAGATGCTGTCCTACTCGGTCGGTCCGCTCGGCGGCCAGGCCCGGTCCGGGCTGGTCGCCGACGCCACCTCGGTGCGGGCCTCGATCGTCAGCGGCGGGGTCCTGTGTGTCGTCGGCGTTGCGGCCACGGCGACCTGGCTGCACGGCTTCTGGACCTATGACGACCGCACCGACGAGCACGCAGTCCGGGAGCGTCGGGTGCGCAGCGAACAGGCCCCCTAGCCATGGCGGAAACCGCCGAGGAACCGGCGGAAGACCCCGCCGTCGCGGGGCAGCGGCGGCGCGGGAGGTGGAGCGGTTGGGCGCCGGGTCGCCACCGGCTGGTCGTAGTCGGTGCGCACGATCGCGTCGATCACCTGCGCGTCGTCGAAGTCCTCGGAGCCCTCGATCTGGGGCACGAAGCCGACCAGCATCCCGTCGCGCATGACCTGCGCCTCGAGGCCGGCCGTGCCGTCGCTGTCCCACACCGCCGTACGTCCTCCATGAACCACCACCGAGATGCCGAACTGGTAGACACCGGCCTTCTCCATGCGGGCGTCGACCCCGCGCTCGCGCAGGGCGTCGACGACTCGCTGGGCACGTCCCTCGTCCATCCCTCAACGTTAGACGGCTGGACTGGGCATTGCCGGTGACCCGACTGTGCGGGTGTCGGTGGTCCGGCTGTGAGGTCGCTCAGGTGGCGCTGGAGGCCGACCAGAGGTTGATGCCGGCCTCGACCGCGTGCTGGTCGATCTGAGCAAGGTCGTCGGCGCTGAACTCCAGGTGCGACATGGCGTCGAGGTTGGCGTCGAGCTGGGCGACACTGCTGGCGCCGATCAGGACCGAGGTGACCCTGGTGTCGCGCAGCAGCCAGGCCAGCGCCATCTGCGCCAGCGACTGCCCGCGCTGCTCGGCCATGTCGTTGAGCGCCCGCACGTGGGTGAGGCTCTCGTCGCTGAGCAGCCCCGGGTCCAGCGACTTGCCCTGCGACGCTCGCGAGCCCTCGGGGATGCCGTCCAGATAGCGGTCGGTCAGCATTCCCTGGGCGAGCGGGGAGAACGCGATGCACCCCACGCCCTCCTCGCCGAGCACGTCGAGCAGCGACGGGTCGCCGTCCTCAACCCAGCGGTTGAGCATCGAGTACGACGGCTGGTGGATCAGCAGCGGCGTGCCCATCGCGCGCAGGATGGCGATCGCCTCACGGGTGCGTTCCGGGGAGTACGACGAGATGCCGGCGTACGTCGCCCGACCGGAGCGGACGGCCGTGTCCAGCGCGCCCATCGTCTCCTCGAGCGGGGTCTCGGGGTCGGTGCGGTGGGAGTAGAAGATGTCGACGTGGTCCAGGCCCATCCGGGCCAGGGACTGGTCGAGGCTGCCGAGCAGGTACTTGCGCGAACCCCCGTCGCCGTAAGGACCCGGCCACATGTCGTAACCCGCCTTCGTCGAGATGACGAGCTCGTCGCGGAACGGCTTGAGGTCCTGGGCGAAGATCGTGCCGAAGTTGGCCTCGGCCGAGCCGTAGGGCGGCCCGTAGTTGTTGGCCAGGTCGATGTGCGTGACGCCGCGGTCGAAGGCGCGCCGCAGGATTGCCCGCTGGGTCTCCAGAGGCTTGTCGTCGCCGAAGTTGTGCCACAACCCGAGCGACACGGCCGGCAGCTGCAGGCCGCTGCGCCCGCACCGGCGGTAGGGCAGCACGTCGTAGCGGTCGTGGGCGGCGGCATAGGCCGGGGGTGTCGTCACGGCGCGGAGTCTGCCACCGGTGGACCCGGCGCAACCATCGCGGCCCGAGGTGGGGCATGATGGCTGGCCGCATCAGAGGGGGTCGACCGCACAGGTGAGCAACGACGAAGTCGTCGCCGAGCAGTCCTACGTGGACCGGCTCTACGCCCGGCTCGACGACCTCCGCGTGCGCACGCGGGCTGAGTTGACCGCCGTACGGCGGGCGGGGCCGGTGGGCACCCACCAGAACCGCTCCGAACGCGACTCGTTCGCCACCTTGCACGAGCTGCGGCTGGCCCAGCTCGAGGCCGTCGAGGACCGGCTCGCCTTCGGCCGGGTCGACCTGCGCGGTGGCGACCGGCGCTACATCGGCCGGCTCGGGCTGGCCGACGAGGCCCAGGACCAGCTGCTCGTCGACTGGCGGGCACCGGCTGCGCGGGAGTTCTACCAGGCCACTGCGGCCTCCCCCGGCGAGGTCGTCCGTCGGCGACACCTGGCGACGCGTGGCCGACGGGTGACCGGGGTCGAGGACGAGGCTCTCGACCTGGACTCCCTCGACGCCCAGGCTCGCGGCTCGCTCACCGGCGAGGGCGCCCTGCTGGCAGCGGTGACCGCGCACCGTACCGGGCGGATGGGCGACATCGTCGCGACGATCCAGGCCGAGCAGGACACCGTGATCCGCAGCGAGCTGGCCGGTCCGCTCGTCGTCCAGGGCGGTCCCGGCACCGGCAAGACCGCGGTCGCGCTGCACCGGGCGGCGTACCTGCTCTACACCCACCGGGACCGGCTGATGCGCAGCGGAGTGCTGCTGGTCGGACCCAACGCCGTGTTCCTGCGCTACATCGAGCAGGTGCTGCCGTCCCTCGGTGAGACCGGTGTGGTGCTCGCCACCCCGGCCGACCTCTTCCCCGGCGTGACCGGCGTGGTCGAGACAGACCCCGAGGTGGCCGCGGTCAAGGGCGACCTGCGGATGGCCCGGGTGCTGGCGCGCGCGGTGCGGGCCCGGCAGCGGGTGCCCCACGGGGCGCGGGTGCTGGCCGTCGGCAGCCACCGGCTCAGCCTCACCACGGGCGACGTCGCGGCTGCGCGGTCGCGTGCCCGGCGCACCGGCAAGCCGCACAACGAGGCCCGTGAGGGCTTTCTGCGCGACCTGCTCGACCTGCTGGCGCGCCGCCTCGCCGGGTCGCTGGGCATCGCCTTCAGCACCGACAACCGCGAGGGGCTGATCGAGGACCTGCGCGAGTCCAAGGACGTCCGCCGCGAGCTGAACCTCGCGTGGCTGCCGGTGGCACCGCAGCAGCTGCTGCGTGACCTGCTGGCAGACCCTGCCCGGCTGACAGCGGCGGCCGAGGACGAGCTGACTCCGCGTGAGCGGCAGCTGTTGCACCGTTCCGCCGGGTCGCCGTGGACGGTGGCGGACGTGCCGCTGCTCGACGAGCTCGCAGAGCTGCTCGGAGGCATCACCTCCTCCGACCGGGCCGCCGCCGACGCGGCCGAACGGATCCGCAGGGCCGAGGACCTCGACAACGCCCGGCTGGCGCTGGGCAACACGGAGAACTCGATGGGCCTCACCGCCGAGGCCCTGGCCGACCGGTTCACCGAGTGGGGACCCGTGCTCTCCGTGTCCGAGCGCGCCGGCGCCGACCGATCGTGGGCCTTCGGTCACCTGGTGGTCGACGAGGCGCAGGAGCTCTCGCCGATGACCTGGCGGCTGCTGATGCGTCGCTGCCCCACCCGGTCGATGACGCTGGTCGGGGACGTGGCGCAGGTCGGCTCCGCTGCTGGGGCGTCGTCCTGGGCCGAGGTCCTCGATCCCTATGTGCCCGGCCGGTGGCGCATCGCCGAGCTGACCGTCAACTACCGCACACCTACGGCCGTGATGGAGCTCGCCTCGGCGGTGCTGGCCGCAGCGGGCATCGACGCGCCGACCCCCGAGTCGGTGCGTGACGGCGACTGGCCCCCCACCGCGCAACAGGTACGCCGCGGCGACGTGGAGGCGGTGGCTGCCGTCGTACAGCACGAGATGGGTGTGCTCGGCGAGGGCCGCCTCGCGGTCGTCACCGCAGCCGGTACCGCGAGCAGACTGCACGACGAGCTGGCCGCCCTGCTGCCCGCAGGGACCGTCGGGTCCGGGGCGAGCACCCTGGACCGCCCGGTGTCGGTGCTGTCTGTGGCCGAGGTCAAGGGCCTGGAGTTCGATGCCGTGGTGCTCATCGAGCCCGCCGACATCGTGGCCGCGTCACCTCGCGGCACCAACGACTTGTATGTCGCCCTCACCCGGCCGACCCAGCGGTTGCGGGTGCTGCACTCGGACCCGTTGCCCGCCGGGCTCGAGGCGCTGGAGCCGGTGTCGACGACCGAGCAGCACTGACGTCGTCCGGTTGCGTGATCCGTCCGGTTGCGTCTTGGGGCATTTCTGACCTGCGCGCTCAGGCCCTTGGCGGTCGCCGGATGCGCTCCAGCGCCGTCCGCGCCGTCCGCGCAGTCCGTACTGGCCGGCGAAACGCCGGTGACAGCGACGGCAGCGCCGGCAGGGTGGGCTCGCGATCGGGCCAGCTGCGCCGCAGCTCGGCACGTGCCTCGCTGTCCACGTCGCGCAACAGCTGGTCGACGTGGGTGGTCAGCGCGCCGTGCAGCTGCCACTCGTCGCGTGCGTGGCGGTCCTCATGGTGGAGCAACCCGGCCAGCCGGTGCCGGTCGGACCAGGCGGCGGCCAGAGCCTCCCGCAGCCGCTCGTCCTGCGGGCCCGGTCCCACGACCTCCGAACTCACCAGTGCGCCGTAGGCCTCGACCGCGTCGGCGACGTCGCACAGCAGGTCAGACAGCGCTTCGCGCACGTCTGGTCCGTAAACGGTCTCTTCCCCGTGACCACCCACGAGATCGGCAAGCGCCCGCGCGACACCGCGCACCGACACCACGGCCCGCTCGATGCCGTCGAGGCCGGTCCGCAGGCTGGAAGCAGCGTGCGGCCGGCTGATGGCGCGCGGGTTGTAGCGCAGGCTTTCCTCCGCCGTGCCCAATGCATGGTCGGTGCGCAGGATGTCGCGACCGAGTCCGCGGGCGGCGTCCAGCCAGTGCGCGGTCTGCTCGACGGTGTACTCCTCGCGCACCTCGGTGGCGATGCGCCGCAGTGTCTCTGCGACCGCGACGGCAAGGTCCTGGACCGCGTCACTGGCCGGCCTCAGGTACAGCGGCGGGGTCACGACAGCACCGACCAAGACGCCGACGACCGCGCCGATGATGGTCTCGAAGATGCGACCTTCGCCAGCTGTGCCCGAGCCGCCGACCGCCAGCACGAGCATCGCGCTGATCGGCACCTCCGCGATCTCCGACCCCAACCGCGCGAGCCGGCCGATGACCAGCGACACCGCGACGGCGATGCCGAGGCTCCACCACGTGAGCGGTACGACGACGGACAGTGCGGCCGCGACGAGCACACCGAGCACCACGCTGATGACCCGACGCAGCCCGGTGCGCACCGTCTCGTAGAGGGTCAGCTGCACCACGAGCAGCGCAGTCAGCGGAGCGAGGATCGGTCGCGGGTTGTCCGACAGCGGCGCGGCCGCAGCGAACGCAGCCACCGCGGCGACCGTGGACTTCACGGTGCGGACGCCGCGCAGCCGGACCCGGCCGTCGCGGGCGACCAAGGCGGCAGGCCAGCGCACGGCACCACTCTGCCAGGACCAGGGCTCCGTGCTCGACGCTGCGGAGACGCGAGGGCTTGGTCCTACCAGTCCAGGCCGCACGCGGCCAGTGCCGCCTCGGTCTGCAGCCGGTCCATCGAGTCCAGCGGTGCCTCCGCCGGGGCGGGCACCTCCAGGGTCCGGGCCGCCGAGAGCAGCACCCAGTCGTAGGCCAGCGACGCCGCGGCAAGGCGGGCCATCTTTGCCGGCTGGTCCTGGTGGTGCGCTCGTTCGAGGCCGGCCGCCAGCCTGCGCAGGTCGGCCGACAGCTGCTCGACGCAGATGGTGGCCGAGACCTGCGGCTGCGGTCGCAGCCGGCGCCAGCCGCGAGCCAGCCCCCGCGCCAGCCAGTCGAGGTGCCCGAGCAGTCCCGCGGCGACGAGCGCAGTGAGGACGCAGCTGACTGCCAAGACCACGGTTGAGCCCACGGCCGCGCACCTCCTTCACCGAGGATGCTCCGCCTAGAGGCCGCCCGCCATAGGACGTACGCACGACCTGACCGACCAGACGGGCAGAC
>JANLYQ010000117.1:0-81543 GCA_031365725.1 Sporichthyaceae bacterium | reverse complement strand
ACCCCGCCCGGAGGTGTCCTCATCGCCGAGGGCGCAAGGCCGGGGCGGCTGCTCGTCCTGCAGTCAGGGTCGGTCTCCGTGTCCCGTGACGGCGTTCCGCACCACTCGGCGGTGCTCGCGTCGGTGTCCAGGGTCACGTGCGGCGGCACCGGTCCTATCTGTCGCCCCGGGTTGATCACCATCGCGCGGCCAAGGCGTGCCTGCTATGAACCGCCGCCGGGGGGTGCTTGATAGACCCACAGCCAGCGCTCGGGTCGGTCGACGGCAGCGGCCTGCAGCTGGGCAGCGACGGCGTCTCGCCCGAGCGGCCCGTCCCACCACGGGCAGACGGTGAAGCGGATGCCCTCTCTGTCGATGCTGCGGCCATCGGTGACCACGGCATCGGCACGCGGTCGGCGCAACCACGCCGCCGTCTGCTCGCCGTGAGCGCCTGGGCCGTCGAGGTCGTGGTTGCCTGAGCCGGCGAGGACGACGGGGTGCTCAGCCATCCGATCCAGGTACGTCGTCAGCACAACCGCTTGCACCGCGATGGGCACCGGGTTGGCGATGTCGGCCAGGCCGCCCGCGACTGCCACGACACCCTCGACAGCCGATCACCGCTGTGCAGTCCCAGGCATCCGTGGCTCTCGACAGTCGTCGGCTGTCGTTGTCGACGTAGAAGCAGGTGATGCGCCAGTCGGGCAGCGCTCCACGCACCAGCGGCCGCCCCGGACTCCACCATTGCGTTCGACGAGCGCCGTAAGGCCGGTCACGTCGCCTCGGTGAGAGCACAGTGACACAACCAGTCACATCTGCACTTACGGCCCTGGACTCCCCCAGCCGACCGGACGATGCTCGAGCCGAGCACGGCCGCCGAACCGGTCGCGTCAAACGAGGCAGGGGACATCCAGATGACCATTGAACCGCAGGGTGTCCCTCAGTCGCCGCTGCCCGCCGGTGACGGGATCTCGGGGCTGCCCGACTTCCCGGGTCTGGACCCGACTCGGCCTGGTGCTCTCACCGCTCGGCTGCGCCTGGCCGGGGTCGAGCTGACGCAGTCGACGCAGTACGCCTCGGCCGCCGGGGGCGGTTACGGCCAAGACAACGGCGTGGCACTGGTCGCTCTGAAGTTGCTCGTCGCTCGCGCCTATCCCGTGGTCACGCCGCCCCTGCTGCAGCCGGATCTGCTGACGGGACAACGGGTCACGGGCGAGCTGGTCGTGTCGGTAGCCGGGCGGGTGGTCTACCGCACCGGACCCACCCGCAGCGACGGAGCACGTGTCGGTCGCCAGCAGTGGCTCGACCGAACGTTGTGGGACCAGGAGTACACGTTCTCGGCCGGGGGCGACCGGTTCACGGCGGTCAACCGGCTGATCTCGGTCAACTCGCCGTTGAACTTTGTCGTGCCTGCCTACTACTGCCGCGCCGGTCGGGCCGACATCGCGGTCCGGGTATGGACTCTCAGCGAGACGGCGTTCGCGACGTGGTCTGACGTCGTGTCCTTCACTGACGTGTCCGCGCCCAAGGTGTGCCTGGTCCGAGTCAACTGGACTGACGGGTCAGGCAACCGCACCAGTGCGAGCGATGCGGTCATGCTGTCGTCCCTATCGACGGCGCAACGGATGCTGCCGTTCCCCTATTTCGAGACCACCGTGCTGTCGGCGGAAGTCGAGAGCAGGGACACCTTTGGCGCGGGACCAACCTCGCCCGGGGCCTGCAACACGGCGTGGGACAAGCTCGCCGCCGACCTCGCTGTCACCGCGATCTTCACCTCGCTGTTCGGTCTGGGCGACATCGTGATCGGCTTCGTGCCGACTGCGGCCTTGCCCGCCTCAGGGCCGTACGTATCGGGTTGTGGGCGGGGCGGGATCGGTTCCTTCGTCGCGGACCCGATCACCGTCACTCACGAGATCGGGCACCTGTATGACCGACACCATGTTGCTGTGCCGGGCGATCCCTCCAGTGACACGGCGTACCCGAACTATGGTGGCGACGTCCGTTCGATCGGTGAGGTCGGCATCGACACTGGTACGGTGCCGCCCACCCTCTACGACCCTGCGTCCTCCGACGACCTGATGTCCTATGGCGCGAACCAGTGGATCTCGCCCTACACCTACCAGGCGATCCTCAGCGCGAGGAGCATGCACGCCGCCGCGACTGCACGACCGTCCAAGGTGGGTCGCCCCTTCCTGGTGACCGCGGTACGGCTCTATCGTGACCGAAGCGTCGAGATCCGGCGGATGCTGCAGGTGGATGCGCCCGGCCAGGTGTCGCGGTCCTGGGAAGGCGCCGGCTCGCCGCTGTCCGTCGACATTCTCGACGCGAACGCGCGCGTGCTGTTCACCCATCACCTGGTGGCGGTGCGGGCACAGGCCTGTTGTAGGGGCGCCGGAGGCTGCGGGTCGGGGTGTGGCGGCGCGGTGCCCGCCGGACGTGAACCTTGGCAGGACTTCGACGAGGCGATCGAGTGGCCCGAGGGGGCACATTCGCTGGCGTTCCACGACGGGGGCGAGCCGCTCCTGGTGGTGGCTGCCGGAGTGGCGCCGACCGTCGAGGTGTCACCAGTCGTCGTCGGTGAGGTGACGTCCGAGGCGGAGCATGGTCCCGCTCAGGTGAGTTTCCGCGTGACCGCCCAGCACCAGCGCGAGGCGCCCTCGGTGGTGGTCCTGTTCACCGGGGACGACGGCCGGACCTGGTGGCCGGTGGTGTTCGACCCGCCAGAGGGCAACGTGTCAGTGGTCGCCTCCTCGCTGCCGTCCCGCGGGTCTTGTCGCTTCCGCGTCGTCGCGACCGCCGAGCTGATGTCGACGGTCGTCGACACCGAGCCGGTGGACTTGCTGCCCGCGCCCCGTGGGCTGCATCTCGATCTGCCCGACGGCGACTGCGGTGTCGCCGCCGGGCCGGTGATGCTCCGCGTCCACATCGATCTTCGCGGTCACGGTGCACCATCGGCCCGGGAAGTCCGCTGGTGGTCGAGCATCGATGGTGACCTCGGGGTGGGGACCGACCTCGTCGCCGAGCTCAGCGCGGGCAGGCACGAGGTGTCCGTGACGGCTCCCGACGGGGTGGGGGGCTCGTTGGGGGAGCGCGGCATCATCATCGTGGGCGGGTAGACCGACTCAACCGGATCGGCTCCCCACCGCGGTGGCGATGGTCCGGATGTGTCGGACGCCCGTCCCGCAGCACCCTCCGAAGACGGAGGCATGCGTGAAGGTCTTGATCAGTCTCTGATAGCCGTCGGCGAGCTCCTCAGGGTTGCCGGCGTCCAGGTCGTCAGATTCGTCACGCGCACGAGCGATGTGATCCGGGTGCGCGCAGTTGATGCCGTAGTAGGCGACGTACCCCTCAGTCGCCTTGTCGATCTCGGCGATGGCGTCGCCGAGACGCGAGCCGTCCGGAAGCCGACCGTTCGTGTCGAGCGTGAAGTAGATCATCGCCGGGATCTCGTGCTCCCGTGCGGCAAGCGCTATCCCCAGTCCCTCTGCGGCGTAGGTGAGCGTGCAGGCGGAGACGAGGTCGCACTCGGTGTCGGCGAAGACCGCGACCTGGTGCCCGTGATAGCGACGAGCCTCGTCCACCGTCATGACGGCGGCGAATCTTCGTCAGGAACTCGACGCCCTGTCGGTCGAGGTCGTCGAGGGCGTCCTGGCTGTAGCCCAGGGACGGGCCCCACGTCGGGTTGCTGCGCCAGGAAGGGGTTTCGAGCAGGTACCCAAGACCGTTCTCGGCTGCGACGGCGATGTGCCCGCGGTAGTAGCGATCAAGGATCGCGCGGCCCTCGCTGTCAGCGAGCAAGGGGAAGAGCGCGAAACCGGGCAGTTCGCGTTGGGACCCGAAGATGACTTCGGTCTCGATCCCCGAGTCAGTGAGCAGCGTGTGTCCGTGGGTCTGTGGGAGAGCGTTTCGGTAGATCGACATGCAGTCGCCTCCCTGTGGTGGCGTCGAGGACCTGCTGGAATGGCCATGCGTCACCCGGAACACGAAGGAGCGACCGAGCCGCGTGGCCCGGCCGCTCCGCCGTTGTCAGGTCGGATCAGCCGATCCTGACGACCCCCCCTTGTCCGGGGCCTGCGGACGAGCCGACTGTCACGTACATCGCTCCGTCCGGCCCCTGGGCAATCCCGCCGGGGACGAGCAGCTGCCCGGCGCCGATATGGGTCTGCTGGGTCGGGTGGGCGAACGGGATCTTCACGACGTCACCGGGGAATGGCTGTGCGCCAAAGCCACCGGCGAACATCTCGGCGGCCCAGAAGTTGCCGGACCGGTCGAACGTGCACGCCGTGATGGTCGTCAGGCCAGAAGCCCACAACTGCGGCGCCTGGGGATAGCGTCCGTTGGGGTTCACCCGCCAGACGTCGGACAGACCGCCGGTACCCGGGGGCACCAGCAAATTCTTGACGAAGTGCAGCGTCCCGACGTAGAGGAAGCCATCCGGACCCTGGGCGATGCACGTCGGGGTCGCGTCACGGAACGGGGGACCGCTCTCGTTGGGGATGTAGGAGACGATCCGCGCCCTGCCATTGGCCTTGATCTCGCTGATCGTGTTCGCACCCGCATCGGCGACGAAGGTGCGAGGCGCCGCGTCCTCGCCCTGCCTCGTGACGAGCACCCCGTAGGGGTTCGAGTCAGGGAAGTCGCTGGGAAACACCTTGACGTGGTCGCCGGTCCAGTCGTACATCTGTGAGCCGACGTCGACCACGCGGCGGACCGCTCCGGTCGCACTGCCGAGGCGGAAGAGCCGACCGGCCTGGCTGTCGGTGATCGCTCCGCCGGAGTTCTTGAGGATGCCTGGCGTCGACTCGGACATGATCATCGTGATCCGGCAGCCGTGCCGTGCGTGCTCACGGCCGGGCTTGAGGCACCCGCTGCCCAGAGCACTGATCCCCTCCGGGCCAAGCACATCCGCCGAGCTGGCGCCCGGCTGGGTTGCGTAGAAGGACGTGAAGGTGTGAGTCCACGAGGGAGTGGTCGACCCCCACGCGAACTTGCTCACCTTCCCTGTCTCCGTGACACCTGCCGCGCCGGCGCCGGCAGCGCCGGACTCCGAGACATACATCGAGCCGTGCGCGTCGAAGGCGATGCCACGCGGGGAGTTCATCGCGCCCATGACGGGCGTGATGGTGGGTTCCGTCGCGCCGATCGCCGGCGGACTTCCCGCGGTGAGCAACGCAGCTGCGCAGACCCCCGCGATCGCAATCGATCCTGAGACCTTCTTCTTCATCGACCCTCCCGACCGACGGTCACCTCACACAGAGGGGCCGCCTAGTGACGAGCGGCGGAACGCCGCCGCGTGGACGGCAGTCGAGATCAGGAAGCGCCCGGGTCCGGGCGGCATCCGGCTGCGGGCCGCATCGTAGGCCTCATCGACAGTCTTCGCAGTGCTTTTTCGCCGTACGTATGTCTCGGGGGGTACGACGCCCGTTCTGTCCGTGATGCGCCCGGCGTGGCGGCGCTGCGCCGAAACGGGGCCAGCCGGTGCCTCTGACGTGCAGAGACACCGGCTGGAGATCCGTCGGGGTGGCGGGATTCGAACCCACGACCTCTGCGTCCCGAACGCAGCGCGCTACCAAGCTGCGCTACACCCCGATGGTGCGCCGGGAAGTCTAGCCGAGCGCCGAGGGCGCTCTCTCCACCAGCGTCAGCAGCGTGGCCTCGGGTCGGCAGGCGAACCGCACCGGTGCGTACGGCGAGGTGCCGAGCCCGGCGGACACGTGCAGCGGCGCGGTGTGGCCCCCCGAGGTCCAGCTCGACAGGCCCTTGGCCTGGCGCACCGGCAGGTCGCAGTTGGCGACCACCGCACCCCAGAACGGCACGCACAGCTGACCGCCGTGGGTGTGGCCCGCCATGACGAGGTCGAAGCCGTCGGCCACCATCGGGTCGAGCACCCGGCGGTAGGGGGCATGCGTGACCGCGAGCGACAGGTCGGCCGCGGCGTCAGCCGCCCCGGCCACCTCGGCGTACCTGTCCCTGTCGATGTGGGCGTCGTCGGTGCCCACGACCTCGATCTCCCGGTGGTCGACCTTGAGCCGGGTGCGGGCATTGTCGAGGTCGTGCCAGCCGGCGGCGAGGAACCCCTCACGCATGTCCTCGGTGGGCAGCGTGCCCTTGTGCCGTCGTACGCCCCGGTCGGGCATGAGATAGCGCGCCGGGTTCTTGAACGTCGGCGCGTAGTAGTCGTTGCTGCCCATCACGAAGACACCCGGTCGCTCGAGCAGCGGGCCGAGCGCATCGAGGACGGCCGGCACCGCCTCGCGGTGGGCCAGGTTGTCGCCGGTGTCGACCACGAGGTCGGGCTCGAGCCCGGCCAGCGAACGCACCCAGTCGCGTTTGGCGCGCTGGTCCGGCACCAGGTGCAGGTCGGAGATGTGCAGCACCCGCATCGGTCGCGCGCCGGGTGCGAGCACCGGCACCTGCACCCGCCGCAACGCGAACGCGCGCACCTCGATGGCGGCGGCCCAGCCGAGGCAGGCAGCCCCCAGGGCGACGGTGCCGCCGAGAGCGGTCAGTGGGACGGAGGTACGGCGGCGCACCCCTCGATGCTGACACACGGGGAGGTCTCCCGCGCGGGACGTGACCGTCCGCTGACATCATCGTGGTCATGAGCGGACTCAAGGAGCAGCTGCGTGCCGACCTGACCACAGCCATGAAGGCGCGTGACGAGCTGCGGTCGGCCACGCTGCGCATGGTGCTCACCGCGGTCAAGAACGAGGAGGTCTCGGGCAAGACGGCGCGCGAGCTCGACGACGCCGAGGTCGTCACGGTGCTCAACCGCGAAGGCAAGAAGCGGCGTGAGGCGGCCGAGGCCTTCGACGCCGGCGACCGCCCGGAACGGGCCGAGCGCGAGCGGGCCGAGGGCGAGGTCATCGCGGCCTACCTGCCGGCCCAGCTCGGCGATGAGGACATCGCGGGCATAGTTGCCGCGGCGATCACCGCCACCGGTGCGGTCGGCCCACAGATGATGGGGGCGGTCATGAAGGTCGTCACGCCGCAGACCGCAGGCAAGGCCGACGGCGGTCGGGTGGCGGCTGAGGTACGCCGCCAGCTCAGCGCCGGCTAGGGACCCTTGCCGTTGCCGCCACCGTTGCCATTCCCGTTGCCATTCCCGTTGCCGCCACCACCGCCGCCGATGCCGACGCCGCCGCCACCGCCGCCAGGGGAGTTGCCGGGGGTCGGCACGGGCGGCGGGGCCGCCGGGGGGCCGGCGGACACGTAGATGACGACCTGCTGCCCGGGGTAGGCCGCGGCACCGGTGCCGGGATAGGAGTAGGCCACCGTGCCCGCCGGTGCATAGGTGACGTAGACCCTGTTCCGGCTGACGACCGGGGTGTACTTCGCGTCGCGCAGCGTCGCCTTCGCCTGGTCGACCGACTGGCCCGCGACCGAGGGCACGGTCCCGGCCGAGCCGGCCACCACGTCGGACCCGACCGTGGCAAAGGTCGAGGGCGGCGTGCCCGCCAGCGACTTGGTCATCATCTCCTGCCAGATGGGGCCGGGCAGACAACCGCCGCAGACGTCGCCGTAGTAGCGGCCGCCGATCACCACGTTGCTCAGCGGGTAGCCGGCCTTCGGCGGGCTCGGGTTGCCGGCCCACACGGCGGTCGCCAGCTCAGGGGTGTAGCCGACGAACCAGACCGCGTAGCGGTTGTCCGTGGTGCCGGTCTTGCCGGCGGCGGGCCGGCTGAGAGCGGCCGGGCGGCCGGTGCCGTTCTGTATCACACCCTGCAGCAGCTCGTTCATCCCGTCGGCGATGCGCGGTTCCATCTCCTGCTTGCAACCGGCCTGCGGCACCGGCAGCTTCTTGCCGCCCGGGTCGGTCACCTGCAGGATCGCGATCGACGTGCAGTGCAGGCCGCGCGCCGAGAAGGTGGCGTAGGCCTCGGCCATCGTCAGCGGTGACACGAGGTTGGTGCCGAGGGTGAACGACTTGATCTGTGCGAGCGGCTTGCCCTCCGCGGTGGTGACACCCATGGCCCGCGCCAGCTGGGCCGGCCGGCAGACCCCGACCCGCTCCTCCAGCTGGGCGAAGTAGGTGTTGACCGAGTTGGCCAGCCCGCTCTGCAAGGTGAACGTGCCGTTCTCCGCGGTGTTCTCGTTGGTGGGCTCCCACGCATCGGTGAGCGTCCCCCCGCACCAGGCCATGTTGCCGATGACCTTCTTGTACGGCGACTGGATCGGATAGCTGAACGGGTAGCCCGCCTCGAGCGCGGCAGCCGCGACGAACACCTTGAACGTCGAGCCGGCCTGGAAGCCGTTGCTGCCGCCGTACGCCGAGTCGGTCGCGGGGTTGAACTTGATCTGGTTCTTCTTGTCGCCGTAGGCGCGGCTCACGGCCATGGCCTTGATCTGCCCGGTGCCGGGCTGGACAGTGGCCAGGGCGGATACCACCTTGTCGGTGGGATTGACGTGATCGGCGAGCGCTTGCTGGGCGCTGGCCTGGGTCTTGATGTCAAGGGTCGTGGTGATGGTCAGGCCGCCGCGCAGCAGCAGCCGGACGCGGTCGGACTTGGTCGCGCCGAAGACCTTGTCGTTGGTGATGGTGCGCAGGACGAAGTCGCAGAAGAACGCGACCTTGCTGTCGTTGCAGCCGTTCTGGAAAGCGCGCTTGGCCAGCTGCAGCCCCAGCGGGGAGGCCTCTGCGGCGGCGACATCGGCCGGGGAAGCTACGCCTACCTGGCCCATGCGGGCGAGCACGGTGTTGCGCCGGGCCTTGGCGCGGTCGGGATTGAGGATCGGGTCGAAGGCCGTGGGCTGCTGCACGATGCCGGCCAGCAGTGCGGCCTGCGGCAGGGTGAGCTGGCTGGCGTGCACGTTGAAGTAGCGCTTCGCGGCGGCTTCGACGCCGTAGGCCTGCGAACCGAAGTAGGCGATGTTGAGGTAGCGCTCGAGGATCTGGGCCTTGCTGTACTTCTCCTCCAACGCCACGGCGTAGCGCAGCTCGCGCAGCTTGCGGGTGTAGGAGCGGGCGACGGCGGCCGTCTCGGCCTCCTTGCGCTTCCTCGGGTCGTCGATGTTGGCGGCCGACTCGAGCAAGACCTGCTTGACGTACTGCTGAGTCAGGGTGGACCCGCCCTGGACGTTCTGTCCTGAGGAGTTGTTGAGCAGCGCCCGCGCGGTGCCACGTAGGTCGATGCCGCCGTGCTGGTAGAACCGGGAGTCCTCGATCGCCACAACGGCCTGGCGCATGACCGGGGCGACGTCGGAGAGCGCCACCGAGATGCGGTTCTCCTGGTAGAAGGTCGCGATGAGCGAGCCGTCAGCGGCCAGGATTCTCGAGCGTTCCGGCAGCGGCGGGATCTCGAGCTCGGCCGGCAGCGACTGGAAACCGTCGGCGGCGTTGCGGGCGCCCAGCCCGGCAGCACCGAGCACCGGCAGGGAGACCCCGGCGACGAGCAGGCCGCACAGGGCGCTGGTCCCGACGAAGAGCAACAGCCGGGTCGCCCAGCCGCCGGCGGCCCGAGGGCGAAGAGCATCCATGGGACAGCAGCCTACGTGCCCGTGCCTCGTCCCATGGAAGCGTCAGTAGTCCGTACTGACTAGGTCAAGTTGGACCGAACGGTCCTGTCGGGCGTCCTGTACGGGTCCGTACCGTTCCTAGGCAGGACGACACGCGCCAGCAGATCCGACACCGAGCGCGGACAGCACCACCAGAGCACCATCAGACACGAGGACGGTCCGGGATGACGAGGGCAGACGACTGGGCGTCGCGGGGCGCGTGCAAGACGAGCGACCCCGACACCCTTTTCGTGCAGGGGGCTGCACAGAATCGCGCCAAGGCCGTGTGCATGGGATGTCCCGTGCGCACCGAATGCCTTTCCGACGCGCTGGACAACGAGGTCGAGTTCGGAGTGTGGGGAGGCATGACTGAGCGTGAGCGTCGAGCTCTGCTCCGTCGTCGACCCAACGTCACGTCATGGCGCACGCTGCTCGAGACGGCACGCTCGGAGTACGAGCAGGGTCTCAGCGCCTCGATGCTGCCGGTCGCGATCTAGCGGGACCCGGCCTCAACCCAGCCCGGCGAGCGCGGCACCCACTGCGCGCAGTCCGGCCAGGTCGTGCACGTCACCCGGCAGTGCCGGCACGTCCACGACCGGCACCCGTGGGTGCGCCGCCGTGAACCGGCCACGCAGGCGCTGCTCGCGCTCGATCGTGCGCATCCGGTCTGCATGCAGTCGCAGGATGCTGGCTGCCAGGGCGTGCTCCTTGGCGCCGGCGGACTCTCCCAGGACCTCTGCACCGGCTGCCGCCCGGGCGGCGGACAGCGACTTGGCGCCCGTCGTGTGCACCCGGTTGAGGACCAGCCCTGCCAGCGGCATCGACTCGGCGCCCAACCGCTCCACGAAGTACGACGCCTCGCGCAGGGCGTCCCGCTCCGGCGCCGCGACCACCACGAACGAGGTGCCGGAGGTCTTGAGCAGCCGGTACGTCGCGTCCGCGCGCTCCCGGAAGCCGCCGAACATCGTGTCGAGCGCAGCGATGAAGGACTGCAGGTCGCGCAGCACCTGGGCGCCCAGCACCCTGGTCAGGACCGAGGTGACCGCACCCAGCCCGGCACCGATGACCTTGAGGTAGGCCCGACCACCGGTCTTGGCAGGCGCCATGATGATCTTGATGAAGCGGCCGTCCAGAAACGACCCGAGCCGCTGCGGCGCGTCGAGAAAGTCCAGCGCGGACCGGCTGGGCGGGGTGTCGACGACGATGAGGTCCCAGCGGTCCTCGGCCCGCAGCTGGCCGAGCTTCTCCATCGCCATGTACTCCTGCGTGCCGGAGAAGCTCGACGACAGCGACTGGTAGAACGGGTTTGCGAAGATCACTTCCGCCCGCTCGGGCGAGCTGTGCGCGAGCACCACCTCGTCGAAGGTCCGCTTCATGTCCAGCATCATCGCGTCGAGCGATCCACCCGACGCCGCGTCGACGCCGACTACCGCGCGCGGGGTGTTGTCCAGCGCCTTGAGGCCCATCGACTGCGCCAGCCGCCGCGCCGGGTCAATCGTCAGCACGACGACCGAGCGGCCCTGCTCGGCTGCCCGCAGAGCCAGCGCCGCCGCCGTCGTCGTCTTGCCGACCCCGCCGGAGCCGCAGCACACCACGACCCGGGTACGCCGGTCAGTGAGCACCCGGTCGAGGTCGAGGGCGCCACGGACGACGCCGGTCACGCGGCGCCCTGCCGGCACAACTGCTCGGCCAGGGCGTACAGGCCGCCGAGGTCAATGCCCTCGGGCAGCAGCGGCAGCTCGTAGGTCGGGCGCCGGAGCCCCTTGAGGGTGCGGCGGCCCGCCTTCTCCAGCGTCACCCGCGCCGCGTGCTCGCCCGCTTCCACGAGCAGCGCGTCGAGGGCGTTGTCGCGCACCGTGACACCGGCGGCGACCAGCCCGGCGGCCACGTCCGCGCGGGGGAGGGTGCCGCGGGCTGCAGCGGTGAGCTCGGCGACCTTGAACAGTGGCTCGCGCACCGAGTTGACGATGATGCCGCCGACCGGCAGACCGGACCTGGTGAGCTCGGCGACCGCATCGACGGTCTCCTGGACCGGCATCTCCTCCAGCAGGGTCACCACGTGCACGACGGTCTGCGGCGATCGCAACAGCCGCATGATGCTGTCGGACTGGCCGCGGATCGGGCCTACCTTCGCCAGTCCGGCGACCTCGTCGTTGACCCCGAGAAAACGAGTGATGCGGCCGGTGGGCGGGGCGTCGAGCACGACGGCGTCGTAGACCGGGCGCCCGGCCTTCTGTCGGCGTACGGCCTCATAGACCTTGCCGGTCAGCAGGACGTCGCGCATGCCCGGTGCGATCGTCGTGGCGAAGTCGATGGCTCCGATGCGTCGAAGAGCCCGACCGGCGCGGCCGAGCTTGTAGAACATCTCGAGGTACTCGAGCAGCGCTTCCTCCGGGCCGACGGCGAGGGCCAGGACGTCGCCACCCCCGGAACCGACGGCGACCGAGCGTTCCTCGTAGGGCAGCGGCGGGGTGTCGAAAAGCTGGGCGATGCCCTGCCGGTTCTCGACCTCGACGAGCAGCGTGCGGCGGCCTTCGCCGGCGAGGGCGAGGGCGAGGGCTGCGGCGACGGTGGTCTTGCCGGTGCCGCCCTTGCCGGTGACGACGTGCAGCCGCACGCCCTCCCAGTCCGACTCGTGAGCCCGCGCAGTCGAGTCGGGCGCCATGGGGCGAGAGCGTAATCGCCGTAGGCTGCGCAGCTGTGACCGCCCGTCCCGAGCTCGCTACGCCTCGGCTGCTGCTCGTGCCGCAGACCCTCGAGGCGGCCCGCGCACTGCTCGCCGGTGAGGACATCGGCCGTCCGCTGGCGCCGGGATATCCGCACGCGGACTCCTTCGACGCCCTCGGCTGGGTGGAGCACGGCGGTCCGGACGACGGTGGCTGGTTCGTCGCCCTGGCTGAGGACGGTCGGGTGATCGGCGACTGCGGCACCTTCGGGCCAGCTGACGACGACGGCCGGGTCGAGATCGGCTACGGCCTCGCGGCGCCGTTCCGCGGCCGCGGTTTCGGCACCGAGGCGGTGCGGGCGCTCGCCGGGTGGGTCGACCGGCAGCCCGGGGTGCAGCTGGTGGTGGCGCGGGTGGAGGTCGGCAACGAGCCGTCCCGCCGGCTGCTCGTGCGGCTGGGGTTCGTGGTGGTCGCGGAGGCCGAGGGGCACTGGCACCTCGAGCGCCTCGTCACTGCCTGACAGGCGCGCCCTGACGGGACTGACACGCGCCTACTGCGCTGACCCCCTGGATGTGGGCAGCGCAGTAGGCGGGCGCCGGACGCCTCAAAGCCGCAGCCACCAGTCGTCTGGCGCGGAGGACGCGGGGCCGAAGTCACTACTCAGTGGTCTACCCGACAGCGGCAAGGGCGACGGCGCTCACGACCGCGGGCCAGGCGGAGGAGGTCGGATCGACCAGCGCCATGTGGTCGACGCCGGCCAGCTCGTGCAACGCGACAGCCGCGCCGCCGACGGACGCAGCGCCTGCACCGGCTGGACCGCCTGCACCCGCTGCGCCAAACCCGCGCGCGGCCGCCAGGTAGGACCGGCTGACCTCGACAGGCACCGCCTCGTCCTGGTCGCCGTGCACCAGTACGACGGGTACGCCGACAGGCGCGAGTGTCGCGGGGTCGGCCTGCGCCCAGCGGTGGGGGTGCTCCGCCGGCGAGCCACCGAGCAGTACCCGGGCAGCGTGACCGCCGAGGCCGAGCTCGTCGGCCAGCGCCAGGTCGACCACACCGGCCAGGGACACGACCGCAACAGGGGCGGCAGTGGCCCGGTGCCAGCGGGAGGTGACCGGCAACCGGTGCCGGGAGGCGGCCCAGGTGGCGAGGTGGCCGCCGGCCGAGTGCCCGACGAGCACGGTCCGGACCCCGCCGGCGACCAGACCAGGAACAGCGGCGGCGACCAGATCGGGCACGGTGTCGACCAGCAGCGCGACGTCGTCGAAGGTGGCCGGCCAGCCGTCGCCGGACCGGCTCACCCGGCGGTACTCGACGGTCGCCACGACGTAGCCGGCCGCGGCCAGGGCTGCGCTCTGGTCGCCGGCGTGCGACCGGTCCCACTCGGCCTTCCAGAAGCCGCCGTGCACGACGACCACCAACGAGGGCGAGGCAGGCGCCGACGACGTCGCCGGCAGCCGCACGTCGACGACCTGATCGGGCAACGGTCCATAGACCAGCGTCAAGTCCGGACGGCTCACCCCTGCACCGCTCCGCCGTCGACGTTGATGCCCTGGCCATTGACGGCGGCGTTGGTCACGCAGAACCACACCGTCTCGGCGACCTCCTCGACGGTGATCAGCCGACCGATCGGCTGCTTGGCTGCGAGCAGCTCGCGCGCGGCGGCGGCGTCGCGCCCGGTGTGCGTGACGATCGCGTCGACCGCTGCGTCGGCCATGGCCGTGTCGACGTAGGCCGGGCAGACGGCGTTGGCCGTCACGCCGGTGGTCGCGAGCTCGGCAGCGGCTGCGCGCACGAGACCGAGCACGCCGTGCTTGGCCGCGCAGTAGGCCCCGAGGTAGGGCTCGCCGCGCTTGGCGGCCATCGACGCCACCACGACCACCCGACCCCAGCCGCGATCGACCATGCCCGGCACCACCCGGCGTACGGCACGGAACGGCGCCGTGAGATTGAGCTCCAGCTGGTTCGCCCACAGCTCGTCGCTGATCCGGTGCACCGGGGCCGACGAGCCGGCGCCCGCGTTGGCGACGAGCACCGACACCCCGCCCCAGGCATCCTCGACGGCCTGGACCACGGTGTCCGGCGCAGCCGGGTCGAGCATGTCGGCAGCCAGCACCAACGTCTCGGTGTGGAGCAGCGCCGCGGTCTCGGCCAGCTCGTCGGCGCTGCGAGCGGTCAGCGCGACGCGGTAACCCTGGGCGGCGAGTCTCTGCGCGACGGCACGGCCGATGCCACGACCGGCGCCGGTGACCAGGGCGGTGCGCAGCTCGTCGGAGCGGGTCGAAGGCGGCGGCACCTGCGCAGTATGGTCCGTGCCATGACCAAGTGGGAGTACGCCACCGTGCCGTTGCTGGTGCACGCGACCAAGCAGATCCTCGACACCTGGGGGGAGGACGGCTGGGAGCTCGTGCAGGTCGTGCCGGGCCCCGGGGGCGGTGACCAGGTCGTCGCCTACCTCAAGCGGGCGAAGTGAGCACCGCCGAGGACCGCCTCGCCGAGCTGGGCCTCACCCTGCCCGCGGACACCCCGCCGCTGGCGGCCTACGTGCCCGCGGTCCGCACCGGCAACCTCGTCTTCACCTCCGGCCAGCTGCCCCGCCTGAACGGCGAGCTCACCCACGTCGGCACGGTCGGCGCCGAGGTTACGCCCGAGGAGGCCACGGTGGCCGCCCAGGCGTGCGCCCTCAACGCGATCGCCGCCCTGAAGGCCGAGATCGGCGACCTCGAGAAGGTACGCCGCGTGGTCAAGGTCGTCGGCTTCGTCGCCAGCGCGCCGGGCTTCACCGGTCAGCCGGCTGTCGTCAACGGCGCCAGCGAGCTGCTGGGCAAGGTCTTCGGCGACGCAGGGGTGCACGCGCGCAGCGCAGTCGGCGTGGCTGCCTTGCCGCTGGGTGTGCCGGTCGAGGTCGAGATGATCGTCGAGGTCGACTAAGGATCAGCCGGTCTTCTCGGCCCCGTCGGCGGCCCGCGCGGCCGCTGCGAGGAACGCCATCTCGAACACCGCGGCGCTGAGCTGCACCGCCACCTTGGCGAGGTCGTCCCGAGCCCTGCCCTGGGCCGCCAGGTCGGCGCCCACCCCCTCGCCGAGCGCGCGCCCGGAGGCCATGGCGTCGAGCTGGAGGCGCCCCACCACCTCGGGCGCGAGACCCAGACCCAGCAGGGTGCGGCCCACGCCGACGACTGTGGTGGAGCTCACGAGCTCGCCGGCGGCATCGCGCCACACCAACCCGGTGGCTTCGAGATCGCCAGGAGCGTTCGGGAACAGCGCCCGGATGCGCTCCTCCGACACGGGCACGGTGGCCACGATGTCGGAGTCACCGTCGAGAAAGCGCCGCCGCCGGTCGGCCACGATGGCCGAATAGCTGCCGGGCGTCTCGAGCAGGCGCTTGATGGCAGCGAGGGTGAAGCCTTCGTTCTGCAACGACAGGATCAGCGCCAGACGGGAGGCGTGCACGCCCGAGTAGTAGGCGGTGCGGCCCTGGATGCGCGGGGGATAGAGCAGCCCTCGGGACTGGTAGGCGCGGATGTTGCGCGCGGTCATGCCGACACGCCGGGCCAGCTCCCCGACAGTCATCTCCTCGTTCATGCGCTCTCCCGTGAGGCATCAGACCCGTTGTCCTAGCATGCCCGCTGTGCTGGACGTCCACCCCTCTCACGCTGAACGGGCTCGGGCGTACGTCGAGGACCCGAGCGGGTTCTCGGTCGTGACTCCGCGTACCGCCTCGACCGTCGTGCTGCTGCGGGACGCCGCCCGCGGCCCCGAGGTCTATCTGTTGCGCCGCGCGGGCTCGATGGCCTTCGCCGCCGGCATGCACGTCTTCCCGGGCGGCTCGGTCGACCCGCGGGACAGCGACCGCGGGCCGCGCTGGGCAGGACCGGATGCCGCCACCTGGGCCGAGCGGCTGGGGTGCGACGAGCCATTGGCCCGCGCGTTGGTGATCGCCGCGGCGCGCGAGACGTTCGAGGAGTCTGCCGTGCTGCTTGCCGGCCCCGACGACACCTCGGTGGTCGGGGACACGTCAGGCACCGACCTGGAGTCGGCGCGGCTGGCGCTGCTGAACCGGTCGCTGTCGATGAGCGACCTGCTGGGGTCCCGCGGCCTCGTGCTGCGCGCGGACCTGATGCGGCCGCTGGCGCACTGGGTCACCCCGGAGTTCGAGCCCAAGCGGTTCGACACGTGGTTCTTCGTCGCCGGCGTGCCGACCGGTCAGCAGGCGCGGGACGTGAGCGGGGAGGCCGATGCGACGTCGTGGCTGCCCGTGCGTGACGCCGTACGCCGGCATGACGAGGTGCAGGGCGACGGACATCTGCTGATGCTGCCGCCCACCATCGAGGCATTGCGGTCGCTGGTCGACCACGACACGGTGACCGATGCCCTCGAGGCCCTCGCCCTCGCGCGTCGGCCAGGTCGGCTGCCGCGCATCCTGCCCCGACCGGTGTGGGTCGACGGGCGCCTCGTGCTCGACCTCGACGAGCCGGTGGGCTGAGGTGTCACTACCGTCATGGGCTCGTCTGGTGCGGGCGCACAACCCGTCGCCGATGACGCTGGAGGGCACGAACACCTATGTCGTGAAAAGGATCGGCGCTCGCGGTGGCTGCGTCGTCGTGGATCCCGGTCCGCTCGACGAAGGGCATCTCGCTGCCGTCGTCGAGTCCGCCGTGGTCGTCGAGGCTGGTGTCGCGCTCGTGCTGCTGACCCATGGCCACCCTGACCACTCCGAGGGCGCGAGCCGATTGGCGGAGATGGTGGGGGCTCCGCTGGCCGCGGTCGACCCGCGCTTCTGCCGGGGCGCCGAGCCCCTTCGTGGTGGCGCGGCATACGACCTCGCGGGGGTGGACCTGCACGTGCTCGCGACCCCGGGGCACACCAGCGACTCGGTGTCCTTCGTGGTCACTGGTGACGAGCCGGGTGTGCTGACCGGCGACACGATCCTGGGCAGGGGCACCACCGTGGTGGCGTATCCGGACGGGCGGCTGGGTGACTACCTCGGCTCGCTGCGGGCGCTGCGTGATCTCGACGGGCCTCTCACGTTGCTGCCCGGGCACGGTCCGCCGGGCGGCGAGGTAGGCGAGCGGGCTGCGGCCTACCTCACCCATCGCGAGCAACGGCTGGCTCAGGTTCGCGCGGCGATCGACGCGGGAGACGCGACACCGCAGGCCGTGGTGGCCCGGGTCTATGCCGACGTGGACCGCGCACTCTGGCCGGCCGCGGAGCTGTCGGTGCGAGCCCAGCTGGAGTTTCTCGCCGACGGGGCCTAGGCGGCTCGGCGGGTGAGGCGCTCGAGGTCGAGGATGACCACGGCCCGGCCCTCGAGCCGCAGGAAGCCGCGGGACGCGAAGTCAGCCAACGCCTTGTTGACCGTTTCGCGTGAGGCGCCGACGAGCTGCGCGAGCTCCTCCTGGGTGAGGTCGTGCGTGACGCGCACCCCGTCCTCGGTGGCTACGCCGAAGCGGCGGGCCAGGTCGAGCAGTGCCTTCGCGACCCGGCCGGGCACGTCGCTGAACACGAGGTCCGCCATGGCCTCGTTGGTGCGCCGCAGCCGTCGGGCCAGCGCGGACAGCAGCTGGGTGGCGACCTCCGTGTGCGCGGTCAGCCACGGCTGCAGGTCGGAGTTGCCCAGACCGATCAGCGTGGTGTCGGTGACAGCCGTGGCGGTCGCCGTACGCGGTCCGGGGTCGAACAACGAGAGCTCGCCGAACATCTCGCCGGGGCCCATGACGGCGAGGAGGTTCTCGCGGCCGTCGCCGGCGCTGCGGCCGAGCTTGACCTTGCCGACGGTGACGACGTAGAGCCGGTCGCCGGGCTCGCCCTCGCGGAACAGCGCGCGGCCGCGGGGCAGGCGCACCTCGGCCATCTGGGCGCGCAGCTCGTGCTGGGCCTGCGGGTCGAGCGCGGCGAACAGCGGTGACCCGCCCAGCGGCGAGGTCACGCCTGCGACGGGACCAGGGTCGTCCGGGTGCTCGCTCGTGCCACTGTCCACGTCGACTCCCATGCCGTTCCGCCTCCTTGACGGGTCCCCGATCGGGTCCAGTCTGCCGCACCGGGGCCGGCGGGCCGCGGACGGCTCAGGCGACGACGGTGGCGCGGCGCTGCGGCAGGGCGCACATGGCGAGTGCCGGCTGCTCGCGATAGCGCGAGATGAGCTCGCTGGTCGCGTCGTTCAATCGCTCGTGCAGGCTTGTGCGGTACGCCGACAGCTCGGCCTCGGCAGCGGTCAGGCGGGCGATCAGCGCGGGATCGTCGCCCTGGTCGGCCGCGGTGTCCCAGAGCACGGCGAGGTCGGGCAGCGGTGGGGTGGCGATGGCGTCGTGCACCTCGAGGCAGGCCAGCCGGCGGCTGGACTCCTGGTGCTGGGTCAGCACCGACTGCAGTCGCGCGACGGGGGTGCGGCCGGAGGCGACGCCGGCGGCGGTGTCCAACCGGGCCTGCAGGATCCGGCGCCAGTACGAGACGCGGGACTCCTCGGTGATGAGCTCCTGGCGGTAGGTACGCAGCGCGTCGAGGTCCAGGCGGCGCAGGTGCGGCACGCGCTGGGCGGGCCGACGCGCAGCGGCCCGGCCGCTCGTGGCGGCGGTGCTCGCCCGTGGGCCCTCGCCGACGCCGAGGGTCGACACGGTCCCGGTCACGGTGCTGATGGTCGTCACGTCGTTTCCTCCGTCCCGGGAGCCGCGCTGGTGTCGGTTCCGGTCACAGGTCGGATCGTCGGCTCCTCCGTTCGGCTTGAGTCCCGGTCACCCGTACGGTCGACCGCGCTGTGTGACCGTCCGGGTGCCCCGTAGGCTCAGGTGGGTGGGCAGCTCGCGGGACACACCGGGTTTGCCGGAGTCCCCGGTCACCCGCACCCGGCGGGCCCGCAAGATCGACCGGACGCTGGCAGAGACCTATCCCGACGCCCACTGCGAGCTCGACTTCAGCACACCGCTGGAGCTGGTGGTGGCCACCATCCTCTCCGCGCAGTGCACCGACGCGCGGGTCAACATGGTCACCCCGGCGCTGTTCGCGCGGTTCCGCACCGCGGCGGACTATGCCGGCGCGGACCGCTCCGAGCTCGAGACGATGATCACCTCGACCGGGTTCTTCCGGGCCAAGACCAACTCCCTGATCGGGCTGGGGCAGGCGCTGGTCGAGCGCTTCGACGGTGAGGTGCCAGGCCGGCTGGTCGACCTCGTGACGCTGCCCGGGGTCGGGCGCAAGACGGCGAACGTGGTGCTGGGCAACGCTTTCGGGGTGCCCGGCATCACTGTCGACACGCACTTCGGCCGGCTTGCCCGGCGCTTCGGCTGGACGGAGGAGACCGACCCGGTCAAGGTCGAGACCGAGGTGGCGGCGTTGTTCCCGCGGCGGGACTGGACCATGCTCAGCCACCGGCTGATCTTCCATGGCCGGCGCCTGTGTCATGCCCGGCGCCCGGCCTGCGGGGCCTGCCCGGTGGCCCGGCTGTGCCCGGCGTACGGCGAGGGGGAGATCGACCCGGTGAAGGCGGCCCGGCTGGTCAAGACCCCTGACCAGGTGGCGACGTCGGCATGAGGGTGGGCATGCGGGGAGCGCGGCTGGTGGCGGCCGGGATGGCGGTCGGGCTGCTGGTGGCGGGCTGCACGTCGAGCTCGGGGTCGGGCTCGAGTGGCGCCGGTCCTGGTGCTGGTTCTGGTGCTGCTTCTGACAACCCGGCGATGTCCCGCGCGGCCACGGCCTACGTCCTGCCGGCCTGCCCCTCGCTGCCGCACCAGAGGGTCGTGGCCGGCGGGTTGCCGGACCTTCGGCTGCCATGCCTCGGGGACGGGCCAGCGGTGAGCCTGGCCGACCTGCGCGGCACACCCACGGTCCTCGAGGTGTGGGCGGCGTGGTGCACGATCTGCGCCGAGGAGATGCCGATCGTGGCGCGCGGGATGGCCAAGGCGGGAGACCGGGTGCGGTTCTTCGGCGTGCACTACAAGGCGCCGGCGGCCTACGGGCGCCAGTCGGCGGCCGACTTCGGTGTGCCGTATCCGTCGGTGCAGGACGCCGATGGGGACAAGACGGTGCTGGCGCTCAAGGCCACGGCTCCCCCGCAGATGTTCTTCGTGGACGCGGCCGGGCGGGTGCGGGGCCACCTCGTGGGTGCGGTGAGGTCCGATGCCGAGCTCGCGGACCTGGTGACGCGCTATCTCGGCGTGACGCTGTGACGGCAGCGGGTGGGCTGGCCTTCGGCCGACCGCCGTACGACGACGTCCCGGGGTGGTTGCGGCCGTTGGCCGAGGCAGCGGGTCAGGTGCGGGCCGAGACGCTGAGCAGCTTCCTGCCGCCGGCCGAAGGCGGCCGTGAGTCGGCGGTACTGATGTTGTTCGGCGGGGGCGGTGCGGCTCTGGGCGACGTCCTGCTGATCGAACGTGCCCACGACATGCGCAGCCACGCGGGTCAGGTGGCCTTCCCGGGCGGCGCGCTCGACCCTGGTGATGCTGACGCGGTTGCGGCTGCTCTGCGCGAGGCGCAGGAGGAGACGGGGGTGGACCCGGCCGGCGTGCGCGTGCTGGGCAGCCTGCCGGCGCTGTTCCTACCGCCGAGCGGCTTTGTCGTGACGCCGGTGCTGGGGTGGTGGCGCGAGCCGTCGGCAGTGTCCGTGGTCGACCCGCGA
Organism: Sporichthyaceae bacterium; assembly: GCA_031365725.1. Taxonomy (GTDB): domain Bacteria; phylum Actinomycetota; class Actinomycetes; order JACCUZ01; family JACCUZ01; genus JANLYQ01. The sequence continues at coordinate 60,795 of JANLYQ010000117.1, read as the reverse complement.
GAGGTGGCCTCGGTGCACCGGGTGCCGCTGGCCGAGCTGCTCGAGCCGGCGCACCGGTTTCGGTTGCGGCACCCGTCAGGCTACGTCGGCGCGGCCTTCGAGGTGGCCGGGCTGCTGGTGTGGGGGTTCACCGCCGGCCTGCTGGACCGGTTGCTGCGCCTCGCCGGCTGGGAGCAGCCATGGGACACGTCCGCCACCCGCGACTTTCCCGCGCCGGAGCCGACGCTGTGAACGGGCTCGACCTGGTGCTGCTGGTGGCCGCGGCGGCGTTCGCGTTCTCCGGGTGGCGGCAGGGATTCGTGGCAGGAGTGCTGGCCTTCGCCGGCTTCCTGACCGGCGGCGTTGCCGGCCTGGTCCTGGCGCCGCGGGTGGTCTCGTCGCTGCAGCCGGGACTGATGCAGTCGCTGATCGCGGTCGGTGTGGTGCTGGTCGCTGCGACCATCGGGCAGGCGCTTCTGGGCTGGCTGGGCACGCTGATGCGGGCCCGCATCACGTGGAAGCCGGCGCGCACCCTCGACGCCGGGTTCGGTGCCGCCGTGAGCGTGCTGTCGATGCTGGTCGTGGTGTGGTTCCTTGCCTCGTCGCTGCGCCCCGGGCCGTTGCTGTCGCTGTCCAAGCAGATCAGCGACTCGGAGGTCATCACGGCGGTCGACCTGGTCATGCCCGACCGGGCTCGCACGCTGTTCTCCTCCTTCCGTCGGGTGCTGGCCGACAACCAGCTGCCGACGGTGTTCGGCGCCCTGGCGCCGGAACGGATCCGGCCGATCTCGCCGCCCGACCGAGGCATCACCGGGACCCCTGCCGTACGCCGGGATGCCCGCAGCGTCGTCAAGATCATCGGAACGGCCCAGTCCTGCAGCAAGACCCTCGACGGCAGTGGTTTCGTGATCAGCCCGCAGCACGTGATGACCAACGCGCATGTCGTTGCCGGAGTCAGCAGACCGATCGTGCAGGTCGGCGGTCGCGGGGCTGAGCTGCCGGCACGAGTGGTGCTCTTCGACTCCCACCGCGACCTTGCGATCCTCTATGTCCCGACCCTCACCTCCCCACCGCTCCGGCTGGATCCGAGCGGCGTGCGCGGTGACCAGGCGGTCGTGGCCGGCTTTCCCGGCGGTGGGGACTATCGGCTCGTCCCGGCTCGGGTGCGCGACACGATCTCGGCGCGGGGGCCGGACATCTACCAGCGCACCCAGGTGACGCGGTCGGTCTTCTCCCTCTACGCCGACGTACGCCCCGGCAACTCCGGTGGCCCCCTGCTGAGCCTCACCGGCGAGGTCTACGGCGTGGTGTTCGCCAAGTCGCTGGACGACCCGCGCACCGGCTACGCGTTGACAGTGGAGGAGGTCAGCAGCACCGTGCTCGCCGGCCGCAGAGCCACGTCGCCCGTGAGCACGCACTCCTGCACCTGACGTCTCAGCCGCCGGCCATCGCTCCGACCACCATGAACGGCTCCTGTCCGGCGGCGACGCGATCCGGCAGCGGGGCGTCGACATCCTCGTGGGACAGGTCCTCCTCGCAGGCGAAGAACCGAACGAACGCGCGTCGTCGGGCAGTTGATCGGTCGCGGATCGTGCCGCCCAGCACGGGGAACTCGGCCTCGAGGGCGTCGAGCACCGAGCGCTGGGTCACCGCGCCGACGACGTCGAGGTGCACCTCGCCCTGCACCTTGGCCATCGCCCGCAGGTGCGCGGGCAGGATGACCCGCACCTGCCGTAGGTCGGTGCTCATCGCAGCGTCTGCACCTCGACGGACAGCACCGCCGGCAGGTCCCGCACGATCGGCGCCCAGGTGTCACCGGAGTCGGCCGAGGCATAGACCTGGCCACCGGTCGTGCCCAGGTAGATGCCGCACGAGTCGTGCTGGTCGACGGCCATCGCGTCGCGCAGGACGTTGACGTAGCAGTCGTGCTGCGGGAGGCCCTCGGTCAATGCCTCCCACTCGTCGCCGCCGGTCCGGCTCCGGTAGACCCTCAGCTTGCCCTCCGGCGGGAAGTGGTGGGAGTCGCTGGTGATCGGCACGACATAGACCGTCTCGGGCTCGTGCGCGTGCACGGCGATGGGGAAGCCGAAGTCGGTGGGCAGGTTGCCGCTGACCTCCTGCCAGCTGTCGCCGCCGTCCTTGCTGCGCATGACGTCCCAGTGCTTCTGCATGTAGAGGACGTCCGGCTGCGAGGGGTGCATGTCGAGCCGGTGCACGCAGTGGCCGACCTCGGAGTCCTGGTCGGGAATCTCCCCGGACCGCAGGCCCTTGTTGATCGGTGTCCAGGTGACGCCGCCGTCCCGGGTGCGGAAGGCGCCGGCTGCCGAGATGGCGACGTACATCGTGTCGGGGTCGCTGGGGTGCTGGATGATCGTGTGCAGGCACATGCCGCCCGCGCCGGGCTGCCACTGCGGGCCGGTGTCGTGCTGGCGCAGCCCGGAGAGCTCAGCCCAGGTGGTGCCGCCATCGGTCGACTTGAACATCGCGGCGTCCTCGACCCCGGCGAACACCGTCTCGGCGTCGTGCAGCGACGGCTCGAGGTGCCACACCCGGGTGAAGGCCCACGGCCGCAACGACCCGTCATACCACTGGTGCTGGCCGGGGACCCCGTCGTAGGTGAAGTCGTTGCCGACCGGCTCCCAGGTCGCGCCGCCGTCGTCGGAGCGCTGGATCACCTGCCCGAACCACCCGCTGCTCTGCGACGCGTAGAGGCGGTCGGGAGCAACCGGCGACCCCTTCACGTGGTAGATCTCCCAGCCCGGGAAGTGCGGGCCGTTGACCTTCCACTCGGTGCGAGCCTCGTCCGAGGTGAGGACGAAGGCGCCTTTGCGGGTACCGACGAGAACGCGTGTGCCAGCCATTCCCGTGACGCTACTCGCGACCCCCGACAAGGGGAACATCTCCGACGGCGAGGCGCCGAGGTCGTCGTCTACCGTGGTCGGATGGACACGCAGCGACACGGCGGGGGCCCTCGGGTGCGGCGGGCGCGGCTGGCTCTGACCGCACTTGCGGGGGCTGTGACCCTGGTCAGCGGCTGTGCCGCGCAGGCACCAGCGACACCTCGATCCGGTGCCCTGCCGGCGTCCACGGTGGTCGGCGCTGGCGCTGTCAGCTCTACGGCGTTCCGCGCGCGCCCGACCAAGCTGCTGATCGTCGTGCTGGAGAACCACGCCGCCACCGACGCCACGGCGGGGCTGCCGAGGCTTGCTGCCCTGGCGAAGCGCTACGGGCTCGCGACCCGCTCCTACGCCGTCGCTCATCCCTCCCTGCCCAACTACCTCGCTCTGGCCGGCGGATCGACCTTCGGCATCCGCGACGACGCCGACCCGTTGGCGCACCCGCTGACCGGGTCCTCGATCTTCGGTCAGGCGCTCGTCGCCGGCACAACGGCCACGACCTACGCCGAGGGCATGACGACCCGGTGCCAGACGACGTCGTCCGGTCGCTACGCCGTGCGCCACAACCCGTGGACCTACTTCGTCGACGAGCGGGCGGCCTGCCGTCGGCATGACCGTCCTTCGGGTACGCCGAGCCGTGGGGCCCTGCACGGCGACATCGTGCGCGGCACTCTGCCGACGGTCGGGCTCCTCGTGCCCGACCTGTGCAACGACGCGCACGACTGCGCCCTCTCCACGACCGACCGGTGGCTCGGTCGCTGGCTCGACGCGGTGCGCGCGGGAGCAGACTTCCGCTCCGGGCGTCTCGCGGTGGTGGTGACCTTCGACGAGGACGACCACTCGGCCGGCAACCGCATCCTCACCGTCGTGCTGCACCCGAGCCTGCACGGTCGCGTCGTCCGCACCAGGCTCGACCACCGTGCTCTGGCGCGTGCGGCATCAGACCTCGCACGCCGCCCGGGATTGCGCTCTGCGGGCTCCGCGCCCGACCTGCTGACGGCATTCGGTCTCTGACCTGAGCGCCGGTGCAGTGCGGCGACTTGGGCGCCTACCTCACGTTGTCGACAGCGAGGCCGGGCGCCACTCAACGGGGGCGCGGGGACCGCAGCAGCGGCAGCGTGCGTGGTGGCTCGTCGGGTGCCAGAGGTTCGGCGGCCAGGGCGCTGGCGCCGGCGACAAGCCCCGCCACGTCGATGCCGTACGGCGGCAGCTCGGCGTAGGGCGCGAGGCGCGCGGCGCCTCGTTCCAGCAGGGTGACGGCACCCACGGCGTTGCCGCGGGCGCGATGGGTCAGCCCGACGGCGATCTGCGCCAAGCCCTGCCAGAGGTCGCGCTCGTCATCCGAGGCGGCCTTCCAGGACGCCTCGAGCACCTCGTGGGCGTGGAACGGGCGACCGGCGTCGAGCAGTCGCTGCGCTTCGGCCAGCGACTCCGCCGGCGGCAGCGTGACGTCCTCGGGCACCCGCGCGACAGCAAGGTCGTCGGCTGCGTCGCGCGGCAGCGGTCGACCGAGGCCGTCGCGCAGCCGGTTGTTCCTGGCCCGGCCGACGAGGTCCCGGTCGCGCGCGAGGTCCTCACCCGGCTCGCTCATAGCCCCTCCGCCGTCGGGTCGGCCAGCCAGCCGGTCAGCAACCGGGTGAAGACTTCCGGTGCCTCCTCCTGCGGGAAGTGCCCGACGTCGGCCAGCACCTGCAGCCGGAACGGCCCTTCGACATAGCGCTCCGAGCCCCGCGCACTGGTCAGCAGCACGTTGCGGTCCAGCGCGCCGTGCACCTGCAGCGTCGGCACCGTGACCGGGCTCGACATCCGGCGCACCCAGCGCACCCCGTCGGTGCGCGGAATCGAGCGCACCGCCCACCGGTAGGCCTCCATCGCGCTGTGCGCGACACCGGGGATCTGCGCGGCCTCGCGGTAGCGCGCCTCGGTGTCGGCGTCCAGCCATGAGCTGTCCGCCGACCACTCGCGCAACAGCCGGGCCACCTGCGCCGCGTCGTCGGCGACCAACGTGCGCTCGGGCAGCACCGGCGCTTGGAATGCAAGCAGGTGCCTGCTCGCCCGCAGCTGCTCGGCCCGGGTCAGGTGCGAGCGCCGCAACCGCAGCGGATGAGGTACGGCGACCGCCACCAGGCGGCGTACCTGCCGGGGGTGCACCACCGACATCGTCCAGCCGACCAGGCCGCCGAGGCCGTGACCGACGACGACGGCGTCTCGTTCGCCGAGGGAGCGGATGACGCCGGCGGCATCCTGGGCCAGCGTCGAGGGGTCATAGCCACGTGGCGGCTTGTCGCTCGCGCCGAAGCCACGCAGGTCCATCGCCGCGACCCGATGTCCGGCCGCCGCGAGCGCCGGCAGCTGGTGTCGCCAGGTCCACCAGAACTCCGGAAACCCATGAAGCATCAGGACAAGCGGGCCTTCGCCCATGGTCGCGACGTGGAAGCGGGCACCGTTTGCGGCGACCATCTGGTGCTCCCACGGGCCAGGCACCCGCGCGATCGCAGCGTCGGGTGGCTGGTCAGGCCGTGCGCCGCGCATGCGCGTCCTCGTCGTCGTCCCCCGCGGCTGCGGGCCCGCTCATGCCCCCGAGGTGTCCCCGCCGGAGAGTGGGCTCTTGAGGAAGGCCGCTGTGTCCTTGGTGGTGCGGATCGTGCGCTCGGGCGCCCCGACCCGGCTGACCGCCTTCTTGCCCACGAAAGCAAGAACACCTGCCAGCACGATGTAGAGCAGCGCGACGATGAGGAAGGCGAGCCAAGTCACGACACCGGCCCGCACCAGCCCCTCGGCCAGCGCAATCGAGAGCAGGATGACCGCGAGCAGCCCGAGGAAGGCGGCAGCACCGAACATCGCGCCGCCCTTGACCCCGTTCTTGACGTCGACCTTGACCTCAGCCTTGGCCAGCGCGACCTCGTGGCGGACCAGCGTCGAGAGGTCGCGGCTCGCCGTCGCGAACAGCCCGCCGAGCGTCTCCACGGGCTGGCTGCCGGCGCCGAGCATGCTGCTCGCAGCGCGGGTGGCGCCTGCGGCGGTGCTGGGGTCGGTCGAGATCTGGGCGGTCGACATCGGCTCTGTCATGGCGTCAGTCTGCCCGCCTCGCGGGCTTCGACGCACGCCCGGGCTTGTCGACCGCGGCGACCAGCTCTGCTCGTAGCCGGGCGACCGTACTTGCCGTTGCCGCACGGCGGTCCTGCAGCGCCTTGTCCAGCCGGCCGAGGGTGACGCCGTCGCGCACCGTGGCTCCGGGGGCGGCGGCCAGGGTGGCCAGCACCTCGCGGCCGGTGTCGAGCGCGTGGGCCTCGGTGAGCACCCGGTCGAGCTTGGTGAGAACACGATGCACCCGCGCAGCCTTGCCGCCGGTGCTTCCGGTGCTCGCGCCTGCCGTCAGTGCCTCGCTGACCGTCTCGGCTGTCGTCCCGCGGCTGGCCCGGCGCGCCGCCTTGCGGGCCGACACCGCCGACACGGCGGCAGCCTCGAGGTCGGCAGCTGCTAGGGCATCGAGCAGCAGACCCTGCTCGCTGTCGGACAGCGATCGTCGTACGGCGGTCAGCGCGACCCGTCGCGCCGACACGAGGCCGCGCTCGATGCGACGCGCGACCACGGGTGTCAGCAGGCCGCTCGGCTCGTCGGCGACAAGCGCACGGAGGCTGCTGACGGCCGCCTCGACGGCCACCAGGCGACCGACGAGTGCCGCTCGGTCGGCCAGCCGCTTGGCCGACCGTGCCGCCAGCGCCGGTCGGTCGGCGCGCCGCTGCAGAGCCTGCAGAGCCTGCAGCCGGCGCAGCGCTGCGTGCATGAGCGTCGCCCCGCCGGGTCGGTCAAGACGCACCATCGGGTCGGCGCCGACGAGGTCGGCCAGCGCACCGGTTGCTGGTCGGGTTGTCGGGGCGGGCAGCACGCGGGCCACCTTCGACGGGCCGCCGGCCGGTGCGATGCCGGCGCCGCGCACGGCCTTGTCCAACGCGGCCAGCAGCGCTCGGTCACCGTCGACCAGCTCGACCTCGAGCTCGCGCCAGGTGACGACGTGCCCGTCAGCGTGCCGGGTGCCGGTGACGGAGTCGTCGGCCAGCTCAGCAAGGACCCGACCGTCAGCGTCGAGCAGGTGGTGCACGGTGCGGTGGTTGACCAGGGTCGCGACCGGCTGCAGCCGGCTGCCGCGGGTCACTGCGGCGACAAGGGAGGTGAGGGCCGCCGGCGGTGTCGACGTACGACCGAGGGGTCGGTGCACCTCCAGCCGGGCGCCGTCGGCGAGCGGCAGCTTGAGGTGCCACCCGTCGTCGGTGCCGCCGCTGCGCTGGCGCAAGGTCGTGCGCGCGGCAGCTAGGGCAAGGTCGGCGGTGTCGACGTAGACGGCGGTGAGGACCATCGGGGCCTGCGCGACGACCGAGGCGACCCGACCACTGACGCCTGCGCGAGCTCCGACACCAAGGAGATCGGCGGGCACAACAGCCTGCCCGTCGGCCACGTCGTACTTGGCCTCGATCTCGATCTGGGTGGTGGTGGCGCTCATGACGGGCGAACCTCGGCCCACAGCGACTCATAGATCCGCGCAGCCGGGCTGCTCGGCGCGAACGCCGGCACCGGAGCACGGTGCTCAGCCATGCGTTCGATCAGGGACAGTGACGGCACGACGGTGTCGGCGACCCGCGCTCCGTCGCGTGGCAGCGCCGCGATCACGTCGCGGTGCAACCGCTTGCGCCGGTCGGCAATCGAGAAGAACGCCACGATCTCAGGGCGATGACCCTCGGACTCGCCGACGAACCGGGTGAGCTGGTTGAAGGTGCGCAGCGACAGCGTCGCCGGGATCAACGGCACCAGCAGGACATCGGCGGCGTGCATGACGTTCTCCGACACCAGCGAGATGCTCGGCGGGCAGTCGAGCACCGCTACGTCGTAGTCGTCTGCGACCGTGTCGAGCAGCTGACCGAGCCGGGTCGTGCGCTTCTTGGTGTCGTCCAGGTCCAGGTCCATGTTGCGATAGCTGAAGTCGGCCGGCAGCAGGTCGAGGTTGTCGAAGTCGGTGGCCTTCAACGCGTCCTCGACCGGTCGCTTGCGACTGACCAGACCGTGACCCCCGCCCTTGACGCGCGGCCGCACCCGGAACAGGAACGTCGCGGCGGCCTGCGGGTCGAGATCCCACAGCAGTGTGCGCCGACCCTCGCGCGCCGAGAGATAGGCAAGGTTGACGGCGGTCGACGTCTTACCCACCCCACCCTTGATGTTGTACGTCGCGTAGACCCTCACGGTCGCCCCCCGAGGTGCAGCATCCGCTCCGCGCTCGCCGGTCGCGCAAACGTCGCGAACGCAGCCTCGAAGTCGCGCCGTGCCCTGGCCTGCTCGGCCTCGAGGTGCGCGATCAGCTCGCCCATCGCCAGCACCGCAGCGGGTGACGTGCCGTCGGCCATCATCTCGGCGGCGAAGTCGCGCAGCGCAAGTCTCTGCACCTCACTGTCCTGGAAGCGGCCGAGCACGTCCTGCAGGCCCTTGAGGTCGGCGACGGCCTGCTTGCGCTTGGCAGCATCGAGCACCGGTGCGAAGACCTCCAGGGCATAGCGCAGCTCCTTGCACCGCTTGCGCAGGGTGTGCAGGTCCTCGGGTGGGGAGTCGACGTCGATGGCTGCTCCGCCGCGGGCCACCCGGCGGTAGGAGCGGCTGACGGCGGTGTCAGCCAGTGCCCCGGCGGTGGGACCGTCCTCCGTGGGCGCGGCTGCTAGAGCAGCCAGCGCAGCCAAGTCATGGTCCCACTCGGCGACCAGGGTGCGATATCGCGTGCCGCGCAGCCCCCGCAGCAACGTGCGTCGCGCTGTCGTACGCCGCCGCGCCAGGTGCTCGGCGAAGGGCTGCAGGTCCGCAGGTGTCGCCGCCACCAACCAGCCGGCCATCGTGGGCAGGTCGAGCTGGTAGACGTCGAGGTCGCGCACCGGCGTGGTGAGGTCGCCGATCCACTTGAAGGCGGGCTCCCAGCGGGTGGCGAAGGTGTCGGGCAGCGCCGGGCGGCCGAGCTTGAGGGTCGACCGGCTGCGGCGCACCGCCACCCGCAGGTCGTGCAGGAACTCGGTGTCGATGTCGTCGATCAACCCGGGCAGGTTGTCGGCCATGGCTGCCGAAAACCCTTGCAGGGCTTGGGCGAGCAGGGCGGCGGCAGGGTCGTCGCGGTGCGGTGGTGCGGGCTTGGGGGCTGGTGCTGACGCGTCGGCGTCGGCGTCGGTCGCGGTCGTCTCGTCGATCAGCCCTACTCGCTCCCCGATGGCGAGTGCCTTGCGGGCGTCAGCGTCGTAGCCGCGCAGGGGGAGCACGCTGACGGTGGGTGCGCCACCCCTGGACCGGCTCGCGCTGACCGGCTCGTCGAGCGCGATCCGGGCGACGACCTTGCCGTCGCCGTTGCGCAGGTCGATCCGCCGGATCGTGCGGCGCTCGTCCCCCTGCTGCACCAGTGCGCGGATGCCGATAATCGGAGCGACGGCGTCACGGAGGGCACCGGCCGGCAGGGCATCGGCCATGGCCGGCCAGCGCTGGCCGTCGACGGTGGTGGCCAGGTCAGGTGCGCCGACCCGACGCAACAGGAGGCGCGTGCCACGGCGGGGCGTCGTGAGCTGCTCGAGGGTCATCCCGACCCTCGCGAGCAGGTGGTCGAAGGTGTCGAGCCGCTGCCGGCGTACAGCCTGCGCGGGGTTGGCCTGGACCGTGAAAGCCTTGCGCAATGCCTTGAGCAGGGGATCCACGGGCAGCGGCCCACCATCGAGCGCGTGCAGGGGTCCAGGCGCGCTGATCATGGTCAGTGCACTCTAGCGGCGCGCCACAGTCATCCTGTCCGCCCGTGCTGCTGCCGATCAGCGAAGTCTTCGCGGATCAGCGCGCGGTGCACGATTGGCTGAATCCGGCCGGGTCGAGGGCGGCGATGGAGGGGTCGCCTGCTGCGGACTTCGACTCGTCGTGGATCTCGCGCTGATACGCGGCCGCGCCCTGCCGAGCGGCCTGCAGTCGTGCCGCGTCGAGCGTGTTGGCAAACGCGATGTAGTCGGCAAGAACCCGCGCCCTGGTGGCCGCAGCCTGGGGTACGACGATGCCGGCGAGCTGGAGATCGAAGTCCTCGCGCAGCTTGGTGTGTCGGGCGAGCTGGGCGAGAAAATCCCGCAACGGGATGTCGAACTGGCCGCCGTTGAGCGCGATGATCTTCTCCTCCAACCCATCGCAGAGCACATTGACCGCATTGAGGTACTGCTGGACCGCGTCGCTGCTGCTCGCCGACGACACCGGGACCGGTCCGGGGACCGCCGAGTGTTGGGTCGACGAGCAGGCCGCGACAAGGACGCAGCTGCTCGCGGCGATGGCGACTGCGTGCATGCGGCCCACGTCGCTCATCATCGACCCGACGGAGGCAGCTCGGCGCCTTCGAAGCCAGCTCGTTGCGCAGCTGCCACGTCCGCGACATGGTGGCAACGACTACTGCCGTCGCGTGTCGGTCACCCAGAGCAAGCAAGGTGGTCGCCGAACCGGCGACGTGCACGAGTCGAGCCAGGTGGACAGACGGCCTGGCTCGCGGTTCCCACCCGACGGGGCACCCGGTGCGTGTAGACAGTGCAGGCCCCGGTCCCGGGTCCGGCGCGGCGTCGGGAGGAGCGGGGTGGACGGCTTCGAGGCGTTCGTCGCTGCTCGCGGTCCCGCGCTGCTGCGCACGGCCTGGCTGCTCACCGGCGACCGCCAGTTCGCCGAGGACGTCGTGCAGGAGGCGCTGTCGCGGGTCGTGGGGCGGTGGGGTCGACTGGTGCGTGGTGGCGACCCCGAGGCTTATGTGCGGCGAGCGGTCTACAACGCCGTGGTCGACCGGTCGCGCCGTCGCTCCTCGAGCGAGGTGGCGACGGGCGGCGTCGCCGATGCCGACGGTCGTGCCCCCGACGGTGCCGACGAGGTGCTCTCGCGGCTGACTCTGCAGCAGGCGCTGGCGAGGTTGACCGACCGGCAACGTCAGGTGCTGGTGCTGCGGTTCTACGAGGACCTCGGCGAGACCCGCACCGCCGAGCTGATGGGCTGCAGCGCCGGGACGGTCAAGAGCCAGACGGCGCACGCGTTGCGGCGGTTGCGCGAGCTTGCGCCCGAGCTTGCGGAGACCTTCGGCCGGGAAGGATTCACCACGCCGACGGAGGTACGTCGATGAGCAGGACGCTGCACCAGGCCTTGGACGACGCCGCGCGAGACGAGCTGGGGCCGCTCGACCTCCTGGCGCTGGCGGCCGGCGCCCGCGCGACGCACCACCGCCGGGTGGACAAGCAGAAGGCCGCCGGTGTCGCCCTGGTGGCACTGGTGGTGCTGCTGACCACGCTGGTGCCGGGGTGGACGGTGCTGCGCCACGTCGCAGTGCCGGCGACGGGATCGGGTGCTGGTGCTGGCGGTGGCGTGCATGGCTATCCGGTGCGGATCGGGTGGCAGTGGCCGGTGCTCGACCTCCCTGCCAAGCCCGGGCCACTCGCGGCGGTGCTCAGCGGCGCCGGTGCCGTGGGCAACGACTGGTGGGCCGTGCGTGCGGACGGACACCGCTGGCGGTTGCACCTGTCGGTCTACGCGGGCGACCGGCCGGCATTGTCGCTCGACGGCACCCGACTCGCGTACCTCGCTGCCGACAGCAACACCCTGGTGGTAGGGCACCTGGACACGGGTCGCACGATCCAGCTACGGCGCATCGGTGTGGACAGCACTCCGCCGGTAGCCGCAGGGATCACCATTGGCGTCCAAGGTCAGTCGCCGAAGTTCTGGTCCCCAGACGGCCGCTTTCTGTTGACCCTCGGCGGCAGCGTCGGTGGCACTGCTCGGGGCGCCGTCGTGATCGATACCACGACCGGGGCCGCCCGCCTGGTGGGGCGAGACGTCCTGCCCGCGGGCTGGCTGCCGGACGGTCGAACCCTCGTCACCTTCTCGGCCACCTCGGTCCAGGACCCGAACCCGAATCCCGAGATCGTCACCGGGATCACTCGCTACACCGGTGCCACGGTCCGGATCGTCAATCTCACGGGCCACATCAAGCGCGTCGTCCGCGTGACCCCGCGGGAGGCCTGGCCGGTCGAGTCGACGTTGCCGGGGCAGTGGACTCCGTCGGTGTCACCGGACGGCAGGCAGCTGCTCATGAAGATCGATACCCGGTCCGGTGCACTCCTTCAGCGCTTCTCGGTGGCCGACGGTCACCAGATCGGTCGCAGCGTCCCCCTCGTGAATGCCTACGACGTCTGCAGCTCGTCATGGGTCGACGGGCACACAGTCTCGGTCGTGACGACAACGGGGTCATTGGACACCGCGCGGCTGTCCATCAACCTTCGCTCCGGCGCAAGTCGCACGACGACAGTCGTCGATCCGCACCTCGGCAGCAGGTGCATCGAGCTTGCTCAGCATGCCGCCGCGGGCCGCGCCTACGGCGGCGGCCTCTGGGGCACCTCGACCTCGTGGTTGTCCTGGCGCTGGCGGCAATGGATCGTCATGCCGCTGCTCGCGCTCCTCGCCCTGCGGGGACTCATCCTGCTCCTCAAGCGCTGGCGATCCACCCGTCAGTCGCGCAGCCCCGGCAGCACCTCGGCAGCGACCAGCTCCAACACGTCAGGGTCACCGGCGTAGACGCCGTCCGGCCGTGGCCAGTGCACGACCACCTCGTCGAACCGCAGCTCGTTGGCGCGGCCCAGCACGTCCCGCAGGTGCTCGACCGACGACAGCCCGAGCTCGCCGGAGGAGTCGACGCTGAGCACCCGCTGCACGTCGGTCACCGCACGCCCCTCGGCGTCGAGTGCATCGTCGAGTCGGCTGCTCACCTCCTCGAGCGCCGCCCACCACAGGGCCTCGCCGTCCTCACCAGCAGTGACGCCGGTCGTCACCCAGCCCTGCCCTTGCCGCGCGACGACCTGCAGTGCTCGCGGGCCGTTGGCTGCAATGAGGAACGGCAGCCGTGGTCGCTGCACGCAACCGGGCACCATGCGGGCGTCGCGCGCGCTGAACCAGTGACCGTCGTACGTCGTGTGGTCAGCGGTGAGCAGCAGGTCGAGCAGCTCGACGAACTCCGCCAGCCGGCTGACACGTTCGCCCGGCGTGAGGTCGTCATGACCGAGGACGCGCGCATCGACACCCGTCCCGCCCGCGCCGACGCCGAGGGTGAACCGGCCGCCGGACAGGTCGTCGAGGGTCATCAGCTCCTTGGCGAACGGCACCGGGTGGCGGTAGTTCGGCGAGGCGACGAAGGTGCCCAGCCGGATCCGCGAGGTGACCAGCGCGGCAGCCGCCAAGGTCGGCACCGTGCCGAACCACGGCCCGTCGGCCAGACTGCGCCACGCCAGGTGGTCGTAGGTCCATGCCGAGTCGAACCCCCACGCATCGAGCCGGGCCCACTGCTGCTTGGCCTGCTCCCACGGCAGCTCGGGCAGGACCACGACTCCGACGCGCACGAGCGAGAGGCTATGCGCACCGGGGCATAGCCATACTCGGCAGGTGACGTTCCTGGGCCAGGTCCGCGAGTGGCACGACGAGCACGGCTGGGGTGTCATCGACTCAGCCGAGACGCCGGGCGGGTGCTGGGCGCACTTCTCGATGCTGCTCATGCCCGGCTATCGCACCCTTGCGGTGGGCGCAGCCGTCGAATTCACCTTCGAACCGGCCGACCAAGACGGCTTCGCGTTCCGGGCGAACGAGCTCTGGCCGGCCGGTCAGACACCCGAGCGCACCGACGCGTCCCGACCTACCCCGTCGACGGCGTACAGCTCGACGTTGACGATCACTGCCGACGACCCCGAGCCACCTCGATGATGGCGGTCTCGTTGACGTCCCCGAGGCCAGCGTCGACGAGCGAGTCGAGCCCGGCCAGCGCAGCCCGCCCGAACGGCATGCCGACCTCCAGGGTGTCGGCAAGCGCCATCGCGTATGCCGCGTCCTTGCGCCGCAGGCGACCGGTGAAAGCCACGTCGGTGGCGTGGCTGTCGTCGGCCATCCTCCGGGCTGTGCGCACCACCTGCGGGCTCGCCGCCTGGCCACCGGCAATGGCACGCGCCACCAGGTCGAGGTCCAGACCGGCCCGCTCGGCCAGAGCCATGCCCTCGGCCGCCGACGCGATCTGCACCGCACCCATCAGGTTGATGACGAGCTTGTAGACCGTGCCGGCGCCGACCGCCCCGAAGTGCAGCTGCTCCCTCGACAGGGGCGTGAGGACCGTCGCGGCAGCCGAGATGTCGTCGGCGTCGCCGCCGAGCAACAGAGTCAGCTGCCCGGCCGCAGCATGCTCCGGCAGCCCCGTCACCGGAGCGTCGAGATAGCGCAGCCCGCGCTCGTGGCAGGCGCGAGACAACGCGAGCACCTGGTCATAGGACACGGTCGAGCACTCGATGGCCAACATCCTCGGCTGTACGTCGGCAGACAGCACGCCATCGGGTCCTTGCCAGACCTCGCGGGAGGCCTCGTCGTCAGCGACCATGGTGATGACCGCGTCGGCGTCACCTGCAGCAACACGCGGTGAGTCGGCCCAGGTGGCTCCGCGCGCGAGCAACACGGATGCCTTGCCCCGGCTGCGGTTGTGGACGCTGACCTCGTGCCCGGCGTCGAGCAGGCGACCAGCCATGCCGGCGCCCATACGTCCCAGACCGATGAAGCCGACCCTCATGGTCGTCACTCTAGGGACGACTCCGCATGCATCGTCGTACGGGACGAGGTGTCGGGCTGGTCCTTGAGAAAGAGGTACCAGTAGGAGCTCGCGACGAAGATGACCGCTCCGACCAGGTTGCCGACGGCGGCAAGACCCCAGTTCTCCACGACGTCGCCCCAGGTCAGCCCAGGCACTCCGGCGAAGATCGCGGCGGGCAGGAAGAACATGTTGGCCACGACGTGGTCGAAGCCCATAGCCACGAACGCCATGATCGGGAAGAAGATGGCAAGGATCTTGCCCGGGACCGACTTGGCGGCCAGCGACATCCAGACCGCCAGGCAGACGAGCCAGTTGCAGCCGACGGCGCGCAGGAAGGTCTGCCACGCCGTGTGACCGGTCGCCTTGTCCAGGGCGATCGCCGCGAGCCGGTCATGAGTGAGGGCAGCCGTCGTGCCGGCCTTCGCGCCCACCGGGCCGATAACGCCGGTCTGCACCGCTAGGAAGTAGGCGACGAACAAGGCGCGGCGATCAGCACGAGCACGAGACCGAGGGTGAACGCGGCGCAGGTGAAGAGCGTCGGCAGCGTGCCCCACGTGGCGGGGTTCAGTCCGGAGGACACCGTGATCGCGACCAGACCGCCGAAGGCGATGTAGGCGCCGGCGAGGAAGGCGCTGAGCAGCACCCGGTCCCACGTGCGGCCTGTCTTCTCGACCCCGGTCTCCACGGCGACCTGGGCGATCTCCTGCGGTTCGCGCAAGGACATGACGAGCCTCCCGTTGTGGGCGTCGTCCTGGCGACACCCGACAAGCCGAGGTGCCCCGACCGGCCGACGCAAGACATCGACTGCCGCGCGGCGTATCAGGCGAGCGCCTGGCTGCTCTCTCTCCCCGAGCCCGGCTCACTGCCGCGCTCGCCATCGCTCGGTCACCAGCGTTCCCAGGGGGAGTTCTCATGTCGCAACCTGTCCAGACGTCATACAACGCGCCGCGTCGCCGTCACCCGCGCGTCCTCACCGCTGTCTCGTCGCTCGCTGCAGCTTGTCTCGTGCTGCTCACCGGTGCGGTCATGTCGGTGCCTGCGCACGCAGTCGCTGTCGTAGCACCGACCATCATGCTGCCGAACATGACCGTCCCCGAGGGCGATGCCGGCAGGGGAGCCTTCACAGTCAATGTCGGGCTCACGGCACCGAACCCGTTCGACCATGTCGTGCGGCTGCACGTCACCGACTTCTCTGCGGTCCCGGTACCGGGTGGTGGCGGCGCCCTCTACGGCACCGCGACACCCGGCTCGGACTACGTCGCCTTCGCGCCGTTCTACCTCAGCTTCGCGCCCGGCCAGCAGGTCGCGCGGTTCACCGTGAAGATCAAGGGCGACGCGGTGATCGAGCCTGATGAGCAGGTCGACGTACGCTTCGACGACACCGAGTTCACCGTCGGAGACAACGACATCGATCTCGGAATCGGTAATGACGACGGAGCCGGCACCAAGCCGACCCAGCCGCTGCTGCTGCCGCCGAACCAGGCGATCTCCGAGCCGGACAGCGGCTGCTTCGTCTACGTCGTCACCATCCCGGTGAGCAAGCCGGTGACGGTTGCCTCCACGGTAGACGCCGTCGACTTCACCGCAATCCCCCTGCCCGCGCCGCTGGTCGGGACGTACGGCGATGCAACACCAGGGGTGGACTACCTGACCTTCCCGGTGCGAACTCTGAAGTACGCCGTGAAGTCCCGGGTGGCCAACCTGCCGGTCACCATCTGCGGGGACACGACGCCCGAGTCTGACGAGCAGATCGACGTGCGCTTCGACAACACCGCGACAATTGCCGTCGCCGACAACGACATCGACCTGGCCCTGACCAACAACGACTGACGCGACGTCTCCGGGGGGAGACGCGGGCGGCAGGGGCGGGGCTTACTCCTCGTCCTTGCCGCCCTTGTCGAGCCCGGCCCCGATCAGGTTCATCACCGTCGGGTCGGCAAGCGTCGTCACGTCGCCCATCTCGCGGTGCTCCGCGACATCGCGCAGCAAGCGGCGCATGATCTTGCCGGACCGCGTCTTGGGTAGCTCGGCGACCAGCAGGACCTGTCGCGGCTTGGCGATCGGGCCGAGCACCTTGGCCACATGACCGCGCAGCTCCTGGATCACGGCCTCACCGGCCTCCGCGTCGTCGGCCACCGCCTCGGCCGCATCGCCGCGGAGGATCACGAACGCCACGATCCCCTGCCCCGTGGTCGGATCCGTGGCGCCCACCACCGCAGACTCCGCGACCTTCGGGTGCGAGACCAGGGCCGACTCGACCTCGGTGGTCGAGATGTTGTGCCCGGACACGAGCATCACGTCGTCGACGCGACCGAGCAGCCACAGGTCGCCGTCGTCGTCCTTCTTAGCCCCGTCACCCGCGAAGTAGAGCCCGGTGAAACGCGACCAGTAGGTCTCCCTGTACCGCTCCTCGTCACCCCAGATGCCGCGCAGCATCGAGGGCCACGGCTCGGACAGCACCAGATAGCCACCACCGCCGTCAGGCACCGACTGGGCCTGGTCGTCGACCACGTCGGCGACGATGCCCGGCAGCGGCCGCATCGCCGAGCCCGGCTTGGTCGCGGTGACCCCCGGCAGCGGGCTGATCATCATCGCGCCGGTCTCGGTCTGCCACCAGGTGTCGACGATCGGGGCGCGGTCGCCGCCGATGACCCGGCGGTACCAGATCCACGCCTCGGGGTTGATGGGCTCGCCGACCGAACCGAGCACCCGCAACGTTGACAGATCGTGCGCCGCCGGCAGCTGCTCGCCCCACTTCATGAAGGTGCGGATCGCCGTCGGTGCGGTGTAGAGGATCGTCACGCCGTACTTGGCGATCAGCTCCCACCAGCGCGCCTTGTGCGGGGTGTCGGGCGTCCCTTCGTACATGACCTGCGTCGCACCGTTGGACAGCGGCCCGTAGACGATGTAGCTGTGGCCGGTCACCCAGCCGATGTCGGCAGTGCACCAGTAGACGTCGGTCTCCTGCTTGTGGTCGAAGACGTTCGCGAACGTGTAGGACGTCTGGGTCAGGTAGCCACCGGTCGTGTGCAGGATGCCCTTCGGCTTCCCCGTCGTGCCCGAGGTGTAGAGGATGAAGAGCGGGTGCTCAGCGTCGAACGACCGCGCCTCATGCGTCGTGCTCTCCGCCTCGAGCGCGTCGTGCCACCAGTGGTCGCGGGTGTCGTCCCACGCGGTCTCCTGCTCGGTTCGTCGTACGACGAGGACGTGCCGGACGGTCTTGCCCTCGGACAGCTCGAGGCTCTCGTCGACCGCAGGCTTCAGCGCTGCCGGTGCGCCACGGCGATAGCCACCATCGGCGGTGATGACGAGCTTGGCGCCGGCGTCGTCGATGCGTGACGCCAGCGCACCCGCCGAGAAGCCGCCGAAGACGACCGAGTGCGGCGCGCCGATGCGGGCACACGCCAGCATCGCGACGACGGCTTCCGGGATCATCGGCAGATAGATGGCGACCACGTCGCCGGCACCGATCCCCAGCGTGGTCAACGCATTCGCTGCCTTGCACACCTCGTCCTGCAGCTGCGCGAACGTCACCGTGCGGGTGTCGCCCGGCTCGCCCTCCCAGTGCAGCGCGACCTTGTCCCCGTGCCCGGCTGCGACGTGCCGGTCGACGCAGTTGACCGCCACGTTGAGCTTGCCGCCGACGAACCACTGGGCAAAGGGCGGCTGCCAGTCGAGCACCTCGTCCCACCGCTGGGTCCACTCGAGCCGGTCGGCCTGCTTGGCCCAGAACGCCAACCGGTCGGCAGCGGCCTCGTCGTAGAGCTCCACCTTGGCCACCGCCGCCGCCGCGAACTCCTCGCTCGGCGGGAAGGTGCGGTCTTCGCGCAGCAGGTTGGACAGGGCGTCGTTGCTCACGCTGGCTCCTCGGGCAGTCGGTCGGTCAGGTCAGTCCTACCGCACCGGCTGCCGTCAGTGGGCGACGGCCTTCTCCGAGCCGGCGCCGGTGAGTGCCCGGACCTCCATCTCGGCGTACTTCTCCTCGTTGTGGTCCTTGCTCGTCATGGTGCCCAGCCAGCCGAGGAAGAAGGCGAGCGGGATGGAGACGATGCCGGGGTTGTCCAGCGGGAACCAGTGGAAGTCGATCGACGTGTCCTTGATCATCGAGAGGCTGTCTGTCGTCCCGGGAGGTGCCGGCTTCCCCGACACCACGGGTGAGAAGATGATGAGCGTCACGCAGCTGATGAGGCCGCCGTACATGCTCCACAGGGCACCTCGGGTGTTGAACCGACGCCAGTACAGCGAGTACAGGATCGTCGGCAGGTTCGCCGACGCCGCGACCGCGAAGGCCAGCGCAACCAGGAACGCGATGTTCTGGCCAAGGGCCAGGATGCCGCCGACGATCGAGACGGCTCCGATGACGACCGCGGTGATGCGGGCGACCCGCACCTCCGAGCCCTCACTCGTCTTCTTGCCGTGGTGGATGACGTTGGCGTAGACGTCGTGGGCGAAGGACGCCGACGCCGTGATCGTCAGCCCCGCGACCACGGCCAGGATGGTGGCGAAGGCGACGGCGGAGATGATGCCCAGGAGCAACGTCCCACCCAGCTCGTACGCCAGCAGGGGTGCCGCTGAGTTGGCCTTGCCCGGCGCCGCCAGGATCTTCTCCGGCCCGACCAAGGCTCCGGCGCCGTAGCCGAGCACCAGGGTGAAGAGGTAGAAGATGCCGATCAGCCAGATGGCCCAGACCACCGAGCGGCGGGCCTCCTTCGCCGTGGGCACGGTGTAGAAGCGCATCAGCACGTGCGGCAGCCCGGCGGTGCCGAGCACCAGAGCCAGGGCGAGGGAGATGAAGTCGAGCTTCGAGGTGCCGGTGAGGCCGAACTGCTTGCCCGGACCGAGCAGGGCCGGACCCGTCTCGCCGCCCTTGGCGACGGCATCGCCCATCAGCGAGGAGAGGTTCAGGCCGTACTTCCCGAGGACCCACGCGGTCATGATGAAGGCGCCGGTGATGAGCAGGGCCGCCTTGATGATCTGCACCCAGGTGGTGCCCTTCATGCCGCCGACGAGCACGTAGATGATCATCACGACACCGACGACCGCGATAGTCACGCCCTGTCCCGTCTTGCTCTCGACCCCGAGCAGGAGCGCCACGAGGCCACCGGCGCCGGCCATCTGCGCGACGAGGTAGAAGAAGGAGACGGCGAGGGTGGTGATGGCCGCGGCGGTGCGCACCGGCTTCTGGCGCATCCGGAACGACAGGACGTCGGCCATGGTGAAGCGACCGGTGTTGCGCAGCAGCTCGGCGACGAGCAGAAGGGCCACGAGCCAGGCGACCAGGAAGCCGATTGAGTAGAGGAAGCCGTCGTAGCCGTTGATGGCGATGGCCCCGGCGATGCCGAGGAACGACGCCGCCGACAGGTAGTCGCCGGAGATGGCGATGCCGTTCTGTGGCCCGGTGAAGGACCGCCCGGCGGCGTAGTAGTCGGCAGCCGTCGCGTTGTTGCGGGACGCGCGGTAGACGATGACCATCGTCACCGCAACGAACACCAGGAAGATGGCGATGTTGACGGCGGGCTCGCCGACGGTCTGGGCCGCCAGCCCGGCCGTGGTCCCGAGGGCGGTCATCTGGCCCCTCCCTCGAGCTCGTCGCGCAGCTCTTCCGCGAGCGGGTCAAGGTGCTTGTTGGCGTAGCTGACGTAGATCGTCGTGATGGCGAAGGTCGACACGAACTGCAGGAGCCCGAGGACCAGACCGACGGTGATGTTCCCGGCGAGCTTGTGGCTCATGAAGCCGTGGGCGTAGTCGGCGAGCAGGACGTAGAGGAAGTACCAGCCGAGGAACAGTCCCGCGAGCGGGAAGGCGATGTTGCGGTGCCGGCGCTTCAGCTCCTGGAACCGCTGCGATCCCTGGATCTCGGTATAGGCGTTGGCACTGACCTCGGGTGGGCGAGGACCGCCTTCGACGGAGCTGCTCACGGATTACCTCCGGTGCATGGGCCGTGCACGGTCACGGCTGAGGATGCCGACTGTGCCGGTCCTGGGGTGACCGGGTGAAGGGCCTGCCGGGAGCTGCGCGACGAGCGGTCGGGCTGGGCGACGAGCGGTGAGGACCGACCGTTCGTCTACCGCTGGACGAGCGCGGACTCCGGTGCGTGCAGGCGCACCATGACCTGACCCACCGAGGCCGGCACTCGCGACGGCGTGCGCAGCGACACCACGACCATGACCGCGAACGCGACCGGCACCGTCCAGGCGGCGGGCTGGGCCAGCAGCGCACCGGACCAACCGTCGCGGTCGACACCGGCTAGCGTCGCGGACACCGCGAGAGTCGCGAGTCCTCCGCCGGTGAGCAGGCCGGCGACCGCACCGACGTCGGTGAGCCCACGCCACCAGATGCCCAGCACCAGCAACGGGCAGAACGACGAGGCCGCCACGGCGAACGCGAGCCCGACCACGTCGGCCACCGGGAGCGAGGTCGCCAGCAGCGACAGCAGGAACGGCACCCCGACCGCCAGTGCGACAGCGAGCCGGAAGTCGCGCACCGACCCGCGCAGCACGTCCTGCGACAGCACGCCGGCGACCGACACGGTCAGCCCCGACGAGGTCGAGAGGAACGCCGCGAAGGCGCCTGCTGTCACCAGCGCTGTCAGCAGCTGGCCGCCGGTCCCGCCCACCAGGCGCTCGGGCAGCAGCAGCACCGCAGTGTCGGTGCGACCGGTCAACAACAGGTCGGGCGTGTAGATGCGCGCGAGTGCGCCGTAGACCGTCGGCAGCAGGTAGAACAGGCCCAGCAAACCCAGCACCACCAACGTGGTCCTGCGGGCGGTGCGGCCGTCGGGGTTGGTGTAGAAGCGCACCAGGACGTGCGGCAGGCCCATGGTGCCGAAGAACAGAGCCAGGATCAGCGAGTACGTCGCGTAGAGCGGGTGGTCGCGGCCACCGGCACCCGAGAGCGGTTGCACCCAGTCCTCGCCGTCGGTCGGCTGTAGCCGCTGCGCGTGCGGCACGACCGCGCCGGCCTGGAACGTCAGCCGGGTGCCGGCATCGGCTCGCCAACGACCGACCGCAAGGTCGACCACCTCCCCGGCGTACGGGGTGGAGGTGGTTCTCGACGCGCGGCGCAGAGCGCCGGTCACGCGCATGGCGACGGGTGCGCGGACGACGAACGTCGTGGCCTGGGTGAGCTCGACCGAGGTGCGCTCGCGGAACGTCGGCGGCCCGGCGCCAGGCGTCGGTCCCCCGTCGGCCTGCCACGCGAGCACGAGGAACAGCACGGGGACGGCGAGTGCGGTCAGCTTCAGCCAGTACTGGAACGCCTGCACGAAGGTGATGCTGCGCATGCCTCCGGTGGCCACGCTGACGACGACGACCAGCGCCACCAGCACGCCACCCACCCACCGCGGTGCGCCCGTCGTCAGGGCGACGGTGAGGCCGGCGCCCACCAGCTGCGGCAGCAGGTAGAGCCAGCCGATCGTGACGACCAGCGCTCCAGCGACGACCCGCACGGTGCGCGACTCGGTGCGCAGCTCGGCGAAGTCTGGCAGCGTGTAGGTCGCCGACCGCCGCAGCGGCGCCGCCACCAGCACGAGCAGCACGAGGTAGCCCGCGGTGTAGCCGACGGGGAACCACAGCATGTCCGCACCGAAAGCCAGGATCAGCCCGGCCACACCGAGGAACGACGCTGCCGACAGGTACTCCCCGCCGATCGCCGAGGCGTTCCACGCCGGTGACACCGACCGGGACGCCACGTAGAAGTCGCTGGTGGTTCGCGACAGCGGCAGCGCGAAGGTGCCGATGAGCAGGGTCGCGGCAATCACGAGACCCAGGGCCAGGACGCCGTACGCCGTGCTGCTCACGAGCCCGGCCACGCCCCCGGCGACGTCATCGCAGGAGGTCGGCGAAGTCGCCCTCGTTGCGCTCGGCCTGCCGGACGTAGAACCAGGCCGCGGCAAGCAGCACCGGGTAGATCAGGACCCCGAGCAGCAGCCAGGGCAAGGGCAGTCCAAGAGCCTCGACCCCGGCGAGCTGCGGCTGGACGGTGAGCAGCAGCGGCAGACCGCCCAGCAGCAGAGCGAACACCAGGCAGACGCCCACGGCCAGCCTCAGCTGCAGCCGGATCAGCGAGCGCATGTAGACCTCGCCGAGGGGTGGTCTGCTCGTCGATCTCCCGCTGCACGGGTCTGCGGGTCGCGGCGGGGACCGCGCTGGTGCGAGGCGACACGACCCGCACGCGTCGCGGTGGCGGGCCGGCGGGTCCGGGGTGACTCACCGGTCGGGCTCCGGTCGCGCGCGCACCACCAGGCGGTCCCGCAGCTCGCGGGAGTGCCGACGGCTCACCTGCAGCAGGTGCTCGCCGACCCGCACCGTCCACCGTCCCGACTCCACCCGCATCTCCTCGATGTGGTGCAGGGCCACCAGGTGGCTGCGGTGGATGCGCACGAACCCGGCCGGGCCCCACTGCTGCTCCAACGTGGCCATGGGGATGCGCAGCAGGTGGCTGCCGGCGGCGGTGTGCAGCCGGGCGTAGTCGCCGTGCGCCTCGACGAAGCGGATGTCGGCCACCGCCACGAACCGGGTCACGCCTCCGAGCTCGACCGCGACGGTCTCCTCGACCTGCTGGCCGAGCGCTTCGGGGTCGCTGCCGATGGCCGCACGCACCCGACGTACGGCCTCGGTCAGCCTCTCGCCCCGCACCGGCTTGAGCAGGTAGTCGACCGCACGCAGGTCGAAGGCGTCGACCGCGTGCTCGTCGTACGCCGTCACGAAGACGACCTTGGGTGGCGTCGTGAAACGGGCCAGGACCCTGGCGACGTCGAGGCCGTCGAGCCCCGGCATCCGGATGTCGAGGAAGACCGCGTCGATCGCGTCGGTCTCGAGGGCCTTGAGCACCGACGCACCGGAGTCGGCGGTGCGGACGTGGGCGACGTCGGGCTGCCGGCCGAGCAGCCAGGCCAGCTCCTCACGCGCCGGCGCCTCGTCGTCGGCGACCAGCACCTGCAGCCCGGGGGGGCTCGCGCTGGTGTGCGTCGCCGCCGTCATGTGTGCACCCCCGCGCGGTACTTCGGCACCCGCAGGCTGACCTTCGTGCCCGCGCCGAGTGCCGTCTCGACGACGAGACCGTAGTCGTCGCCGTAGACCTGCCGCAGTCGTTCGTCAACGTTGCCCAGGCCCACGCTGTCTCCCTCGGGCTCCCCGGCCAGGGTGCGGCGGATCGCCTCGGGGTCGCTGCCCAGGCCGTCGTCCTCGACCGAGATCAGAGCCTCGTTGCCGTGGTCGGCAGCCGTGATCGTCACCCGGCCAGGCCCCGGCTTGCCCTCGAGGCCGTGGCGGACCGCGTTCTCCACCAACGGCTGCAAGCAGAGGAACGGCACGGTCACGGGCAGCACCTCGGGGGCGACCTGCACCGTCACCTGCAGCCGGTCGCCGAACCTGGCCCGCTCCAGCAGCAGGTAGCGGTCGATCGAGCGCAGCTCCTCGGCCAGCGTCGTGAAGTCGCCGTGCCGGCGGAAGGAGTAGCGCGTGAAGTCGGCGAACTCCAGCAGCAGCTCGCGGGCCCGTTCTGGGTCGGTGCGGACGAACGAGGCGATGGCGGTGAGGGAGTTGTAGACGAAGTGCGGGCTGATCTGGGCCCGGAGCGCCCGGAGCTCGGCCTCCATCAGCCGGGTCCTCGAGGACTCCAGCTCGGCCAGCTCGAGCTGGGAGGACACCCAGCGGGCGACCTCGTCGGTGGCTCGGACCAGGCCGGCGGAGGTCTCCCCGGCATATGCCGTGAGGCTGCCCACCACATGACCCTCGACGGTCAGCGGTGCGACGACCACGGCCCGGATCGCACAGTCCGGCGCCGGGCAGGCCAGCCCGTCTGCGCGCAGCACCTGGGTGTGGCCGCCGTCGAGCACGGTACGGCCGTGATCGACGGCGGCGCTCGCGTGCTGCGGTTCGCCGGCACCCTCCCAGGCCAGCAGGGTGACTCCGTCGGTGAGGGCGACGGCGGCGGTGCCGAGCAGGGTTTGCAGGTGCCGGGCTGCCTTGGCCGCGCCGGCCGCGGTGAGGCCGTGGCGTAGCGGCGGTGCGGCGAGCGACACCTCGTGCAGGGTGGCGAAGGTGACGCGGTCGGCCGAGGAGCCGAAGGACCGCCGCGACCTGCCGCCACGCACCAGCGGGACGACGAGTGCGGCCACCGCCGTAGCAGCCACGAGCGCAGCGGCCACCACCGTCACTGTCTGGGCGCCCGTCACGGCGCCGACGCTAGCGCCGTTGGGCGGTCGAGTGGCGCCATCTGGCGGTCAGCCGGCCTGCCAGGCGACCAGATGGCGCCGCTCGACGAGTCGGCGCACACGTAGGGTCCACCCGTGCTGCCGACCCCTGCCGACTTTGCTGTCCCGTCCGACCCGACCGACTCGTCCGACTCGCTTGCCTACGTCGCGTCGCTGCCCGGTGTCGCCGACGCCGTCGAGAGGGCGCGGGCTGCCGTCGATGGCCTGCGCGGGCACCGGGTGCTTCGTCGGTCGGCGGACCGGGTGGCCGCCGAGTCGGTGCTGCGCGGGGCGCGGGCGTCAGCGGCGCTAGCTGGCGCCGACGTACCGCTGGAGACAGTCCGTACCTCGGACCCCGACGCCGACGACCTCGACCTGGTCGTTCGGGCCGCCCTGCGGGTGGCGGCCGAATCGGTGCACCAGCTGACGATCTGGCCAAGGGCGCCGATGCAGGTCCTGGCGCGGCTGCACGCCGTCGGGGCCGCGGGTCAGGTGGAGCCGTCGGGCCTGGGGCGTCCCGCGGCCGGGACTGCTCCGCGGCTGGCGGCGCTGGCCGCGGTGCTGTCCGGGCGTACGACCGCTCCTGCCCTGGTCGTTGCCGCTGTCGCGCATGGCGACGTGGCCTCGATGCAGGCCTTCCCGGTCGCCGGCGACCTGGTAGCACGCGCCGTCTCCCGGCTCACCCTGGTGACCAGGGGTCTTGATCCGGCATCGGTGTCAGTGCCGGAGGTCGGTCACGTCGAGCTGGGGCGCGAGGCCTACCTCACGGCACTGGCGGGCTACGCCGGCGGCGGTGCGGACGGCGTACGCGGGTGGGTCCTGCACTGCGCCGAGGCTGTCGTCCTGGGCGCGCGCGAAGGCGTCGCGATCTGTGAGGCGATCCAGCGGGGCGCATGAGAACGGCGAACGGCTCATGAGAACGGCGCTCCCGGAGGAGCGCCGTTCGGGGCACGTCAGATGTGGGTTACCAGGCGTGCACCGTTATCGGGAGACCAGGACAAGCCTGGCTCGCCGGCCCGTACATGGGCAGGTCGCCGCGTGGGTGCCCAACTGCCGTGCTTCTCCTCAGGTGTAACCCACGAACCCCTTGCTAGGGAAGGGGTTCGGGCAATTCTTTGCTCAGCCGCGCTGACCGTTGCGGCGTGTCGCGCGACCGACACGCGACAGCAACGGCCGCGCAGCCCCGCGACGCCGAGCGGCAAACCACACCACGCCGGCCGTGGCCGCGCCGGCTCCAGCGGCCACAGCGGCCAGGGTGACCGGTTGCGGCATCGGCACGCCCGCGACCCGGTCGCGCAGCCGCACTGGCCGGGTGAAGACCAGGACCGGCCAGCCGTGTGCGGCGGCTTCCTTGCGCAGCGCGCGGTCCGGGTTCACCGCTGAGGGATGCCCGACTGCCGAGAGCATCGGCACGTCCGTGACCGAGTCGCTGTAGGCATAGCACTGCGCCAAGTCGTAGCCGTGCTCCTCCGCCAACGCCCGTACGGCCTCGGCCTTGGTCTCGCCGTAGGCGTAGTACTCGATCTCGCCGGAGTAGCGCCCGTCCTCAACCACCATGCGGGTGGCGATGACGTGGTCCGCGCCGAGCATGCGTCCGATCGGCTCGACCACCTCGGCCCCGGAGGTGCTGACGATCACGACGTCACGCCCGGCCAGGTGGTGCTGTTCGATCAGTGTCGCGGCCTCGTCGTAGATCAGCGGGTCGATCAGCTGGTGCAGGGTCTCGGCCACGATCACCTTGACCTGCTCGACGTCCCACCCGGTCGCCATCGACGAGAGATAGGCCCGCATGCGTTCCATCTGGTCATGGTCCGCACCGCCGACGAGGTAGACGAACTGCGCATAGGCGCTGCGCAGCACAGCACGTCGATTGATCAGACCACCTTGGTAGAACGAGCGGCTGAACGCCAGCGTGCTCGACTTGGCGATGATCGTCTTGTCCAGGTCGAAGAACGCCGCCGTCCGCTTCGGATGGGGCAGCGCTGTGGGGGGAGCGTGGTTGGCCACCCGTCGAGCATAGGGACGGCAAAATCTCGGTCCGCTTCCCCTGAGGACTGTTCACCGGGCTACCCGCGGGTACATGCTTGCGTAAGTGCGCTGTCACTCAGAGCACTCACGAGGATCAAGGCCTAACCCCCCCCGGGCCGGTCCCGCAGACGACCCCCGCCAACCCCCCCGGCGGGGGTCGTCGCCGTCCCGGCCCCCGTTCACGCGGTCCTGAGAGCCCACTCGAGCGGTACGTCAGGTTGTCCACAGGTGTCGACACCCCCGAGTTATCCACCATCTGTGCCCGCGCCCGCTGCGGGCTGCTCTGCCGGGCGACGGTGGACGACATGGACCCGCACACCGCCGCCGCTCAGGGATCGCCGGACGCGCCCCGGCCCCTGGTCGTGACCGACGATCCTGACCTGCTGGACGAGCTGCTACGGCTGGCGGCTGCCGCTGGCGTCGAGGCAGCAGTGGCGCCCGACCCCGGAGCTGCTCGGGCCCTCTGGGGCATGGCGCCGCTCGTCCTGCTCGATCGTGCGGCTGCCACGGCCGTGGCTCGACTGCGGCTACTGTCGCGCCCGGCGGTGCTGGTGGTGACCACCGCGCCCGTGACGCCTGCGCACTGGGAGGCGGCTGCCCTGGCGGGTGCCGAGTCGGTGCATCAGCTGCCGGACGCCGAGCCCTTGCTGGTTGCTCGGCTTAGGGCAGGAGCAGTCGCCGGCTGCGCTCGCAGCATCGGGGTGCTCGGAGCCAGAGGGGGCGCAGGCGCGTCGACCTTCGCGTGTGCGCTGGCGGGCGAGGCGGCGCGACGGCGCAGCGGCGATCCCGCATCGCGAGCTGTCCTGCTCGTCGACGGTGACCCAGCCGGGGGCGGCCTCGATTTGGTGCTCGGTGCCGAGAGCACGCCGGGCCTGCGATGGCCCGACCTCACCGGCGCTCGCGGACGTGCCGACCCGACCGAGCTGCGCACCGCGCTGCCGCACGTCGAGGGGGTCACGCTGCTCAGCTGGCACCGTGGCGATGCGGTCGACCTCCCGGTCGACGCGGTCACCTCGGTGTTGCGCGCAGGCCGCGCGGGGCACGACCTGGTCGTCGTCGACCTGGCTCGCGGTGCACCGGTCGGAGGCCTGCCGGTCGATGTCTTCGGCGGGCTCGGCCCCTTCGATCTGGTGCTGCTGCTGGTCCCTGCCGAGGTCCGCGCGGTGGCGGCCGCCAGGGCTCAGGCTGCGGTCCTCGCCGGTCAGGAGGTCCGGCTCGTCGTGCGAGGGCCCGCGCCAGCCGGGCTGACCGCTGAGCTGGTGGCCGGCGAGCTGGGTCTGCCGCTGGTGGGCTGGCTGCCAGCCGAGCCCGCAGTTGCCCGTGCCCAGGAACACGGTGAGCCACCCGGGCGGTCGCGTCGCGGTGCGCTCGCCCGCCTGTGCCGGCGTGTCCTCGACGACGAGCTGCCGTCACTGGTCGGGGCGGTGGCGTGAGCCCCGGTGCCGAGGAGGGTGACCTGCTGGTGCGGGTCGTCGCGCGTCTCGCCGGTCACGACCAGCCACTGTCGGCGGCGAGCGTGGCTGCCGCCGTACGCCGTGAAGGGGTCGTCCTCGGCAGCACCGACGCGGCGGCGCTGCTCGGTCAGGTGCGATCCGAGCTGCGCGGGCTCGGGCCGTTGCAACCGCTGCTGGCCGACGAGACCGTGACCGACGTGCTGGTCAACGCCCCGGGCGAGGTGTGGGTCGACCACGGTGACGGCCTCCAGCGGTCGCCTGTGCACTTCTCCGACGAGACCGCAGTCCGACGGCTGGCGCAACGACTCGCCCTCAGCGCGGGTCGCCGGCTGGACGCGGCTTGCCCGACGGTCGACGCGCGGCTGCCGGGCGGGGTGCGGCTGCACGCCGTGATCGCTCCGGTCTCGCCGACAGGCACGCTGATCAGTCTGCGTGTCGCGCGGCGGCGGGTGTTCCTGCTGCCCGAGCTGGTCCAGAACGGCACGGTGACCCGTGGGCTGGACGGTGTGCTGACCGCGCTGGTGCGCGGGCGGGTGTCGCTGCTGGTGACGGGCGGCACCGGTACCGGGAAGACCACAGTGCTCGGCGCGCTGCTGTCGCTGGTGCCGCCCGGTGAACGCATCGTGCTCGTCGAGGAGTGCGGGGAGCTCGCACCCCAGCACCCGCACGTGGTGCGGCTGGAGTGCCGCGGGGCCAACGTCGAAGGTGCCGGCGTGGTCGACCTGCGACGACTCGTGCGCGAGGCCCTACGGATGCGACCGGATCGGATCGTCGTCGGTGAAGTGCGCGGTGGTGAGGTGGTCGAGCTGCTGGCGGCGCTCAACACCGGTCACGACGGCGGCGCGGGCACGGTGCACGCCTCGACCGCGGCCGCGTTACCCGCTCGGTTGGAGGCGCTGGCGATGGCCGCGGGGCTGCCGCGGGCAGCTCTGCACAGTCAGCTCTGCGCGGCGGTGCACGTGGTGGTGCACGTCGAACGACTGGCCGACGGGCAGCGGCTCGTGCGCGAGATCGGCTGCCTCCAGGCATCCGGCGGCGGGCTCGCTGAGGTCGTCAGCGCCCTTCGGGTGAGCGACGCGGGAATGCTCGTGGAGGGACCCGGTGCGCCGGCGCTGGCGGACCTGGTCGGCGCGGCCCGATGACCGCGCATGTCCTGGCGGTGGCGCTGGCTGCACTCGCCGGGCTCGTCCTGCCGGGTGACCCGTCGGCTGGTCTGCGACGGGTGCAGCGCCGCCCGGTCCTGGCTGGGCGCGGTGCGGGAGCTGCGGTCGGGGCTCTCGCTCCCTCCGAGCGGCAGCAAGTCCGCCGGACCGGTCGTCGGATCGGGAGCATGCGCCCCGAGGGCCTGGGTGCCCTGGTCGCGGCCGGCGTGGGTCTCGGCGCTCGGTCCCCGGTGCTCGGCGCCGCGGCCGGGGTGGCCGTGTGGGCCGGGTATCGGGCCGTGGTGCGCCGGCGGGTCCGGCTGACGGCAAGCCACGCGAGATTGCTCGTGCTCGAGTTGCTCACGACGCTGGCGGCAGAGCTCCGCACCGGTGCCCAGCCGCGCGATGCTCTGGCTGCCGCAGCCGACGACTGTGCCAGCGAGGGTGCGTCGCGCACCAGCGCCGATTGGTGTGCGGTCGTGGCAGCGGCTGCGCGCAGCCCGACCGGCGACCCGGCCACCGCGCTGGGCATCGCCGCCAGCGGCGAAGGCTGCTCGTCACTGCGTGACCTCTCGGCGGCCTGGCGGGTCGTGGAGCGCACCGGTGGTGGCTTGGCCGCGGCCGTCGGGCGACTCGCGACGGCCGCCCGTGCCGAGGACGCCGTCTATCGCGAGCTCGACGGCGCGCTGGCCGGTCCGCGAGCGACCGCGGGTCTCCTTGCCGTGCTCCCGTTCGGAGGCGTGCTGATGGGGCGCGGTCTGGGCGGCGACCCGGTGGGCTTCCTCCTCGGACCCGGCGCCGGTCAGCTGTGCCTGTTGGCGGGGGTCTCGCTGGTCGCTCTCGGTGCCTGGTGGACCGACGCCATCGTCGACCGGGCGGCGCGATGACCGCAGAAACAGCCGGCATCGGCGGCATCGGCGGCATCGGCGGCATCGAGGGCATCGAGGGCACCGCGGGGATCACGGCCGTAGCGCTGGCAGCGGCCGCCGGGCTGCTGATCGCCGATCGCCGGGGCACGGCGCGGGACCGGCTCGCGAACGCCCGGCTGAGTCCCTCGCGGGTCCGGGCTGCTGACCCGCGCCGGGAAGCGGCGAACGCCTCGCCGCGGCCGAGTCGGCGCACAGCGGCCGTCCTGGGTTGCCTCGTCGTCCTGATGACGTTCTCGGGGCACGGCTTGCTGGCCGCCGTCGCCCTGCCGTGGGCCGTTCTGGCCGGGCGCCGAGCCTCGGTCGTGGGCCGGGTCGCTGCCGGTCGATCACGAGCACTGCGCCGGGACCTGCCACGCGCCGCCGACCTGGTGGCCATCGGCCTTGTCGCGGGGGCCACGACGCCGGTTGCCTTGGCGGAGGCGGCCGCCGCCGTCGGTGGTCCACTGGGTGAGCGCTTGCAGGCAGCAGCGACCACCCTCACCTCGGGCTTGGGGCTGACCGACGCGCCGCACGACTCCGACCCGGTGGGTGTGCTGCTGCGGCTGTTGATGCGCAGCGCCACCTCCGGCGCCGCACCGGCCGAGGCATTGCATCAACTGGCCGATGATGTCCGCGCTCGCCAGCGGTGGGACACCCTCGCGGCCGCGCACCGGGCGGGGGTCCAGGCGGTCGGGCCGTTGGCGGCGTGCTTCCTGCCGGCGTTCGTGCTGCTGGGTGTGGTGCCGGTCGTGGTCGTCGTCGCGCGGTCGCTGCTGTCCGGCGCCTGACCGGCGCCTGACCGGCCCGGGGCACACCGCGTTGTCCACAGTCCCGCCGGTGCCCACTTGTCCACATCTTGCGGCCGAGGCCGTTCGGGGCCGCAGTCACGCGGCAC
The DNA here is from genome assembly GCA_031365725.1 of Sporichthyaceae bacterium. Taxonomy (GTDB): domain Bacteria; phylum Actinomycetota; class Actinomycetes; order JACCUZ01; family JACCUZ01; genus JANLYQ01. The sequence goes on along the minus strand of JANLYQ010000117.1, from coordinate 29,662 downwards.
GGTGGAGGTGGGCACAGTGCCCACCCGGCGACGCGATGTCGCCGGCACCGGAGGGGGAGCGATGGAGACGATACGACGCGAGGGTGGACCTCACGGCAACCGGGAGGCGACGCCCGGACCAGAGCAGCGATGGCGACCGGCGGTCCGACTCGTCGTTCGCGATGTACGCAGCGTGCGGCTCAGGGGGTCGGCCGGCATGACCACCGCGGAGTACGCCGTGGGCACCGTCGCGGCATGTGGCTTTGGTGGGGTGCTCTACAAGGTGCTGACCAGCCCGGAGGTCGCCCGCATGATCCGGGACCTGGTGGACCGTGCGCTGTCCGTGGCGTTCTGAGTCAGCGGCCGGGGCGCGCCGTGGCGGTCAGGAGGGGTTTGCCACGGCCGAGCTCGCGGTCGTGCTGCCGGCCATCGGGGCCGTCGTACTGCTCGCGGTGTGGGCGGTCCTGGTCGTGGTCGCCCAGCTGCGCTGCGTCGACGCGGCGGGTGCCGGTGCCCGCGCCCTGGCCAGGGGCGAGGACTCCTCGCAGGTGGTGATCGTGGTCGAGGCGATGGCGCCGAGCGGGGCCACGGTGCGGCTCGGGCGCGACGGCGACCGGGTGACGGTGGAGGTGTCTGCCGCCGTGCGACTACCCGGACCGTGGCGCAGCACCCCCGGCGCGCATGTCAGCGACCGGGCGACAGCGCTGGCCGAGGACGCTGTCGGCCCGGTGGCGGCGCCGCCGTGACGGACGAGGGCGAACGCGGTTCGGCCGGGGTTCTCGCGGTCTGGGCGGCAGTCCTCGTTGTCTGCGTCATGTCGGCGGCCCTCACCCTCGGCTCCGCGGTGGTGGCCCGGCACAGGGCCGCGCGGACGGCGGACCTGACGGCGCTCGCGGCCGCCGGGGTGATGGCACATGGCGGTGACGGCTGTGCGGCGGCCCTGCGACTCACTGCAGCTGCGGGCGGGAGTTTGCTCGGCTGCGAGGTGCTGCCCGACGGGTCCGTTCAGCTGCTCGTCGCCCTGCCGGGTAGCAGGGGCATGCCACCGGCCCGGGCACGGGCCCGGGCCGGCGGTGGGGGCGCAGCCCCGTGAAGGTCGGTCCCGCGGGATCGCGCCCGTGAGGTCAGATCCCGTGACGTCCAGAGGTGGAGGTGGACGTGTCGTTCGGCGGCACTGTCGACGGGTTCGTGTCGTCGACGGCCGGTCGGCTCTCCCGCGACAGCTGGGCAGCCAGGCGCTCGTTCTCCGCCTTGAGCGCGGCGCGCTCCTGCTCGACGGCCGAGACCGTCTGCTGCTGCTCACGTGTCGCGACCTTGCGCTCGTGCCGTTTGCGGCGGCCGCGGGCCATCGCCTTCATCACCATCCAGAGACCGAGGAAGAAGACGACCATGGTCGCGACGCCGGTCAAGAAGATGCCGGCGATGCTCGTGTCGATCGTCTGGCCGAGCAGCGCGAACGTGGCGGACTCACCGCCGTCGTAGATCGCTCCAGCCGTCACGAGTGCCGCGACGACGATGAACAGCAAGCCCAGAGCCAGCATGGCGGTGTCCTTTCCTCAAGCCACCTTTGCCCGGTGCGTCTCTGTCTACTCCTGGTGACCCCACCAGTCGACTCGCGGGGTCGCCGGTCACCGGGCCGGCGCACCGGCCAGGACGAGACTGAGCAGCCGCTGGGCGCCCGCCTTGTCCAGCGGGTCGTTGCCGTTGCCGCACTTGGGCGACTGCACGCACGACGGGCATCCGTCGAGACATTCGCAGGCCGCGATGGCCTCCAGGGTCGCGGTCAGCCAGGCGACCGCAGCCTCGTGACCCCGCTCGGCAAAGCCGGCGCCCCCGGGGTGACCGTCGTACACGAACACCGTCGTTTCCCCGGTGTCCGGGTGATAGGCGGTCGAGACCCCGCCGATGTCCCACCGGTCGCAGGTGGCGAACAGCGGCAGCAGCCCGATGGCTGCGTGCTCGGCCGCGTGCGCGGCCCCGGGCACGCTGGCGGCGTCGAGATCCGCCCGCACGAGGCCGGGCGCGTCGACCGTCCACCAGACCGCGCGGGTGCGCAGGTGCCGCGGCGGCAGGTCCAGCGTTTCCTCGCCCAGCACCTCGCCCGTGATGACCCGACGCCGCAGGAAGGACACCACCTGGTTGGTCACCTGCACCGTGCCGAACGCCAACGTGACGTGTTCCCACGCCGACCGCAACGTGGTCTCGACGATGGCGATGTCGGTGATGTCGCGCGCGGTCGTGGTCCAGTCCGGTTCGGCCCGGCCCACCCGGGCGACCTGGTCCTCGAGGTCCAGCCGGGAGACGAGATAGGTCTCGCCCTGGTGCACGTAGACCGCGCCCGCGTGCACCGTCGCATGCGCCGACGACCCGTCGACGGTGCCCAGCAGGCGACCGGTGCCCTCCTCGACGAGACCGATCGGCCCGGCGCCGGCGCCTCGGATGTCGGCGAGGTCGCTGGCCCGTTCTGGTCGGGTCCAGTGCAGTCCCCCCGTACGCCGCCGCAACAGTCCCCGCTCCACCAGGTGCTCGGCCACCGCGCCGGCGTCAGGGGCGAAGGCCAGCAGGTCGGCATCGGTCAGCGGCGGCAGCTCGGAGGCCGCGGCGCACAGGTGCGGCGCCAGCACGTGCGGATTGCCCGGGTCCAGCACGGTAGCTTCGACCGGACGCCCGAACAACGTCGCCGGGTGGTGGGTGAGATAGGTGTCCAGTGGGTCGTCGCGCGCCACCAGCACCGCCAGTGCGTCCTGACCCGCCCGCCCCGCCCGCCCGGCCTGCTGCCACAGCGACGCGCGGGTCCCGGGCCAGCCGGCCAGCAGCACCGCGTCCAGCCCAGCGATGTCCACCCCCAGCTCGAGGGCGTTCGTCGAGGCAACCGCGAGCAGCCGCCCCGACTGAAGGTCGGCTTCCAAGGCCCGGCGCTCCTCGGGGAGATAGCCCGCGCGATAGGCCGCCACCCGGTCCACCAGCGACGGGTCGACCTCGGCGAGCAGCCGCCGCGCTGTCGACGACACCGTCTCGGCCGCCCGGCGCGACCGCACGAAGGCCACCGTGCGGGTGCCGGCGCTGACCAGGTCCGTGAGCAGGTCCGCCACCTCGGCGGTGGTCGAGCGACGGACCGGCGCATCGTGCTCCCCGGCGTGCCCGGTCAGTGGCGGCTCCCACAAGGCGAACAGCAGCTGACCCCGGGGCGAGCCGTCCTCGGTCACCGGCGTGACCGGATGCCCGACCAGGCGCGACGCAGAGACCTGTGGGTCCGAGACAGTCGCCGACGCGAGCACGAACACCGGGTCGGAGCCGTAGTGCGCGCACACCCGCCGCAACCGGCGTACGACGGCAGCGACATGTGAACCGAACACCCCGCGGTACCGATGGCACTCGTCGATCACCACCACGTCCAGGTCGCGCAGGAACCTCGCCCACCGCGGGTGCCCGGGCAGGATCGAGCGGTGCAGCATGTCGGGGTTGGTGAGGACGTACGCCGCGTGCCGGCGCACCCAGTCACGCGACTCGGTCGGGGTGTCGCCGTCGTAGGTGGCGGCCCGAACCGCCTCGAGGCCCAGCGCGTCGACCGCCCGCAGCTGGTCGACGGCCAACGCCTTGGTCGGCGAGAGGTAGAGCGTCGTCGGCCCGGTGGACAGCGTCTTCCCGGCACGCAGCTCGTCGGCGTGGTCGAGAACCCCGGTCAGAGCCGGCAGCAGGTAGGCCATGGACTTGCCCGACGCGGTGCCGGTCGCGACGACGGTCGAGCGCCGGGCGTGCACAAGGTCGGCGGCCTGCGCCTGGTGCGACCACGGAGCAGCGACGCCGCCAGCCGCCAGCGCAGAAACCAGCCGGGGATGCACCCATCCCGGCCACGGTGCCGGCGTCCCCGCCCGGGCTGGCACCCGTTCGACGTGGGTCAACCGGTCCCGCCGCCCAGGCCCCGCGAGCAAGAGTGCGAGCAGCTCGTCGGCCGGTCCCGCCTCGTCGGGCGGAACGGTGTGCGGCACCTCGGCAGTGTCCCACCCGCGAACTGGCGACCCGATGATGGTTGAATGCGGCTCGTCTGCGGGCAGACCAATGCCACAGTCGTGTCGTGCTGCCGAACTCGCCTACTGCTGGAGGACCTGTGGACCTCTCCCTCTCGACCCGCACCGAAGGTGACCGCACCGTCGTCGAGGTGGGTGGCGAGATCGACGTCTACACCGCCCCGCGGCTGCGGGAGCAGCTCGTCGACCTGGTCGCCGACGGCAAGTACCACCTCGTGGTCGACATGGAGAAGGTCGACTTCCTCGACTCGACCGGGCTCGGGGTGCTGGTCGGCGGGCTCAAGCGGGTGCGTGCCCACGACGGCTCGCTGCGTCTGGTGTGCACCCAGGAGCGCATCCTCAAGATCTTCCGGATCACGGGGCTGACCAAGGTCTTCCCGATCCACTCCTCCGTGGACGAAGCGGTCAGCGCCACCGACTAGCGCGTCCACCGTCGTCGTCCAGAGAGGTCCTGCGTGCCCACGGTCGAGCTCAGCTTCAGCGCACTGCCCGCGCACGTGCGCACCGCCCGACTGGTCGCGGCGGCTGTGGCTCGCAGGTCGGGGGTCGACGAAGGTGACCTCGACGAGGTGCGCCTGGCGGTCGGTGAGGCCTGCACCCGCGCGGTCCACCTGCACCGCCGGCACTGTCCGGACCGCCCGGTCCTGGTCACCCTGGTCGACGACGTGGCCGCCTTCCACATCTCGGTGGCCGACGAGGCACCGTTCGAGCCCGGCGTCGGGGACGGCTTCGGGGCGCTGGCCGACGTGGCCGACCTGGTCGACGCCGAGGCAGTACCGCCCGGCGTCGGCATCGCGGTGATCAACGGCCTGGTCGACGACGTCAGCGTCGAGCCCCGTGGCCTCAACGGCGCCGGTGGTGTCGTCGTACGCATGACGTGGCCCATCGCCTGAGCCCGGGCGGACGCCCTGAGCGTTTCGCCTCAACCGGGTCGCTCGGTTTGGGCCCCGTGCCCCCGCCTGCGTAGACTCCGCCCGCGCTGGTCCCTCCGCGCCCGGCCGTTCTGTGCCGGGCTGGAGTCGGACCCGAGGGACCTCCCTCGCGCGCGAATTCGTACCGGGCGACCACCGCATGCGGGGCGCCACGTCAAGGAGGACGCATGTCGGGGCTCACCCGCGCCGCCACCACCGCTGACCCGTTGACCCTCAGCGGTGCCAACGTGACCTACGTCGTCATCGCCGGGGCCATCGCCCTCGTTGCGCTCGGCTTCGCCTTCTCCCTGCGCCGCAGCGTCCTGGCCGCCGGTCAAGGCACCGAGCGCATGCAGGAGATCGCGGCGGCGGTGCAGGAGGGCGCGTCGGCGTTCCTCACCCGGCAGTTCAAGACCCTCGCCGGTTTCGGCGTGCTCGCGCTGGTGCTGCTGAGCCTGCTGCCCGCCGACACCGCGAGCATCCGCATCGGCCGGTCGGTCTACTTCGTGCTCGGCGCGCTCGCCTCGGCGTTCATCGCGTACGCCGGCATGGGCCTGGCCACCCGCGCCAACCTGCGCGTGGCCGCCGCGGCCCGTGAGGCCGACGGCGCCGCCACCGCGATGCGCATCGCCTTCCGCACAGGTGGTGTCGTGGGCTTTCTCACCGTCGGGCTGGGCCTGGTCGGTGCCGCCTCGGTGGTGCTGTTCTACAAGGGCGACGCCCCCACCGTGCTCGAAGGCTTCGGTTTCGGTGCTGCGTTGCTGGCGATGTTCATCCGCGTCGGCGGCGGCATCTTCACCAAGGCGGCCGACGTGGGCGCCGACCTGGTCGGCAAGGTCGAGCAGGGCATCCCCGAGGACGACCCCCGCAACGCCGCCACCATCGCCGACAACGTCGGTGACAACGTGGGCGACTGCGCCGGCATGGCTGCTGACCTGTTCGAGTCCTACGCCGTGATGCTGGTGGCCGCCCTGATCCTGGGCAAGGCCGCCTTCGGCGAGGAGGGTCTCGTCTTCCCGCTCATCGTCCCGGCCATCGGTGTCGTCACCGCGATCATCGGTGTCTTCCTCACCAAGCTGCGCCCGACCGACACGTCCGGCATGCAGGCCATCAACAGGGCCTTCTTCACCTCCGCCGGCATCTCCGCGGTGCTCTGCTCGCTGGCCGCCCTGGTCTACCTGCCCGGCAAGCTCTCCGAGCTCAGCGGCATCCCGGCCAACATCGTCACCGAGGCCGGCGACAAGAACCCCCGCGTCATCGCCATCGTGGCCGTCATCATCGGCATCGCGCTCGCCTCGCTGATCCAGCTGCTCACCGGCTACTTCACCGAGGGCAGCAAGCGCCCGGTGCTCGACATCGTCAAGACCTCGCTGACCGGTCCGGCGACCGTTATCCTGTCCGGCTTCACCGTCGGTCTCGAGTCGGCCGTCTACACCGCGCTGCTCATCGGCTCGGCGGTCTTCGGCGCCTACCTGCTCGGTGGCGGCTCGGTCATCCTCGGCTTGTTCTGCGTCGCCCTGGCCGGCACCGGACTGCTCACCACCGTCGGCGTCATCGTGGCCATGGACACCTTCGGCCCGATCTCGGACAACGCGCAGGGCATCGCCGAGATGTCCGGTGACATCGACGCGGCCGGCGCCCGGGTCCTCACCGACCTCGACGCGGTCGGCAACACCACCAAGGCCATCACCAAGGGCATCGCGATCTCGACGGCCGTTCTCGCCGCGACGGCGTTGTTCGGCTCGTTCACCGACTCGGTGCGCACCGCGGTCATCGACACCGGTGCCAACCTGGACAAGAGCCTGCCGCGCAACTTCCAGTACGAGGGTGTGCTCAACGTCTCGGACCCCAAGAACCTGGTCGGCCTGATCATCGGCGCCTCGGTCGTCTTCATGTTCTCCAGCCTCGCCATCAACGCCGTGACCCGCGCGGCCGGTGCCATCGTGTTCGAGGTGCGACGTCAGTTCCGCGAGATCCCGGGCATCATGGAGGGCACGGCCAAGCCGGAGTACGGCAAGGTCGTCGACATCTGCACCCGTGACTCGCTGCGTGAGCTCGCGACCCCGGGTCTGCTCGCGGTGCTCGCGCCGATCGCCGTCGGCTTCGGTCTCGGCGTCGGCGCGCTCGGCTCGTACCTCGCGGGTGCGATCGCGACCGGCACGCTGATGGCGATCATGCTCGCCAACTCCGGCGGCGCCTGGGACAACGCCAAGAAGCTGGTGGAGGACGGCGCCAACGGCGGCAAGGGCTCGCCCGCGCACGAGGCCACCATCATCGGCGACACGGTCGGCGACCCGTTCAAGGACACCGCCGGCCCGGCCATCAACCCGCTCATCAAGGTGATGAACCTCGTCGCCCTGCTGATCGCCCCGGCCGTCGTGTCGCTCTCGGTCGGGGACAACGCCAACACGGTGCTGCGGGTGCTCGTCGCTCTCGTCGCCGTAGCCGTCATCGTCACTGCTGTGTACATCTCCAAGCGCCGCAGCATCGCGGTCGCCGAGGCGCCGGCAGCGGCAGACGAGGTACCGGCCCAGCACGTCTGACCCGCCCGCAGCTGCCCGAAGTTGACCACGTGAGGTAGGTGACCAGTCGCCTCAACAGGTGTCTACGCCTGGTGAGGCGACGGTTCACCTCGTGTCGTCGCGGAGATCACCATGAGCACCCCGGCGTACGGCGATCATGCCCGTCACCTGCGCGACGCCCTGCTGGACGCCGACTTCACCGTTGACGGCGTCGCTGACCGGCTCGGTGCGCAGGCGATGGCTGCGCTCGACCGGCACGAGACTGTGCCGGCTGAGCGCGCCTTGCGCGCGGCGTCCGAGGGGTCAGGGCAAGGGCAAGGGCCACCGGGGTCAGCGGGGTCGGCGCCCGAGTCGGCGGCCGTTGGGTCAGCACCAGGTGGCGCGGGCCCGGCCCCTGAGGGAGGCGACACCCTCGCCGCCCTGGTGCGGCTGTTCCTGCTGCAGCAGACCATCGAGCGCCGGGACATCCCGGACCCGCAGCTGCTGGACCTGCTCGACGAGCTGCACCTGGTCGAGCTCGCTGCCGACGTCGGCCGGCCGGACGACCTGCGGGCGTCCCGCGACCTGCGGCCCTACGGTGAGGCCGGTGGCGACGAGCACTGGTGGGTGGTGTCCGACCTGGGCACCGGGTTGGACGGCCGACACCGGCCGCTGACCCGTGAGCACGTGCTCGGTGTCGGTGGCGCTTCGACCACGTTGGCCCAGCTCACCCCGCGGCAGGTGGTCGGCCGCACCCTCGACGTCGGCACTGGCTGCGGGGTGCAGGCGTTGCACGCGAGCCGGCACTCCCCGACCGTGGTGGCCACCGACGTGTCGACCCGCGCCATCGCCATGGCCCGGTTGACTGCGGCACTGTCCGACGTCGAGGTCGACCTTCGGCAGGGGAACCTGCTCGAACCTGCCGGCCCCACGCCGTACGACCTGATCGTCAGCAACCCGCCCTTCGTCATCGGCGCACCGACCCGCAGCCTCCGGCACACCTACCGCGACGCCGGTCTGCCGCTGGACGAGGTGTGCGCACGACTGGTGGCGGAGGCGCCGCAGCTGCTGAGCGAGGGCGGCACCTTGGTCATGCTGGCCAACTGGGTGCACCGCGACGGCCAGCCGTGGGACGAGTGGGTCGCGGACTGGTTGCCCTTTCACGGCGTCGACGCGTTGGTGGCGCAGCGCGAGGTGCTCGACCCGGCGGCGTACGTCGCGACGTGGCTGCGCGACGCCGGTGAGGCAGGGGGCGAGGACAGCTCCTACGTCGCCTTCTACGACTCGTGGCTCGAGGCACTCGAACGTGAGCGGGTCGACGCGATCGGCCTGGGCTTCGTGGTGCTGCAGCGCACCGATGCCGACCGGCGCGTCACGCTGCTTGACTGGCCGCACCCGGTGCAGGTGCCGCTGGGGCCGGACATGGCCACCTGGCTGCAGCGGCAGCGCTGGCTGGGCGCGCACACCGACGACGACAGCCTCGCTCGCGCCACGGTCGTGCTGGCCGCCGACGTCCTGCAGGAACAGGTGGGCCGCCCCGGGGAGGAGCACCCCGAGCACGTCGTGCTGCGTCAGCAGGTGGGGCTACGACGTGCGCACGAGGTCGACACGGCGACCGCGGCGCTGGCAGGTGCGTGCGACGGCACGCTCCCCGTGGGGGCCCTCGTGGCGGCCGTCGAGCAGGTCGTCGGGCAGGATGCGAGCGGTACGCCGGTCAGCCGGGTCGACCTGTTGGCGCAGGTGCGGGTCTTGGTCGAGTCGGGCGTGCTGACACCATCAGGCTTGACAGCGCCAGGCATCCTGAGCGCGGATCAACGGGGCACCCCACCGCACACTGACGACAGGAACGACTGAGACGTGGCTGCCAAGGACAAGCCGGGGAGCGCCGACGGCGCATCGGTTGCGACCGCGACCACGCCCCGACGGCTGGTCATCGTCGAGTCCCCGGCGAAAGCCAAGACGATCGCCGGCTACCTCGGGGCGAACTATGTCGTCGAGGCCAGCGTCGGCCACATCCGGGACCTGCCGACGCCCTCCGAGCTGCCGCCGGAGGAGAAGAAGGGCCGGTTCGGCAAGTTCGCGGTCGACGTCGACCGCGATTTCGAGCCGTTCTACGTCGTCGACGTGGACAAGAAGAAGAAGGTCGCCGAGCTCAAACGGGCCCTGAAGGACGCGGACGAGCTGTTCCTCGCGACGGACGAGGACCGTGAGGGCGAGGCCATCGCGTGGCACCTGTTGCAGGTGCTCGAGCCCAAGGTGCCGGTGCGGCGCATGGTGTTCCACGAGATCACCCGTGACGCGATAAGGGCCGCCGTCGAACAGACCCGCGATCTCGACCAGAGCCTCGTCGACGCGCAGGAGACCCGTCGCATCCTCGACCGCCTCTACGGCTACGAGGTCTCGCCGGTGCTGTGGCGCAAGGTGCGGCAAGGGCTCTCGGCCGGCCGGGTGCAGTCGGTGGCCACGCGTCTGGTCGTCGAACGCGAACGCGAGCGGATCGCGTTCCGCTCCGCGTCGTACTGGGACATCGAGGCCGACCTCGTCAAGGCCGATGCTGCCGACGGTGACCGCAGTGCGCGTTTCGACGCGCGACTGGTGGCGCTCGACGGGCGCCGGGTGGCGACGGGTCGCGACTTCGGCAGCGACGGTCGACCGGTCGCGCGCTTCGACGGCGTCCAGCTCGACGAGCCGACGGCACGGGCGTTGGCCGAGGGGTTGCAGTCCTCGACGTTTGCCGTGCGTTCGGTGGAGGACAAGCCTTACACCCGACGTCCGGCCGCGCCGTTCATGACCTCGACGTTGCAGCAGGAGGCGAGCCGCAAGCTGCGGCTCTCGGCGCAGACCGCGATGCGTCTCGCGCAGCGGCTGTACGAGAACGGCTACATCACCTACATGCGCACCGACTCCACGACGCTGTCGGAGTCTGCTCTCAACGCCGCGCGCAGTCAGGCCCGCGAGATCTACGGGCCGGAGTTCGTCCCCGACGTGCCGCGGCGCTATGAGCGCAAGGTCAAGAACGCCCAGGAGGCGCACGAGGCGATCCGTCCGTCCGGCGACGCGTTCCGTACGCCGGGTCAGGTGGCGAGTGAGCTCAGCCGTGACGAGCTCGCGGTCTATGACCTGATCTGGAAGCGCACCGTCGCGTCGCAGATGGCTGACGCGCGCGGTGAGACGGTCACCGTGCGCCTCGGTGCGACCAGTGACGCCGACAGCGGCGCGCGGGATGCCGAGTTCTCGACCAGCGGCACCGTCATCACGTTCCGCGGTTTCCTTGCGGCCTACGAGGAAGGCCGCGACGAGGACGAGTCGGGCAAGGCGCGCGAGGGTGATGACCAGGAGCGGCGGCTGCCGTTGATGCGTTCGGGCGATTCGCTCTCGGTGCTCGACCTGCGCCCCGACGGCCACGCCACGTCACCGCCGTCGCGCTACACGGAGCCCACGCTGGTGCGCGCTCTGGAGGAACGCGGCATCGGTCGCCCATCGACGTACGCCTCGATCCTGGGCACGATCGTCGACCGCGGTTACGTCTTCAAACGCGGTTCGGCCTTGGTGCCTGCGTGGCTAGCGTTTGCCACGATCGGCTTGCTGGAGAAGCACTTCGGCTCGCTCGTCGACTACGACTTCACCGCCGAGATGGAAGAGGACCTCGACCGCATCGCAGGTGGCAGCGCCAACCGGGTCGACTGGTTGCGGCGGTTCTACTTCGGCGGCGACGACGAGGGCGACCCGGGTCTGCACGAGCTCGTCGCAGGCTTCGGCGACATCGACGCGCGCGAGGTCAACTCGATCCCGATCGGGAATGACATCGTCCTGCGCGTCGGGCGCTACGGGCCCTACGTCCAGCGCGGGCCGGACGGCGCCGAGACCTCGGAACGTGCGTCGGTGCCCGAGGAGATGGCCCCGGACGAGCTGACGGTCGAGAAGGCCGAGGAGCTGCTGGCCGCACCCAGCGGTGACCGCGAGCTCGGCGCGCACCCGGAGTCCGGGCTGCCGGTGGTGGCCAAGGCCGGGCGCTATGGCCCGTACGTCACCGAGGTTCTGCCCGACGGCGACGCGAGCAAGCCACGCACAGGGTCGCTGCTGTCGACGATGACGCTGGACACGGTCACCATCGACGATGCCGTGCGGTTGCTGAGCCTGCCAAGGGTGGTAGGCATCGACCCGTCCGACGGCGGCGAGATCACCGCGCAGAACGGGCGCTACGGTCCCTATCTGCGCAAGGGCACCGACTCGCGGTCGTTGGACAACGAAGAGCAGATGTTCGACATCACCCTCGAGGCGGCGCTCGGCATCTACGCCCAGCCCAAGCAGCGCGGCCGTCGCGCTGCTGCGCCGCCGCTGCGTGACCTCGGTGCCGATCCCGGTTCGGGGTTGCCGGTGCTGGTCAAGGAGGGCCGTTTCGGTGCCTACGTCACCGATGGCGAGACCAACGCGACGTTGCGCAAGGCCGACTCGGTGGAGACCGTGACGATCGAGCGGGCCTCCGAGCTGCTGGCCGAGAAGCGGGCCAACGGGCCGGCGCCCAAGAAGCGGGCGGCCGCGAAGAAGGCGACGGCGAAGAAGACGACGGCGAAGAAGTCGACGGCGAAGAAGACGACGGCCAAGAAGTCGACGGCCAAGAAGCAGCCCTAGCCCCTCGAGTGGCGGAATCTGGCGGTGCTCGTCGTCGAGTGGCGGAATCTGGCGGTGCTACGTCCGGTCCGGCGACCAGGTTCCGCCACTCGAGGGGCGCGCCGGGTCTGCTGGCCCGGCGGCGGACGAAGGGTTCGTCGGGAGGAGGTCGCGATGTCCGGCCGCTGGATACGCTGGGTGACGTGACCACCGACGCAGCAGCCGAGCCCGGCGTCATGGCCGAGCGCGCCGTGACGCCGGACCACGACGTGCGCGGGGTGCTGGCCATCGCACCGTTCCGCCGGCTCTGGACGGCGCTGAGCCTGTCCAGCCTCGGTGACTGGCTCGGCCTGCTGGCCCTCACCGCTCTCGCGCCTCGGCTGGCCAGCGGTGGCTATGCCGCGGCCAACCTCGCCGTTGCCGGCGTGTTCATCCTGCGTCTGGCCCCGGCGATCATCGTCGGCCCGATCGCCGGCGTCGTGGCCGACCGGCTGGACCGGCGCCTCACCATGGTGGTCTGCGATGTCGCGCGGTTCCTGCTGTTCTTGTCCATCCCCGCGGTGCACACCCTGTGGTGGCTGTTCGTGGCAACCGCCCTGATCGAGGTTGCCAGCCTTGTCTGGATCCCGGCCAAGGAGGCCAGTGTCCCCAACCTGGTCCCGCGCGAGCGACTCGAGGCGGCCAACCAGCTCAGCCTCTTCACGACCTACGGCTCGGCGCCGGTCGCTGCTGCCGTGTTCGCGGGGCTCGCGCTGCTCACCGGCATCCTCGACAACGCGATGCCGTCCCTGGCGGCCGTCGACCTCGCGCTGTACGTCGACGCCGCGACGTTCCTGGTCAGCGCCCTGACGATCCTGCGGTTGACCGAGATCCCGGGCCGCGCGGCGAGGGTTGCCGGCGAGCCGCGACCCAGTGTCTGGTCCACGCTGGTCGAGGGCTGGACCTTCGTCGGCCGCAACCGGCTGGTCCGTGGCCTCGTCGTCGGCATGCTCGGCGCTTTCGCGGCCGGCGGCGCGGTGATCGGACTGGCCCGCACCTTCGTGCTCGACCTGGGTGGCGGTGACCCGGGATATGGCCTGCTGTTCGGCACCGTGTTCGTCGGGCTGGCCGCCGGGATGCTGCTCGGCCCGCGACTGCTGCCGGATCTGAGTCGGCGCCGACTCTTCGGCCTCGCGATCGGGGGCGCGGGGCTGGCGCTGGCCCTGCTCGGGCTGCTCCCCAACCTGGTGCTCGCCGTCGGCCTCGCGCTGGTCATCGGCGCCTTCGCGGGGGTCGCCTGGGTAACGGGCTACACGCTGCTCGGGCTCGAGGTGGCCGACGAGCTGCGCGGCCGCACCTTCGCCTTCGTGCAGACGATGGTCCGCGTCGTGCTCGTCGCGGTCCTCGCGGCCAGCCCGCTGCTGGCGGCGGCCATCGGTGAGCACCGGCTGCGCTTCACTGACGCGATGTCGTTGACCTACAACGGCGCTGCGGCTGTGTTCCTGGTGGCCGGCCTACTGGCGGCGGCTCTCGGGTCGGCGAGCTTCCGCGCGATGGACGACCGGCACGGTGTCGGCATCGGCTCCGACCTCGCCGCCGCCTTCCACAGTGCCCCCGTCGGGCGCCCAGGGCCCGCAAACCGGCAGGGGTTCTTCATCGCGCTCGAGGGTGGTGAAGGCGTCGGTAAGTCCACCCAGGCTCGCGCCCTCGCGGACTGGCTCGAGTCGCTGGGCCACGAGGTGCTGGTGACGCACGAACCCGGCGGCACCGAGGTTGGTCGACGCCTGCGCTCGGCCCTGCTGGACCTGCCAGTCGTCACCGGTGTCGACCCGTCCGGTGCCCCGCAGCCGACCGGCCCCTCGCCGCGGGCCGAGGCGCTGATGTTCGCAGCCGACCGTGCTGAGCACGTGGCCACCGTCATCCGTCCCGCGCTGGACCTCGGTCATGTCGTCGTCTGCGACCGCTACATCGACTCGTCGGTGGCCTATCAGGGCGCCGGTCGTGACCTCGTCGGTGCCGAGGTCGCTCGGCTCTCGCGCTGGGCGACCGACGGCCTCACACCGCAGCTGACAGTGTTGCTGGACCTGCCGCCCGGGACCGGTCTGGCCAGGGTCGGCACCCCGGACCGGCTCGAGTCCGAGCCGGTGGCCTTCCACACCCGGGTGCGTGACCGATTCCTCGACCTGGCCCGGCGCGGGGGCGCGCGCTATCTCGTCGTCGACGCCGGCCAGGCCGCCGAGGTGATCACCGCCGCGATCACCGAGCGCCTCGTGACCGTCTTGCCGCCCAGCGCCCAGCAGGTGCGCGAGGCCGAGGAGCTCCGCGCCGCCGAGGAGGAGCGGCAGCGCGCCGAGGCAGACCTACGCCGACAGGCCGAGGAAGCCGCCCGCCTCGCCGCCGAGGATGGGGTTAAGGCCGAGGCCGCCGCCGCCGAGCAACGACTGCAGCTGGCAGCTGCCGAGGCGGCAGCCCGCGCCGCTGCCGACGAAACAGCCCGTGTCGAAGCGGCCCGGGTGGCGGGGGCGGCCCGCGACGCGGCCGCACAGGCCGCGGCGACCCGAGCCGCTGCACGGGCCGAGACTCGCTCGGTGCCCATCAGCGGACCGTCGACCGCATCGGGTCCGTCGCCCACTCGGGACCTCCGCAGCCAGCCGGCCAACGCCGGCCAGGGCCAGCAGAGCACCGATCTCACCACCGAGCTGCCGGTGGTGACTCAGAGCCCGGGCCGCCGCGCCCAGGCGAAGCCACAGGGACAGCCACGGGCAGAGCCGGACGATGACGGCCCGAGCCTGACGGACGAGCTGTTCGGCGGTCTGGACGACCGGCCTGGACGATGAGCGTGGCCAGCGGCGTCTGGGCCGACGTCGTGGGACAGGCTGCCACGGTCGAGGTGCTGCGCCGAGCCGCGTCGGCCGCTGCCGCCATCGTGCGCGGGGAGGAAGCCGTCGGCATGACCCACGCCTGGCTCCTGACCGGGCCTCCGGGCTCCGGTCGGTCCACCGCGGCCCTGGCCTTCGCTGCGGCCCTGCAGTGCACTGCAGGTGGCTGCGGTGACTGCGACGCGTGCACGGCCGTCCTCGGTGCCGGGCACCCCGACGTCGTCGTGGTCAACACGCGCAAGCTCAGCATCGGTGTCGGTGACGCGCGCGAGCTGGTGAGCCGTTCGGCCCGGCGCCCCACGTGGGGCCGCTGGCAGGTCATGGTCGTCGAGGACGCCGACCGGCTCACCGACCAGGCGGCCAACGCGTTGCTCAAGGCGATCGAGGAGCCCACCCCGCGGACGGTCTGGCTGCTCTGCGCGCCCGCGGTCGACGACGTGCTCCTGACCATCCGGTCCCGCTGCCGTCACCTCGGGCTGCGCACGCCGCGCACGTCCGATGTCGCCGAGGTGCTGATCCGTCGCGACGGCATCGACCCCGCGATGGCGTCGTTCGCGGCCCGCGCCGCACAAGGGCACATCGGCCGGGCCAAGCGCCTCGCCACCGACGAGGACGCCCGCATCCGCCGTCAGGCCGTGCTCCGGCTTCCGTTGTCCCTCGACGAGCTCGGCCGCGCCCTGACCGCCGCCGGGGACCTGGTCGCCGCGGCCACCAGCGACGCCGACGAGCAGTCCGCGGCAGCGTCGGCCGAGGATGCGAGTGCCATGAAGCGCGCGTTGGGTGTCGGTGCCGGCTCCCGTCAACCCTCCGGCTCGGCCGCCGCCCTCAAGGATCTCGAGGGGGAGCACAAGAAGCTCGCCACCCGGCGCAAGCGGGACGTGATCGACCGGGCCCTCATCGACCTCGCGTCGTTCTATCGCGACGTGCTCGCCGAGCAGGCCGGTGCCGGTGTCGAGCTGGTCAATGACGAGATGCGAGACGCGGTCACAAGAGTCGCTCTGTCCTCGACCCCCGAGTCGACGCTGCGGCGCATCGATGCCGTGCTCGCCGCTCGTACGGCGATCGGTGTCAACGTCGCGCCACTGCTCGCGGTCGAGGCGATGACTGTCGCGCTGCGCCGCGGCTGACCATCAGCTCAGCGGCACGATCTCCGGTGCGCCGAGGCGGGCGGTGTCGGCGGTCTGGTCGTCGGGCTGCTCCTGGGAGAGCCGTTCGGCCTCGACCCGCGCCAGGTAGTGCTCGACCTCTTTGGCCTGCTGCGCGGCCGACCAGCCGAGCACGCCGGCCAGCAGCTGTGCGGCGTACGGCGCGGTGGTGACGCCACGGTCGAAGGTCTCGATCGAGACGCGGGTGCGGCGGGTGAGCACGTCGTCCAGGTGCCGGGCACCTTCGTGCGACGCGGCGTGCACGACCTCGGCGCGCAGATAGTCGTCGGCGCCCTCCAACGGCTCGCCCAGCGAGGGGTCCTCGTCGACCAGGGCGAGCACCTCGTGCAGCAGCGTCCCGTGCCGCTGCAGCAGGTGTTCGACCCGCGCGACGTGCAGCCCGTGCCGGGTCGCGAGCCGGTGCCGCGCGTTCCACATCGCGGCGTAGCCCTCAGCGCCGACCAGCGGCACCCGGTCGGTGACACTCGCCGGCACCTTGTCGTCGAGCCCGTGGCTGACCGCGTCGACAGCGTCCTTGGCCATCACCCGGTAGGTCGTGTACTTGCCACCCGCCACGACCACCAGCCCCGGCACCGGGTGCGCCACGGTGTGCTCGCGGGACAGCTTGGACGTGGACTCGGACTCTCCCGACAGCAGCGGCCGCAGCCCCGCATAGACACCTTCGACGTCCTCGCGGGTCAACGGGGTCACCAGCACCTCGTTGATGTGTTCGAGCAGATAGTCGATGTCGGTGCTCGACGCAGCGGGGTGTGCCTTGCCGAGGTCCCAGTCGGTGTCGGTGGTCCCGATGATCCAGTGCCGCCCCCACGGGATGACGAACAGCACGCTCTTCTCGGTGCGCAGGATCAGCCCGGTGCTCGACTGGATGCGGTCGCGCGGTACGACGAGGTGGATGCCTTTGGACGCCCGCACATGGAACTGGCCGCGTTCGCCGACCATTGCCTGGGTGTCGTCGGTCCATACGCCGGTGGCGTTGACGACCTGCCGCGCGCGCACCTCGATCTCGGTGCCGGACTCGAGGTCGCGCACCCGCACCCCGGTGACCCGCTCGCCCTCGCGCAGGAAGCCGACCACCCGCGCCCGGTTGGCCACCAGAGCGCCGTAGGCGGCCGCCGTACGCACCACGGCCATGGTGTGGCGCGCGTCGTCGACCTGCGCGTCGTAGTACTGGATCGCGCCGACCAGCGCGCTGGACTTCAGGGACGGCGAGAGCCGCAGCGCCGCCCGGCGGCTGAGGTGCTTGTGCCACGGCATGCCCCGTGAGGTGCCGGACGACAGACCCATGGCGTCGTACAGCGTGAGGCCGGCACCTGCATAGATCCGCTCCCAGCCGCGGTGCTTGAGCGGGTAGAGGAAAGCCACCGGGCGCACCAGGTGTGGGGCGATGCGTTGGCTGAGCAGCGCCCGCTCCCGCAGGGCCTCGCGCACGAGCGCGAAGTCGAGCATCTCGAGATAGCGCAGCCCACCGTGGATCAGCTTGCTCGACCGGCTCGACGTGCCCGAGGCCCAGTCGCGCGCCTCGAACAGTCCGACCGAGAGCCCGCGGGTGGCGGCATCGAGCGCGACGCCGGCACCCACCACGCCACCGCCGACGACGATGACGTCGAGCTCGTCTGTCGGGGCGGCGTCCAACGCGGCCTGCCGCTCGGCGGGACCGAGACGGCTGGTGGTGGCGAACGGCCCCGAGGCCGCGACCTGACGCATGGGAGATCCTCACTGACGTCGGGTGGCCATCGTAGGACGCAGGCCCGTCATCGTCGTCGCCTACCCTCGGGAGCGATGGGGAGCATGGGGGAGCACGGCGGAAGGACAGGGATGACGGTCAGCACGTCGTGGCGCCGGGCACATCGCCGGCGGCACAGGTCGTTGGTCGTGTCCGCGGTCGGCGGGCTGGTCGCGGCCGCTCTGGCGGGGTGCACCGGTGGCGGTACGCAAGCCGATGTCGTGGTCACGCCGTCGCCTGGGGTCACCCGCCCGCCCACCGCTGACCTCGCCCGGTTCTACGACCAGAAAGTCGTGTGGACCGACTGCAAGCACGGCTTCCGCTGCACCCACGTCGTCGTGCCGATCGACTACACGCAGCCCGGCGGGGCCACCTTTCGGCTGTCGGTCAACAAGCTGCCGGCGTCGGGCTCGCGGGCCGGGTCGCTGCTGGTCAACCCGGGTGGGCCCGGTGCCTCCGGTCTCGACTACGTCCGGGCTGCCACGACGGTGATCAGCGGTGCGGTGCGCCAGCGCTACGACATCGTCGGCTTCGACCCGCGCGGAGTCGGCGCGAGCCGCGGCCTGCAGTGCCTCACCGACCCGCAGCTCGACACGTTCATCGCCACCGACGGCACACCGGACACCCCGGCCGAGCAGCAAGAGATCCTGAGTCAGGGCGAGGCACTCGGCGCGGGCTGCCAGAAGGCCGACCCCGCGTTGCTCGGTCACGTGTCGACGCGGGAAGCCGCCCGCGACCTGGACGTCCTCCGCGCCGTCCTCGGCGACGACAAGCTGACCTACCTCGGCAAGAGCTATGGCACCTTGCTCGGGTCGACGTACGCGGGGTTGTTCCCCACGCGTGTCGGCCGCATGGTCCTCGACGGCGTGCTCGACCCGGCGTCGACCCCGCTGGAGGTGGCGAAAGGCCAGGCCGAGGGGTTTCAGCTCGCGCTGTTGTCGTTCCTGACGGACTGCCGGGGCCGCAAGGACTGCCCCCTCTCGGGCTCGTCGGCCGAGGCCGAGACACGGCTGGAGTCACTCGTCGCGGGGCTCGACGCCAAGCCGCTGCCGGGTGAGGGTGGCCGGCAGGTGACTCAGGCGCTCGGGCTGCTCGGTATCGCGTCGGCGTTGTACGACAAGGGGAACTGGGCCTTCCTGCGCCAGTCGCTCATGCTTGCCCTGCGCGGCGACGGTCGCGGGCTGCTCTATCTCGCTGACTTCTACGACCACCGCGGCCCCAACGGTCATTTCACCGATGATCGCAACGAGGTGATCTACGCCGTCAACTGCCTCGACGCCCCGCAGACGGCCGATCTCGCGACGTTCGCTGCCGACGCGGCCACCGTCGCCACGATCTCGCCGCTGTTCGGCGCCTACATCGTGTGGGCCAATGTGCCGTGCAGCACCTGGCCGGTACCCGCGACAGGACGTCCCGCGCCGATCGCCGCGCGCGGCGCCGCACCGATCCTCGTTGTCGGCACCACCCGCGACCCGGCAACGCCGTACCGCTGGGCGAAGTCGGTGGCTGGCGAGCTCGACTCCGGACACCTGTTGACGTACGTCGGCGACGGCCACACGGCGTACCGGCGGGGGAGCCCCTGCGTGGACTCGGCCGTCGATGCCTACTTCCTGCGCGGGACCCTGCCCGGCGCAGGCGCGCGCTGCCACTAGCGCCGCCTGCCGAGTACGCGTGCTCAGGACGGCGCGACATGGGACCGTCAGCCTGTGCCCATGCAGCCCGACATCAGGACCGCCTTGCAGAGACTCGTCGCCGAAGGCACCCTGACCGAGGAGCAGGCCATCCGCACGGCCGACGTGCTGCGCGAAGCGTCATCGCTGACATCGACATCGACATCGACACCTACACCGACCCAGCGCTCTGGCCGCTGGTCGGAGATCGCCGGCTATCTCGGAGCCGCTCTCCTGCTGGCCGCCGTGGCACTGTTCGTCACCAGTGGCTGGGGCGATCTCAGCGAGAACATGCGCACCGCCGTCCTCGTCGGGCTCGGCGCCGTCCTCGCCGCAGCGGGACTCGCCGTGGGCCGCTCGTCGGGCCTCGGCCTCCGCGAGCTGGGGCGCCAGGACGACTCCGCGCGGCGGCGACTCGTGTCGGTCCTGTGGACCTTCGGAGCAGCGTCGGTCGCCGCGGCGTCCGGACTGGGGGTGCACTCTGCGCATATCGGCTCGTGGGAGCTGCTCACTGTCGGTGCGACGGGGATGGCCCTGACTGTGGTGGCCTATTGGATCGTCCGCGGTCTTGTCGGACAGCTCGGCATGTACGCCGCGTCCATCCTCCTCGTGTCTGCCGTGGTGGAGCGGGTCATGCGCCACCACGGCTCGACGGACACCGTGTACGCCGTGGTGCTCGTGGCTCTGGGTGTCGCTTGGGCCGCGCTCGGCCTGCGACACGTCGTGCACGACCGCGAGGCGGCGCTCCTCACCGGTGCGGGGCTCGCTCTGGTCGGCGCCCAGCTGCCGGTCATGGACGGCAACCACCAGAACCTCGGCTACCTGCTGACCGCCGTCGTGGCTGTGGCGGGCTTCGTCGGCCACCTCAGCACGCGCAGCTTCTCGGTGCTGGCGGCCGGCGTCATCGCCACCACCCTGGTCGTGCCCGAGGCCTTGCACCACTGGACCGAGGGGTCCCTGTCAGCGGCCGGCTCCCTACTGGTCGCCGGCCTGACCCTGCTGGGCGCGAGTGCGGCCGGCCTGCGCCTGCGTCAAGAATCACGAGCGGCGAGCTAGTTGGTCGCCTGTCTAGCCTCCCTCGTGACTGCGTGCCGCATCCCGCCCTGTGCTGGTGCCGCGGCACCCTCGGGAGGCCTGGGCCGTGGCAGTGCCGTACCATCGCTGGCCGTGCCTGGTCCGCGGACCGGGCACAGGCCGCCTTAGCTCAGTCGGCTAGAGCGACGCACTCGTAATGCGTAGGTCATCGGTTCGACTCCGATAGGCGGCTCCACAACCTCGGGTCCCTGACCTGGGGTTTTGTGGTTCTCGGGGGTGAAATCCATTGCGCTGCGCCGCCGCTGAGGTGGACCAGATCCGTATGGCGAAGGATTTCGTCGACGACCTCTGCCAGCGATGGAGTCGCATCGATCACGATCCCGATCCTTGGTATGTCTTCTTTGGTCCTGTGCAGTCGGGCGATGAACCTCGCGTTCGGATGGCGTCCAGACCTACTCGCTTCCCGGTCGCCGGTCGAGTGCCGGAGACGTCTTCGACCAGGTAGTTGCGTAGTGCCACCGATTGAGTCTCGGCCGGTGCGGGCGAGTGAGCAGCCAGCTCCTGTTCTACGGGCAGGGGAGCGACGATGCGCGATGGACTGTCGGTGCGCACAGCCTCATGGCCGGCCCCCAGGGTTCTGGCGGGACTCGCTGCGACAGTGGGGCTGCTGCTGCCCCTGGTTGTTGCCGTGCACTACCTGTCGGCGGCCATCGCAGTCCGGGCAGTGAGCGACCCCCGGCTCTCCCTGGGGCGGACCACGTTGGTGCAGCTTGCGGCGGCCGCAACCGACCGCTTGATCCCGAATGGCCTTGGCGGTTTCGCGATCAACATGCGCTACCTGCTGCGTGCTGGTCAAGCCCCTGGCGCCGTCTCGAGTTCCTTGGCGGAGCTGGCCGTCGTCGGCGGCGTGACGGACGCGGCCTACACCGCCGCCGTCACGACGATGGGGCCGGCGCTTGGCTTGTCGGGCGGAGCTAGCGAGCTGCGCGCGCTGACCGCTCGGGGTCTGACGACGGGGCAGCAGTATCCCGCAGTCCTCGTCGTCGGGGTCGTTGCCTTGTTGCTCGTCATGCGTCGGCGACGGTGGGGATTGGGCGCTGTCATGGTCGCCACCCGTGCCGCCCTGGTGCACGCACAGGCTCTTATGCGTCAGCCCGGCCGACTACTCGTCGCAGCTTCAGCGAGCGCCGCCACGACTGTCGTGCTCAGCCTCGGTTTGGTCGCGTCGGTGGTGGTGTGGGGCCAATCTACTTCGCCCATGCCGGCCGGCGTTCTCGTTTCGATCTACCTGGTGATGGCCGCGGTCGGCGGCACGACACCACTGCCGGCGTTCTTCCTCGTCACCGAGGCGGGGCTAGTCAGCGCACTCGTTCTCGCCGGCTACACACCCGTCTCGGCGCTGTCCTCGGTGGTCATCTTCCGCGCGGTCACCTCCTGGCTACCGATGCCCGTTGGACTCGCGGCAGCCCGGTGGCTCCGCCGCGCCGAAGTGCTCTGAAAAGAACCTATCTACCTCGTGTTCCAGCAGGCGACCAACTACTGGGCAGGGCTGAACGACCGCTGACGGCGCAGAGCATGACCGCGGGGCAGGTCCTCGACCAACTCAGGGTGACGCCGCTGCGGCTGCGTGCGCCGACGCCAGGGGTATCGCCAGAGGTGCCGAGGACGTCGCCCGGTACAGGGAAGCCGGTGTCCCGGACGGTCTACACCTGTGCCGAGCGCCTCGCGTGCCACGAGCGCTCGCACGTCAAGCACATCGCCCGCGCGGCGTCCGCTCTGGTTGGTTGAGGTCCCGCTCGGCGGCATACGCACATGCGCGAATGGTCACCGCTCCACATCCCGTCAATGCTGAGCGGGAGGGCGTCGCGCGGGTCCGCGACGGGACGCCGACCGGTCGCCGTGGTCAACCCGTCCGGTGCCCCGGCGTCCTGACAGGCGCGGGGCGGGAGGTGGTGAGGAGCATGGCTCAGATCGGGAGCGGCAGCCGCCGGGCGCCGGCGGTCTCGTGCCTGATGCTCGGGCTCGGGCTGCTCGCTCCGGTGACACCGGCTGCACCACCGATGTCAGCAAGCGCGGCGCCGTCATGGGACGCGAGCCCGTCGAGCGTCGCGGGTGAACCTGCCGCCGGGGCCTGCTCCGGCGACTCCGGACCTCTCTACCGGGGGGCTTACCAGACGTACGCCGTCATGGCCCGGAACGCAGCGGCGTCGTCGGCTGCGGCCCTCCCGGTGCGTCTGATGGTCAACAAGCTGCGCGCGTACTACCGCGGTATCGGCGTGCGCGATCGCGGTCGGGAGATCGAGCTCGGAGGTTGCATCCGGCCGGTCGTGAGCGGCGTTGCGGCACCGTCGGTCGAGGCCTATGTCCGACAGGTGCGGCGCGAAGAGGACCACCTGGTGCGCCTTGCCGAACGTCTCGCCTCGGCGGCGCGAGCGGGTGACGTGGCCGCAGCACGCGCGCTTTACGCACGTGCCCGGCGCGCATGGGGGCAGGTACGGGCCGACGACACGGCCGCGAGGCACGAGCCGCATGAGGACTTGGCCGCCTGGCACGTGCTGGAACGAGCCCTCTGGGTGCACCACTACCGCTCCCGAGCGGCTCCTGCCGCCGACCGGCTGGCCGCCGAGCTGCATGCCGTGCAGGGTCGAGCCGCGGCAAGCCCGGAGCCCGTCGCGACCCTGACCGGGGCCGCCATGGCTCTGCTGGACGTGGTGGCCACGGACCAGGTGACGGGGCAGGAGGAGCACTTCTCGCACCTGGACCTGGTCGACGCCGCCGCGAGCATCGCCGGTGCTCGGTCGGCGTACGTCGCCGTGCGCCCGCTCGTGTCCGACGGTGTCCTGCTCGCCCGACTGGACGGCGCCTTCTTCGTCGCTCGGCGAGCGCTCGCGGCGCTGCGGGCGCTCGGCCCGGCAGTCCGCTTCGGCGACGTCCCCCTTGGGCGACGGCTCGCCCTGGCTCGGGCCGTCGACGGCCTGGCCGAGCCGTTCTCCTACCTTCCTGCTGCGGTCACGCGGTGACGGCGTGACGACTGATCGGATCAGCCGGCGAAGGCTCGTCGCGGGGGCAGGTGCCTGCGGTGCCCTCGGAGCACTCGGTGCCGCGGGGGGACGGTACATCGACGGAGGCGCCTCGATCGCGCCGCGCGATGAACCAGCAGCTCCTCCCGACGGCGCTCGACGGGTGCAGTTCCACGGCACGCACCAGCAGGGCATCACGACGCCGCTGCAGCGACACCTGCACTTCGCGGCGTTCGACCTGACGGTTGCCAACCGGACCACGATGGTCGGCCTGCTGAAGGACTGGACCGTAGCGGCGCGGTGCCTGACGGCGGGTCGTCCCCTCGGTCGGGGATCGCTCGGTTCGCTCGCTCCGCCGCCGGACACCGGCGAGGCTGTCGACCTGGGTGCGTCCCGTCTGACGGTGACCGTCGGCCTCGGGCCGCGACTGTTCGACGACCGGCTCGGCTTGGCCGGGATGCGACCGCCGGCGCTTGCTGACCTTCCGTCCTTTCCCGGCGACGCCCTCGAGGCGGCCCGTTGCGGCGGGGACCTCGCTCTCCAGGTGTGCGCGGACGATCCGCAGGTCGCTGTGCACGCCGTGCGCAGTCTGACCCGAGTCGCGATGGGGCGAGCCGCGATCCGATGGGCGCAGCTCGGGTACGCCGCGACGTCGACCACTCACCGCCCCTCGCCGACACCGCGGAACCTGTTCGGCTTCAAGGACGGCACCTTGAACATCGTCGGCGACGACGACGCTGCGCTGACCGAGCACGTCTGGGCGCACCGGTCCGACGGGTGTGGATGGATGGCCGGCGGCAGCTACCTGGTGGCTCGGCGGATCCGGATGACGCTGGAGACGTGGGACCGCACATCGCTCGCCGACCAGCAGGCGGCGGTCGGCCGTACCAAGGACGTCGGGGCTCCGCTCGGCGCGGCCCGCGAGCACGACGACGTCCACCTCGAGGATCTGCCGCCAGAGTCGCACGTCCGGCTCGCGCACCCGTCGCGGCACCGCGGTGCTCGGCTGCTGCGTCGGGGCTTCAGCTTTGTCGACGGGGCCGACGAGCTGGGGCGGCTGGACGCCGGCTTGTTCTTCCTGGCCTACCAGAGAGATCCGCGGACCGCTTTCGTCCCGATCCAGACCGAGCTGGCCCGGAGTGACGCGATGGCGACGTACCTGCGGCACACCGGCTCGTCGGTGTGGGCGGTGCTGCCCGGGGTGGGCTCGGACGGCTGGTGGGGCGAGACGTTGCTTACCTGAGCCGGTGCTCTGTTCTCGGACGCCGAAGGTCACACCGCGTTCGTGATTCTCCGTTGACTCCGTTTCCCGCAGGGATCCGCGTGAGGTGTTCTAGCGTGGTCGAGTGATCACTGGGGCAGTCACGGGTCGCGGTGCGGCCATCCGCCAGGAGGGCGCGGGGCTGAGTCGATAGGGATGTCACTGGTGCGATGACATCTGGTCGCACGACGCGAGCATCGGGCACCTCGTCAAGTCACGCGCGCTCACCAACGTCATCAACAGCATCATCGAGAACGCCGCCGCGACGCAGAACCCGTCACTCGTCGCGTACGGCGAAAAGACCGGCCTCAACCCCGACAGCAGCCTGTACATCGTGAACACGACCCGCGGCGGCACCGCCCCGGACCCCACCGCGGACGTCTAGGCCTGGATCCAGGACGACCTCGCTGACTGACCCACGCAGTGCGCGCGTCGGGTGGCAGCTGAGTCGACGGAGTGGTCAGGTCCCGCGGTGCTCCGCGTACCACTGCCGCCAGATGTAACGGTGGACCGGGATCCACCGCGGGATCGACCGCAGGCCGGGGATGTAGGGCAGCAGCATCAAGCCCAGGCTGAGCAGCCCCATGATGGCGAAGATGATCGCGTCGGCGTTGGCGCCCCACGAGTTGGTCTCGTCGCTGAACGGCTTGACCTGGTACCAGAAGGTGTAGAGCCAGAGCCATTCTTGACCGGGATAGGCGCCCGTCTCGTTCATCATCCCGGACTGGTTGCCGCCCAGGTTCTGGGCCACTGCCTGGTCCTCGAGGTAGGTACCATCCGCGAGGAAGAGCACGGAGGCGGTGTAGTTGGTCTGGAAGAAGCCGCTGCCCAAGCCCACCGGGCCGTCGAGTGCGCCGCTGCGGGCTCGCACCAGCAGGGCTGAGGTGAGTGCGGGCACCGGACCTGCACCGGTGGCCACGGCCTTGGCCGGATCCCCGTCCGGCGCCTTGCCCAGGGCCTCGGTCCAAGCCGTGGCCCACGCCTGCTGCTGCGCCGCCGCGGCGCCGTCCCACTGACCCAGAGCTGCCTTGAGAGCAGGGTCGGTGCTCGCCGAGGTCCGCAACGGATCCAGGACAAAGGTCTTGGCGGCGTCGACCGGCACCCGCACACCGGCCCAGCGCTGCAGGTGCAGGGGTCCGATGCTTTGACCGGCGTCGGGCAGGTTGACGTAGGGCGCGCCATAGCTGGCAGTGCCGCTGCTGCCGTCCAGCTCGCTCGCGGCAGTGGCGACGAAGTCAGCCGGTGCAGCGGTCGCCCACTTCTGCAACGTGATTGCCTTCTCGTCCGGCGAGCTCAGCAGCGAGGCAAGGGCGACGGTGAGCACGGCCACCGCGACGAACGCAACGGCGAACTCCTTGACGATGTCGTAGCGCCGTTTCGCCCCACGCCACGGCACGAGCTCGGGGTCCTCAGTCGGTCCGGAGTCGGGGGAGACGTCGGCGACGTGGTCGATCGGCGGGACGACTCCGTGCCGACGGACCAGCAGCACGTGCCACACGATGAGTAGAACCAGCACCAGGGGCAGGAGCGCCACGTGGATCAGCAGGGCCTGTCCGACGTTGAGGACGTTGAACCAGGCGCCGATGCCGACCGAGTTGATGCCGTCCTTGGCCTCGGCCGCAATCCACTGCGAGTCGAAGTTGGTCTGCACCAGGTAGCCGCTGAAGGCGGTGCCGATCGAGGCGAAGAAGGCGATCGCACCGGTGATCCACGTCATGGCCCGGCGGCCCCGCCATGCGGCCATCCAGAACTTCCCCCACAGGTGGATGATCATCACGAAGAAGAAGATCTGCACCGACCAGAAGTGCAGGCTGTTGACCCAGTGGCCGACGCTCGACCCGTGCCACCACTGCGGCCCCTCGAAGGCCAGCCACAGCCCGGAGACGGTGATGACGCCCAACGCGGCGAGGGTGAGCACCCCGAAGACGTAGATCCAGCTGGCGACGTACGCGGGCTGCTCGTCCGGAAGCAGGGTGTCGGGCGGCAGCTGGTCGAAGATGCGGTGCCTCAGTCGCGAGGTCCACATCGCGTCGGTGCCGCTGTCGCGGTGGCCCGGTCCGCGTCCGTTGCCGGGGTCCGATCCCGACTCGGTGGTCGGGTCGGGTGCGGTCGTGGTCATCGCCGGTCCCGGGGGAAGGGCAGCAGGACTGCGAGGCCGAAGACGATGAGCATCACGATGATCACGATCAGGTTGCCCAGCGAGATCTGGATCGGGCCCACCAGATGGACGTAGTGCCCGTGCCCATCCAGGTTCAGGGCGCTCACGGTCATGGACGTCATGCCGGTCTCCTCGGAGCAGGGGATGGGTACCTCGCAGACACCGTCCGCCCAGCCGGTCGACACCGACTAGGGCCGAAAGCCCCTAGGTGTGGGGGTCTCCTGGGCAAGAGTCGTGAGCGCTGCCAAGGTGGCGGCGGCGCGGCAGGCCTCGTCGTCGCTGACTGGCCGGTCGTCGTACAGCGCGCGCTCCACAGCGGCGAACGCCTCGGCGGTGGCTGCCGTATCCGTCAGGCCGCCGGGCCAGCGGGTCTGCACCGCGGCGGACAGTTCGTGCAACGACTGACCGGGAGACCGGGGCAGTCGGACCTTCGGCAGGGCCTTGTCCAGCTCGGCGAAGGTCAGAAGCAAGCGCTCGGCAGGTGTGGCGCGGGCGATTCGCCGCCGCCGCTCGCGTCCTGGTCTCGTCCGGTGCAGGACGACCAGCATCAGCACCAGGCCGACCAGCACCGCGAGGCCGGCGACGAGCACTGCTGCTGACCGACGTAGGGCGGAACGGAGACGGTCGGCGAGCGAGGGCAGGTCGGGGGCGAGGGTGGCCCCGGCCGTGGGGTCGGCCCACACCCAGCGCCCGTCGCCGACACCGACAGCGACCCAGGCATGGGCATCGCTGCCGCGGAAGATGCGCCGGTCGCCGGCATCGCGTCCCGAGGTGAAGCCGGTGACCACCCGGGCCGGCACCCCGACGGCGCGCAGCAGCACCGCCTCCGCGGATGCGAAGTGCTCGCAGAACCCGAGGTGGGAGACGAACAGGAAGTCGTCGACAGCGTCCTTGCCCTCGCCCGGCACGGGGGAGTCGAGGCGATAGCGCTCGTGTGCGCGCAGGTAGCTCTCGATGGCGGCGGACTTCGCCTCCGGTGTCGGCGCATTGCTGGTCAGACGGACGGCAAGGTCGCGGACCCGTTGCGGCAAAGAGTCCGGCAGCGACGTGTCGGCGTCGGTGACGAGGTCGACGAGGCCGGTGTTGCTGCGCACGACGTACGACGACGCACCGGGGTTGAACCGGGGCAGCAGGGTCGTGCCGATGAAGCGCATCAGCTTGCCGTCCAGCCGAGCCGACACCGGCATGCCCGGGGCGATGAGCGGCAGCGCCGAGAGGGGGTCGAGCAGGGTCACGGAGTCGGCTCTGTCCGCTGCGGGCGGGGCGTCACCGGTGCGGGCACCGCGGCGCAGGTCGTAGTCCCCAGCTCCGTCGACCGGCAGCACGAACCCCAACGGGCCGCTGACGCCCGACTGCCAGTAGCGCCCGGTGTAGGCCGTCAGCGTGCTGCCCGCCCAGAGGTCCGGGCTGTCCGCGGGCACGCTGACCAGCTCCTGCGCGGACAGGTCGCCGCGCGAGCTGAGGTCGAGCTGGGGCGACAGGTAGTTGTCCGGGCCGCGCGGAGCAGCCCCGGCGCCAGAGCCTTGGGACTCCAGTGGGCTCGACGGCCCGGTCGCACCCGAGCCGGTGCCGGTGCCGTCCGGGTGCCAACCGGACGGGTGCGGGAGATAGGTCAGCGCCGCGACACCGACGAGGACGCCGCCGACGACGATGGCCACGAGCTGGTGCAGGCCACCGCGGCTGCGCCCCGGCAGCAGCGCGTGCGGACCGACCTGTTCCTGCAGCCCGCATCGCGGCAGCAGCCATAGCCCGGTGGCTGCGGCCACCCACCCCACCAGCAAACACATGCCGAAGGCCGACACCAAGTCATGCGCGCCGCCCGGAGGGGCCGTACCCAACGAGAGCAGCCCGCACAACAACGCGGCGACCAGCACCACCCGAAGCTCGCGCACCGAGTCGCCGGACGCGATCTGCGCGAGCAGCACTCCGACCAGGGGCAACGCGATCGTCGATCCGACCTGCGCAGCGATGTTGCTGGTGTCGGAGAGCCCAGCCTGCAGACGTACGACGAGCAGCGCGAGAGCACCGAGCAGTCCGACGGTCAGCAGCATGGTGCGCGCGACTGCCCGGCGTATCCCCGTGGCGCGGGGACTGGCGAACTGCACCGGCAGCCACGCAGCGGCAGCCTCAGCGAGCACGCCGAGCACGGCAGCCCACACCGGCAGCTGACCTTGCAGGCCCAGCGTCAGGGTGCCGGCGGCGGCAGCGACGGTGGTGGCGATGCGCAACCGCATCAGGTCGGTCATCGAGCGCCTTCCGGCTGCACCGCGGTCATCGGCACCAGGTCGCTGCGACCGAGCGTCGACAGCAATGCCTGAACCTCCGGGCCGGCCACGACGACGGTGCCCCCGCCGAGCACGTCCGGCAGTGCTTTCAGGTTGTCGTCATCGGGCCGCAGGACCGTGGTGACCCCAGCCCACCAGTCGAGCAGCTCGGTGCGGGACCCGGTTGGTCCGGCCTGCAAGCCCTGCGGAGTCAACGCCGCGACGACCAGTGGCGTGCCGCTCCTCAGCGCGTCGTCGCACGCCGCCGCGGCCGCCGCCAGAGAGGCCTCGAAGGCGTCACTGCCGGAGGGTCCCACCATCAGCACACGCAACATCTCGCGGGTCGCCTGGCCGTGTTCGACCACGACGAGCCGGCCATGCCTCGCGGTGGCTCTCCAGTGCACCTGGCGTTGTCCGTCGCCGCGCTGCCAGTCGCGCAGACCCATCTGCTCGCTGCCAGGGCCGCGGATGACGTTC
>JANLYQ010000097.1:0-14064 GCA_031365725.1 Sporichthyaceae bacterium | reverse complement strand
TCGAGCGCCGGCCGAGGCGCGGTCCTGACGGGATTTGAACCCGCGGCCTCCACCTTGACAGGGTGGCGAGCACTCCAAGCTGCTCCACAGGACCTTGCGTGCACTGCGTGCCCCCAACGGGATTCGAACCCGTGCTACCGCCTTGAAAGGGCAGCGTCCTGGGCCACTAGACGATGAGGGCAGTTGGCCCACGGCGTCCTAGCCGTCGGGGACCTCGAAAGCATAGGGGACGCCCCCCGGCTCTGCCAAAGGAGCGTTCTCAGCCGGCTTCGGCGGTTCCGGTCGGCGGCCCCGTGGGCGCAGCGCCGTCACCGCCACCCCCACCAGCAGGACCAACCCGCCCACGGCCTCGGCGACGTTGGGCGCCTCGTTCTGCACCAGCCACGACGTCGTCATCGCCACCGGCGGCACCAGCAGCGCGAACGGCACCACGGCTGCCGCGCTGTGCCGGGCCAGCAACCCGTTCCACGTCCCGTAGCCGAGCAGCGACGCCAGATAC
Organism: Sporichthyaceae bacterium; assembly: GCA_031365725.1. GTDB lineage: Bacteria > Actinomycetota > Actinomycetes > JACCUZ01 > JACCUZ01 > JANLYQ01. The sequence goes on along the minus strand of JANLYQ010000097.1, from coordinate 13,565 downwards.
GCCGTGTACGCCGTGGCGGCGAGGTTGCCCACCGTCAGGTGCCTGAGCCCGTGCCCGACAGCCGCGGGTCCGTCAAGCACCAGCGACAAGACAAGCAGCGGCACCGGCACGACGACCGCGGACCACACCGTCATCGACAGCCCCGACGAGACGGTCATCCGTCGGACCAGCACGTTGCCCGACGCCCAGGACAGCGCAGCGGCCAACGTCAGAAGCACCCCGAGCAGCGGCGTCGCCGCGGAGCGGCCGACACACACCACCGCCAGCCCGACGGCGCCGACCGCGATGCCGATCGTCTGCACCTGCGTCGGGCGCTGGCTCAAGGTCACCGCCGCGATCAGCACCGTCAGCATCACCTGCGCCTGCAACAGGATCGCCGCGATCCCGGCCGGGATGCCCACGTGCAGCGCGCTGTAGAGCAACCCGAACTGGCCAAGGCTCATGAAGCCACCCACCAGCGCCAGGTCGCGCCACGGCAAGTCGGGCTTCGGCACCAGGAACACCGCCGGCAGCAGCACCACCACGAACCGCAGCGCCACGAACGTCAGCGGCGGCACCTCGCCCAGGCCTTCGTCGATCACTACGAAGTTGACGCCCCAGATCACGGCGACCATCAGCCCGAGGAGCATGTCGCGGCGGGGCACCCCCCTAGCCTGCCTTGCTCACCCTCCGCCTGACGACCCGGTGGTCGCGGCCACCGGCGATGAGGACGCAGGGGCCGGGGCGGTCGGCGTACCGGAAGGATCGGACGGGGAGTCCGACGGCGAGGGGGAGACGGACGGCGCGAGGGCCGGGAACTGTTGGGTCACCACGCGACGCTCGATCTTCGCCGAGACGAGGCCGAGCCCGCCGATGGTGATGTCGTCCCAGGCCTGCAGGGTGCGGGTGGCGCGGTCGAAGTAGAGGACCGAGGCGCGCACGGGAGTGGGCTTCTCCGCGCGCGGGCCCTCGAGTCCGCGCAGGCCCGACGCGCCGGTCGAGCCCTGCCAGAACGTCAGCGTCCCGCCGGGCAGCAGGTGCTGCTCGCGCCGGTGATAGTGCCCGGACAGCACGAGGGGCACGGCGCCGTCGAGCAGGGCGTCGACCTCGCTGTCGTGCACGACGGCCACATCGACCTTCGCGGTGGCCGGCTGGGCCTTGAGGGAGTCGAGCATCGCCAGCGCGGTCTGGGACACACTCGTCGCCGGCAGCTGCCCGCGGGTGTCCTTGTCGGGGGTGAACCGCGGGTCGCCCCAGCCGAGGAACCGCAGCCCCGCCACCTCGACCGCCGTACCGCGGTCGAGCACGACAGCGTTGGGCTGCGCGGCGACCGCGGCCTGGGTGACCAGCGAGTCGTGGTTGCCGCGCACCCACAGGTAGGGCACGCCCATCGTCGCCATCTGGTCGACGTAGGTGTTCTCCGCCGCCAGCCCGTGGTCGCTGATGTCGCCGGCGTCCACGATCGCCGCGATGTCGAACTGCTTGGTGACCGAGCGCATCACGTCCCACGCGGCCGGGTTGAGGTGCAGGTCGGAGACGAACAGCACCCTGATGGTCGAAGGATCCGGCTGGTACGCCGGCAGGCTCGACGTCACGTCGTAGAGCCGGGACACGTTGGTCACGAGTCGGCCCAGCTGGTCCTCGTACCTGCCGAAGTCGGTCACGATGCTGCGCGCGTTGCCGACCAGCCCGGGGGCGCTGGCCAGCAGCCCGTCGTACTCCGGCTGCTCGATCGCCTTCGGGTCGAACGTCGCCCACGCGACCGCGCCGCCGGCCAGCACGGTCGCCGCGCTGACGGCGCCGGCCAGCAGGATGCGTCGCCAACGCCGGCGGAAGACGAGGATGCCCAGGCCCAGCGCGCCGAGGACGGCGGCGGTGGCGGAGCGCCAGATGACGGTGACCACTGCGCTGCGGAGGTCCTTGCTGACTTGCTTGCCGAGGCCGGTCACCGCGGCGGGGTTGCTGAAGATGCGGCGCGCGTCGGCGGCGTTGATGCGCGTCACCTCGACCGTGAGCCGCCACGGGCCGGCGTGGGTCTTGACCCGCAGCTGGCCCAGCGGCGGGATCGCCACCACGCTGCCACCGTGGGTGGAGGGGCTGACCGAGACGCGCGTACGCAGCGGGCCGACGCTGGCGCCCAGGTGCCCGCCGGCCAGCAGGCCCAGCCAGCCGCCGATCAGGCCGACGATCAGCACCTCGGCGATGACGAGGGTGAGGTGGGCGCGCGGGTGGTGGTGCTGGGCGGCCCAGCCGGAGCGGAGGGCGGGCGTTGTGCCGCCGTACGGCGGGGTGCTCGCGCTCATGTCCCCTGCCTACCCGATCGCGCGCGCCTTCGGGCTCACCTGGAGGCGGTCGTGACGTCGTGTTGCCCCTCGCGGGCTCGGCGTCGTCGGGGCCGCCGCCATCTGGCGCGGGCGCCTGTGCCGCGCGGGGCAGACTAGGCGCGTGCTGCGGATGTCGGGCGAACGCTTCGACGAGCTGGTGTCCGACGCCCTCGACACGGTGCCGGCCGGGCTCGCCGCGCTCATAGACAACGTGGTGGTCCTCGTCGAGGACGAGTCACCGGGGGACGAGCCGGAGCTGCTCGGTGTCTATGACGGCACCCCGCTCACCGAGCGCGACGGGGGCTACGCCGGGGTGCTGCCCGACCGCATCACGATCTTCCGCAGACCGACGCTGCGGATGTGCGCCACCGAGGCCGAGGTGGTCGACGAGGTGCGCATCACCGTGGTCCACGAGATCGCGCACCACTTCGGCATCGACGACGCCCGGCTGCACGAGCTCGGCTACGGCTGAGGTCCGCCGCGTCGCCCGGGTCAGTGGGTGCCGGCGCCGCAGGGGTGTGGCTCGCCGGAGGTGGCCGGCAGCTCTACCCGACGGCTGACGATGAGCCCGCGTAGGTCGAGCAGCGACGCGGGCGGGCCGCTCAGGTGGCCCTGCACCATGTCGTAGCCCAGCTCGCGGACCAGCGCCAGCTGCTCGACGGTCTCGACCCCCATCGCCACCGGTACGCGCCCGGCCGCGCGGGCCGTCATCGCGACGGCAGCCACGGTGATGGCGTGCTCGCGGTCCTCGGCCGCACCGGCCAGGACTTCGCGACGCACCTTCACCGTGTCGACCGGGCTGCGCCGGCGGTCCAGCAGGTCGCTGCGGTGCGCGGCGCCGAGGTCGTCGACAGCGACACCCACGCCGAGCCGACGCAGACCATGCAGCGCCGCAGCGACCTCCGGCGCTGCTGCCCGCAGGTCACGGTCGTGCAGCTCGACATAGAGGCTGCGCCCGGTCAACCCGGAGGCGCCGAGCATCGTCTCGAGCGAGGCGAGGAACCCCGGCCGGGCCACTTGGGCGGCCCAGACGTTCACACTCACCCGCAGGCCAGGATCGTGCCAGCTCGCGGCGTCGCGGATCGCGGTCCGCAGCACCCAGTCGGACAGCTCGTCCGCCACCTCGCTGTCGGCGACCTCGGGCAGGAAGTCCTGCGGCAGCAGCAGCCCGTGACCCGGGTGCGGCCAGCGCAGCAGCGCTTCGAGGCCGACGACGAGCCCGTCCACCCGCACCACCGGTTGGTAGTGCAGCACCAGCAGATCCGCCGCGATCGCCGACGAGAGGTCGCCCAGCAGCGGGGCCGGCCCGCTGTCCGCCGCCGACGAGAGGTCGGCCGGCTGCGGGGTCGACTCCTCGTCCACCGGCGACGCGAGGTCGCGGGTCGACCATCGCGCGTCCCCGACCGTCGGGCCACCCCTGTAGGCCGAGGAGCGTTCGTGCAGCGGCACCACCAGGGTCCGGCGATCCAGGTCGATGACCCCGGCTGCGAGCTCGTCCTGATGGGTCGGGTCGACCACGACGTACGCCGCGTGCGGTGAGCTCTTGGCGGCCAGCATCGCGAGGTCGGCGAGACGCAGGAGCTCGTCGGCCTGACCGCCTCCCCGCTGGGCGAGGGCGACACCGACACTGGCCGAGAGCACGACCTGCGTGCCGTTCAGCTCGACCGGCGTCGAGATGCCGGCCAGGAGTCGGGCCACCAGCGCGTCGAGGTCCTCGTCGGCGTCGAGGTCCTCGCAGACCACGACGAACTCGTCGCCACCGAGGCGGGCGACCGTGTCGCACGACCGCAGTGCGCCCAGGATGCCGCCGGCAACCGACACCAGCAGCTCGTCGCCGGCGTCGTGGCCCCACGTGTCGTTGACGGCTTTGAAGCCGTCAAGGTCGACGAACAGCACCGCCACCCGGGCGGAGGTACGCACGGCCCGGGACAGGGCCGTGTCGAGCCGGTCACGCAGCAGCCGTCGGTTGGGCAGGTCGGTGAGGCTGTCGTGCATGGCGGCGTGCAGCAGCATCTGCTCGGTGTTGTGCCGGCCGGTGGCGTCGTGCAGACACACCAGGGCAGCACCGTCGTCGACCTCGGGCAGCGACACCGCGGACACGGCGGCCCACAGGTCGTGGCCACTGGCGTGCCGCAGCCGCCGGTCCCCGGCGCCGGGCTGCACCCACGACGTCGGGGCCGAGCAGTCCTGGTCACGGATCGACGTACCGACGACGTCGTTCGGGTCAAGACCGAGATAGCGGGCCAGCGCCGGGTTGGCGGCGAGCACGACTCCGGCGCCGTCGACCACGGCCATGGGAAGCGGGTTGCGGTCGAACACCGTGGCACCCAGGCTCTCGACCACCGCGCGTTCGCCAGTGATCGCTGCGGCCGGCGCAAGGTCGTGGAGCTGGCCTGCTGTGCCGGGCACGCGGAATGTGCGCATCTTCAAGAACATGATGTTTCCCCCCTGGGTGCATCGTTCCCCCGCGAACGGCGTCTGTCCCATCGATGGCCCTGCGTCACCCTGTTGACGCAGATGTCACGACATCGACCACGGAAAGTGACGCAGAGTGGGGTCGGTCGCCCGCGGACCCGCCGGCTGGTGGACGGCCGGGTCGAGGTTCAACGCGGAGCGCCGCGAGTGTGCCGGCCGCCGGACGTGGTCGGCAGCTCGACCCTGCGCAGTGCGATGAGCTCACGCAGGTCGAACAGCGCCGCCGGCGGACCGGTGAGCAGCCCCTGCAGGCTGGCGTAGCCGAGCTCGCGGACCAGGCGTAGCTGCTCGACGGTCTCGACGCCCATCGCCAGCGGGTGCCGACCGGCGGCACGGGCGGCGATGACCACCGCGGCGGCGGCGATGCCGTCCTCGCGGTCGGCGACCGCGCGCGCCACGACGTCGCGGCTGACCTTCACCGTGTCGACCGGCAGCCGGCGGGCGCCGAGGGTGCCGGTGCTGGCAGAACCCGGGTTGGCGTCGGCACCCAGGTCGTCGATCGCCACGCCGACGCCGAGCCGGCGCAGCGCGCGCAGCGCAGCGGTCACGGCCGGCCCGGCGTCGCGCAGGTCCTGCTCGTGCAGCTCGAGGTAGAGCCCGCGGGGCGCGAGCCCGGCAGCGGTCAGCAGCCCGGACAGCACCCCGACGAAACCGGGCCGCGCGACCTGGGCCGCCCACACGTTGATACTCACCCGCAGCCCCGGGTCGTCCCAGCCGGCCGCGTCGCGCACGGCGGTGCGCAGCACCCAGTCCGAGAGTGCGTCGGCAACCTGCGCCTCCGTGGTCGACGCGCTCGCCGCCGCCGTGCCTCCCGGGGCCGAGGCCGCCGCGGGCGCGTCCACCTCGGGCAGGAAGTCGCCGGGCAGCAGCAGACCGAGCCGTGGATGCGGCCACCTCAGTAAGGCCTCCAGCCCCATGACCCGACCGTCGACCCGCACCACCGGCTGGTAGTGCAGCTCCAGCAGGTCCGCCGCGATCGCCTGCGCGAGCTCGGCCATCAGGATGCGTCGGGCACCAGCGGCAGTCCGGCGTTCCTGCCGCGGCAGCAGCACAGTGCGGCGCTCGAGGTCGATCACCGTGCCGCCGTACGCCGAGGAGTCCGGGTCGGCCACGACGTACGGCGCCTCGGGGTCGCGCTTCGCGGCGAGCATCGCGAGGTCGGCCAGGCGCAGCAGCTCGTCGGCCTGACCGCCGCCGGGCTTGGCCAGCGCGACTCCGACACTGGCCGACACCTCGACCCGCGCACCGTGCAGCTCGACTGGGTGGGAGATGCCGGAACGCAGCCTCGCCACCAACCGGTCGAGGTCCTCGTCGCCGTCAAGGTCCTCACACACCACGACGAACTCGTCGCCGCCGAGCCGCGCCACCGTGTCGCACGACCGCAGCGCGCCGAGGATGCCGCCGGCAACCGACACCAGCACCTCGTCGCCGGCGTCGTGGCCCCAGGTGTCGTTGACCCCCTTGAAGTTGTCGAGGTCCACGAACAGCACCGCCACCCGGGCCGACGTACGCACCGCACGGGACAGGGCCGTGTCGAGCCGGTCGCGCAGCAGCCGACGGTTGGGCAGATTGGTAAGGCTGTCGTGCATGGCGGCGTGCAGCATCATGCGTTCGGTGTTGCGGCGGCTGGTGGTGTCGTGCAGGCAGACGAGCGCGGCGCCAGTGCCGACTTCGGGCAGCGGCACGGCTGACACCGCCGCCCACAGCTCGTGACCGCGGGCATGCCGCAGGCGACGTTCGCCGCTGCCGAGCTGGACCCACGACGCGTGCGCGGGGGCGGCGTGCCGGCGCATCGGGGTGCCGATCAGCGCGGCCAGGTCGTGCCCCAGATAGCGGGCGAGCGCCGTGTTGGCCGCGACCAGCACCCCCGCCTCGTCGACCACGCCCATCGGGACCGGGTTGCGCTCGAAGACGGCTGCGGGCACGCCCGGGGAGGCCACGGCTGCCCACGCAGCCCGGCCCAACAGGTCGATGTCATCGACCACGATGCCTCCCCCCTCGAGAGGACACCATCATGTCGGTGACTGTGCGTGTGCGTCCCGTGTTCGGGCCGCTGTCACTCCAACGGAGCGAGCGTCACCTCGGGGTCACTAGCGCTCACCCAGGGTGACATCGGCGCGATCAGGACAGGCAGATCCAGCAGCCGCACGGGCGGCGACCGCCCCGGGTGTGCCGGAACCGGAACCACGTCACCACGAAGGGCGTCATGCCCCTGACGGTCCTCGGCGACGACGACCAGCACCTCGACGTACGGCGACCTGCCGATGATCACTGCGTGACATCTGAGCGACCCGCCCGCGCCGGCACCGGCATCCCTAGGGTGACCCGCATGCGACGTCGACTGCTCCTGGCCAGCGCCCTCATGCTCTTCCTCGAGCTGGCGCTGATCAGGTGGCTGGGCAGCAACGTCGTGCACCTGTCCTACTTCACCAACTTCGTGCTTCTCGGGTCCTTCCTCGGCATCGGCCTCGGCTTCCTGCTCAGCCGGCACCGGTACAGCCTGCTGCCGTGGTCGCCGCTGGTGCTGGCGGTGCTGGTCGTGCTGGTGCGCGAGTTCCCGGTGCAGATCAACCAGTCCAGCGACCAGATCATCTTCTTCACCAGCCTCAAGCCGAGCGGGCCACCGCTGTACGTGGCGCTGCCGATCATCTTCGTGGCGGTGGCCGCGATCCTGGCCGGCCCGGCTGATGCGGTGGCGCGCTGCTTTCGCACGATGCCGCCACTGGAGGCCTACCGGTGGGACCTCCTCGGCAGCCTGACGGGCATCGTCGCGTTCACCGGGCTCTCGTTCCTGCGGGCGCCATCGGTGGCGTGGGGCGCGGTCGCTGCTCTGGTCTACCTGATGCTGTTGCCGCCGCGCCGGCACTGGTTCAGCGCGGCCGCGGTTGTGGTCGTGGTGGGTGCGCTGGCGATGGAGAGCATGACCACGGGCATCAGCTGGTCGCCGTACTACAAGGTGAAGACCGAGGAGCTCGCTGCCGTCAACGGTCAGCCGATCCTGCGCATCTCGGTCAACGGGGTGCCGCACCAGGTGATGCGGTCGGCGGCGCTGCGGCTGCAGGAGGAGCCGCAGTACGGCCTGCCCTACCAGCGGCTGCCGCACGACTCGCTCGGAAACGTGCTGATCGTCGGGGCCGGCAGCGGCAGCGACGTGGCCATCGCCTTGAGCAAGGGCGCCGCGCACGTCGACGCTGTCGAGATCGACCCGCGGATCCTGCAGATCGGTCAGCAGCGCCACCCCGACCACCCGTATCAGGACCCGCGGGTGACGACCCACGTCAACGACGGGCGGGCTTTCCTGCAGCAGAGCCACGCGACGTACGACCTGATCCTGTTTGCCCTGCCCGATTCGCTTGCTCTGGTCACCGGTGCGAGCGCGATCCGGCTGGAGAGCTACCTGTTCACCCTGCAGGCCGTGCAGAGTGCGCGCGCACACCTCGCCCCCGGTGGCGGCTTCGCGATGTACAACTACTACCGCGAGGACCGGCTGATCGACCGGCTGGCCGGGACGGTCGCCGATGCGTTCGGGCACGCGCCGTGCATCGACCGGGTCGGCAACGCCGGCGGGCAGGCCGTGATCGCCACGTCGCTGGACGAGGCCAACCAGGCATGCGACCCGACGCAGGTGCCGATGTCGGGCACCCGGACCGCGCCGGCCACCGACGACAAGCCGTTCCTCTACTTCTTCGGCGGTTCGTCGATCCCGTCCATCTTCCTGTGGGCACTGCTCGCGGTCCTGCTGGTCAGCCTGCTCGCGGTGCGGGTCATCGGTGGGCCGTTCAAGGCGATGCGCCCGTACGCCGACCTGTTCTTCATGGGTGCCGCTTTCCTGTTGTTGGAGACCAAGAACGTGACGGGTTTCGCGTTGCTGTTCGGCACCACCTGGGTGGTCAACGCGATCGTGTTCGCCGGTGTGCTGGTGGCGGTGCTGCTCGCGGTCGAGACGACACGACGGCTGCCGACGCCGCCGCTGCCCACGGTCTATGTGGGCATCGCGCTGTCGCTGCTCGTGGCCTACCTGGTGCCGAGCTCGGCGTTGCTGTCACTCGGCCTGCTGCCGCGCATCGTCGCCGCATCGGTGCTGGCCTTCGCGCCGGTCTATCTCGCGAACGTCGCCTTCGCCAAGCGCTTCGCCGAGACCGACGACAGCCCGTCCGCGTTCGCCGTCAACATCCTCGGCGCGATGGTCGGCGGCTGTCTCGAGTATCTGGCGCTGATCGTCGGCTACCGCGACCTGCTGATCGTGGCGGGGTTGCTCTACGCCGTCGCGTTCCTTCTCACTCCCGCCTCGGCGCGGGCCAAGGTCGGGGCATTGGTCGGCCGCTGACGCGTCACCTGCCCATGCCGGTCGCTGGACGGTTGTTGTTGCGCTGCCTCAGTCGGCGGCGATCTCGGTGACCTGACCGTCTTCGACGTGCCAACGCCGGGTGAGCCGCACGGTGTCGAGCATCCGACGGTCGTGGGTGACGAGAAGCACCGTCCCCTCGAAGGAGTCGAGTGCTTCCTCCAGCTGCTCGATCGCGACGAGGTCGAGGTGGTTGGTCGGTTCGTCGAGCACCAGCAGGTTGACGCCGCGCGCCTGCAGCAGAGCGAGTGCGGCGCGGGTACGTTCGCCGGGCGAGAGCGAGCTCGCGCTCCGCCCGACCTGGTGCACACCGAGCCCGAACTTCGCCAGCAGGGTGCGCACGTCGGCGGTCGGCCAGTCCGGCACCTCGCGGGAGAACGCATCGGCCAGCGGCTCCTCACCCTCGAACGCTGCGCGTGCCTGGTCGACCTCACCGACCACGACACCGGGGCCGAGACTGACCTGGCCGGTGGTCGGTGTCGCCCGGCCCAGCAGCAGTGCCAGCAAGGTCGACTTGCCGGCGCCGTTGGGTCCGGTGACGGCGACGCGGTCCAGCCGGGTCAGCTGCAGGTCGACCGGGCCGAGGGTGAAGGTGCCGCGGGTGACGGTGGCTGCGCGTGCGACGGCCACGACCTCGCCGGACCGCCCCGCAGCAGCAATGGTGAACTGCAGCTGCCACTCCTTGCGCGGCTCCTCGACGGTGTCGAGACGTTCGATCAGCCGCTCGGTCTGCCGGGCTTTCGCGGCCTGCTTCTCGGTGGACTCGGTGCGGAACTTGCGGCCGATCTTGTCGTTGTCCTTCGCCTTGCGCCGGGCGTTCTTGACGCCCTTCTCCATCCAGGCGCGCTGGGTGCGGGCCCGCGAATCGAGCTCGGACTTGCGCGCGGCGTAGCCCTCGTACGCCTGGCGGGCCTGGCGCCGCGCCACCGACCGCTCGTCCAGGTAGGCGTCGTAGCCACCGCCGTACGTCGTAATGCGTTGCAGGCTGCGGTCGATCTCGACGACGCTGGTCACGGTTCTCGCGAGGAACTCCCGGTCGTGGCTGACCACCACGGCCGGCTCGGCGAGACCGTCGACGAACTCCTCGAGCAGGTCGAGCCCGTCGCTGTCGAGGTCGTTGGTCGGCTCGTCGAGCAGGTAGGCGTCGTAGCGCGTGAGCAGCAGCGCCGCGAGCCCTACCCGCGCCGCCTGCCCGCCGGACAGCGCCGTCATCTCGAGGTCGAGGTCGACACCGAGGTCGACCCGGTCGGCGACGACAGCGAGACGTTCGTCGAAGTCGGCCGCGCCGAGTGCGAGCCACGACTCCAGGGCAGCGGAGTAGGCATCGTCGGCGCCCGGTGTGCCGGCTGCTAGCGCATCGGCGTGGGCATCGAGCAGCTCACCCGCAGCATGTACCCCCGTGCGCCGGGCGAGCAGGCCGCGCACGGTTTCGCCGGGCACGCGGTCGGGCTCCTGGGCAAGGAAACCGAGGTGGGCAGAGGCGGGGGAGACGCTGACGGTGCCGGCGTCGGCTGCCTGCAGGCCCGCCAAGATGCGCAGCAGGGTCGACTTGCCGGCGCCATTCGGCCCGACGAGGCCCACCACGTCACCGGGCGCCACAACGAGGTCGAGCCCTCGGAACAGCTCCCGCTGCCCATGAGCGGCGGAGACATCTCTTGCCTGCAGCGTCGCGCTCACGCGCGCCATCCTTTCGTGCTGGGGCTGCCCCGATTGCGTCGGGCTCCGGGCCGCTGGGAGGATCGAGCCTCGCTGGTCGGCCTCGTGCTGGTCCAGTGGATTGCTGGGGCCTCTAGCTCAACTGGCAGAGCAGCGGACTTTTAATCCGCGGGTTGCGGGTTCGATCCCCGCGGGGCCCACCCCTCGTGACCTGGTCTTTTGTCTTATCGGGCGCGAGGCCCGAGTCGATTTGGGGGTCGCGTGGGGCCGCGGTGGGGCCGGGCGGTCCGAGGCGTGTTTCCAGTTGCATCGGTTGCTCCTTCGGCTGACTGCGTGGGACGAGGCGGGCGGCGGCTTCGGCGGCGCGGCGGGCGACCTCGGGCAGGACGCTGGCGTAGGTGTCTGCGGTGATGGTGATGGTGGAGTGCCCGAGCATCTCCGAGACCGTCTTGAGGTCGGCTCCGCCGGCCAGCGCGAGGGTCGCTGCGCCGTGCCGGAGATCATGCAGCCGGACCGGCGGGAGGCCGGCGTCGCGGGCGAGGTGCTCGAAGTGGCGGGTGACGTACTCGGGGTGCAGCGCTGAGCCGTCCTCCCGGGTGAAGACGAGTCCGGTCTCCACCCAGGCCGGTCCCCAGGCACGACGCTCCGCGTCCTGCCTGTCTTTGTGGGCGAGCAGTGCGGTGACCGAGTCGTCGTCAAGGGCGACCCGACGCGCGCTGTCGGCCTTGGGTGGGCCGGTCTCGGTGCGGTAGCCGAGCTGAACGATCTGCTCGTTGACCATCAGGGTGCGCCCGGTGATGTCGACCTCGGCCCAGGGGAGTCCGACGGCCTCCCCGCGGCGCAGCCCGCGGAAGGTGATCAGGTGGTAGAGGGCGTAGAGCCGATCCGAGGCTGCATGGTCGAGGAACGCACCGGTCTGCTCAGGGGTCCAGACCGCGACCTTGGGCCGCTTATGTGTCCGGCGCCATTCCGTGACCCGCTCGTCGGTCCAGAGCGCCGCCTTGGGTCGCTTGCCGGTGGCGAGCTCGACGTGCGCGGCGGGGTTGAACGGGATGAGACGTCGTTTCGCTGCGCTGTTCAGCGCGGACATCAGGGTCGCGTGGACTCGGCGGATCGAGGCGTCGCTGAGTGGCCGCGCGCCGCCTGCGGCATGACGGGCTGCGAGCATGCGTGCCAGCATCGGCGAGGCTGTCGTCGCCGTCCCGAGATCACGCAACGCGGTGTAGAGGTCTTCGACGTCCTCGACCCTGAGCTGGCTCAGCCGCAAGTGCCCGATGCCGGGCGTGAGGTAGAGGTGGAAGTGGATCTCGTAAGACCGACGTGTTGTCTGCCGTAACCCACTCTTGGCGGCCAACCACCGGTCCAGGTAGACGGTGATTGTCTCCCTGCCCGGCTCGACACGGGTGCGCTTGTTGACTCGGTCGAGCAGGTCGACAAGCGCCTGCTGGGCTTCGCGCCTGGTGACGAACCCGCCCTTGCGAGCCCGCCGGCGCTGACCGTCCGGCTCCGGCGGCAGCTCCACCTGGTAGTACCAGGAGCCATGGTCGAACTTCTTCAGGTTCGGGCACTCGGCGTCCAACCGCCCACCCGAGAAGTCGGCGCAGCCGCAGCGCTTGAACACCGAACCGGTCATGGTGTCCGCGAGTCCGATAGTCCCTCGGGGGCTTCGCCCACCCCGGTGGAAACCAACACCCACCGAACGGGATTGGTCGGCACCGCGACGACGATCGAGCATGAACCGGCGGCCATGATCGAGATCGCTGCTGTGCTCATCACCCGCCTCCTTGGGCACCTGGGCGCCGACTCGACACCCGAGACGACAAGCGTGAGCCTCGGAGTTGCCGAAACAGTTGCCGAAACAGTTGCCGAAGAACGGCTACTTGGCGCAGGAGTCGGCGATCGGCGACGACCGCTGCGCCGCGTCCCGACCACCCGAGCAACCGACCCCGCTGCCATCGAGTTCGTCCGCCGGGACCGAGGGAGGCATTCGACGACGTCTATACATCGGTAGGCACAACGTCGTCGAGCTCGCCGTCGACTTTCCCGTCGACGCGCCCGGAGAACGGTCGTGCAACGAGTCCGGGGGCAGAACTCAGACCCACGTGGTGACCGCCTTCGCCTCGAGGACTCACACCTCCCCTCGACTTCTCGGCTGTTCCCGCTCGGCGTAGCGGACCGAGACTCGGCCGCGATGTGGACATGATGAACGCGAACGCCCTCATGCCCAGCAACACCCCCGGGCGCTGCTGCATCTTCGTGCGCGGGTCAACTCGAGGCGGGATCCCTGCCCAGCACCTCTTGATGACCACGACTCCAGACGGCGCACCCGGTCAATGCAAGTGTGTGCCGACTGACTCGGTCTTCGACCTTGACGTGTCGTCGCCAACCGCGATCCAGTGATGCAGAGGGCTGGGCTACGCATCTGCATGCTGTCTCGGAAGTCGCCCTCTGGCCGCCTCTAGCCGAGGTAGGTGATCGAACGGGGAGTGTCCGACGAACGGTGTTTCTGGCGTTGATCATCAGAGGTTTTCTGCTGCGGGCATGCGGTCGGGGAAGGTGATGGCGAACGCGTTGAGCGCGGGCTTCCACCGCATGGTCCATCGTGCCTGCCCGGTGCCTTTGGGGTCCAGGCCGCGGGTGACCAAGTAGAGGGTCTTGAGTGCTGCCTGCTCGGTCGGGAAGTGCCCTCTCGCGCCGACTGCCCGCCGGTAGCGGGCGTTGAGCGACTCGATCGCGTTGGTGGAGAACAGCACCCGTCTGATCTCGACGTCGTAGGCAAGGAACGG
>JANLYQ010000095.1:0-16458 GCA_031365725.1 Sporichthyaceae bacterium | reverse complement strand
TCCTTGCGCAGCTGGACCAGTGAGGCGACGAAATCGGTGAGGGAGAAGTTCTCCTTCGCCAAGGCCCAGTCGACCCAGGCGATCGGGTTGTCCTGGCAGTAGACGTTGTTGTTGCCCTCCTGGGTGCGGCCGAGCTCGTCGCCGTGCAACAGCATCGGGACGCCCTGGGAGAGGAACAGCGTGGTGAGGATGTTGCGCTTCTGCCGCTCGCGCAGCGCCAGCACCTCGAGGTCGTCGGTCGGGCCTTCGACCCCGCAGTTCCAGGACCGGTTGTGGCTCTCGCCGTCGGCGTTGCCCTCGCCGTTGGCGTCGTTGCGCTTGTCGTTGTACGTCACGAGGTCGTTGAGGGTGAAGCCGTCGTGCGCGGTGGCGAAGTTGATGGAGGCCAGCGGCCGGCGGCCGTCTCCCTGGTACAGGTCGGCGGACCCGGTGAGGCGTGACGCGAACTCCGCGAGGGTTGCCGGCTCGCCGCGCCAGAAGTCGCGGACGGTGTCGCGGTACTTGCCGTTCCATTCGGTCCACAGCGGCGGGAAGTTGCCGACCTGGTAGCCGCCGTCGCCGACGTCCCACGGCTCGGCGATGAGCTTGACCTGGGAGACCACCGGGTCCTGCTGCACGAGGTCGAAGAACGCGGAAAGCCGATCGACCTCGTGGAACTGGCGGGCCAGTGTCGAGGCAAGGTCGAAGCGAAAGCCGTCGACGTGCATGTCGATCACCCAGTAGCGCAGCGAGTCCATGATCAGCTGCAGCACGTGCGGGTGTCGCATCAGCAGGGTGTTGCCGGTGCCGGTGGTGTCGTAGTAGTGCTCGGGGCTGTCCTCGACGAGGCGGTAGTAGGCCTGGTTGTCGATGCCGCGGAACGACAGCGTCGGGCCCATCTGGTTGCCCTCGGCGGTGTGGTTGTAGACGACGTCGAGGATGACCTCGATGCCGGCGACGTGCAGCTCACGCACCATCGCCTTGAACTCCAGCACCTGCTGGCCCCGTTGGCCGCTGGAGCTGTAGGCGTTGTGCGGGGCAAAGAAGCCGATCGTGTTGTAGCCCCAGTAGTTGGACAGGCCGCGCTCGACGAGGTGGTGGTCCTGCACGAACTGGTGCACCGGCATGAGCTCGATCGCGGTGACGCCGATCCGGTGCAGGTGCTCGATGATTGCGGGGTGCCCGATGCCCGCGTAGGTGCCCCGGATGTCGTCCGGGAGGGCCGGGTGGGTCATCGTGAGACCTCGGACGTGGGCTTCGTAGATGACGGTCTGGTGGTACGGCGTCTTGGGCTGGCGGTCGTTCTGCCAGTCGAAGAACGGGTTGATGACCACGGACTTGGGGGCGTGCCGTCCGGAGTCGAGGTTGTTGACCCGGCCCTGGGAGTTGAAGCGGTAGTCGAACAGCGACTCGGCCCAGTCGACCTGGCCCTCGACGGCCTTCGCGTAGGGGTCCAACAGCAGCTTGGACGGGTTGGCCCGCAACCCGCGGGCGGGGTCGCGCGGGCCGTAGACGCGGAAGCCGTAGCGCTGGCCCGGGCCTACTCGCGGCAGGTAGCCGTGCCAGACGAACCCGTCGGACTCGGGCAGGTCGACCCGGGTCTCGGTCAGCCGGCGGCTGCCGTCGCTGCCGTCGAACAGGCACAGCTCGACGCGGTCGGCGACCTCGGAGAACAAGGCGAAGTTGGTGCCCGCCCCGTCGAACGTCGCGCCGAGCGGATAGGCAGTGCCGGGCCAGATCTCCATGCGGGTGATTGTCCTTGATCGTCGCTGTCGGGCGTACGTCGCCCCGGCCGGTCTGGTCAGTCGAGGCCGGGCACCGGGAAGCCGCGGGTGAACTCGCGCACCTCACCGGCCACCTTTTCCACACCGGCCTCGTCGCCGCTGGCCTCGGCCGCCACGACGGCGTCGATCCAGCCGGCGATGCGGTCCATGTCGCTGGTCGTCATGCCCCGGCTGGTGACGGCCGCCGTGCCGATGCGCACCCCCGAGGGGTCGAACGGCTTGCGCGGGTCGAACGGCACGGTGTTGTAGTTGAGCTCGATGCCGGCCCGGTCCAGCGCCTTGGCTGCCAGCTTGCCCGACACCGCCTTGTTGGCCAGGTCGACGAGCAGCAGGTGGTTGTCGGTGCCGCCGGACACCAGGTCGAAGCCGCGGCTGCTGAGGCCCTCGGCGAGCGCTTTCGCGTTGGCCACGATCGCGTGGGCGTAGTCGCGGAAGGCCTGGGTGCTGGCTTCCTTCAGCGCGACCGCGATGGCAGCCGTGGTGTGGTTGTGCGGGCCGCCCTGCAGACCCGGGAAGATCGCCTTGTCCAGCGCCTTGGCGTGCTGCTCGGTGCTCATCAGCATCGCGCCACGGGGGCCGCGCAGCGTCTTGTGGGTGGTGGTGGAGATGACGTCAGCGTGCCCGACGGGGCTCGGGTGCGCGCCACCCGCGACCAGGCCGGAGATGTGTGCGATGTCGGCGACCAGCACAGCACCGACCTCGTGGGCGATCTCGGCGAACGCCGGGAAGTCGATGGTCCGGGGGACCGCGGTCCCGCCGCAGAACATCACCTTGGGCCGCTCGGCGCGGGCCAGGTCGCGTACCTCGTCGAGGTCGACCCGACCGGTCTCCTTGGTCACGCCGTACTGCACCGCCTTGAACCACTTGCCGGTCGCCGAGACGCCCCAGCCGTGGGTGAGGTGGCCGCCCATCGGCAGCGCCATGCCCATCACGGTGTCGCCGGGGTTCAGGAACGCGAGGTAGATCGCGAGGTTGGCCGGGGAGCCGGAGTAGGGCTGCACGTTGACGTGGTCGACGCCGAACAACGCCTTGGCCCGGTCGATGGCGAGGGTCTCGATCTGGTCGATGACCTGCTGACCCTCGTAGTAACGCTTGCCGGGGTAGCCCTCGGAGTACTTGTTGGTCAGCATCGACCCGGTGGCCTCGAGGACGGCCTTGGAGACGTAGTTCTCCGAGGCGATCAGGCGCACGCAGTCCCGCTGCCGCTCGGCCTCCGCCGTGACCAGGGTGGCGATCTCCGGGTCGGCCACGGACAGGGCAGGGTCGGTCAGGTTCTCGCTCGGTTGCTGGATCACTGCCCGGCTCCTCGGGTCGACGTCTCGGGGACGGGTCCGAGCGTAGTCGCGTCGCTCGCGTGACAGATCGAAGGTGTGCGTCGGTCGCTGACGGGGCGCCTGGTGCCAGATGCGAGAGGAGTAGGTGCTCAGGATCGCCCAGTCGACCCACCAACTGCCGAACCGGTCGACCGGACGGACGTCCAGGTGGGCTGGGTAGCGGCGCAGCCCGCGGTCCCGCAGCCGGTCGGTGTCGGTTGCCGGCGGAGGGGCGGCTTCCCCGTCAAGGGTGAGGTGCCGACCGGCTGCCTGCACCAGGCTCTGAACCGTGTCGAACGTCGGGGATGCGGTGGTCCCAGACTCGATCCGGTCCACGACCTGCCGTCGCAGCCCCGCCCGCTCGGCCAGCTCACGTTGCGACAGGCCGGCTCGGCGACGTACAGCGCGGATCAGCGCCGCCGCTGCCGTGTCCCCTGACCTGTCCGTCATGGGGCCAGGGTGGGCCAGTCACGGGTCGTCGCCCCGACGGGCCACGGATCTGTGGACAAGCGGACTGTCGTACAGGGTGTGGATGAGCGGGTCTCGAAGGCCGCCGATGCAGGAGCCGCGGCGCGTTCGCGTCGGGCGTCGGGCGTCGGGCGTACTGCGCATGGCCTACTGCGCTGCCTCCGTGGATGTGGGCAGGGCAGTAGGCGGGCTGAGCAGAGCACGGGGCCAACCGCCTCACGCGCTGCCTCCGTGGATGTGGGCAGGGCAGTAGGCGGGCGGGGACTGGCGGAACCGGGTTCAGGTCTTCTGCCCCGGTCAACAATGACTCTGGCGTCATGACGGTGGCGTCGATGACTGTGCCGTCAGCTGCAGTCGTGGCGAGCAGTGAGGCTGTAGGCGGCGCGCAAGCTGATCCCGCTCTGCTGCCACCAACCGCGACCACGGCTACGACGGCCACGGACAAGAATCGTCGTGCCCTGCCGCCGGGTCGGGGCCGAGCCGGTTCCGCGTCGTCAGATGTGGCCAGGTGCACGGCGGCTCTCAGGATTTCGGAGCACCTGCCCGGTCCACCTGACTACTTGTGATCACTATCTGCACGGGTGTGCGCGCCCACGGGCCGGGCCGCTGCGTCGTAGCGGAGGAGCACCAGTTCGGCGACCTCGGGTGCATCCGTCAACGGCGCGCTGGTGACGTCGGCGCCGGCAGCGGCCACCTTGTCGGCGAACAGGCCGGGGGAGAGCAGGTAGGTCGCCACCGCCACCCGCGGGGCGCCGGCTGCCCGCAGCCCTCTCACAGCGTCCTCGACGGCTGGCTCGGCCGCAGAGGCGAAGGCTGGTTCGACGGCGAACCACCCTGCCGTGCGCCACTGCTGCGCCAGGCCGCGTACGGCGTCCAGGGACGGGCTCTCGGCCGACCCGGCGGCCGCGAGCACCACGGCCACGGCCGGGTCGCCGATAGCCACCCCGGCCTCGCTGAGGCGACGCTCCAGCGCCCGGAGCAGCAGCGGGTCGGGACCCAGCACGCCGGCCTGCACCGTGCCGGGCGCGTCACCCAGGGCCGCCGGGATGTCGACCCGGCTGTGGTACGCCGCCCCCAGCAGCAGGGGCACCGTCACGAAGGACTGACCTGCTGCGCTCAGCCCGGCGGCGAGGTCAGCCAGTACGGGCTGCCCGTGCTCGAGGTAGGCCGCGCGGACGTCGAGGGCGGGACGAGTCGCCCGTACGACCGTCAGCAGGGCCTCCACGGCGACCGCGGCGGCCTGGTCCCGACTTCCATGAGCCACGCCGACGAGGACCGGGCGGGAGGTGGACGTCGAAACTGTCCTCGGCGAGGTGTCGGGCAGCGACGTCATCAGCCGAGGATCGCGTGCAGGTCCACGACGTCGCCGACGACCACCACAGCTGGTGGTCGCACCTCGCGCTCCCGGGCCAGCTCGACGATCGTGGCCAGGGTGCCGATCGTGGTGCGCTGCGCCGGGGTGCAGCCCGACTCCACGATCGCCACCGGTGTCGTTGCGGGCCGGCCGTGGGCCGTGAGCCCGGTGACGGCAGCGGCCAGACCCTCGACTCCCATGAGGAGCACGAGGGTGCCCTCGAGTGCGGCCAGCGAGGCCCAGTCCAGCCCCTCGTGACCTGAGGCGATCGTCACCTGACGGGAGACGCCGCGCTGGGTGACCGGGATCCCCGCGGCAGCAGGGACAGCCACGGCACTGGTCACGCCCGGCACCACCTCGACCGGCACACCGGCGGCCCGGCAGGCCAGCACCTCCTCGCCGCCACGGCCGAGGACGAACGGGTCGCCACCTTTGAGCCGGACGACGCGGCGACCGGCCAGCGCGTAGGCAACCAGCAGCCGGTTGATCTCCTCCTGCGGCAGCGGGTGGTGCCCCGCCGTCTTGCCGACGTCGACCACCTCCACCTCGGGGTCCAGCTCGTCGAGCAGAGCGCGTGGACCGAGCCGGTCGGCGAGCACGACGTCCGCCTCGGCCAGCAGGCGCCGGCCACGCACGCTGATCAGACCCGGGTCGCCCGGCCCGCCGCCGACCAGGGACACCTGACCAACCCCGTCGACCGGAAGCCGACGGTGCCGCACCGGCAGGTCGCCCGCGTCGAGGCGCAAACCGATCTCGTCGCGCAACGTGGTCGCCCGACGGGGGTCCCCACCTGCTGTCACGGCGACGGTCACCGAGCCGGACCTGGCGACCGCAGGCACCCAGGCCGCCGACAGGGCGGCGTCGTCGGCGCGCACGCACCACACCCGCGAGAGCTCGGCGTCAACCGAAACCTGATGGTCGGTGGCTCGGTCGCCCGTCGCTGTGTGCACCAACCAGGCTCCGTCGAGGTCGCCGTCGGAATAGTCGTGCGCCGACCACTGCACGTGCCCGGTAGTCGCGAGGTCGTGCAGGTCCTCACAGACCGCGGGCGCCACGACAGACACCGATGCGCCCGCCGAGACCAAGGCAGCTGCACGACGCGCGGCTACCGGGCCGCCACCGACCACGACCACACGGCGCCCGGTCACATCGAGTGAGAGGGGATAGGCAGGGGTGCTCATGACTGCCTCACGCCGGCCCGACGACGTGGATCCCGCACTCGGTCTTGTCGAGGCCCGCCCAGCGCCCGGCGCGCGAGCCGACGTCCACCGTCGACCCGGTGTCCACGCGGCGGGTGCACGGCGCGCAGCCGACCGAGGCAAATCCCGCGTCCAGCAACGGGTTGGTCAGCACGTTGTGGCGCTCGACGTACGTGTCGACGTCGCTCTGGCTCCACCGCGCTAGCGGGTTGACCTTGACCATGCCGTTGCGCCGGTCCCAGTCGACGACCTCGGTGCGAGACCGCGCCAGCGAGTCGTCGCGACGCAGGCCCGACCCCCACGCGTCGTAGCCGGCCAGCGCCCGGTCCAGCGGCAGCACCTTGCGCAGGAAGCAGCACCGGTCAGGGTTGCTGGCGAACAGGTTGCGACCGTGCGCGGCGTCCTGCTCGATCACGGTCTGCTCGGGCGTCACCGTCACCACGTTGAGCCGCCCGCGGAACGTCGCGGCCACCGTGTCCCGCATGACCAGCGTCGCGTCGAAGTGATAGCCGGTGTCGAGGAACAACACGTCGGTGCCCGGAGCCACCCGCGCCACGAGGTCGATGAGCACGGCGTCGGCCATTGACGAGGTGATGGCAAAGCGAGCACCGAAGGTCCGCACCGCCCACCGGATGATCGTCTCCGCAGACGCGTCCTCGAGTCGCCAGGCCGCGCGGCGGGCAAGCGCCTCCCGATGCTCGGCAAGGCTTTCCGCGGGGCCGTGGGTCGGCATCGGACTGATCAGCGTCGCGGCACTCATGACGTCACCAGGCCGACGAGCTTGAGGGTGAAGACCCGCGTGCACGATCGGCAGTGCCAGGCCCCGTGGGCATCTTCGTGCGGCCGCAGGTCCTCGCCGCTGCAGAACGGGCAGTAGAAGGGCACCGCACGCGCCTCGCTCATCGCAGGCTCCCCTCGTCTGCGCGGGCCACCCATTGGGCAAACCGTTCTCCCGTACGTCGGTCAGCGCCGTAGCTGCGCACGACCCGCTCGACGTAGTCAGGCAGGTCGTCGGAGGTCACCTTGTGGCCGCGCAGCTTGCGACCGAAGCCGGCGTCGAGCCCGAGACCGCCGCCGAGGTGCACCTGGAAGCCCTCGACCTGCTCGCCGTCCGGACCCAGCACGAGCATGCCTTTGAGGCCGATGTCGGCGACCTGGATGCGGGCACAGGAGTTGGGGCAGCCGTTGACGTTGACGGTGATCGGCAGCTCGCTCGGGTCGTTCATCTCCGGCAGTCGCCGCTCGAGCTCGTCGATCAGCTTGGCCGCCCGCGCCTTCGTCTCCACGATCGCGAGCTTGCAGAACTCGATGCCGGTGCACGCCATCGTGGCCCGACGAAATGCACCGGGCCGGGCCATCAACCCGAGAGCGGCCGTCGCATCGACGAGAGAGTCGACGCGGTCGGCGGGGATGTCGAGCACCACCAACTTCTGGTGCGGGGTGGTGCGCACCCGCGTCGACCCGTGCGCCTCGGCGACGTCGGCCAGCCGAGCCAGCACGGTGCCCGAGACCCGCCCGACAGTCGGCGCGAGCCCGACGTAGTAGCGGCCGTCCTGCTGCCGGTGCACCCCGACGTGGTCCCGCGACCCGTAGGGCAGCGGCGGGGGCGGACCGTCGAGCATCGCGCGGCCGAGGTAGTCCTGCTCCATCACCCGGCGAAACTCCTCGACACCCCAGTCGGCCACGAGGAACTTGATCCGCGCCCGGGTGCGCAGCCGGCGGTAGCCGTGATCGCGGAACACCGAGATCACGGCCTCCCACACGTCGGGCACCTCGGCCAGGGGCACCCACACCCCGAGGCGTTGGGCGAGCATCGGGTTGGTCGAGAGCCCGCCGCCGACCCACACGTCGAAACCGGGCCCGTGCTCGGGATGCACGACGCCGATGAAGGAGACGTCGTTCACCTCGTGCTCGACGTCCTGCAGAGGTGAACCGCTGATAGCGGTCTTGAACTTGCGCGGCAGGTTGGAGAACTCCGGGTTGCCGACGTACCTCTCGAGGATGGCGTCGATCGCTGGCGTCCCGTCGAGGATCTCATCGGCGGCGATGCCCGCGACCGGCGAGCCGAGCACGACCCGCGGGGTGTCGCCGCATGCCTCGGTGGTTGACAGCCCGACCGCCTCGAGGCGCCGCCAGATCTCGGGCACGTCCTCGATGCGGATCCAGTGCAGCTGGATGTTCTGCCGGTCGGTGACGTCCGCGGTGTCCCGGCCGAACTCGGTGGAGATGCCGGCAATGACCCGCAGCTGCTCGGTGCTCAGGCGCCCACCGTCGATACGCACCCGCAGCATGAAGAACTCGTCGTCGAGCTCGTGCGGCTCGAGAACTGCCGTCCGTCCGCCGTCGATGCCGGGACGGCGCTGGGTGTAGAGCCCCCACCAGCGCAAACGACCGCGCAGGTCCGAAGCGTCGATCGAGGCGAAGCCGGCCTTGGAGTAGATGTTCTCGACCCGGGCCCGGACGTTGAGCCCGTCGTCGTCCTTCTTGACCCGCTCGTTAGCGGTGAGAGGTTCGCGGTGACCGAGGGCCCACTGGCCCTGCCCCCTGCTGGTCGACCTGCTGTGCGTGTTCCGTGGTTCTGGCATGAGCGGTGCTCCGGGTGGAGGCACGCAGTCGTACGCCGGAAAGCGGCGCGACCACGCGCCGACGGGAAGGTGGGCGGCGGGTCAGCCGCGCATACAGACCGAGCTCGATACGTGACCGAGGTCGACGTGGAGTCGCGCCACCAGCGGCGCACCGTTCCTGCTCATGCACATGACAGTGACAGCGGCGCATCTGCTGTTCCCCGCCGTGTCCAGCATCCGGACGCCGGATGGGTGCCTTACCGTGAGGCTGTGGCCATGGGGGAGCGTGCAGCACCGGTGCGGCGGGCGGCCGCGCCCGACCGGGCCCATGCGCTGCCGGGGGTGCTCTGGTCACTGATCCGTGAGACGGCCAGAGTCTGCTTCCGCTATCGAGTCACGGGTCTCGCGGCCGAGGCAGGCTTCTTCGCGCTGTTGTCGCTGCCGCCGCTGCTGCTCGGTCTGGTGTCGAGCGTCGGCTACTTCCGCGGCTGGCTGGGCACCGACGCGGTCCTCGAGGTGCAGCGCCGGATCGTCGCTCTGTCGTCGCAGGTGCTCACCGCCGACAGCGTGAACCAGGTCATCACCCCGACGCTGAAGGACGTCTTTCGCAGCGGGCGCTTCGACCTGGTGTCGATCGGTTTCGTGCTCGCTCTGTGGTCGGGCTCGCGCGCCCTCAACGTCTTCATCGACACCATCTCGATCATGTACGGCCTCGGCGGCCGGCGCGGCATCGTGCGCACCCGCGCACTGTCGTTCAGCCTCTACGTCTCGGCGATGGTCGTGGGCTCGGTCCTCGTACCACTCGTGCTTGCCGGTCCGACGTTGCTGGGCAAGCTCTTCCCGCACCAGGTCGGGCTGCTCGAGTCGCTCTACTGGCCAGGGGCCTCGCTGTTGTCGGTCCTGTTCCTGACCTCGCTCTATCACGTCAGCACGCCGGTGCGGACGCCGTGGCGGCGCGACGGGCCAGGGGCCTTGCTCGCCGTCGTGATCTGGTTCGCCGGCAGCTTTGTCGTGCGCTGGATCATCAGTCGTTCGGTCGGCGGCACGTCCATCTACGGTCCGTTGGCCGCGCCCATCGTTCTGATGATCTGGCTCTACGTCCTCGCCATTGCCGTGCTGATCGGTGCCGCCCTCAACTCCGCTGTCGAGGCGATCTGGCCGTGTCGCGAGCTCGACGCTGCGCGCCGGGACGAATCGGACGAGGTCGAGCTCAACCGGCCGCCGGCGAAAAATCCGTTGGCTGCGTTGCCGTTGGTGGCTAACGTCGCCAACGAAGCTCCGGCTACCGAACGCCGGGCCGCTTCCTCGTCATGAGGGGCTGCTGTTGTCGTACGTCACGCCGCCGGTCGGCGACGCACCACCGGTCGACCTCGTCGCCCTGGGCTGGGACGGCCAGTGGGCCGAGTTGTTCTCGCCGTACGCCGAGCAGCACACCCCTGCCCGAGTGACTCGCGTCGACCGAGGCGCCTGCGACGCCCTTGGTGCCGGCGGACCATTGCGACTCACGCTGTCGGGCGCGTTGCTGGCAGCCGCCACGGCTGATCCGGTCGCCACGCCCTGTGTCGGTGACTGGGTGGCGGTGCGGCACTGGTCCGACGAGCGGGTGACGGCCGAGGCCGTGCTGTCGAGGCGCACGGCGTTCGTCCGCGCAGCCGTCACGCCGGGTCGCTCCTACGGTCAGATTCTCGCCGCCAACGTCGATCTCGCGGTCGTCGTCGAGGGGTTGCACCCCGAGCCCGACCTGGGCCGGATCGAACGGTTCCTCGCCCTGGCGTGGGGGAGCGGCGCGACACCGGTGGTCGTGCTGACCAAGGCGGACCTCGTGCCGGACGCCGACGGGTGGCGCGAGGACGTCGCCGCCGCCGCGCCGGGGGTGGAGGTGCTCGTTGTCAGCTCGGCGACCGGTGCCGGGCTCGACGCGGTGCAGGCCCAGGTCGCTGCGGGTCGCACGCTGGCGCTGCTAGGCCCGTCCGGAGCCGGCAAGTCGACGCTGGCCAACGCGCTTTCCGGTGAGGTCGTGATGCTCACCCGCGAGCTGCGCGCCGACGGCAAGGGCCGGCACACCACGGTGCACCGCGAGCTGCTGCTGCTGCCCGGCGGTGGACTCGTGGTCGACACCCCGGGTCTGCGCAGCGTGGGGCTGACCGACGTCACCGACTCGCTGGACCTCGTCTTCGCCGACGTCGAGGAGCTCGCTGCGGCCTGTCGGTTCGGCGACTGCGGCCACGACAGCGAACCGGGCTGCGCGGTGCAGGGTGCCTTGGAGTCAGGCGCATTGCCCGAGCGGCGCTGGGAGAGCTATCTCAAGCTGGCCCGCGAGGCCCGGTGGATGGCGATGCGTCACGACGCCCGACTGCGCTCGGAGGAGCGGGCCAGGTGGAAGCGGCGCACCAAGGAGGCCCGGGCACGGCCGGACGGCATCCGCCCGTAGGCGCCGGGTGGCAGGTCGGCGCCAGCCACCGGAGGTCGCGTCAGCAGAGCGTGCCAGTGTGGTTCCAGTGCAGGACGCTCGGGGTGTCGCGCTCCCAGCCGAGCACCGACACCGAAGCGGTCGACAGGGCAAGGTGCGCGCCGTCACCGACCGGCAGCCCGAGCCAGCGGGCGCCGAGCACCCGGCAGAAGTGCCCGTGGGAGAACGCCAGCACGGGCGCGTTTCCGGTGCGGACGAGGTCGATGACTCGATCAGCGCGCGCGCCGACGTCGGCTGCGGTCTCGCCGTCGGCGGGACCGTCACGCCAGACGGTCCACCCGGGCCGGGTCTCGCGGATCTGGCGGGTGGTCAGCCCTTCGTCGGTGCCGTAGTCCCATTCGTGCAGGTCCTCGGCGACATCGGCGTCGGCGTGGCCGGCGAGCTCAGCCGTGCGTCGGGCCCGGCGCAGCGGACTGCTCAGCACCCGGGCGAACGACGTGCCGGCCACCTTGTCGCCAACCCCCAGGGCGGCCGCGACGCCTGCCGGTGTCAGATCCAGGTCGGTGCGGCTGGTGTGGCGTCCCGCCGCGCTCCACTCGGTCTCTCCGTGGCGCACCAGCCAGAGTTGCGACCGGGGGGCGGCGGCCGAGTTGTCATGGCCGGGAGTTGGCATGGAGCCACGTTATCGGCGTCGTGCTGGGCCGATCAGCAGGACTGCGTAGGCCCGGCTTCCCCGCCCTGGATGGCGGTGCAGGTGTCGGCGTACATGCCCATCACGGGCGGACCGAGGGCGAACACAGCGATCGCGATGACGGCAGCGATCGCGAACACGATCAGGCCGTACTCGACAGCAGAGGCGCCCCCGTCGCGCGGCCCCCCACGCACCTGTTGTCCTCGTGCGTGCCACCGCGCCACCATCTGCCGAACCCCCCTCGTGTGCTGCGGGCGACTGTGCCCACCCCCCGTGTGTCCTGTCATGGTCCATCGTCGGGCAGTGCAAGGCCCGTGCACATCGGTCCTTCGTACGACACCTGATCGGGCCAACCCGGTCGCCAGAAGGTGTAGGTCCAGCCCTATCGACATCCCATGATCTCGCGAACCGGAGATCCCGGCTGTGCCCCTTAGGTCGAGGTCGGGTGGTTCTCGGCGGCCCGGATCGATTCATGGTGCAACGGGCCGGGATCCGGCTCTGCGTGCAGCAGGTCTGTCCAGATGACCGCGTAGCCCTTGCCGTTTCGCTTGGCGTGGTACATCGCTTCGTCCGCGCGGTGGAGCAAGGTGGCCGGGTCGATCGGCGGGTCGCTCGAGCCGAGCCCGGCGATGCCGATGCTGCCGGCCAAGGAGACGAACTCGTGCCCTATCGCTGCAGGCTGAGTGAAGGACGACAAGATCCGGGCCGCCAGCGTGACGGCGTCCCCGCCGTCCTCGACCAGGATCGCGAACTCGTCCCCACCCATCCGGGCAACGGTGTCGCCGGGGCGAGTCACCGCTCTCAGTCGCTCGGCGGCCGCTCGGAGCACCTGGTCACCAGCGTCGTGCCCGAGGCTGTCGTTGACCGCTTTGAAGCCGTCAAGATCAACGTAGATCACATTGAGCGGGCGCATGTCGCGACGATGCAGCTGCAGCCCGTGGCGCAGTCGATCGGTGAACAGGCTTCGATTCGCGAGGCCGGTCAGCGGGTCGTGGAAAGCCTGATAGCGCAGCTCCTGCTGGGCCGACACCAGTTCGGCGACAAGCCGACGGTTGTCCAAGACGGCGAGCAGCTGGCGCACCATCAAGCTCGCGATCACGATCGTCGCAGCCGCGATCGACACGCGTTGACCAGGGCCGGTCAGCTCGGCTGTCACCGCAACCGCGAGGCCGAGCCCCGCCGGCAGATAGGGCAACAGCGCTTTCGTCCGCGACTCCAGGGACAGCGTCGTGTCGTCCACCTCGTCCGACGGCCGCGCGGTTGCCGTGCAGGCGGCGGCAGCAATCAGCAGGAACCCCCCGAACCACCCCGCGTCCACCAAAGACCCCGTCGCATAGGTGCCGGTCGCGCTCAGATAGGCGAACCCGCTGTCGGCCAGCGCAAGAGAACCCAGACCGGCCGCAAGGAGTCCCAGCCCCGAGCGCGTCGTCTGCCGGGCGTGCGCGGCGACCACGACCGTCAGCGTCATCAGCACCAGGTCCGAGATCGGGTAGGCCAGGGAGACTGCGTAGGCGAACATGCCGTCGCCGCCGCCTCGCACGACCGTCCCGAGTGCGGTGACCCAGGTGATGATGAACAACGAGCCGGCCACCAGGAGTCCGTCGAGCAGCGCCCGCCACCGAGCCGCGCCGATGAGCGCACCGGAGGGCCACACGAGCAAGCCGACCATCGCCAAGGCTGGAAAGAGCAGGAATCCCGCGTCAGCAACCGAAGGGAACGGGGTCGCACGACCGGCCCACAGCTCGTAGTAGGACCAGGCGCCTTCCCCAAGAGCCCACGATCCGGTGGCCGCCGCCAGCAGCAACCACGCCCGCGCCGCCCGTGGAGCAGCGTGACGCGACCTCCACCCGGCCGCCATAGCCGCGATCACTGCGGAGAGCAGCTGTCCGACGTCATCGATCCCGCGCGCCGCCGCGGGGCCTCCGGGTTGCAACCGCACGACGACCAGGAAGCCCGTGACGGCGGCCAGCACCCCGATCCCCAGCGCGACCGGTGGGGACACAGACGTGGGCCTTCTCATACCTGCTTATCGACACGCTCGACGTCGTTCCTGAGCCCACGTTCGCATCGATCGGGTGGTCCGAGACGAGCACGAGAGTCCCAGGGTGCGTGCCCAGGCCCGCTGGCGCAGTGGACGGCCGGACAGGTCCTGGCTGCGTGCTCGGTTGCCTACCGTTCGCTTGTGGACGCCGAACAGGTAGCCCACGAGCTGTACGGGCTGAGTCCGGAACAGTTCACGGCTACCCGGAACTCCCGCGCTCGGGCGGCCAAGAGCGCCGGCGAGAAGGAGACCGCGGACTGACTGCATGCCCTGCCCGTCCGAAGGGGACACAGCCAGTGAGACCCGTGGGTTGTCCGAAGCTTGAAGGCGCCTCGGAGGATCAGCTCTGCGTCGACCCGCGCGTCAGGTTCACGTCGGCCCGACGGTGCAGGACTGCACGTTCGCTCTCGTTCTTGGTGCGCGCGGCTGCCTCGGTGAACGCCTCGCTCGCCTCCGCGTGCAGCCCGGCCCGTTCGAGCAGGTCTCCGCGCACACTCGGCACGAGCGGTGAGTCGCCGAGTACGCGTGCGCCGAGCGCCTCCAACACGGCCAGCCCCTCGTCCGAGCCGAACGCCCGCCCGTAGGCGACCGCCCGGTTCACCTCGACGACGGGTCCCGGCGCGGCGGCGGCCAGGACGTCGTACAGAGCCGCGATCCGGCGCCAGTTGGTGTCCTCGGCACGATCTGCGCGGGCGTGCTGGGCGGCGATCGAGGCCTGCAGGAAGTATGTCCCGACCGGCTTGCCGCGTGCGGCGAGCCGGTCGGCCCGTTGCAGGGCGCCAAGTCCGCGCCGGATCAGCAACTGGTCCCAGCGGGTCCGGTCCTGCGCCTCCAGCAGGACCGGCTCACCCTGCTCGTCTAGCCGCGCGGCCAGCCGCGAGCCCTGGAGTTCGAGCAGCGCCTGGAGTCCGAGTGCCTCGGGCTCGTCGGGAGCGACTGCCACCAGCATCCGCGCGAGCCTCATCGCCTCGTTCGCCAGGTCGGGGCGCATCCAGTCCGCGCCGGCGGTGGCGGTGTAGCCCTCGTTGAAGATCAGGTAGATAACGGCCATGACGTCGTCGAGACGCCGGGTCCGCTCCGGGCCTGTGGGCAGCTCGAACTCGGCGTGAGCCGCGGCCAGTGTCGTCTTGGCTCGCGAGATGCGCTGGCCCATAGTGGATTCGGTGGCCAGGAACCCGCGGGCGATCTCGGCGGTCGTGAGCCCGCCGACCAGACGCAGCGTCAACGCGGCCCGGGACTCGGCGGTCAAGGACGGGTGGCAGGAAAGAAAGATGAGCCGGAGGACGTCGTCTTCGATGTGGTCGACCTGGCCGTCGAGGTCGGGCATCTCGTCCTCCTCTCCGCCGCGGGCGTGCTCGAGCTCCGTGGTCTTGCGGCGAAGGCTCTCGGCGCGGCGGAAGTGGTCGATCCCACGTCGCTTCGCGATGGTCATCAGCCACGCGATCGGGTTGTCCGGCACGCCGGTCATGGGCCACTGCTCGAGCGCGGCCACGAGTGCGTCCTGCGCAAGGTCCTCGGCGAGCTCCACATCACGGGTCATCCGGATGAGAGCGCCGACGAGGCGGGCCGACTCGGCCCGCCACGCGGCGGCTATGGCCTCGGACGGGTCATCTGCACTGGGCTGTGCCGGCACGCTGCCCAGCGTAGTGAGTCCCGTTCAGTCGCCGGAGGCCTCC
Organism: Sporichthyaceae bacterium; assembly: GCA_031365725.1. GTDB lineage: Bacteria > Actinomycetota > Actinomycetes > JACCUZ01 > JACCUZ01 > JANLYQ01. Next base: position 979 of record JANLYQ010000095.1, on the reverse strand, counting down.
GGACCTGTGGAGATCTGGCGCAGAGTCGAGATCACGGTGACCTCGGGCCAGTGCTTCGCGTGCAGCTCGGCGAACTCCTGCTGATCGGCCATGGCCTGCTCGAGGGTGTCGTACTGCATGATGGCCCAGCCGCCGACGACCTCTTTTGCCTCGGCGTAGGGTCCGTCGACCCGGCTGACCTGGCCCTTGCGGACCACGAAGTTCACGGCGTCCTCCGTCCCGTACAGACCGCCGCCGTCGAGGAACGCCCCCGTGGCGGCCCGTTCGCCGAGGTGGGCGTCCATCGCATCGAACAGTGCCTGTGGCGGGGTTCCGACGCCTTCTTCCATCCTGACGAATCCCATGAAACGCGGCATCTTGATCACTCCTACTTGTTGCCGGGTGTTGCTTCTCGCACGTACGTCGAACGGCTGCCAGGATCTTCGACATCGACCATTGAAGTCTTTCCCACTCGACTGAAGTGTTTCCCACTCGACGTCATCCTGACGGCCCGCCCACGCGTAGTAGAGCGCCCTCAGCACCAGCCGCGGCGCTTACTGGCCGACCCCGACGTCAGATCGAAGCCCCCATGCTTGCGTGCTCGCGGAGACACCGACTCCGGCGTCGATCGCCTCGTCGGCGGCCGCACCCACGCCTATCACGATGATGGCGCGTGCCCCCGAGAGGAACAAGCGGTCCTGAGCTCGCACGGCGGCTTCGTATTGGACCTTGGACAGCGGTATCTCCGTGCCGTGATCGTTCGCGCTGTAGGTGTGCGTGATCGCGTGGTACTCGGGTTGGCTGGGAAGGTCGTGGCTGGCGATCACGGTCACGCCGGATATCCAGACGAGCACGAAGACGCCGATGACGACGCCGGTGGCCCACCGGGGCACGTACTCGAGCGGGACGGGAGATGCTCCTTGGTTCACGTCGCCTGCGTCCTTGACGGCCCCCGAGTTGAAGGGGCTCGCCGGCGCGCTGGCTACGGCCAATCGAGATC
>JANLYQ010000092.1:0-3266 GCA_031365725.1 Sporichthyaceae bacterium | reverse complement strand
GCGCTACACCAGATCCGCCGCACGGCACCGACATGCCGATAGCGTGCACCGCTGAGGGTGTACGCGAAGTGCCGATAGGGCTCGCTCATGGTGGTTGTCAGTCTCGTCGACTCGGACCTCCCGGGTCGGTCCGTCGCCTAGGGTCGGTTGCGTGTCGAATCGTCTTGCAGTCGTGACGGGAGCGAGCCGTGGGATCGGGCGGGCACTGACGCAACGATTGACCTCGACGGGTATGACTGTGGTGGCGATTGGCCGCACGTCATCCGACCTCGATCAGGTGGCGCAGGAGACGGGTGCGTACCCGTTGGTGCTGGAGGTGCGGGACCCGGCCGCTGTCGAAGAGGCATTCGGCCGACTCGCGGTCGATCACGGGGTGCCAGACCTGCTCGTCAATAATGCAGGGATCTCCGGGGGAGTGGTCTCACAGGCCCGCGAGGCCGGCGTGTCATGGTCGGCCATCGGCGGGATGCTCGGCACTTCCGGGGAGGCCGTTCGCAAGCGCTACGGCGGGCAGCCCGCCAAGACCGCCTGAAGCGACCCTCACCTTCGACCACTCGGCTCATTTGGCCCACGGGGCGGCGACCTTGTCCGGCTCAGCTGAAAAGCGCTGAGCCGATCTTGTCGGCGGCGTCGCGTTGCATCGTCGGCGTGACGTGGCTGTACAGGTTGGTGAACAGGCTCGGATCGGCATGCCCCAGCCGCTCGGCGGCCACCTTGGGCGGAACTCCGCTGGCAAGCATGAGAGTGGCGCTGGTGTGCCGCAGCCCGTGTGCGGTCAGACGCGGCAGCTTCAGCTCCTCGGAGTACCGCCCGATCAGCCGTGACAGGTACTGCGGGTGGTATGAGCCACCGCCGGCCTTGGTGAAGACGAAGTCGCTGACCTCGTACGCGAGGGAAGCCAAGGCCTCCTTCGCCTGCGTCGCGCGCTGCAGGCGCAGCACCTGGACGAGCTCGTCGTCGAGCTCGATGCTGCGCACCGCGTCCCGGCTCTTGCCGGAGGATGGGACCAGGTCGTGGCCCAGCGTGGAGGCGAAGTCAACGACATGGACGATCCGTCGCTCGAGGTCGACGTTCGACCAGCGGAGCCAGACGGTCTCGCCGATCCGCAGTCCGGAGCCGAGCAAAAACGCCCAGAGTGGATACGTCCGGTCGCCGTCCATCAGAGCCAGAAAGTGGCGGGCCTGCTCCGGGGACCGGTGACGTCCCGTGGAGTGGTGTAACTCGTCGCGTGGTGCTCTGCGAGTGAGAGCAACTATGCCGTAGCCGCGATCTGCCTCCTGGTGGGCCTGGCGGTGGGTGGCTTCTTGGCGTCGAGGATGGCCGGCGCGGGTGGGTTGAGCAGGGCCATGGACTCTTCGGACAGGTAGCGGCGGTCGCTGTCCTGCCATTCATCGTGGGCCTCGATGAGCACGCAGCTCGACAGCCGCAGCAGGGCTGCGGGGTTGGGGAAGATCCCGACGACGTCGGTGCGTCTTTTGACCTCGCGGTTGAGGCGCTCGAGGGGGTTGGTGGACCAGATCTTGGTCCAGTGGGCGTGCGGGAAGTCCGCGAACGCAGTGAGGTCGGCCTTGGCGCCGAGCAGCATCTGGGCGACGGCGGGGAACTGGGCGGTGAGCATGTCGGCGACGAGGTCGACCTGTGCCCGGACCTCGGCTTGGCCGGGCTGGGCGAAGATCGTGCGGATCGTGGCGGCGACCATCTCGGCGTGGCCCTTGGTGACTTTGGCTAGCACGTTGCGCATGAAGTGCACTCGGCATCGCTGCCACGACGCGCCCTGCAGGACCGCGGCGACGGCGTTGACCAGGCCGCTGTGGGCGTCGCTGATGACCAGCTGGACCCCGCTCAGGCCGCGGTCGCGCAGGTCGCGCAGGAACTCCGTCCAGAAGGCCTCGGTCTCGCTGTCCCCGGTGGCGCAGCCCAGGACTTCCCTTCTGCCATCGGCACTCACACCAGTGGCGATGACCACGGCCTGGGAGACCACTCGGGAGTTGATCCGGACCTTGCAATAGGTCGCGTCGAGGAACACGTAGGGGAACGCGAGGTGATCCACGGTCCTGGTTCGCCAGATCGCGACCTCCGCGTCGAGCTGCGCGCAGATCCGGGACACCTCGCTCTTGCTGATCCCGGTGCCACCCATCGCGATCACCAGGTCATCGACCCGGCGGGTGGAGACGCCTTCGACGTAGGCCTGCATCACCACCGCGTGCAGCGCGACGTCGATCCGGCGCCGCGGCGCGAGCAGGGCCGGGAAGAACGACCCGGTCCGGACCTTCGGGATCTTGATCGTCAGGTCCCCGGCCGCGGTCGTGACGAGCTTGTCGCGAGTGCCGTTGCGCTGGGTTGTTCTGGCATCGGTGCGCTCGTGGGGACCAGCGCCGATGTGGGCGCTGGCCTCCGCGTCCACCACGGCTTGGAGCACCCCGCCGAGGAGCCGGCGCATCAGCTCCCCGCCGTCGGCGGTGCGGAGCATCTCGATCATCTCGAGCAGGGCAGAATCGTCTAGGGCCATCGTGTTGAGTCCGCTTCTGTGAGTGCCTTGGTGGGTTCTCACAGAGCCTCACGCGGTGGCCCCTCAACGTCCGGGACCGACACGATGCCGGCCACGATCAGGAGCCCGAGTTACACCACCCCAGGGGACTCAGCCGGCGCCGGCCGGCTCGCTGCACATGCGAGCCACTGATTCGGCACATGCCTTCGTCGTTTCGACGTCAGACATGCACGCGCTTGACGCGGCCGCGGAGGAATGGACGACACCGACATGGCCCACTGCTTCGCTGAACCGAGCATAGTTGGCACTACCCGAACGCTCCCTGTTTCGTCCTGGCGCAGCCGCAGTGCTGACTTCATATGCTGCAGCCGTGACAGCCGAGGACCTAGCTACGCTCTGGGTTCCCCTGCGTTCCAACGCGAGGACACTCGTCGCCGGGGGACCTGTCAGTGCCGTGAGACGCCGTCTCAAGATTGCCAGCGTCCTTTTCGATCAAGTGCTGCTCGAGGCGGGTCAATTCATGGCTCAGGCCGGCCCGCACGGGTCTAGCGCCTTCATGTCCCCCCACCAACGTGGATCGGGTCTACCGGCCCGGTTCCAGACTGCCGCAGACCGCGGAACTGCGTCTGAACACGGCTTCGTTGTTTCCATCGGCGTGGAGGACGATCCGGGACATCCGGCGGCTCAGATGAGGCCATTCATTCAGTCCGGGACGACGGTCCATTGGAGAGCGACGCTAGAGCCCTTCGGAAGCGAGCTGCCGGCTGCATGTGACTGG
>JANLYQ010000082.1:0-3073 GCA_031365725.1 Sporichthyaceae bacterium | reverse complement strand
ATGCTCGCCTCCTCGGCGATGAACGGCGCGCTCTACGACGCCACCTTCAACCTGTTCTTCAAGCTGAAGTACAACAAGCTGTACGACGCTGTGCTGGCCACCCCCGTCACCCCGGTCGACGTGGCGGTGGGCGAGATCGGCTGGGCGCTGGCCCGCGCCACCTTCTACGCCGCGGTCTTCCTCGTCGTGATGCTCATAGCGGGTCTGGTCGGGTCGTGGTGGGCGCTGCTCGCCCTGCCTGCAGTCGTCCTCGTCGGGTTCACCTTCGCCGCGGTCGGCACGGCCTGCACGACCTACATGAAGTCGTGGCAGGACTTCGAGTTCGTGACGTTGGTGACGCTGCCGATGTTCCTGTTCTCGGCCACCTTCTACCCGCTGTCGACCTACCCGGAGACACTGCAGTGGGTGGTGCGACTCTCCCCGCTCTACCACGCGGCTGCGCTGATGCGGGAGCTCACGACCGGCGGGGTCGGGTGGCTGTCGATCACGCACGTGCTTGTGCTGGCCGCCCTCGGGGTGGTCGGCGTCCTCGTCACCGGCCGCCGGCTGGAGAAGCTCCTGCTCACCTGAGGTCATAAGGTTCTGGCCGTGATCGACGACAGCTTTGCCGACGTGCTCGGTGCCAACGAGGCCTTCGCCGCGCGCTACGCCCAGGGCCACCTGCAGGCCCGGGCCGCCCGCGGACTCGGTGTGCTCACCTGCATGGACTCCCGCATCGACCCGTTGCGCATGCTCGGTCTTTCGCCCGGCGACGCCAAGATCCTGCGCAACGCCGGCGCCCGGGTCACCGAGGACGTGCTGCGCACCCTCGTGCTCGCCGACTACCTGCTCGGGGTGGACCGGGTGATGGTGGTGGCGCACACCGGCTGCGCGATGGCCGCCGGTGACGAGGAGGCGATCCACGAGAAGGTCGCCGCTGCAGGTGGTCCCGACACCCGCAGCATCTCCTTCCTCACCACGACCAAGCAGGAGGAGGCGTTGCGCTCCGACGTGCAGCGGGTGCGGTCGTGGCCCTACCTCGGCAACGTCGTGGTGGGTGGCTTCATCTACGACCTCGAGACAGGTCGGCTCAGCCAGGTCTGCTGAGCCGACCCGCTCGGTTCCTAGCCGATGGTGAGAGCGGCCCAGCTGGTGCCGCCGTCGTCGGTGCGCAGCAGTCGTGACCCACTGATCGCGTAGCCGACCTGGCGGTTGGTGAAGCCGACGTAGCTGATGGCGCCCTTGTCCACCGGTACGCCGGTGAGCGGAGTCGTGCCGCCGTCGGCGCCGAGCCGTTGCAGCTCGCTGCCGAGACCGATCACCGCCTCACCCGTGGTGCGGGCGCCGACCGCAATGCTGTTGGGCAGCGACCCCTGCGCCGGACTGATCGGCACCGGGATCCACGTCCGCCCGTCATCGGTGGACGTCGCCAGCGACGCGGCGGTGCCGGTCACACACGTCGCCCACAGGCTGCCTGAGCCCGAGATCCTGGTCTCGAGTGCGCCGGTGCAGGGGTTGGCGGTCGCGACGAAAGCGCCGCTCACGTTGGTCCACACCGGCGAGCTTCCGGCGCCGAGGACCACCACACGCGAGCCCTGCACGGCGAGGTCACCCGGCTGAGTCACCGTCACGTTCGGCTGTGCCGACCAGGTGTCGGTGCCGACAGCAGCCGACCACAGGGTCTGGGTGTCACCCGTGCCGTCGACCAGCGCATAGGCCCGGCCGGCCGCCGACTCCAACCGGCGCACGGTCCCCGGCAGCGCGACCTTGGTCCAGGTGAGGCCGCCGTCGTGAGTGGCCCACAGGCCACCACCGAAGAGCCACCCGTCGACCCCGCTGCCGAACCGTACGTCGGCCACCATGGCGGCGGTCGGGCTGTTCGCACCCTCGGCGCGGGCATCGGCCGGGACGGCAATCGGGTCGAACGTCGCGCCACCGTCGTGGCTCTCGGCCAGCCGCACGCAGTCCGGTGGCGTGCACGCGCCGGTGTCGCCGAGGGAACCCAGCACCACGAGAGTTCGGGTGCTGGTCGCGGTGATCGACGTGACTCGGGCCGCCCCCCAGGCAGGCAGGTCGACGGGACGCACGGTCGAGGAGGTCGACGCGCTGCCGGTTGTTGCCGGTGACGTCGGGTTGCCACCGGAGGCCGAGGTCGCGGTGTCCGGACCCTGACCCGCCGTATCCCTGCTGCCACCCCCGCCACCGAGGAGTCCACCGACGCCCGGCAGACCCACCAGCGCCGCGGCTGTGGCGAGGACCGCGACACCCGCCGCGGTCGCGACCAGAGCCGCTCGTCGCCGACGGCGTCTGTCGGCCCCCGCGTGCACCGCGGCCAGCGACACCAGGTTCGCCGGCAGCTCACGACTCTGGCTGCTCAGCACGTCGCGCAGCTCGTCCTCTAGGTCCATGACGGCATCCCTCCGGGGTCGGCGACCGCGCGTTGCCGCAGACGGTTCAACGCCTTCCAGGTCTGGCTCTTCACTGTCCCCACCGTGCAGCCCAGTGCCGCTGCGGTGTCGACCTCGGTGAGGTCTTCGTAGTAACGCAGCACCAGCACCGCGCGTTGCCTCGGCGGCAGCGTGGCCAGCGCCGCCCAGAGCGCGTCGTCGTGGCCGGGGCGGTCGGCGTACCCGGTGTCAGGGGTGTCCGCGACCAGCCGCTCGCGCCGGGTCCGGCGCCACACACTGACGTGCCGGTTGACGATCGCGCGGCGGACGTAGGCCTCGGGGTCGTCCTTGCGCTCGATCCGGCTCCAGCCCATCAGGGTGCGCTCGAGCGCGTCCTGCACGAGGTCGGCGGCGCGGTGCGGGTCGCCGGTCAGCGCGTGGGCAAAGCGCAGCAGCTCGCGCCTCCTGCCGCGCGCGAACGCGTCGAACGCCTCGCGGTCCTGCTCGTCCACCGGGCCGGTCTCCCGTCCTGCTGCCGTCGCACGTCGTCGCGATGAGGGCTGTCCTGACCATCATCCGTGCCGTGGACGCGCGGGTAGTGCCGAAAGGTTGCCTCGTCATACTGGTGTCGTGCGGCTGACGGACTTCTGGGAGCGGATGCGGGCAGTTTTCGGCCCGCACGCCGAGTCGCTGGCGGAGATGCATGT
>JANLYQ010000081.1:0-11725 GCA_031365725.1 Sporichthyaceae bacterium | reverse complement strand
GTCCTGCGCACCACCGCGACACGGCCCGACTGGCAGCTCACGGTGCTGGACGCCCTGACCTACGCCGGCAACCGCGACAACCTCGAGACGGTCGCCGACCGGGTCGGGTTCGTCGAGGGCAGCGTCGCCGACGCCGCGCTGGTCGACCGCCTGGTCGCCGACGCCGACGCGGTCGTGCACTTCGCCGCCGAGTCGCACAACGACAACTCCCTCGACGACCCGTGGCCGTTCGTGGAGACCAACATCATCGGCACCTACCGGCTGCTCGAGGCTGTCCGGCGGCACGGTGTGCGGCTGCACCACGTGTCGACCGACGAGGTCTACGGCGACCTCGAGCTCGACGACCCCGCGCGGTTCCTCGAGACCACGCCGTACAACCCGTCTAGTCCTTACAGCGCAAGCAAGGCATCGGCCGACCTGCTGGTGCGGGCCTGGGTGCGGTCCTTCGGCGTGCAGGCGACGCTGTCCAACTGCTCGAACAACTACGGGCCGTTCCAGCACGTCGAGAAGTTCATCCCGCGCCAGATCACCAACATCCTGTCGGGGGTGAAACCCAAGCTCTACGGCACCGGCGCCAACGTGCGCGACTGGATCCACGTCGACGACCACAACGACGCGGTGGTCACCATCGTCGAGCACGGACGCCTCGGCGAGACCTACCTCATCGGCGCCGATGGCGAGCGCAACAACCGCGACGTCGTCGAGATGCTGCTGGAGATCCTCGGCCGACCCGTCGACTGGTACGACCTGGTCAGCGACCGTCCCGGCCACGACCTGCGCTACGCGATCGACTCGAGCAAGCTGCGGGCAGAGACCGGCTGGGCCCCGACGTACGGCGATGTCCGTGCGGGCCTCGAGCAAACCGTTGAGTGGTACCGCAGTCACGAGGACTGGTGGCGCGCAGCCAAGGAGAGCACCGAAGCGACCTACCAGCGACTCGGTCGCTAGAGGCGGACGCGAGCCGCTAGAGGCGTACTCCGAGCAACGCGTCGACCAGGCGCCGCACCAGGTCCGGAGAGCCGTCGTCAGTGCCGCCCTCGGTCAGCGCAGTCCCGGCCCATCCGTCGACGGCGGCCAGCGCTGCTGGTGCGTCGAGGTTGTCGGACAACGCACGTCGTACGCCGGCCAGCACGTCAGTCGCTGCGGGACCGGTCGGCAGCGCGACGGCCGCCCGCCAACGAGCGAGCCGTGACTCTGCGTCGGGAAGGTCGGTCTCGGTCCAGCTCCAGTCGGTGCGGTAGTGATGGGCCAGCAGGGCCAGCCGGATCGCCGCCGGGTCGTGTCCGGCGTTGCGCAGCGCCGAGACCAGGACGAGGTTGCCCAGGGACTTCGACATCTTCTCGCCGTCGAGCCCGACCATCCCGGCGTGCACATGGTGACGGGCGAAGGGTGCTCCGGTGAGGACCTGCGCCTCCGAGGCGCTCATCTCGTGGTGGGGGAAGACGAGGTCCCGGCCGCCGCCCTGCACGTCGAGGGTGTCCCCGAGGTGCTGCAGCGCGATCGCGGCGCACTCCACGTGCCACCCGGGACGGCCGTCCGGCAGGTCGAAGCGCCCACTCGGCCACGACGGCTCCCCGGGCCGGGCCGAGAGCCACAGCAGGCAGTCCAGCGGGTGCTTCTTGCCTGGCCGCTCGGGGTCGCCGCCACGTTCGGCGGACAGCGCGGTCATCGTCGAGTCGTCGAGGTGCGCCACCTCGCCGAACGCCGGGTCGGCGTGCACCGAGAAGTAGGTGTCCCGCTCCACGTCGTAGGTCGTGCCGACCTCGCGCAGTCGCTGGATCATGTCGACGATCCCCGGGATCGACTCGACCGCCCCGACGAAGTCGCGCGGGGGCAGCACACCAAGAGCCGTCATGTCCTCGCGGAACAGCTCGATCTCCCGCTCGGCGAGCTGACGCCAGTCGACTCCGTCCCGGATCGCCCGCTCCAGCAGCGGGTCGTCGACGTCGGTGACGTTCTGCACGTAGTGCACGTCGTGGCCGGCATCGAGCCACGCCCGGTGCACCAGGTCGAAGGCCACGAAGGTCGCCGCGTGACCGAGGTGGGTGGCGTCGTACGGCGTGATGCCGCACACGTACATCCGCGCCGTCGGGCCGGGCTCGGTCGCCCTGACGCTCTGCGACGCGCTGTCGAACAGCTGCAGCGGCAGCCCCTGTCCGGGCAGGTCGGGGACGGGGACGGCGGACCAGGGAAGCACGTCGGGATCCTACGGGTGCCGAGCGCGGTCATTGCCGGACACCCGGGACCGCTCAGAACGGCGGCCAGGGGATCGCGGGCCAGCCCTCCGACGGATGGGGGAACGTGCCGACGGTGAGCAGCCGGTCCAGGCGCCGGGCGCAGGCCCGCACCTCGTTGCGTGCCAGCAGCTCGGACAACGTGGCGCCGAGATCGCCGGTCAACGCGTCCTGCAGCCGCTCGAGAACGGCAATCTCCTCGGTGCGCAACGGCTCACCCGCCCAGCCCCACAGTACCGTGCGCAGCTTGGGCTCCGTGTGGAACGACACGCCGTGGTCGACGCCGTGCACCGCTCCCCCAGGCTCGATCAGGACGTGGCCGCCCTTGCGGTCGGCATTGTTGACGACCACGTCGAGCACCGCCATCCGTCGCAGTCGTACGTCGTCCGCGTGCGCGAGCACCACCGGCTCACCACGAGCGCCGTGGGCATCGAGCACGTGGCGCCAGCCGGTCGGCAGGGCAGCCGGTTCCATGACGTCGACGAGGTCGGCAGCGGTCTCGTCGGTGTCGACCCACAGCTGCACCATGCCGGGGCCGAACGGCCCGTCGCGCAGCACGGTCGGCGGCACCACGTCCCAGCCGCTGGCGGCAGACACCGCGTAGGCCGCGACCTCACGTCCCGCCAGGGTGCCGTCCGGGAAGTCCCAGAGCGCGCGTTCGCCGGCGACCGGCTTGTAGACGCAGCGGCCCACGAGACGGTCGGCCACGATGTCGCAGAACAGCGTCGTGTTGGAGGCGTCGACGAGCCGGCCCTCGACGGTGATCTCGCCGGCGCGCAGCAGGTGCAGGGCCGTGGACTCGTCCATCGGGCCGACGGCGTCCGCGGCGGTCAGCGGCGGTAGCCGTTCGCCCGGGGGCACACGTGCCCGGCTGCATCGAGCGGTCCGCCGCAGAACGGGCACGGTGGCCGGCCGGCGGCGACCAGCGCCTCGGCGCGGGTGACGAACGCACGTGCAGCGGCGCCGGTGAGCCGCACCCGCAGCAGCGTTGGCCCGTCGACCGCGTCGTCGTCGATCAGGGGCAAGCCCTCGGTCTCGTCGGCGTCGGTGTCCTCGGTGACGGCCTGGGCCTCGATGACCACCCGCTCGTCGTCAGCGTCCCAGGCCAAGGCCATGGTTCCGACCCGGAACTCCTCCTCGATCGGGGTGTCTAGCGCAGCGGTGTCACCGACGAGGTCGGGCGAGAGGCTGTCGGCCGGCGACGGGCCGGCGGACCGGCGTACGACCTCATCGAGCAGGGCCTCGATCCGCTCGGCGAGCACGGCAACCTGCTGCTTCTCCAACGAGACGCTGGTGACCCGGCCGTCACCGCGGGCCTGGAGGAAGAACGTGCGTGCTCCGGGCTCGCCGACGGTGCCCGCCACGAAGCGCTCGGGTGGGTCGAACTCGAAGACGATGCGCGCCATGCGACGACCCTATGTCGTGGCCTGGAGCGCTCTAGCGGGTGCCTGACCCGCCGCCGACGGCCGCGTCAGAGCTCACCCGGGTACGCCGACCGCCGCGGCCGCCGCGCTTCTTGCCCGGGATCAGGAAGCCGAGATCGCCGCCGGTGTCGTTGCTGCGCACCACGAACGGCCGCAACGAGGTGTAGGTGATCACACTCACCGAGGCGGGGTCGACCATCAGCCGCTGGAACTGGTCGAGGTGCATGCCGAGGGCGTCAGCGACGATTGCCTTGATCACGTCGCCGTGCGAGACGACGGCGAACACCGCGTCGTCGCCGAGACGGCTGCACCAGTCGCGCACTGCACCGACCGCGCGGCCTTGCATGTCGCGCATCGCCTCGCCGCCCTCGCCGGGAAAGACCATTGCCGACGGGTGGCTCTGCACGACCTTCCACAGCGGGTCCTTGGCCAGCTTCTTGAGCTCGCCGCCGGTCCAGTCGCCGTAGCGGACCTCGCCGAGCCGGTCGTCGACATGGCGTTCGACCGGGTCGTGCGGCGCGAGGACGAGGTCAGCGGTCTCGAGGCAGCGTTGCAGCGGACTGGTGACCACAGCAGCAAGAGGTACGGCGGCCAGCCGGGCACCCAGAGCGGTCGCCTGCGCCCGGCCGGTCTCGTCCAGCCCGACGCCCGCGGTCCAGCCGGCCAGGACACCGGCTGTGTTGGCCGTCGTACGGCCGTGCCGGATCAGCAGGACGGTGGTCACGGGTGGTCACTGTGCCATGTGTCCTCCCCCCTCCGTGGGGGGTGCGAATGTGCGGGGCAGGATGGACCATCGGCTCACGGGAGATGACAGTTCCGTCAGAAAGTCCCCCGGATGGGCCAACCGACTGTCGCTGCGAGGTCAAGAGGGTCACCATGGACCCCGAAGGGACTAAGGGCAGCAAGAACCAGACGGTTTTGCGGTGATGCCGGGGGGCTGGCGTCACCCGGTCACGAGTCACGCTCGCGGCCGGTCCTCACGATCAGGGGTGGAGCACCGATGCAGGGCAAGGTCACACGGGGGGTGAAGGCACCGCTGGTTGCGGCCTGCCTCGCCGCTGCCGTCGTGGTCGGCTCCACGTTGGTCTCGGGCCAGCCCGCCGCCGCGCAACGCCAGGTCGCCGGCTCAACGACGACTCCTACGCCGACATCGACCGGCTCGCCCGCACCTGGCTCAACGTCCTCGCCCAGCGTGACTGACCCGGCCAAGGACCCCAAGGCCGCCGCCAAGGCCGCCGCGCAGGCCGCAGCGCAAGCAGCGCAGGACGCCGAGGACACCGCTGCCCTGCTCTCGGCATCGGCGGCCCTCGCCGGCGCCGAAGCCGATCTCGTCACGGCTCAGCAGGCACTGGCCGACGCCAAGACGCGGCTGGCAGCAGCGCAGACCGCCGACCAGCTGGCCCGCACCGAGGCGCAAGCGGCTGCGCTGGCCGAGGAGCGCGCCACCCGCGACCTCGACGCGGTTGCCGCCCGCATCGCCTTGCGCGAGCGCGACCTCGGACGGCTGGCCAGCTCTGCCTACCGCAGCAACGGCCCGATGGGTGAGTGGGCGATCGTGCTCTCCTCCACGACCCCCGACCAGCTCGCCGACCGGCTTGCCTTCCTCCAGAACGTCGGCACCGCCGGCAACGAGATGATCGCCCGGCTGCGTGAGGACCGGGCCGACCTCATCAACACCCGGGCCAGTCTCGACGCCGCCCGGCGTCGCCTCGACGAGGCTCAGGTGGCTGCGGCCAAGGCGCTGGCCGCCGTGCAGACCGAGACCGACCAGGCGGCTGCTGCAGCAGCGCAGGTGTCGACCGTGGTGGCCGCGCGGCAGGCCGCGTTGGATGCCACCCAGAAGGCGATCCGCGAGGACAAGCGTCAGACCGGCGTGTTCGTCGCCTACTCCGGCGAGCTCGAGGCGCGCATCGTGCAGGCGGCCGCTGCGCTGGCCAAGGGCAAGAACTCCCCACACGGGACCGGTCGCATGGTGCTGCCGGGCCTCGGGGTGGTCACCTCGCCGTACGGCCTGCGCTATCACCCGATCCTGCACTACGTGAAGATGCACACCGGCATCGACTTCGGCGCCGCAGACGGCATCGTCTACGCCGCCGACGACGGCGTCGTCCTGTTCACCGAGTTCAACGAGGCTTACGGCAACATGACCGTCGTCGACCACGGGACGGTCGGCGGTCTGCACCTCACCACGCTGTACGCCCACCAGGCGGCGTTCGCGGTCAAGCCGGGCGACCGCGTCGTCAAGGGTCAGGCCATCGGAGTCATCGGCTCGACCGGCTTCGCCACCGGGCCGCACCTGCACTTCGAGGTGCGCATCAACGGCCAGACCCTCGACCCCGCACCGTTCCTCGCCGGCGCCAAGCCGCCGGTGTCAGCAGGGCAAGGCTAGAGATCGTCGGGTACGTCGTCAGGTGGCGCTGATGGTGCCGGCGGCGAGCAGGCCGAGCAGCACCAGGCCGACACCCACGCGGTAGGGCACGAAGACGCTGATCGGGTGGCCGGCGACGAACCTCAGCAGCCAGGCGATCGTGGCGTAGGCGACGACGAAGGACACCGCCGTGCCGACCAGCAGCGGCGCGACCGGCACTGACTCCTTGACCGCGTCCTTGAGCTCGTAGAGCCCCGCCCCGACCAACGCCGGGATGGACAAGAAGAAGGACATCCGGGTGGCGGCGACTCGGTCGAGGCCACGGAAGAGTCCGGCGCTGATGGTCGCACCGGACCGGGAGATGCCCGGGATGAGGGCGATGCACTGCACCGCGCCGATCACCAGTGCGTCGGTCAGCGTGATGGAGCGCTCGGGTCGGGTCTGGGTGGCACGGCGCTCCGCGACCAGCATCACCGCGCTCCACGCGATCAGCGCGGCGCCCACGACCCAGAGACTGCGCAGGCTGCCCGAGATGACGTGCCGGAACAGGAAGCCGATCACGGCCACCGGCAGGCTGCCCCAGATCACGAACCAGGCAAAGCGATAGTCGAAGGTGCCGCGCACCTCGGCCTTGCGCAGACCGGTCGCCCAGGCCGTGACGATGCGGATGATGTCGCGGAAGAAGAAGACCAGCACCGCGCCGATCGCGCCCATCTGGATGATGGCCGTGAAGGCAGTGACGCCCTTGTCGTTGATGGTCAGGCCGAGGGCCTTCTCGGCGATGGTGAGGTGCCCGGTGCTGGAGACCGGGAGGAACTCGGTAAGTCCTTCGACCACACCGAGGACGACGGAGTCGAGAAGGCTGATGCTGCTCATGGGTCAGGCCCCCAGTCCGGACGCGTCGAGTACGTCGGCCATCGTCCGCAGCACCGAGATGCGCTCCTCGACGGTCGCGCCGGTCGGCGAGACAGACAAGGTGGTCACGCCGGCCTCCGCGTAGGCGGAGAGCCGGTCCCTGATGCGCTCCGCCGGCCCGATCAGCGAGGTCTGGTCGATGAAGGCGAGTGGCACCGCCTCGGCCGCATCACGGTGCTGGCGCGCGAGATACAGGTCCTGCACGGTTGCCGCCTCTTTCTCGTAGCCCATCCTGACGGCGAGCCGGTTGTAGAAGTTCTGCTCGCGGCTGCCCATGCCGCCGACGTAGAGCGCAGCGTAGTGGCGCAGGGGGGCCGCGCAGGCCTCGACGTCATCGCCGACCACGACCGGCACCATCGGCACCACGTCGAAGTCCGAGACGTCTTTGCCGGCGGTACGCCGACCCTCCGCGACGTGAGACATCTGCTCGGCCGCGTGCTCCGGTGCGAAGAAGATCGCGAGCCAGCCGTCCGCGATCTCCCCGGCCAGCGCGAGGTTCTTGGGACCGATCGCCGCAAGGTAGAGCGGCAGCTGATCGCGCACCGGATGCACCGTCAGTCGCAGCGCCTTGCCCGGCCCGTCGGGCAGCGGGAGGGTCCAGAACTCGCCGTCATGCCGCACGGTCTCCCGCGCCAAAGCAGATCGCACGATGGCGACGTACTCGCGGGTGCGGGCCAGCGGCTTGTCGAAACGGACGCCGTGCCAGCCCTCCGACACCTGCGGCCCGGACACACCGAGGCCGAGCCGGAACCGGCCGCCCGACAACGTGTCCAGCGTCGCTGCCGTCATCGCCGTCATGGCCGGCGTACGCGCAGGGATCTGGAAGACCGCCGACCCGACGTCGATGCGCTCGGTCTGCGCCGCGACCCAGGCCAGCACCGTCGCGGCATCCGAGCCGTAGGCCTCGGCGGCCCACACCGAGCTGTAACCCAGCCGGTCAGCCTCCTGAGCAAGGACGAGGTTGTCGGCGTCGTTTCCGGCGCCCCAGTAGCCGAGGTTGAGACCGAGCTGCAGTCGCCGCATGTCCCGGACACTAGCGAGGCCGTACCTCGGTAAGTTGGAGGTCATGGAGCAGCGTCGGCTCGGGCGGTCCGGGCTCACCGTGAGCCGCCTCGGACTGGGCACGATGACCTGGGGCCGCGACACCGACGAGCACGAGGCCAAGGACCAGCTCGCGGCCTTCCTGGAGGCCGGTGGCACCCTGCTCGACACGGCGGCGGGCTATGGAGACGGCGAGTCCGAGCGGGTGATCGGTGGCCTGCTCAGCTCGGTCGTCGACCGCGAAGAGATCGTGCTGGCCACCAAGGCCGGCATCTCCCGACGCACCGGCGTGCGAGTGGTCGACACTTCCCGGCGGGCGCTGCTCGATGCTCTCGACGGGTCGCTGCAGCGTCTGGGCACCGACCATGTGGACCTGTGGCAGGTGCACTCCTGGAGCGACGCCAGCGAGCTCGACGAGACGTTGGCTGCGGTGGACTTCGCGGTGTCCAGCGGCCGCACCCGCTATGCCGGCATCTCCAACTACTCCGGCTGGCAGACCGGCCGAGCGGTGACGTGGCAGCAGAGCGCACCGGGGCGGGCGCCCCTGGTGTCGACGCAGATGGAGTACTCCCTGCTGCAGCGTGGCATTGAACGGGAGGTGCTGCCGGCAGCGGCCGCCCTCGGCCTCGGTGTCCTTCCCTGGTCACCGCTGGGTGCCGGTGTGCTGACGGGCAAGTACCGCAACGGCACGCCGTCGGACTCCCGGGCCGCCTCACCGCACTTCGCGGCGTTCATCGAACGGTTCCTCGACGACCGCAGCCGACGCATCGTCGACGCGGTCTGCACCGCCGCTGAGGGGCTCGAGGCCGAACCGCTCGAGGTCGCGTTGGCCTGGGTGCGCGACGCACCCGGGGTGACTGCGCCGATCGTCGGGGCGCGGACGGCGGCGCAGCTGCGCATCACGTTGCGCTCCGAGCGCCTCGACCTGCCCAGCGAGATCCGCTCGGCGCTGGACGACGTGTCAGCACCACCGATGGGCTATCCCGACCGACTGGGCCGCTGACCAGGCGCGCACGAGAGGGGCACAGCAATGGGCGAGTGGGAGTTCCAGCACCTGTTCCTGCCGCGCGGCACCAGTCGCGGCGAGGCCCGCAAGCTGCTGACCGACGAGGCGGAGTACGGCCA
This sequence comes from Sporichthyaceae bacterium, assembly GCA_031365725.1. Lineage (GTDB taxonomy): Bacteria > Actinomycetota > Actinomycetes > JACCUZ01 > JACCUZ01 > JANLYQ01. Next base: position 2,618 of record JANLYQ010000081.1, on the reverse strand, counting down.
CTGGGAGCTCGCCCGGCTGCGGCTGTTCGCCGACGGCAGCAGGCGTGTGGTCCTGCGCCGCAAGGTGATCAGGGTGGTCCGCACAGCCTGGTGACGTCGCACCCGCGACCAGCTTTTCTCATCAGCTCGAGGCGAGGAAACGATCGAGCACCCGCACGCCGAACTGCAGGGACTCGACCGGCACCCGCTCGTCGACGCCATGGAACATGCCGGTGAAGTCGAGATCCGCCGGCAGCCGCAGCGGGGCGAAGCCAAACCCGCGGATCCCGAGCTGGCTGAACGACTTGTTGTCCGTGCCACCCGACAGGCAGTACGGCACGACCCGTGCGTCGGCGTCCTCGGCCTTGAGGGCGGCGACCATGGCGTCCACCAACGGACCGTCGAACGTCGTCTCGTAGGCGATGTCCTGGATCACCGTCTCGCGCTGGACGTGCGGGCCGATCAGCTCGTCGATCGTGGCGAGCAGCTCGTGCTCATAGCCCGGCAGGAAGCGGCAGTCGATCAAGGCCTCGGCGCTCTGCGGGATGACGTTGTGCTTGTAGCCGGCCTTGAGCATCGTCGGGTTGGCCGTGTTGTGCAGCACGGCGCCGATGACCCGGGCGAGGTCGCCGAGCTTGGCCAGCGCCGGCTCCGGGTCGGCCAGGTCGATCTCGACCCCGAGGACGTCCGACATCTCCTCCAGGAAGCGCTGCACCGTCGGGGTGAGCCGCAGCGGCCAGGTGTGCCGGCCGATCCGGCCGACAGCCTCGGCGAGGGCGGTGACCGCGTTGTCGTCGTTGAGGAACGACCCATGACCGGCTCTTCCCTGCGCGACGAGTCGCAGCCAGTGGATGCCCTTCTGGGCGGTCTCGATCATGTAGACGCGCTGCGTCCCCACCGAGTACGAGAAGCCGCCGACCTCGCTGATCGCCTCGCTGACGCCTTCGAAGTGGTCCGCGTGGTTGTCGACCATCCAGTGCGCGCCGAACCGACCGCCGGCCTCCTCGTCGGCGAGGAAGCACAGCACCACATCGCGTGGCGGCTTGCGCCCCTCACGCCGCATCTGCCGGACCAGCGCAAGCACCATCGCGTCCATGTCCTTCATGTCGACCGCGCCGCGGCCCCAGACGCAGCCGTCGACGAGCTCGCCGCCGAACGGGTCGTGGGTCCAGTCGTCGGCCTGGGCCGGCACGACGTCAAGGTGTCCGTGCACGAGCAACCCCGGGCGGCTGCTGTCCTCGCCCTCGAAGCGCACGACCAGGCTGGTACGCCGGTCAGCGGACTCGAAGACCTGGGGCTCGAGGCCGACCTCGGCCAGCTGGGCGGCGACGTACTCGGCGACCGCGCGCTCCCCCGGCCCGCTGCCGTCGCCGTAGTTGGAGGAGTCGATCTTGATCAGGTCGCGGCAGATGTCGACGACCTCGTCCTCGGCGCTGGGGTGCGTGCCGGCCGTCGTCTGGCTCACGTCAGGTCCTCCTCCGGGTGCGAGGCGGCCATCTTGCCTCAGGCAGGGGTCCTGCCGGGCGTCGGGCGCGCGCCCCCAGGTTTGCTAGGGTTGCCGTCGCGCTCGCGGCCGACGCGGTACCGGTCGGCCCTGGTCGCACAACACCTCGTCCGGGTGGCGGAATTGGCAGACGCGCTAGCTTGAGGTGCTAGTGCCCCTTACCGGGCATGGGGGTTCAAGTCCCCCCTCGGACACACACCGCTGGACACGAGGCCGCAGGTCACAGAGCTTCTGCTCTTGTGATTCAGGGCTCAGAGGGCCTACTGGTCACACATTGGTCACAAGTCCTCGAACGTCGCCGCTGTTACGGCGCTCTCAGGCACCCGGCGGCACGCCGAGAATCAGTCCCGCGACCCGGTCGGCTGGGTCGGTCTCCATCGACGGCAACAGGTGGCTGAGTAATGCCGATGGTCGAGTGACAGGGGCCGCGACGAAAGCCTCTGCGGTGTTGCACAACACGCACGCCCAGGACTGTTCACCGTCCAGACCCAACCCGCGGGACCGTCCTCTTGCCTGACAACGACCGTTGTCGCCCTGGATGCCAGACGAGTACGACCTGCCGAAGATCTTTGCGTGGCCTCACGTCCTCGCGCCGTGCTGTGCATCCCGAGGGCCATTGACGCGGTAACCGCGGTTTCGTACTATGTATATGTGAGCGAGATGACAGCGACCGACGCCAGGGAGCACTTCTCCGAGGCGCTTGCAGCGTCAAGTCGCGAACCGGTCTTCATCACCCGCCACGGCAAGCGGGTCGCTGCCCTCGTCACGGCCGAGTTCTACGACCGCGCGATCGAGGCGCTCGAGGATGCCGAGGACATCGCCGCCGCCCGCGCGGCACTCGACGAGGACGGCCCCTCGATCCCCTGGGAGGTCGTGAAGGCCGACCTCGGTCTGGCGTGACCTACCGGGTCAAGTTCCGTCCGGCAGCGGCGCGCGAGCTCCGCAAGCTCGACAGATCCGCCCGAGACCGGATCTCCAAGGTCATCTCGCTGCTGGCCGACGAACCGCGACCGCCGGCGGCGAAGATGCTCACCGGCGACGACGCGCCGCGGCTCTGGCGAGTGCGCACCGGCGACTACCGGGTCGTCTACAGCATCGAGGACGACGTGCTGCTGGTTCTCGTCATCAATGTCCG